>NC_007406.1:2023546-2712819 GCF_000012725.1 Nitrobacter winogradskyi Nb-255 | reverse complement strand
GGTGTTCTTCGATGTCGATGCCGTATCGGATCGCGCATCGCCGCTTCCGCATATGTATCCGGATGCCGCGCAGTTCGGGCGCGATGTCGGCGCGCTCGGAATTTCCTCGAAGGATACGGTCGTTGTTTATGACAATGGTGGCTGGCTTGCCGGGCCGCGGGCGTGGTGGATGTTCCTGTCGTTCGGCCATGCCGGTGTCCGGGTGCTTGACGGCGGCCTGAAGAAATGGCGCGCGGAAGGCCGTCCGGTCGAATCCGGCAAGGTTTCGCCGGAGCCGGGCCACTTCACCGCGACCTTCGATCCGCTGTTTGTACGCGACAAGGCTCAACTCGTGAGCAACCTGTCGTCATGTCGCGAGCAGCTTGTCGATGCGCGCGCGGCGGCTCGCTTCACGGGCGCCGTGATGGAGCCGAGGCAGGGCTTGCGCTCGGGGCATATCCCCGGCAGCCGCAACCTGTCCTACGCCGAGTTGTTCGATCCCGGGACCGGCGTCATGAAACCGCTGGACGACATCCGCGCCGCGTTCTCTCGCGCCGGCGTGGATCTGGCAAAGCCGGTCGTCACCACCTGCGGCTCGGGGGTTTCGGCCGCGGTGCTAACGCTTGCGCTCTACCGTCTCGGCGCGAGGGGCTCGGCGCTCTATGACGGATCATGGTCGGAGTGGGGTCTGGTGGAGGGACCGCCGATCGCCACCGGACCCGCCTGAAAAACCGCTGGGACGACCCGCGGCCATAGCGTTTTCGAGCGAAGCATGTCCTGGGGCTTGAGCCCTAAGGATGGAACCCGTTCGTGTGAAGAAAACGCGCCAAACATAAAGATAGAGGCCACGGGATCAGCGATGCGAGTGGCGGTTCTTGTGGCGGTGGTGATGGGAGGAATGACGCTTGGCGGCACGCGGCGTCTTCGCGGACGAGCGTTTGCTGGCCGACGGCACGGGATCGCCCGTCTTGGCGGCCTCCGCGGGACGTTGGCCTGGCAGGGGTGTTTTGAAGTCATCCTTGACCGGAGATGTCGTGGTTTCTTCGGCCTCGGATGTTTTCCCGTCAGTTGGGACGGCATCGCTTTTCGCGGCAGGGGTCGTGGTTGCGCCCGGCGGCTTGACGGCTTCGCCTGCTTTGACGGGCTCGTCGCCTGGGCCTGTCGCTGGTTCCGGCGCGGGTGCGTTGGCGGGCGTCGTGTCGGCCGCTGACGGGACGGGGCCTGATGGCGGCGGCGAAGCTGCCGGCGCTTCGTCGGCCGCTGCCGCTTCGGCCGGAGCCGCTGGTGTGTCTGCGGTAGGCGTGGCCGGAGGCGCATCCGTTGTTGGTGTGTTGGCTGCGGGCGCACCGGTTTCCTGGCGCGCGTCAGGCGAGGCGGCCTCCGCGCTCTGTGCTTCGTGCTGGCTTGCTTCCGGCGGGGCAGGCTCTGCGGCGGGTTTATCGACCTGCAGCACGGCCAGCGTCGGTTGTTGGGTTTCTCCAGTTCCGAACGTAAGGTCGGGCGTCTGTTTGGGAGACAGGCTTGCGAATTCCTCGTGGGTTGCTCGCAGCAAAGCCGCGGCCCCCAGGCCGAAGATCAGCATTGAGATCGTCAGCGTAACCGCGACGAATAAGGAGCGAAAGCCGGGTAGCATGGGTACGGTTGCGCCTTCCCGCGTGTCTTCTGACGATAATCGGCTATCAACGCGACTGAATTACGGGGCAGACCGCCGAATCAGAGCCTGTTGAGAATACAGCAACGGGCCAGCTTGCGCGCCCCCAAAACCACCTCCCGCAATCGTCGCGGGGACGTGGGCAGGAACGGGCCGAGGCCAGCCGGTGATGCCCGAAGGTCACGGTTCGCCGCGATCTGCGAATTATGCCCGGTCCGGGAGGCTTTTGGGGGAATCGTCTTGAATGCGCCGCGATCCTGCGCGATGTCGCCGTTAACGATCCGGTGTCTAGTTGGATTTATACAAGGGCGATGATGATCAAACGCATTCTGACGGTTTTTGCGGCGATCGCGGCAGGGGCAGGGGGAATCTCGTTAGCCTCGGCGCAGGGATATCCGCCGCCGAGCCCGATCTATTCCACGCCGCCCTCCGCCTATCCGGGTGAAGACGACCGTTCAGGCGCGGTCGATGCGCTTCCCAATTTCGATCCGGCCGACGATCAATCGATGCAGCGGCACAATTCGGTCGAGTTGCCACCGCCCGGTCCCGTGATGTCACCGGACGATCCGCGCTACGGCAGCCCCGTTTCCTCGCCGGCCTATTCGAATCGCGCCCCTTCGCCGGGCCCGGTGATGTCGCCCGACGATCCCCGTTACGGGCAGCCCGGCCCCCCGCCGTATCAGTATCCGACCCGCGCGCCGGAAACAGTCGCTTCCACCGGCGGATCGGATGCGGGCCTCAGGCCGCCGGCTCCCGTCGGCGCGGACGGCAGGCCGGCCCCGATGTCGGCGCTGCCGCCGGACGAGCAGCCCGAAGTCGATCAGGGCGGTGAGAAGCAGCTTCCGGAGAGGCTGCGCCGCAAGGAAGTCAGTTTCTCCACCAAGGAGCCGGCGGGCACCATTGTGGTCGATACGTCGAACACGCATCTGTACTACGTTCTCGGCAACAATCGCGCGATCCGCTATGGCGTGCGCGTTGGCCGCGACGGTTTCACCTGGGCTGGCGTGCAGAAGATCAGCCGCAAGGCGGAATGGCCGGACTGGCATCCGCCGACCGAAATGATCGAACGCCAGCCTTATCTGCCGCGCTTCATGGCGGGTGGTCCCGGCAATCCGCTGGGCGCGCGCGCCATGTATCTCGGTTCGACAGTCTATCGCATCCACGGCACCAACCAGCCTTCGACGATCGGCAAGTTCGTGTCCTCAGGCTGTATCGGCATGCTCAACGAGGACGTGTCGGATCTGTTCGATCGCGTAAAGGTCGGTACGCGCGTTGTCGTGATGCCGGGCGGTCCGCCGCGCACGGACACGACCGCTTCTACGCCTGCGTCCAGCGGGGCGCCGGCCCAGCAACCGCCGCAGACGGCGAGCCTGCCCGGAACTCAGCCGACCTCGGTGCCGCCGCTGCCGGAACCGGTAACGGTCCGGTAGAAGCAACGTCCGATCCACCCCCGCGCACGACGCGGGGGAGACAACGATGTCGCCTGCGTGGCTTCTCCTGACGGGGCTCGGTATTTCATCCTCGGGGTCAAGCCCCAGGACATGCCTTCACTCGAAAATGCTTCAATTCATCGCGGCGAGCGTATCCGCGCGCCCTTGAGCCATGCGGCGATGGTCTCGACCATCTCGATGTAATAATGGCTATAGCTGCCAGTGACCTCGTAGCCGGGATGTGGCGGCCTTGAGCGGCGATCCAGCCCACGCAGCCGATGATCGAGGCGTGGCGTTCCCTGGGAGAAGGAATGGGGTCTGAAATCGGCCATCGGATGTTCCTTCCTCTTGCTTCGCCGATCGGCGCGACGATGGGCGATGTTGCTTGGCGCCACCTGCGGGGGCGCGGCCTGTTCATCAGAGTCTGTTCAACGGCGTTGAATCCGCTCTAGGAGCGGATCGGCGGTTTCTCGCCGTGCTTGGCCCGCCAGGCGGGTCCGGGTCCGCGCATGTAGTGCAGTTCGGGCCGGTAGGAGTTGAACGCAATCGCGATGAATTCGCGCCATCGCGCGCGAAGGCTGTGAAGCCGTCCGCGCTGATGATCCTGCTTTTCGGTCCGGTTGGAGGCTGACGCCGATACGCTGGTCGCCATGATGTTACTGCCTTACGTGATGCTGCCACATCGGGCGGCGAGCTTTCGGACGCCACGACGCGCTGTCTCGCCATCCTTCACCGATTCAATTAAAAGGCGGTTTGAATGAGACGAAACGGACTATTGCTTTCGTCAACCTTTCTGTGTGGTTAAGGCAAGGTTGCCCTTTCGCCGCCGCGCGGCTACATCAGCGGCAGCAAACTTTCCAGAAACCAGCCTCTGAATCCGAAGTCCGGTCCCTGCGGCTTGTTCAGCGACTTTGGCTTCAAGAGGCGCAAGCCTTCGGTCGGCGTGCGGCCTGGTTGAGGTTTTCCTGACGATCTCCCCGCAAGCCGGAAGAGAGCGTTCTGAACGCCGTCGCCGCGACGTTTTGGATATCACGCAGTTTAGGGGTCACGATGGCGCGCCAGTTCATCTACTTCATGCAGGGCTTGTCCAAAACCTATCCGCCGAACCGGAAGGTGCTGGATAACATCCACCTGTCGTTCTATCCGGACGCCAAGATCGGCGTGCTCGGCGTCAACGGCTCGGGTAAATCGACGCTGCTGAAGATCATGGCCGGCCTCGATAAGGACTACACCGGCGAGGCCTGGGTCGCGGAAGGCGCCCGCGTCGGCTATCTCGAACAAGAGCCGCAACTCGATCCCGCCAAGACCGTGCGCGAGAACGTCATGGAAGGCGTCGCCAAGCACAAGGCGATCCTCGATCGCTACAACGAACTGGCGATGAACTACTCCGACGAGACAGCCGACGAGATGACCCGGTTGCAGGACGAGATCGAGGCCGCCGGCCTGTGGGATCTCGACAGCAAGGTCGATCAGGCGATGGACGCGCTGCGCTGCCCCCCCGATGATGCCGACGTAACCAAGCTCTCCGGCGGCGAGCGCCGCCGCGTCGCGCTATGTAAACTGCTGCTCGACCAGCCCGACCTCCTGCTGCTGGACGAGCCGACCAACCATCTCGATGCCGAGTCGGTGTCGTGGCTCGAGGGTCACCTGCGCAATTATCCGGGTGCGATCCTGATCGTCACCCACGATCGCTACTTCCTCGACAACGTCACGGGCTGGATTCTCGAACTCGATCGCGGCCGGGGCATTCCCTACGAGGGCAACTACTCCTCGTGGCTGGTGCAGAAGCAGAAGCGGCTGGAGCAGGAAGGCCGCGAGGACGCCGCGCACCAGAAGACGCTGGCGCGCGAGCAGGAATGGATCGCGGCCTCGCCGAAGGCCAGACAGGCGAAATCCAAGGCGCGTTACCAGCGTTATGAAGAACTGCTCGCCAAGGCCAGCGAGAAGCAGACCCAGACCGCGCAGATCATCATCCCGGTTTCCGAGCGGCTTGGCGCCAATGTCGTGGACTTCGAGGGCTTGTCGAAATCGTTCGGCGATCGCCTGCTGATCGATGATCTGACCTTCAAGCTTCCGCCCGGCGGCATCGTCGGCGTCATCGGTCCCAACGGCGCCGGCAAGACCACGCTGTTTCGTATGATCACGGGGCAGGAGACCCCGGACAAGGGCACGATCACGGTGGGCGAGACGGTGCAACTGGGTTACGTGGATCAGTCCCGTGACGCGCTCGACGGGTCGAAGACCGTGTGGGAGGAAATCTCCGGCGGCACCGATCAGATCCTGCTCGGCAAGAAAGAGGTCAACTCGCGCGCCTATTGCTCGACCTTCAATTTCAAGGGCGCGGACCAGCAGAAGAAGGTGGGCGCGCTGTCGGGCGGCGAGCGCAACCGCGTGCATCTTGCCAAGATGCTCAAGTCCGGCGCCAACGTGCTGCTGCTCGACGAGCCGACCAACGACCTCGACGTCGACACGCTGCGCGCGCTGGAAGAGGCGCTGGAGGATTTCGCCGGCTGCGCCGTGGTGATCAGCCACGACCGCTGGTTCCTCGATCGCATCGCCACGCATATCCTGGCCTTCGAAGGCGACAGCCACGTCGAATGGTTCGAGGGCAACTTCCAGGACTACGAGAAGGACAAGATGCGCCGGCTTGGTCAGGACAGCGTCATCCCGCACCGGGTGAAGTACAAGAAGTTGACGAGGTGAGCGGTGCTTAGGGCGTGACTAGTAGAGTCGTTCACAGCTTTATAGGAGCGGTAAAAGACTCTATCTTTATTTTCATGTGTTTTGTCCACGCGAATCGAATTCCATTCTACTCGAAATCGCTATCTCGTCAGTGCGAGGAAGCGTAACCGATGAAGCAATCCGGCTACTCGTGATGAAATTTATGGATTGCTTCGCTTACAAAGGCGATGAAACGATCCGAGCTTGCTCTTTTTATCATGCTATACTGGGCATTATCTATCCGGCCCACAATCTGCTTTCATTGCTTGAATCAGATTCTTGAAAGCTTCGTCACGCTGCTCACCTGGACCATCGTTTGTATCTACCATCGCTTGCGCATACATTGCGACATCTTTCGATCCAAACAATTCACAACGCGTTTGCCATAGGGCGAATGCCATAGAGTTTTTATCAGAGGGATGGATTGCTGCGTCGTGAAGCGCTTGAAGTAAGCCTAAGTAGGATTCTCGTTTTTCCTGATACCAACGATCACTTGTACTTGCTCGCCGCGCCATAAAATGGTCGGCCATCGACTTGAGTAGTGAGCCAATTCCTAGGCCCGCGAGTAACGGCAAGATCCATTCCATCGGATAATCACCTATCCCACCTTCTCCGCCAGCCACATCTTGATCAGCGACTGATAGGGCACGTCGCGCTTGTTGGCGGCGATCTTGATCTGCTCGAGCAGACTGACCGGCAGCCGCAGCGAAATCGCCGTCGTTGACGGCTTGAGGTTCGGGAAGCGCATACGCTGCGCGGTGCTCCAGTCGACATAGTCCGTGGAGTCGTGGGTTTCCCAGAATTTGCGTTCCTCGGCCTCGCTCTTGAAGGCGGGAACAGGCTTAGGCTTGCTCATAGATTTTCCGCTCCTTTCGATTCATGTCGCAAGCAGAGATCACACGGATCAGCGTTCCGCTTCTCCTCAGCGTGAACGTGACGTGCAGCAGACGCTGTTCCGTCGTTTGTCCAAGCGCGTTGAAGCGCTGTTCGCTTCGGCTGTGCTTTTCGTCCCCGGCAACGATCAGCGGGTCGTTGAAGAATATACTTTCGGCTTCCGCCGAACTCACATCGTGCTTGTCTGCGTTCTTGCGGCGGTTGCCGTCGTCCCATTCAAACCCTGCGATCCGATCGAAGTCGATCATTCGTGTATATTACTATAATATACACGAAATACAAGCAGGCCGCTCGTCGTGCCCTTGACGGCGGAAAGAAAAATTGAAGCAGCAGGTCAAGGAGACTCAGCGCGCGAGCAAGAGAAGAATCTCCGGTTCGCCATCTTCGGAACACGATGGAACCAAAACGCTCCCTGGCTATTGATGGACCACGAATATCGAGGTCGGCGGCGGTGAGTTTGGATCTGGACGCGAGGGTGGCGCCGCCGATGGCGGGAGGAGGGTTCGGCGACCGGGCGCTGGCTTCGGCCGTTATCGCGGCCCTCGTGATCTGCGGTCTGTATGTGGGGCGCGAGATTTTCGTGCCGATCGTGCTGGCCGTGCTTTTGAGCTTCGTGCTTGCCCCGCTGGTGGATATCCTGGAGCGATGGCATTTCCCGCGCTTTGCCAGCGTGCCCGTCGTGGTCCTGCTTGCCTTCATCGCGATTTTCGCTCTAGGCGGCCTGATCGTGAGGGAGGTCAGAGGACTCGCGGACAGCCTGCCAAGTTACCAGCAGACCATGCAGCAAAAGATCCAGTCGCTGCGGGCGCTGACGGCGACAGGGCCGCTGGATCGCGCGGCGGAGATTCTTCAGAATCTCGGCAAGGAGATCAGCGGACCACAGAGTCCCCCGCCACCGGCGGAAATTTCGCCCTCGTCCAGAACGGCCGAGCCGGTCAAACCCATCCCCGTCGAGGTGCGCACGCCGCCGCAGTCCGCCCTTGAGAATATCTCCGCGCTCATCAGCCCGTTGCTGCATCCGCTGGCGACGATCGGCATCGTGGTGGTGTTCGTGATCTTCATCCTGTTCCAGCGGGAAGATCTGCGCAATCGGTTCATCAAGCTGGCGGGCTCGAATGATTTGCAGTCCGCGACGGCGGCGATCGACGACGCGGCCGGCCGCCTCAGCCGTCTTCTCCTGATGCAGGTCCTGCTCAATACCGGATTCGGGGTGATCGTGGCTTCCGGGCTGTTGCTGATCGGCGTTCCCAGCGCGATCCTATGGGGAATTCTGGCCGCGATCATGCGTTTCGTGCCCTATGTCGGGCCGTTCATCGCCGCGTTTTTTCCCCTGACGCTGGCCGTTGCGGTGGATCCGGGCTGGTCGATGCTGCTGTGGAGCGGTGCGCTCATTCTGCTGACGGAGTTGATCGTCGGTCAGGTGTTCGACCCCTTGCTGGTGGGACACAGCAGCGGATTGTCGCCGGTCGCCGTCGTGGTATCGGCGACGTTCTGGACCGCGCTGTGGGGACCGATCGGGCTTGTCCTCGCGACCCCGTTGACGATCTGTCTCGTCGTGCTCGGCCGCCATGTCGAACAACTCAGGTTTCTGGACATTCTGCTCGGTGATCGGCCCGCGCTGTCGCCGCCGGAGTTGTTCTATCAGCGGATGCTCGCCGACGATCCGGCGGAGGCGGTCGAGATGGCGGAGAAGTTTCTGAAGGAGCGCTCGCTTGCCGAGTATTATGAGAACGTCGCGCTGAAGGGCTTGATGCTGGCGCAGGCAGATCTCAAGCGCGAGCGGTTGTTGCCGGATCGTGTGGCCGAAATCAGGGACAGCGTCGCAGAGGTCATCGAGGGACTGGCCTCCGAATTCGACGATGTCCTGGGGAATGCCCAAACGAAAGAAGACGATGACGCGTCGGACGTGACGGCCGACGCCCCGATGCCCGAACTGCCGTTCATCATCCGCGAGGGATTGCCAGCGGACTGGCAAGCCGATCATCCCGTGCTTTGCGTCGCCGAGCGCAGTGATCTCGATCAGGCGGCCGCGATGTTCCTGGCCGAGATCCTGTCGAAGCACGGTCTTGGGGCGCGAGCCGCGAGCAAGGAAGAGACGTCGACAAGTGGAATTTTCCACCTTGAAGCCTCGGGCGTGATGCTGGTGTGCATTTCGACGCTCGATGACGGCAGTCCGGCGCACACGCGCCATCTCGTGCGCAAGCTCCGCCGAAAGATGCCGCAGGCGCGCATACTGGTTTGCTGCTGGGGATGCACCAACAGTGGAATGGCGAGGGAACATCTCAAGGCCGACGCGGTCGCGGAGAATCTGGGGGAGGCCGCCGCCTATTGCCTGTCGCTGGTCGATCAAACGGTCGCACAGGATGGCGTGCACGAGACGGGCGTCATTCCGCGCGTGCGACATCAGCCGTTGCCGGTTGCCAGGCAGAAGCAGCCGGCCGCGGAGGGACGTCACGGCATGAATGATCGGCGGTGACGATAGCGTTTCAGAACGAAGCATATCTTCCGGCTTGATGCGGGATGGAGGCCGGTTCGTGTCAGGAAACGCGCCAGATCACATGATGAGGTCCATCGCCGCTTCCGTGACGCGGTGAAGGATTATAGGCTCGCCGTCGTTGATTGATGTCGAAAGGAGGACCGGGACGCGATGGACGATTGGAGCGCCGAGCAATATCTGAAGTTCGAGGACGAGCGGACCAGGCCGTCGCGCGATCTGTTGGCGCAGATCCCGCTGAGCGCGCCGCGCAAGGTCGTCGATATCGGTTGTGGTCCCGGCAATTCCACCGAACTGCTGGTCGCGCGCTGGCCGCAGGCCGAAGTTATCGGGATCGATACATCCGCCGACATGCTGCGGCGGGCGCGCGAGCGGCTGCCGGGATACACGTTCATCGAAGCCAACGTCGCGCACTGGGTCCCGCCGGCGGATGCCGACCTTCTGTTCGCCAATGCGATCTTCCAGTGGGTCCCGGATCATCTGAGGCAGTTGCAGCGTCTGCTCGGTGCGCTGCCGTCAGGCGGCGTGCTGGCGATGCAGATGCCGGACAATCTCGACGAGCCAAGTCATGTGATGATGCGCGAGGTGGCGCATTCCGGACCGTGGCGAGAAAGACTTGCGGAGGCCGCGCGGGCGAAAGACCTGCTGGCCAGGCCCGGCGCCTACTATGACGCATTGCGGCCGTTGTGCGAGCGTATCGAGATCTGGCATACGGTTTATAATCATGCCCTTGAGGATACCGCGGCGATCGTCGAATGGGTGAAGGGCACGGGATTGCGGCCTTTCGTCGATCTTCTGGAGCCGATGGAAAGGAAAGAGTTTCTGCGCGAATATACCGCGCGCGTCGCAGCCGCTTATCAACCCCAGGCGGACGGCAAGGTGCTGCTGCGTTTTCCGCGCTTTTTCGTCGTCGCGATCAGGTAATCAGCGCGAGGCGATTCAGGCTGGACGCGGAATATCCGGTGCGGCTGATATTGCGAAATCAGATGGGAGCTATGCCGCCTTGCTTCGCGTTGCATTTTGTCGCGGCAGGACGTCTCGATTCCGTCACAGGGAATCGAATAGAACGCTCTCCCGTCACGACGAGACCCCACGATGTCCCCGATCCCTGAAACTCCGCCGTCCTCGAAGGTCGCCGCCACGACTCTGCGCCCGCTGCCGATGCTGATCTTTTCCTCGCGCTGGCTTCAGCTTCCGCTTTATATCGGCCTGATCGTCGCTCAGGGCGTTTATGTGGTCCTGTTTCTGAAGGAGCTATGGCATCTCATCGGGCACTCCTTCGACTTTTCCGAACAGCAGATCATGCTGGTGGTGCTCGGCCTCATCGACGTGGTGATGATCTCGAATCTTCTGGTGATGGTCATTGTCGGCGGCTACGAGACCTTCGTGTCGCGGCTCAATCTCAAAGGCCATCCCGACGAGCCCGAGTGGCTCGGTCATGTCAACGCCAGTGTTCTCAAGATCAAGCTCGCGATGGCGATCATCGGCATCTCGTCGATTCATCTCCTGAGAACCTTCATCGAGGCTGGAAACCTGGGGACCGAGCGCGCCATGAATTATACGCAAACCGGTGTCATGTGGCAGACCATCATCCACGTCGTCTTCATTTTTTCGGCAATCGGCATTGCGCTGGCGGATCGTATCGCAACTGAATCGAACGGGTCGAACGGCGAGACGGGGCACTAGCATGGCGGCGACCGCCGCAAATATCCTGCGACGGTCGCAACTGGCGATCCTTATTCTGCTGACGTTCGCCGTCGGAGCCGCTTTTTCGCCGGTGCATGCGGCGGACGAGGGCTTTTCGCGTTTCATCGCCTCGGTCTGGCCTGACGCACAGCAGGCGGGTGTTTCGCGCGCGACGTTCGACTCCGTCACAGCCGGACTCGAGCCCGACCACCGGCTGCCCGACCTCATCCTGCCCGGCCGGCCCGCGACCGGCGCGCCGTCGCAGGCGGAATTCGTTCAGGTGCCGGCGGATTATCTCAAGGAGGGCAGTATCGCGCGGCTGGCGGCTGAAGGGCAGCGGCTGATGCGGAAACACGAATCGACGTTGAAAGCGATCGAAAAGCGCTTCGGCGTCCCCGCCACGATCATCCTTGCGATCTGGGGCCGGGAAACCGATTACGGTCGCTACGCGCTGCCTTACGATGCGATGCGCGTGCTGGCGACCCAGGCTTATGTCGGCCGCCGCAAGGACCAGTATCGTAACGAGTTCATCGAAGGGCTGCTGTTGCTGCAGCGCGGCGCTGTCTCGCGCAGGAATTTCCGCGCGTCGTGGGGCGGGGCCGTCGGATTGACCCAGTTCCTGCCCTCCGAACTTGCCAAGCATGGCGTCGACTTTGACGGCGACGGCCGCGTGGATATCTGGTCTTCGGTCCCCGATGCGCTGGCCTCGGCCGCGCAGCAACTCGTCAATAAAGGCTGGCAGCCTGGACTGCACTGGGCCTATGAGGTGCGCGCGCCGGCGCACGCCGATTGCACGGAAGGCGTGCCCGAGGTGAGGAAACCAATCGGGGAGTGGCTGCGCGCAGGATTTGCACCGGTACGCGGACAGAAGCTGAGCGCGGCAGAGCGGGAACAGTCGGCGTCTCTGCTGCAACCGGAGGGCATCCATGGCCCATCATTCCTGACCACGAAGAACTACTTCGTCATCAAGGAGTACAATTTCTCCGATCTCTATGTTTTGTTCGTCGGCCATCTCGCTGACCGCATGACCAGTCCGCTGCCTTTCGCGACGCCATGGTCGTCATCGACGCAACTGCGCAGCCGCGACGTCGAGGCGATGCAACGCCATTTGACGCGGCTTGGCCTGTACAAGGACAAGATTGACGGGAAGGCCGGGATGCTCACGCGAGCGGCGCTCGGCGCCTACCAGAAGTCGGCCGGCCTCAAGGTGGATTGCTGGCCCAGCGACGGGGTGCTGCGCGCGATGAACGCGGCGCGCTGAAAATCATTGTTGCCAGTTCCCAGGGGCAAGCCCCAAGGCCATGCTGCGCCGAAACATTATAACGCAAACCCGGCCGCGCGGCCGGGTTTCTCAGAGTCTGTTTCAACTGTGTTGGATCAGACTCGCCGCTTATCTTTTTGTTTCTGAAACGATCGGATCAGTCGCACACCTGGACGCGACGGAAACGCCAGCCATATCCGTCCCAGAACCTCTCGCGCACCATGTGGCACGGCGGCCCGTCCATATAGGCCGGGGGAGGCGCGGCGTAGACGGGAGCCGGCACGGCGTAGGCCGGAGGGGTGCTGGCGATCGCGCCGCCGATGATGGCGCCGGCCGCCAGACCGCCGAGAAGACCTGCCGCCACCGCTCCGCCGCCGCGAGCCTCGGCCTGCGGAGCCATCGCTAATGAACCAGCCGCAACTGTCGCAGCCGTGAGGAGGGCAAAAACTGCTTTCTTCATTCTGGAATCTTCTCCTGAAGGATAGCGCCGCGATCGGCGCCGGGTTCAAGGCACTCGCCCGTCGTTCTGGCCGACCGGCTGTTCCGTCTGATCAGCCTGACGCAAACGTTCGAAGGTCGGTCGCTCGAAAAAGCGGCTTTTTCACGCCATCGCACCGTACTGTCCGGACCGCATTCGCGGGATGAACGAAACCGATCCATTTGACGAAGCGCGACTCTTCTTTTCTTCCCGATAATCGTTTCCCGCTCTCGCGTCGGCTCGACCCTTCGGTCGGTATCGTGCGTCCGAACGGCCTGATCAGCCGCACACCCTGACATTCCGGAGCCGCCATCCGAAGCCGTCCCAGAAGCGCTGGCGCTGCCAGTAGCAGCCGGGGGCTGCGACGTATCCGGGGCCGTAATAGCCGTAGCCGGGTCCGTACCCCCCTCCGTAATATCCATAACCGGGGCCGTAGTATCCCGGACCGGCCAGCATGCCGCCGAGAATCGCGCCGCCAACCAGTCCACCCACAACACCCGCCGCGATCCGGCCGTTACGCGCTTCGGCCGCTTGAGGTGCGGCCAATGCCGTGACCAGCGCGCCAACCGTTGCCAACGCCATCACCGTTCGTTTCATGGTTCGATGTTCCTCCTGCGTCCTCGACAGCAACATAGTGTGTGGCGCCGGTTGAGAAATTCTCACTTCGCGTTTGAACGTTCAATGAACGGGCGCGCCCATTCCCGCCACGGATTCGGCGTCCGGGCGAGAGGAATTCACGATGTATATCAGATGATTACAGGGCCGTCGAAGAGCGGGTGCGGGATCACGCGCAGGTCGGCCGATACGCTGCTTTTTCGCCAGTTTGGAATAGCTTGAAACAGCATGTTTTCCCTTTGCCTTTCATGATCCGGTTTAAGAATATTCTGCCGTGTCCAGGTATCGTAATGGGTTTCGTTTTCATGATCGTTTGTTCCTGTAACGTTTTGACCGATCACGACGTCCGCTCCGCGGTGACCTCAACAGACGACCTTCGGCGCTCGCCAAAGCAGGTTTACGGATGCCTGGGGTGCAGCGCGGAATGTGGGCGATGTGCCCGGACCATCAAAACCATCATCAAGGAAGCGCTGGGAGCCTGTGCCAGACAGTGTTGTGACGGTTGTCCCCATTCCGCCGCACATTCGAAAGTAAACACTAGTCAGGCCGAGATCATCGCTTGATGTTTTTTGCGCATCCCTCCCCATTTTCTTGAGGCAGATAGCTGTTCCGCCCTTCTTGGGGGTTGTCGCGCCGCCAAATCTGATTTAGAAGTATTCTAAATTGGATTTGGCCGGCCCGACGGCCTGTCTGTCAGCATTCAAAAATAAAACAGGAGCTGTTCCATGAAGGGCGACCCGAAGGTGATTGATTACCTGAACAAGGCGCTCCGCCACGAACTAACGGCCGTCAACCAGTATTGGTTGCATTATCGGCTGCTGGATAATTGGGGTATCAAGGATCTCGCCAAGAAATGGCGCGCGGAATCGATCGAGGAAATGGAGCACGCCGACAAGTTGATCGACCGGATCATCTTCCTCGACGGATTTCCCAACATGCAGGTGCTTGATCCCCTGCACATCGGCCAGAACGTCGGTGAGGTGATGGATTGCGATCTCAAGGCGGAATATTCGGCGCGCGCGCTCTATGAAGAGGCGGCGACACACTGCCACGCCGTGAAGGACTACGTGACCCGCGATATCTTCGAGAGCCTGATGAAGGACGAGGAAAGCCATATCGACTTCCTCGAAACCCAGATCGATCTCATCAAGAAGATCGGCGTCGAGCTCTACTCGCAGAAGCACATCGGCGAAATGGATCACGGCTAGGTCGGATCGACATTCAGGATTCCCAGGCGGTCTGATCGCTGATTCATAGGGTTCCGTGATTCTGACACGGAGCTGCACGATGGGGATCAAGCGGTATGAGCTGAGCGATCATCAGTGGGCGAAGATTGCACCGTTGCTGCCAGGCAAGGCCTCTGATCCGGGACGGACGGGATCGGATAATCGGTTGTTTGTGAACGGCTGCCTGTGGGTGCTGCGATCCGGCGCGCACTGGTGTGACCTGCCGGAGCGCTATGGTCGCTGGAAGACGGTGCATCGGCGGTTCAGCAGGTGGTGCCATGCCGGTGTGTGGGAACGGGTGTTCTCCACCCTGACAGCCGATCGCGACAACCAGTATCTGATGCTCGACTCAACCATCGTTCGAGCCCATCAGCAGGCGGCTACCGGAAAAGGGGGGCCAAGGATCAGGCGCTGGGGCGTTCCCGAGGTGGACTGACCACCAAGGTCCACATGCTCGCCGATGCGCTGGGCCGACCCTTGCGTTTCATCGTCACCGCCGGGCAGGTCGGAGACATCACACAAGCCCCCGCGCTGCTCGAAGCCCAGGCCGGGGACGCCGTGCTGGCCGACAAGGCTTATGACAGCAACGCCTTGCGTGCACTCATCGCCGGCATGGGCGCCGAAGCGGTGATCCCCTCAAACAGGACGCGCAAAATCATCATCCCGCATGACGCCGGTCTCTACAAGCACCGCAACCGCATCGAGCGCTGCTTCAACCGTCTCAAGCACTTCCGCCGTTTCGCCACCCGCTACGACAGGCGAACCGTTCACTTCACGGGCTTCGTTCACCTGGCCGCAGCCCTGATCTGGCTGCCGTGAATGTCGATCCGGCCTAGCGCGTATTCCGCAAAAGTGGATACCGGTTTTGCGATCAGAATACGCGCAAGTTTTTGATTGAACGTGTTTTCTTACGGCTAGCCGGATTCCACTTAGCCGGAAAACGCCATAGAGTATTTTCGCTTCTGATGATCGCGTCAGAAGCGAAGTTCTCGATTGTTCTTCTGACGCGGTTTCTTCACGCGAACCGGTGCCTGTCCTCGGGTCAAGCCGGAGGACATGCTTCGCTTGAAAACGCTCCAGTTTGAGGCATCGCGCAAAGAACCGGCGCCTTCAAGAACGGGGGCGTGGCGGCTTGCCGGCCATCACGCCTGGGGATCGCGCTATTCGCCGCCGCCGCCCTTCAGGCGACGTTTTTGTTTTTTTCTTTTTTCCCGCCCGCCGTTGGTTACGTCATTATCCTGCAGCGTCTGGACGAGCGAGCGCTCGGCTTCGATACGCTGCTGTTCGGCGAGCAACCGATTCTCGGCCTCGATCGTTTGCCGGCGCTGATGCTCACCCCAGGCTTCGATGATCTTTTCGATCCAGGGTAGAACCTCCTCGATCGACGGCAGGCGCCCCGGCGGGCCCTGTTCGCCGCGTGGACCCTGTGGCCCCTGTTCTCCGCGCGGACCTGGCGAACCTTGTTCACCTCGTGGACCTTGTTCGCCGCGAGGGCCTTGTTTGCCGTCCGCTCCCGGCTTTCCGTCGCGCCCCGGTTTGCCGTCGGGACCGGGCTTGCCTTGCGACCCCGCTTTTCCTGCTGCACCCTGAGCGCCGGGTTTTCCCGGTGCGCCGCGCGGCCCCGGTTTGCCTTGCGAACCGGTGCGTCCCGGCGGTCCCTGAATGCCGGGGATGCCCTGCGGTCCCTGCTTGCCGCGCTTTTCGCCTGCCACGTTGTATCCTCTCGCGATCCTGACGTTGCCGCGAATGTATCAGGCGGCTTGCGCGCATTTCAATTCGAGGCGCGGGACGGAAATCGGGCTTTCAACTGTCATATTCGACAGCCCATAGAGCGAAGGCATAGGCGAGTGCGACCTCGTCGAGCCGGTTGAAACGGCCCGACGCGCCTCCGTGCCCCGCGCCCATATTGGTCCGCAGCAGGACGGGGCCGCCTGACGTCATGGTGGCGCGCAGCCGCGCGATCCATTTCGCCGGCTCCCAATAGGTGACGCGCGGATCGGTCAGTCCGCCCAAGGCGAGGATCGCCGGATAGTCCTTCGCCGCGACATTCTCGTATGGCGAGTAGGACAGGATGGTGCGGAAATCCTCCGCGCTCACGATGGGGTTGCCCCATTCCGGCCACTCCGGCGGGGTCAGCGGCAGCGTGTCGTCGAGCATGGTGTTGAGCACGTCGACGAACGGCACTTCCGCGACGATGCCGGCGAACAACTCGCCGGCGCGGTTGGCCACCGCACCCATCAACATGCCCCCAGCGCTGCCGCCGTGGCCGACGATCCTCTTGGCTGAGGTATAGTTCGCCGCGATCAGCGCGCGGGCGCAGGCGGCGAAATCGTCGAAGCTGTTGGTTTTCTTCTCGCGCTTGCCGTCGAGATACCAGCCCCAGCCCTTGTCCGCGCCGCCTCGGATGTGCGCGATGGCATAAGCGAAACCGCGATCGACCAGCGACAGCCGGTTGGCCGAGAACGAGGCGGGCATGGAATGACCGTAGGAGCCGTAGCCGTAGAGCAGAAGCGGCGCGCGGCCATCCAGCACGAAATCCTTGCGATGCAGGATCGAGACCGGCACCTCCGCGCCATCGTCCGCCTTCGCCATGATGCGGGTGGTGACATAGTTCGCGGGATCATGCCCTGACGGAATCTCCTGCCGCTTGCGCAAAGTGCGCGAGCGGCTCGCCATGTCATAATCGAACACCTCGGACGGCGTCGTCATCGACGAATAGCTGAAGCGCAAGGTCGTGGTGTCGAACTCGTAGCCGCCATGGGTGTCGAGCGAATAGGCGGCCTCGTCGAAGGCGATTGCGTGCTCATCGCCGGTCGCCAGATCACGGATGATGATCGAGGGCAGCGCATTGGTTCGTTCGAGTCGCGCCATGTGACCGGAATAAAGCTCAAAGTCGATCACATAGGTGCCGGGACGATACGGGATGAGGTCGCGCCAGTTCGCGCGGTCGGGCGACGAGAGCGGCGCCGTCATGATCTTGAAGTCGATCGCGTCGTCGGCGTTTGTGAGGATGAACAGTTCGTCGCCGCGATCGGCGACGGAATACTGCACGCCGTCCTCGCGTGGCGCGATCAGGCTCGGCACGGCCTGTGGCGCAGCCAGATCGATCAGCCGCTGTTCGGACGTTTCATGATCGCCGCCTGCTATCACGCAGAAACGGCCGCTGGCGCTCTCATGAATATGCGTGAACCAGCCGATGTCCTGTTCTTCATAGATGAGCGTATCATCGGCCTGAACCGTGCCGATCTGGTGGCGATAGACCTGCATCGGCCGATGGTTGTCGTCGAGCTTGACGTAGTAGAACGCGCGTGAGTCCGCGCTCCACACCACGCCGCCGTCTGTTTCCTCGATGACGTCGGCGAGATCGGCGCCGCTGTCCCAGTCGCGGATACGGATCGTGAAATATTCCGAACCGCGATCGTCGCAGCTCCACGCTTCCAGGCGATGATCCGGAGAATGATCGGCCTCGCCAAGCTGAAAGAACTTTTTGTTTTCCGCGAGCGCATCGCCGTCGATGAGAAAGCGGGCGTCGCCGCCGTCGCGCGGCTGCCGGCCGATCATCCGGTGCTGGCCGCCCTCCCGGTACTTCGTGAAGTAGGCAAAAGGACCGTCGGGGGAGGGAACGGTGGAATCGTCCTCCTTGATGCGGCCGCGCATTTCCGCGACCAGTTGCCTTTGCAGCGGCTCGGTCTGCGCCAGCACGGCGTTCGAGTAGGCGGTTTCGGCCTCAAGGTAGGCGCGAATATCCGGTTCGAGTAATGAAGGCTCGCGAAGCACCTGCTGCCAGTTCGCATCCTTCAGCCAGGCGTAGTCGTCCGTCAGGGTGATACCGTGATGCGAATATGTATGTGAACGGCGGTCGGCTTTCGGAGGTGTCGGTGTCGATGTCATGAAAACAAAGGCCTGGTCGAAGCGCGGGCTGAGCGTGCGCGAGAACGGAACGTGATGTTTCGTTCATAGGAGGGCGCGCGCGCCACGGCAAGCCGGTGCGTGCGGGAAGATGTGTCCAGGGAAGTTCGATCTGATGCGCGCCATCAGTCGCGCATGTTCCGCTGATGCATCGTGACGGCGTCAGACGTGATCGGGCACGTCGAGTCCCATGGAGGTATACTGCCGTATCTTGTTGCGCAGCGTGCGGACCGATACGCCCAGCACGCGCGCCGCGCGGGTGCGGTTGCCGCCGCAACGCGCCAGCGTCTGCAACACGAGTTCCCGTTCGACCTCGTCGACCGTGGAGCCGACCAGCAACGGAATCACCTCATCAGGTGTGAGCGCAACCTGATCCTTCATCGAACCCTGATCTGTGATCTGGATCTCCTGGTTCATCGGTCTCTCCCTAAGCGCGGCTTCCCATCCAAGCCACGGATTGAGACCCCCATCCCGGCGACGAGGCTGTAATGATATGGTTACCAGATCATTAACAAACCCGAGTTGCCGGAACTCTTAGCCCGAACGCGGAGAGAACGGCCGATTTCGCGCCAAAAATGCGCGTAACAGGCGAATGTTACGTTCGGGATGATGTTAACCTGAATTGTGTTTCTGTTAATCGGCAACCGCAGGATGCATGACTGCATGGCAGGGGACGAATCGGGACCGCTCCAGATCTGCCCCCAATCGCTTCCCCGACTTTCTTAACGCCCGGGGATTCGGCTCGTTATCGTCGCTGTTTTTCGCGCGGAGTGGTGTTCGCGCTGGCTGCTGGATTCGTCCTGAAGTGGCAGCCCCGGAGCGGCGAACCCGTGCTAGCGAGACAACTCGCTCAGATGCGCGCGCCGCGGTTATAACTCTCGATCAACTGGTTGTAGTCGCGGAGCAGCCGGGGCGGTGAACCCTCGACCATCCAGCCGCCGCCGCTGCCGAGCATCATGCGGTCGCCCTGGCTGTAGGGCACCTTGTCGCGGATGCGGCGCATCAGTTGCTTCGCCGAGGTCAGGTACGATTTGGCGCTGCTCAGGAAGGACGAGCCGAGCTTCGTGTCGCCGTCCTTGCCCGATGCGTCCTCGGCGGCCTTCACCGTGGTCTCATACTCGGTCAGTGCTTTCGTGATCGCCGCGATATCGGGCTTGCTGGTGTCTTCCGCGCGCAGCAGGCGTTTAGCGTGGATCATCAACGCCTCGGCGTAATAGTGCGTTTTGCGGCCTTCCTTCGCCTCGATCGCGGCGAGCTGTTCTTCCGCCTGCTTGTCCTTGATGGCCTCGACGCCGGCGCGCAGCTTCTTGTCGGCGCTCGCGAACGCGTCCCACGCTGCAACGAGACGCGGATGCATCTCCTTGCCCTTGGCCATCTTGTCGTCCTTGTAGTTCTCCTGTTGGTAGTACTCGTCGGCCTCCTTCAGCAGCGGTTCGAGCTTTCCGACGGCTTCGGCATAGGCGGACGCAGCGGATTCGAGTTCGGCGTCATGCGGCTCCGATGCGTTGGCCATCTCGACGTTCTTCTTGCAGTCGGTCGTGTCGTAGATGGTGTAGGTGCCGTAGATGATGCGCTCCTTGCCGGTCGGGCCGGTCTTCTTCGCCCAGGAGAAATAGCGGTTGCGCGACTCATACGAGCGCTCCGACAGGCGGTTGATGCAGCCGACATAGGCGTTCAGCTTTCCGACCAGCGGGGAGGGCGACGAGGAGGGGGGCGTCTTGTCTTGTGCCGCGGCGGGCGCGAGGGAAAGACCGAAGGCTGCGGCGGACAACAGGGCAATCGCCCGAAACGGCGTCATGGTTCTCTTCCCTCGCGATGCTGACAAATCCCAGCGTTGGTCGCGCGAAGCGCGGCAGAGGTTCATGCGTAGCAGCGCGACAGGGTGGGTTACAGCTTCGCGTGAGCCTCCATGCATATTCACAACACCCGATTACTCTCCTTCACCTTCTCGGCATCTAGATACACGTTACCTCCCATCTCCTTGAACCTCGCGCTCATCTCTTTCATGCCCTGGTCGCGATAAGACGGCTCGGGGACGCCTGCGGCGTCATTCGCCTTTGGTGCGGTGTCCGGATAGAGCGCGGCCTTCTCGTTATCGCCGAGCGTCGCAGCGTAGTCGCGCACATCCTGCGTGATCTTCATCGAGCAGAATTTCGGTCCGCACATCGAACAGAAGTGCGCGACCTTATGCGCGTCCTTCGGCAGCGTCTCGTCGTGGAAGGCGACCGCGGTGTCAGGATCGAGACCGAGGTTGAATTGGTCCTGCCAGCGGAAGTCGAACCGCGCGCGGCTCAATGCGTCATCGCGCAGTTGCGCGGCCGGATGGCCCTTGGCGAGGTCGGCGGCGTGCGCCGCGATCTTGTAGGTAATCACGCCGGTCTTCACGTCGTCGCGGTTGGGCAGGCCGAGATGCTCCTTCGGCGTCACGTAGCAGAGCATCGCGCAGCCGAACCAGCCGATCATGGCGGCGCCGATGCCCGAGGTGATGTGGTCATAGCCAGGCGCGATGTCGGTGGTCAGCGGCCCTAGCGTATAGAACGGCGCTTCGCCGCATTCTTTCAGCTGCTTGTCCATGTTGATCTTGATCTTGTGCATCGGCACGTGGCCGGGGCCTTCGATCATCACCTGGCAGCCCTTCTTCCATGCGATCTGCGTGAGTTCGCCGAGCGTTTCCAGTTCGGCGAACTGCGCGCGGTCGTTGGCGTCCGCGATCGAGCCGGGGCGCAGGCCGTCACCGAGCGAGAACGACACGTCATACTTGCGCATGAGGTCGCAGATTTCCTCGAAGTGCGTATAGAGGAAGCTCTCCTTGTGGTGGGCGAGGCACCACTTCGCCATGATCGAGCCGCCGCGCGAGACGATGCCGGTGACGCGGTCGGCGGTGAGGTGGATGTAGGGCAGCCGTACGCCGGCATGGATGGTGAAGTAATCGACGCCCTGTTCGCACTGCTCCACCAGCGTGTCGCGATAAAGCTCCCACGTCAGTTTCACCGGGTCGCCGTCGCATTTCTCCAGCGCCTGATAGATCGGCACCGTTCCGATCGGAACGGGCGAGTTGCGCAAAATCCATTCGCGCGTGGTGTGAATGTTGCGGCCGGTCGAGAGGTCCATCACCGTGTCGGCGCCCCAGCGGATCGCCCACACCATCTTGTCCACCTCTTCTTCAACCGAGGAGGTCACGGCCGAGTTGCCGATATTGGCGTTGATCTTCACCAGGAAATTGCGGCCGATGATCATCGGCTCCAGTTCGGCGTGGTTTATGTTGGAAGGAATGATGGCACGGCCGCGCGCGATCTCCTCGCGCACGAATTCCGGCGTGATGAAGGCGGGTACGGAGGCGCCGAAGGCTTCACCGTCGGCCAGCGCGGCTTCGGCGCGTTCGAGTTGCTTCTTGCGTCCGAGATTCTCGCGCTCGGCCACATAGATCATTTCCTTGGTGATGATGCCGGCGCGGGCGAACTCCAGCTGTGTGATCGGCGCATCGCCGATGCCCCTCAGCGGCTTGTGGTGCGCCTTGAACGCCGCCGCGGCGTGGCTTGCGCCGACATTGCCGTTGTCCTCCGGCTTGATCTCTCGGCCGTCATATTCCTCGACGCCGCCGCGTTCCTTCACCCAGGCGAGACGCGTGCGCGGCAGCCCGGCATTCACATCAATGATGACGTTCGGATCGGTATACGGACCGGAGGTGTCATAGACCGGCAGGTTCGGCTCGCCCGCGCCCTCGGACAGGAGGATCTCACGCAGCGGCACCCGCAGATCGGGCGCGGCGTCGGGCGCGGAGAACATCTTGCGGGACGAGGGCAGGGCACCGGTGGTGACGGCGGGGCGCGTGGTGTCCGGATTGGAGCGAATGTTCATGGCGTTTCTCCGGTTCGAGGCGGGGCGTTGCGGTTCAATGCGCATGGCCGATAGGGCGGGAGACGGCGTTGATGCCTCGCGCGATGAAGATGGATGTCTGCATGACGGTGTCTCATGCGGGTTCAATCATCTGGTCGAGCCAGGCTTTGACCCGTGCATCGGGATCAGGGTTCTGCGTGATGTCGCTGACCACGGCGATCGAGTCCGCGCCGGCGGCATAAATCTCCGGCGCCTGCTCCAGCTTGATTCCGCCGATCGCGACCAGCGGGATGTTGCCGACGCGCTGCTTCCATTCGGTGATCTTTGGAATGCCTTGCGGCGCGAACCGCATCGCTTTCAGCGTGGTCGGAAATATCGGGCCGAGCGCGATATAGTCCGGCTCGGCTGCGAGCGCGGTTTCGAGTTCGGCGTCGTCATGGGTGGAGAGGCCGAGCGTCAGCCCGGCCTTGCGGATCTCGTGAACATCCGCCGTCGCCAGATCTTCCTGGCCGAGATGAAGGTGCTTCGCCCCGGCCACGATCGCCGCGCGCCAGTAGTCGTTGACCACGAGCCGGACCGGCGTGTCCTTGACGATCTCCAGCGCGTCGCTGACCAGTTGCAAAGCTTCGCCGTCGTTGAGGTCCTTGGCGCGCAACTGCACCGTCCCCACGCCGAGTCCGGTCAGGCGGCGCACCCAGTCCAGCGTGTCGACCACAGGATAGAAGCGATCAGGGTACGCGTTGCGATCAGGATACGCGGAGCGATCAGGATACTGCATGCCAGAACGGTGTCCCTACTACCGGGGTTGATGGCGAGGCGAAGTCGCGGGCCTCCATCAGGCCCGCCTCATAAGCGTTGCGGCCGGCTTCCACCGCCAGCCTGAAGGCGCCCGCCATGACAACGGGATCGGCGGCCTTGGCGACGGCTGTGTTGAGCAGCACGGCGTCGTAGCCGAGTTCGCAGGCCTGCGCGGCGTGGCTCGGCGCGCCGAGTCCGGCATCGACGACGAGCGTGACGTCGGGCAGCCGTTCGCGCAGCAGCTTCAAGGCGTCGCGGTTTGTGATGCCTTTGGCGCTGCCGATCGGCGCGGCCCATGGCATGACGACCTTGCAGCCCGCTTCGACCAGCCGCATGGCGACGCCGAGGTCTTCGGTGCAATAGGGAAACACGTCGAAGCCGTCCCTGATGAGGATGGCGGCCGCTTCGACGAGGCCAACCACATCGGGTTGCAGCGTGTCGTTGTCGGCGATCACTTCGAGCTTGATCCAGGACGTGCCGAACAGTTCGCGCGCGAGCTTCGCCGTAGTGACGGCTTCGCGCACGGTTTTGCATCCGGCGGTGTTCGGCAGCACCGTGACATCCAGCTCGCGGATCAGCGACCAGAACGCGTCGCCGGTCTTGCCGCCCGCCGTCTCCCGCCGCAGCGATACGGTGACAATCTGGCTGCCCGCGGCGCGGATCGCGTCCTGCATGATTTTCGGCGACGGATAGAGCGCCGTGCCGATCAGCAGCCGGGAGGAGAATTCACGATCGTAGAACGAAACCATTATGCGTCTCTTTGTTTGAGCATGATCTGATCCGAAAACCGGTTCCCACTTTTCGGGATTATGCTCTACCCTCCCTGCCGCGGCGTGATGATCTCGATCTCGTCGCCGCTCCTGAGCGCGGTATCCGCCCAGCGGCTTCTAGGCAGCACGTCGAAATTCACGGCGATCGCGACGTGCGTGCTCTCGTAGTCGAGTTCGCTCAGCAGCGCGTCCACGGTCCGCGCTGCGATCTCCCGCCGTTCGCCGTTGACGGTCACTTGCATTGCATCACCTCGTTGTCGATCTCCCCGCGCGCCACATAGCCGAGCGTCAGCTCGGCTAGCGCCGGCGCCAGCAGGAAGCCGTGGCGGTAAAGGCCGTTGACCGCAATATGATCCTTGTCGATCGCGATGCGCGGCAGGTTGTCGGGAAAGGCAGGCCGCAGGCCGGCGCCGATCTCCACGATCCGCGCCTCCCCGAACGCCGGATGCACCGCATAGGCCGCGCTCAGCAATTCCAGCGTGGACCGCACGCTGACGCCGTCGTCCTCGCGCTCGATCGAGGTTGCGCCGATCATGAAGCGATTGCGCTCGCGCGGAATGATGTAGAGCGGCCACCGGGGATGCAGGATCCGGATGGGGCGAGATAGCACGATCTCGTCGGTTTCGACGATGATCTCCTCGCCCTTGACGCCCCGCAGATCCGGAAACGCGTCGCGCGCGGCGAGACCGCGGCAATCGATCTCCAGCCCGTCGATGTGGGTCGTTTCCGGCGCGCTGCCGAATTCGATCCGGCCGCCGGCGGCGCGGATGCGCGCGTGCAGTTCGGGCAACACGCGGCGCGGCTCGACATGGCCTTCGTCCGGAAAGAACAGCGCTTCGCGAAACCGCCCGTCAAGCGAGGGTTCGAGCTTGCTTACGTCATCGCGCTGAAGGCGCTGATGTCCCGATGTCATGCGCGCGAAGCGTTCGAAATCGCTGCGATCGCGCGGATGCGCCACCACGAGAGAACCATTGAAAGGCGTATCGGGAGCATGTTCGCGCCAAAGCGCGAGCGAGCGAAGGCCAAGGCGCGTGACGAGAGGTTCGGACACCTCGGATTCGCACCATGGGGCGAGCATGCCGCCGGCCCAGTGGCTGGTGGCTTGCGTCATCGCATCATTGTCGCGTTCGTGAAGCGTGACCTCGTGCCCGGCTTTCGCGAACAGTAACGCCTGCCATGCACCGGCAATACCTGCGCCGATGACCGCGATCGGAGGCGTTCCCCGCCTGTCCCACGTCTTATGAAGCATCCCTGTCCCTTCGCCGGCATGACCCGGATCAGGTTCAAAGGGTCACCGCGGTCCTTGCAATCCGCCTTGGATTGCGCGCTTGCGGTATCTCAGCTCCCTGACGGAGCACCCCTCGGAACATCCCTAATCTAAACCGAAAGGTGAGGGTGTCAACGTGCGGCAGGCGTAATCGTCGATATGAAGCGGTTCCACGATTTTCCTGTTAGCCCGGCGCCAGGCCGCGGTTCAGCGCGGCGCGATCGACAGCGGCGCGCCGGGGAGTCTTGCGTCAGCGCTCATGGTCTCGTGCCTGGCGCGCTGGAGTCTTTGCCGCTTGGCTGCGTAGTAGTAACCGCCGGCATAATAGGCGACGGCGCGATCGTGATTGCCGTTCGCCAGCCGGTATGCGCCGGCGAGATACTTCACCGCATAGGTGAGGTTGGTTTCGGGGTCGAGCAGGCCTTCAGCGGTGCCGGTGTAGCCGAGGCCGCGAGCGGTCGCGAGCTTGATCTGCATCATGCCGTAGTTTCCGCGATGAACCGCGCGCGGATTGTAGCGGCTTTCGCGCATGATGACGCGGTGAACCAGGTCGACAGGAACACCGTTGGCTTGCGCGTGCGCCGTCACCATCGTCGTGTACTCCGCGCGTTGCGCGGTCGATGGCTGTGGCCATGCCATCGCAACAAATACAAGAAGCGGACCGAATTTGCTGAAATTTGTCACGGAACCCCCTTCATGATCGGCCTTTCCTATCGCCTCAATCGTGCCTTTCCTATGGCAAGATCAGTTAAACTGGCGGCTCCCGCAGGTTTATAGCGTTTCAAAACGTATAACCTCCGACTTGACTCAGGGGAACGAGCGCCGGGTGGTGTGAAGAAACGCACCAGATCAAGGTCATAGAGCCCTTGGTCCGATTTCGTCAGAGCGGAAAACGCCGCCGACCCTGCGATGAGAATGGAACTGATACAACGTGCGGCGCCTTGCTGCCGCGCGCGTGCGCTCCGCCGTCAACTTGTCGTGAGAGGAAATCCCGCTAAGGAACAACGTGGATTTTCGGCGAGTTGCGCCCTGCAATTGCAGACATCAAAAACAGATGGGAGACGCGCCATGCTCGCTGCCGGATCCGACGATCTGCCACACCAGAATCCTTGTGCGCAGTGCGGCCGCCTGATCGCCGCGCCGGTCTGGTTTGAGAAAGAACCATGCCGGACATCGTATCTCTGGCGATGCGTTCGATGTGGTTACAAGTTCGAAGCTATCGCGTTCTTCAAACAGGCGAACCATGAGTCGCGCGCGACCGCGGCCTGAATATGTCTCTCATGTTCGAAAGGAACCACTCCGGACGTCGTGGGTTCTCGCTACTCCATTTAAACTGAAGGAGACATACTGATGATCTCGAAGCATATGACGGCCGCGTTGATTGGCTCCGCGCTGCTGGCGACGGCTGCGATCGCTCAGACGCCAAACGCCACGATGAACAACAACATGACTGCTCCGGCCGCCGCGACATCGTCAGAGTCCGGATATCATGGCTCCTGGCGGTCATCCAAGATGGTCGGTCTTAACGTTTATAACGATACCAATGACAAGCTCGGCTCGATCAGCGATCTCCTTCTGGACAAGAATGGAATGATCAAAGCTGCGGTGATCGGCGTGGGCGGCTTCCTTGGCGTCGGCGAGCGACTGGTCGCGGTGCCCTTCGACAAGCTGAAGTTTGTCGACACGCCTGCGCAATCGGCCTCCGGAAAGGGTGCGGGCACGGGGACCACGACCGGCTCTTCAACATCCGCGCCGGCGACGACCACGACGAGCAGCAATCCATGGTTCCCGGATCACGCGGTCTTCAGCGCGACCAAGCAGCAGCTCGAGTCGATGCCTGAATTCAAGTACTCGACCTGAACCGCCGGATAATAAACGGCAGAATGACAACACGCCCGGTTTCGCCGGGCGTGTTGCGTGTGAGTTTGGTTCGCCTGTGGCCGTGGACTTGGCGCTGGCATGAAAAGTCCACGGCCACCTGATCCCGTCATCGAATGGAGGAAGACATGGCCGAGAGTGTCTACAAGGTCATCGAACTGATCGGCACCAGCAAGGATTCGTGGGAGAAGGCGGCCAAGGGCGCGGTCGAGCGAGCGGGAGAGTCTCTTCGCGACCTTCGCGTCGCCGAAATCGTCAAGCTCGACATGCAATTGGACGAGGAGGGCAAGGTCGAGACCTATCGCGCCAAGCTCAAGGTCTCATTCAAGTTCGAGGGTTAGGGCAAGGTATCGGAAAGTGCTTTGCGTCTGGTTCAAACAAGCGAAATGCTCGGGGGCATTGGTACTCGCGAGCCTTACAGCGCCGGCAGTGTCTTGAGTTCGACATTCACGCTGCCTGCCGCTTCGGCGATCACGCGCAATGTCGTTGAATCAAAGGCGATGCTTGAAAGGTTCAGGCGGCTGATCTCCGCCGTGACTTTGGCTCTGTCCTCGCTTTTCTGAAAGTCCGCGATCACCGCGGCGATCTTTTCGCGCGCATCCGATACGAATGGTTTGAGGTCGACGACGGCTCTCTCAGCCAAGGCGCTTTCAAGGTAGGGCAATGCCGTTTGCGCGGCGGCGCCGAGCAGGCCGAACGCGGCTTCGGATTCCACCGCGAGCCTGATGTCTTTCAGACGCATGATCTGCTGGGCCTGATCGAGCACCGGTCGGCCCCAGATGTGGATCGTGGCCTCGCCGCCGAAACCGAACCAACTCTTCTTCTCCTTCGCATGAACCAGAAGCGAGATCAGAAGCTGGTCGCCGGCCGCCGCGACACTCACCTGCTTGACGGTGACATCAGCCGCGCCGCTGCCATCTTCGGGGAATGTCTTGCCGGCGAACTGTGCCTCGATGATCTTATTGATATCGGTGAAGGGCATGTCGATCGGAACGCCGATGTTCAGTCTGCCCGTCGTCGCAGGTTCGAGGGCAAGCGTTGCGGGGAACGGGCAGTCCGGCCTGGTCGCCGCGGTCGTGATCCGCGTTTCGGCCTCGACACCGATTGTCAGCGTGACGTTTCTGGCGTCGATGCGCGGTTGAGCCGCGATGGCGCGAACCGGCTTCAGTTCGAGATGGAGTTGCGGCATCCCCGCCGGATCCTGTAGCGGGATCGAGCGGCACATTTGCGCCCATTGCCGCCTTGCGTCCCGCTCCAGCGCGGGATCGTCGCGAATGCGCTGCTGGAGAACCGCGATCTGTTCGTTGACCGCCTTGTCGATGACCGGCTTGACCTGTGAGGGGACATTAAGGCGCGCGCCCGCGACCGAGAGGTTGGTGTCGCCAAGATTGACCTGTGCGGTGATGCCGGGGTCGATGCGCCAGTTCCCGGCCAGCGTCGGTTGCGCCGTCATCACGACATTGCCCTTGATCTCGGCATTGGCGTTCAGGTTCTTGATGTTCACGCGGCCGACGTGCTTGGCGATGTCGCCGCCGAGCACACCCGCGAGCGCGTTGCCGACCGCATCCTGGGCGTTGGCCGACAGCGATCCGGTCACCTTCACGGCGCCCGTCAGCGGCGTCGACAGCGACAGTGCGTTATTGGCGCCCGTGGCGCTGATCGCGCCGCGGGATGCGGTCCACCCGATGTCTGCGTTCTGGAGAATCTGCGCCGCCGGGTTGTCGGCCTTGCCGGCGAAATGATGCGGAGCCGCGCGCTCGGCGGCGTCGCGGATGAGCGTCAGCGGTATCTTGACCGGCACGACGATGCTTGAACTGCGGTTGACGGGTGGCAGCGGCGGCAAGGCCGCAAGCGCGGGCTTGTCGATTCCGTGCGGCGACAGCCAGTCCATGGCCTTGAGGCTGACAAAAAACGAGACAGCAAGAATCCCGATGCCGAGCAGGATGGTCTTGAATTTGAACCCGGACCGCATTGGCTCTCCGACTCAAGTTGCCCCGCGGGTAAGGCTACAGGCAGCGGATACCGGATTCCAGCGGATGAGGTCCGCGGCAGGAAGGGGAGCCGTAACGGTCTAGAAAACGCCCAACACGATTGCGCCCACGAAAGCGAAGGCGATATAGGCGATCATGACGCTCACGCGGCCTGCGAAAGTCATACGACGACCTCCCATGCCTTTGGTTCTTAATGCGGCATCTGCAATTACGTTCCGAACCCGCGGTTCTGGACCGTCGCGCACGGCGCGGCGGCGTGGTTAAAAATGAATGAAAACAAGATGTTGAAGAAGATTTAAGTAAATTCGCCGAACGTGCGCGCATGACGCGCAGAGTTGCCTTGTATCTTCTCGGCTCCCTCGTCCTCGTATCGTTAGCCGGTTGCGGGCGCGGCCTTTTTCAGACTGCGGAGCGCGAACCTTGGCGGACCGAGGCTGAGGCCGCTTGTTTGAAATCCGGCGCGGTCAGGGAAAGTTCCGATCTCGTCCGCATCCGCCGGATCAATGGTCCCGGTATTTGCGGCGCGGAGTTTCCCTTGAAGGTCTCGGCGCTCGGTGAGGGGTCGGCGTACGGCTTTGCCGACGAGAATCTCAGGCCGCCCGCGTCCGTCGGCCGCGAGCCGCGCTGGCCGATCGCGCAGCCGGCTTATCGGCCGCCGTCATATCCGGAAACATCCGCTCGTCAGCCTGGCCCGGATGAGAGATCGGGCGATCCGGTTTCGCTGGCCGCGCCGGGGACGTATTCGTCAGCCGATGAGCAGCCGGCGGAGGCAGGGGATGATCGCTATGCGCAACCCTCCGCCTATCCGGCAACGCCTTCACAGGATCCATCGCTGCGTCTTGGACCTGCGCGCGGGGTTGTCACCAGCGCGGTCGGTCCTGTCACGGTGAAGCCTTCCGCGACGCTTGCCTGCCCGATCGTCTCGGCGCTCGATCGCTGGCTGGCGGATGCGGTGCAGCCGGCGTCGATGCGCTGGTTCGGCGCGCGCGTAGCCGAGATCAAGCAGATCTCGGCCTATTCCTGCCGCGGCATGAACGGCAATCCGCGCGCGCGCATTTCCGAGCACGCCTTCGGCAATGCGCTGGATATCGCGGGGTTCACGTTGGCGGATGGACGCTATGTTTCGGTGCAGCGCGGCTGGAAGGGCTTGCCGGAAGAGCAGGGTTTTCTTCGCGACGTGGCGGCGTCGGCCTGTCAGCGTTTCACCACAGTGCTGGCGCCGGGCTCCAACATCTACCACTACAACCATATTCATGTCGATCTGATGCGCCGTGCCAGTCGCCGCACGGTCTGCAAGCCCGCTCCGGTTTCGGGCGAGGAAATGGCCGCGCGCGCAGGCCGCGGTTCGTATGCCGGCCGCGCGCCGGCTGTCACGGGATCGCTGGGCGCGAGCAGGAACCGTTCGCACAGTTACGCCAGCGAGGCGGATTACGACGAGTAGCGGCGGCGGGGGCGCGCCCGGAACTGGCGAGGGGTCCGGCGCGCCGAACCCCTCATTCGCAGGGAGTGCGCGTTTCTAAGCGAACCGCGAGTTCACATCGGTTCGAAACGCTTTGCGGATATCAGCCGGCCTGTAAGCCGGGTTCTGTAGGGCACCGCGCACTTGCGCACGCGGTGCGTGACGGCCATTCCTCTGGGACAACGTTTGCACGTTGCCTCAAGCAACCTACCCGGACAGCGAGCCCGACATGGCTCCGCGGTGTTATCGCCAAGGCGAACCCCTCGCTATGCTGTCCCTATTCGGTTTTGCTCCCGGTGGGGTTTACCATGCCGCCTCCGTTGCCGGAGGCGCGGTGCGCTCTTACCGCACCTTTTCACCCTTACCGCTCACACTGTTCTCTCCCCGGCAAGCGGAGAATAGAAGTGGACGCGGCGGTTCGTTCTCTGTGGCACTGTCCCTGGGGTCGCCCCCGCCGGACGTTATCCGGCACCGTATGTCGATGGAGCCCGGACTTTCCTCTCCCGCAAGCCTTTCGGCCCGAGCGGGAGCGGCCGTCCAGCCGACTGACACGCTACGCATGACCGTTGCATGCAGCGCCGTCAAGCGATGCGGCATCGGGCAGGAAACTCCGCAGGGAAAATTCATATGCTTGCAGCCTTAAGGAACTCCTCTTGCCCTTCCGCCATTGGAGTCTTGCGGCAATGTCCGCAAGGGAGGTTGTCATGACCGATTTACATCTTGGGCGTCCCAACCGCGGCGGGGTGGAGGACATGCGCGGGATCGTGCCCGAGGAGCAGAACTACGCCATTGGCTGGACGCTCAGCGCTTTCCTGACCCTGTCGGTGGTGGGCGTCGTCTGGACGTTCGGATTCTAGAAACGGCTTTTTTTATGATGAGGATTGGACACTGAGACGTTTGCGCGACATCGCGCCGCCTTGTTGCGCTGTGACAAGTCAACAACTCTCTGTCATGGAGCGAACAGTGAGCAAGGATCACCGCGCGGAACTGGATCGGCATCTTGCCTGGTTCGAGGGTAAACTGCCGCGGCGATTCGCGAGATTCATAGGCTGGGTGCGCAAGCCGTCCTCGCGGCTGGTCCGCATTCCGCTGGCGATCTTGCTGATCATCGGCGGAATCTTCAGTTTCCTGCCGGTTCTCGGGCTGTGGATGTTACCGCTCGGCCTCATCCTGATCGCGCAGGACCTGCCGTTCCTGCAACGACCGATGGCGCGGATGCTCGGCTGGATCGAGCGTAAATGGCTGGAGCGCAAAGCCGCGAAACGCTTTCTGTAAAGCTTCCGCAACTGTTCATTTTCCGGGGGCGTCCTGCGCCGCGAGCGCCCGATATCCGACGAGGTGTGGTTCAAATGCCCGGAACGCGCGAAAACAGGCGCATGACGGCGATTGAGGGTAAATTTTGTCTTTAACGAATCAGTATGCTGATTCATTTTATTCTCCTGGGTCAATCGGGAGACCAAGGTATGAACGTTATTGTTTTCGCATCGCGTAAGGGCGGCTCAGGCAAGAGTACCCTGGCCGCGCATCTTGCTGCGCAAGTTCATAAGGCCTCGAGGCCCTGCCTGCTGGTGGATGCCGATCCGCAGGGGTCGCTGACGCTTTGGCACAAGCTGCGCGGCACCAACGAACCTCCGATCAGGACAGCCAATCGCTCCGTCACCGAAATCATCAACGCCGCGAAGCGTGACGGCGTCGAGTGGGTCTTTATCGACACGCCTCCGAACCTGTCGGCCGTCGTCGATGACGCCATCCGGAATGCGACGATGGTTGTGATTCCCGCACGGCCCGGCGTGTTCGACGTCAACGCTGTTCAGGGCACCATTCAGAGCTGCCGATCCGCGCGCAAGCCTTATGCGGTTGTCATCAATGGTGCGCCGGCGATGCGCGACGGCTCCGAGAGTCCGATCGTTACCATTGCGCGCGAGGCTCTGGCGAAATTCCGCGCTCCGGTCTGGAGTGGCCAGATTACCAATCGCGCCGACCTGCTGCTGGCTCTGGCGCATGGCGAAGGCGCGCGCGAGTACGATTCCCAGGGCCGCGCGGCTTCGGAGATCGGACGCCTGTGGGCGGCGATCGAACGCTCCGTCAAGGCGATCCGCGGGGCTGCGCCCTCGGGCGGAACCATGCACAAGCACGCCGCCTGACCGCCGCTCAATGCTCGACGATAAAGCGCGCGGATTTCGCGCGTTTGTCTTGTCCGCTGCCGCGTTGTCGCGTCAGGCATCTCCTTGGTTTGACCCGCCGCGTTGTGCGTATCGGGCGCGCGGCGCCGAACGGGCAGGGGATCGCCTGATCACGACGGCCAGCGTTGCGCCTTGCTGACGACGAAGTCGCGGAAAACCTGAACCCGCGCGACGGATTTCAACTCTTCAGGATACACGAAATAGGTGTCGAGCTGAATCGAGTCGGATTCGCCGAACAGCTGCACCAGGAGATTGTTCTCGCCGACCAGATAATCCGGCAGCGCGGCTATGCCGAGACCTTGCTGGCAGGCGCTGAACAGGCCCACGATGTTGTTGACCGTGAAATAGGGTTCGTGCGGCCCCGATCGGTTGCGGGCAGCCTCGATCAGCCAGTTGCGGTTCTGGAGATGGGGCGAGGCCTGCGTCTCGTTAAGCAGGATGATGCGATGTCCACTGAGTTCCTCAAGCGTTCGCGGGGTGCCGAAGCGCTTGACGTATTCGGTCGAACAATAGGCATGAAAACATATGGCAAACAGTTTGCGCTGAATCAGGTCGGGCTGGGTCGGCTTGTATGTGCGAATCGCGATATCGGCTTCCCGCATCGACAGATCCAGCTCTTCGTCGGTCAAAGCCAGTGAGATTCTGATATCCGGATACAGCGAAGTGAATTCGCCAAGCCGCGGAATCAGCCAGTTGATGCCGACTCCGAGCGTGGTCGTCACCTTGAGGTCGCCGCTTGGCCGTTCCCGGCTGTCGGCGAGCTTGGCGCGCGCCGCCTGCAACTGCATGAAGACCTGATGCGCGGTGCGGAAGAGCAAGTCGCCCTGCTCCGTCAGGATCAACCCTCGCGCATGACGATGAAACAGCGGTACCGAGAGTTCCTGCTCCAGCGCGCCGACCTGTCGCGATACGGCGGACTGCGACAGTCCGAGCTGTTCACCTGCGTGTGTGAAGCTTCCGGCCTCGGCCGCGGCGTGAAATACTTTTAGCTTGTCCCAATCCATGTTCGCGGACTGCGCTATTCTGCCGCCGCGCGGTCACCCGCGTGCGCGGCGAGAAACCGTTCGGCTTCCAGCGCGGCCATGCAACCCAGGCCGGCGGCCGTCACGGCCTGGCGATAGACTTCATCCGCGACATCGCCGGCGGCGAACAGTCCCGGCACGGACGTCGCCGTCGAGTTCGGCGCGACTTCGACGTAGCCTGATGGCTTCAGCTTGACCTTGCCTGTCACCAGTTCGGTCGCCGGCGCGTGGCCGATCGCAATGAATACGCCATCGGCCTCGACCTCGGTGAGTTCGCCGCTCTTGACGTTCTTCAGCCGCACATGGGTGACCTTGGGCGGATCCTCGCTGCCGCAGATTTCATCGATGGCGCTGTCCCAGATCACCTTGATCTTGGGATGCTTGAAGGCGCGATCCTGCAGGATGCGTTCGGCGCGGAAGTGATCGCGGCGATGCACAAGGGTGACCTGCGAGGCAAAATTGGTCAGGAAGAGCGCTTCCTCGACGGCTGTGTTGCCGCCGCCGATCACGATCACGTTTTTACCGCGATAGAAGAAGCCGTCGCAGGTCGCGCACGCAGAGACACCGAATCCCTTGAATGTGTCCTCGGATGGCAACCCCAGCCAGCGCGCCTGCGCGCCCGTGGCGAGAATCACGGTTTCGGCAAGATAAACCTCGCCGCTGTCGCAGGTCAGGCGGAACGGCCGTTGCGACACATCCAGAGAATTCACCGTGTCGGTTACGATCCGGGTGCCGACATGCGCCGCCTGCTTCTCCATCTGCTCCATCAGCCACGGCCCCTGGATCACGTCGGCGAAGCCGGGGTAATTTTCAACGTCGGTGGTGATGGTGAGCTGGCCGCCCGGCTGGATACCCTGGATCAGCACTGGCTCCAGCATGGCGCGCGCCGCGTAGATCGCCGCCGTATAGCCCGCCGGACCGGAGCCGATGATGACAACCTTGGCGTGGATGGGGGCAGGCATGGATGGCGGACCTCTGGTGGAAATCGGCCTCCGGCCGCATGGCGAACGGGCGGCAGGGAAGCGATGACATGGAGCGTCTGAATGACGTTATGCATATCTGCCTCGCCATGCGAAAAATGCAACCCTCCGCCGGAAAAATTCCTCCGCAGCATGATCCCGAAAGTGGAGACCGGTTTTCGGAAAAGAACCTGCCGCGTTTTCTTCACGCGAACCGCGGTATCCACTTCGCTCGAAAACGCTATAAAGGCGAAAGCGCGGATTGGCGTAATAAAATTGCGTAGGCCACCCGACCTGCGTTAATGAGGGGCTTGCCGGGGATGCAATGGGCCGGCTGCCGGGATTTGGATGGCGTGACGAAGAGTCTGGACCAGATCGACCTTAAAATCCTCAGCGAGATTCAGGCCGATGGCCGGATCACCAACGTCGAACTGGCGAAACGGGTCGGCATTTCGCCGCCGCCGTGCCTGCGCCGGGTCCGGACGCTGGAGGAAGAGGGCTATATTCAGGGATACCGCGGGCTGCTCGATCCGCAGCGGCTCGGTTTCGAGGTTACGGTTTTTGCATCGGTGCATCTGTCCAGTCAGGCGGATGCCGACTTGCGCGCGTTCGAGGAGTTCGTGCGCGGTGAGCCGCTCGTGCGTGAGTGCTGGATGCTGTCGGGCGAGGTGGACTTCATCCTGAAATGCGTGGCGCCCGACATGGCCACATTTCAGGATTTCGTCGCGCATCTCACCGCGGCGCCGCATGTACGGAACGTGCGGACCTCGCTGGTGCTTCACAGTTCCAAATACGCCCCTGCGGTGCCCTTGGAGCTGAAGATGCCGGGCTGAACAAGGCCGGATCGGTTTCAACTCCTGTTGAAAAGCACCTTATCGAGGCTGATCGGGCCACCGCCGGCGAACACCAGGTAGAAGAAAACAAAACAATACAGCGCCGCCAGTTCACCGCCATTGGCGATGGGCATGAAGGTCTTGGGGGCATGGACCAGGAAATAGGCGACCGCCGTCATGCCTGATGTAATGAACGCCGCGGCCCGCGTGAACAATCCGACGACCAGCAGCCCGCCGCCGACCAGTTCGATGATTCCGGCAACCCCGACCAGCGACGCCACCTGAAGATCCGCGAACATCGGCAGCGACGGAAATCCCAGGAGCTTGGCGGTGCCGTGCTGCATGAGCAGAAGTCCGCTCATGAACCGAAGCAGACTGAGGACGATCGGCTGCCATTTGGTGAAAACTTGATCCATGACGTGGCTCCCCCGATTGGCGGCATCGCAGAAAAACGGCGCCGGCCACGCGCTGGCGAGGGCCGGCGATATCTAACACCTACGCCGTCGAATTGTTCCGGACTCGGAACATTAGGAATCCGCTAGGATTCGCGACAACAGCGCGGAGACCATAATCAATCCTGCGCTATCGCCATTCGACCTTCGCGATCTCATAGGCCTTGGCGCCGCCGGGCGCGACCACTTCGACGGAGGAGCCTTTCTTCTTGCCGATCAGGGCGCGCGCCAGCGGCGAGGTGATTGAAATGCGGCCCTGCTTGGCGTCGGCTTCGGCCTCGCCGACGATCTGCCACACCGCCTTCTTGTCGGTGTCCTCGTCGATCAGCGTGACGGTGGCGCCGAACTTGATGGTGTCGCCGGAAAGCTTGCTGACGTCGATGATGTCGGCGCGCGCCAGCTTGTCCTCGAGCTCGGCGATGCGGCCCTCATTGTGCGACTGCTCTTCTTTCGCGGCGTGATATTCCGCATTCTCCGAAAGGTCGCCATGCGCTCGCGCCTCGGCGATTTGCTCGATGATGCGCGGCCGGTCCACCGACTGGCGCTTCTTCAGTTCGTCTGCGAGGGCGGCGTGCCCGCCTCGGGTCATCGGAACCTTCTCGACCATCTCACTTCGTCCTTCGCTTCATCGGCAGCGCTGCCGCGTTGCGCGAAGCGGCTTTCCGTCCGGAGTCCGGCCCGCGAAATCCGCATTCGCCTCACATTCGATTCCGACGCTCGCCTATCTTTGCGGCTTCTTTGGTGTGAATCCGGAATCAAGGGCGTTCGAAACTCTATAGATTCCAGTGCGATCTCAGAAGATCGCTTCAGGCTCGTCCCAGAGGGCTTCGCTGCTGATTTAATCAGAAGCGAAAGCTCTGGATTGTTTGGCGCGTTTTCTTCACGCGAACCGGTTTCCACTTCGCTCGAAAACGCTATGCGCAATGAGCGTCCGTCTCGACCGCTACAGTAACCGACCGGCCTCGGCCGGGCAAAAAAATCTCCGCAGCCGGCAGGTTCCGCTTCGTCAGGGTTCCCACAGACCGATTATGGGCCGATCAGGCCCGATTGAAGCCTTACACTATGTCTCGGAAAAATAACTCTGCAAGGTGCGCACCTCAAGATCTCCGCCCAGATAGGCGCGGATACCCTGCGCGGCGGCGACGGCTCCCGAAAGAGTGGTGTAGTACGGCACTTTATGCAAGAGGGCGGCGCGCCGCAGCGAGCGGCTGTCAGCCAGCGCCTGGGGCCCGTCGGTGGTGTTGAACACCAGTTGCACCTCGCCGTTGGTGATGGCGTCCACGATGTGCGGGCGGCCCTCCAGAACCTTGTTGATCTTTTCGGCCGAAACGCCGCTGTCGGTCAGGTAGCGTTGTGTTCCCGACGTCGCAATCACCCTGAAGCCGACAGACGCCAGCAGCTTCACCGTCGCGAGGATGCGCATCTTGTCGGTCTCTCGGACCGAGACGAACACCGTGCCCTTGCGCGGGAGATGCGTGCCGCCGCCAAGCTGGCTCTTGGCGAAGGCGATCTCGAAGGAGCGGTCGATGCCCATCACCTCGCCGGTCGATTTCATTTCCGGGCCGAGCACGGTGTCGACGCCCGGAAAGCGCGCGAAGGGGAAGACGGATTCCTTGACGCCGACATGATCGAGCCGTTGCGGCTTGAGCTCGAAGCCCGCGAGCTTCTCGCCGGCCATGATCCGCGCCGCGATCTTGGCGACGGGAAGGCCGATCACCTTGGCGACGAACGGCACCGTGCGCGAGGCGCGGGGATTGACTTCCAGCACGTAGATCTCGCCGTCCTTGATGGCGTATTGCACGTTCATCAAGCCAACGACATCAAGACCGAGCGCGAGTTCGCGGGTCTGCCGCTCCAGTTCGGCGATCGTGGCCGCGTCGAGCGAACGCGGCGGCAGCGAGCAGGCGGAGTCGCCGGAGTGGATGCCGGCCTCCTCGATATGCTCCATGATGCCGACGACGTAAGTGTCCTTGCCGTCGCCGAGGCAATCGACGTCGATCTCCGTGGCGTCGGAGAGATAGCGATCGAACAGCAGCGGGTTGGTGCCGAGCACGGTGTTGATCTGGCCGGTCTTGTCGTTCGGATAGCGGGCCTTGACGTCGGCCGGCACCAGTTCGGGCAGGGTTTCGAGCAGATAGTCACCGAGCTGGCTTTCCTCGCGGATGATCTGCATGGCGCGGCCGCCCAGCACATAGGAAGGGCGCACCACCAGCGGCAGGCCGAGATCGGCGGCCACCAGTCGCGCCTGCTCCACCGAATAGGCGATGCCGTTCTTCGGCTGCTTCAGTTTGAGCCGGTCTAGAATGCGCTTGAACCGGTCGCGGTCTTCCGCGAGGTCGATGGCCTCGGGCGAAGTGCCGAGGATCGGCACATCGGCCGCTTCCAGGGCGTGGGCAAGTTTCAACGGCGTCTGGCCGCCGAACTGCACGATCACGCCGTGCAACGTGCCGTTCTGCCGCTCGGTGTCGATGATCTCCAGCACGTCCTCGGCCGTCAGCGGTTCGAAGTAGAGCCGGTCGGCGGTATCGTAGTCGGTCGAGACCGTTTCGGGGTTGCAGTTGACCATGATGGTCTCGAAGCCAGCGTCCGACAGTGCGAAGCAGGCATGGCAGCAGCAATAGTCGAACTCGATTCCCTGGCCGATGCGATTGGGGCCGCCGCCGAGGATAACGACCTTCGTCTTGTCCGACGGTGCGCTTTCGTCGGCAGCCTCGCCCGCGAACGGCGCTTCATAGGTTGAGTACATGTAAGCGGTCGGCGAGGCGAATTCCGCCGCGCAGGTGTCGATGCGCTTGTAGACCGGGCGCACGCCGAGGGTGCGGCGAAGCGCTTTGACTTCCGCCTCGGTCCTGCCGGAGAGCACCGCGAGCCGCGCGTCCGAGAAACCCATCGCCTTGAGCGTACGCATCCCGAAGGCGTTACCCGGCAGGCCGTGGGAGCGGACCTTGTTCTCCATCTCGACGATGCCGCGCAGTTCGGCGAGGAACCAGGGGTCGATCTTGCAGGAGCTGAAGATTTCCTCGTCGGTCCAGCCGAGCCGCATCGCCTGCGCGAGTTGCAGCAGGCGGCTAGGGGTCGGCGTGCCCAGCGCGGCGCGGATGGCGTTCTTGTCGTCGCCCCTGCCCATGCCATCGATATCGATTTCATCGAGGCCGGTGAGGCCGATCTCCAGTCCGCGCAGCGCCTTCTGGAGGCTTTCCTGAAACGTGCGACCGATCGCCATCACTTCGCCGACCGATTTCATCGAGGTGGTGAGCGTGGTCGAGGCGCCGGGAAACTTCTCGAACGCGAAACGCGGAATCTTGGTGACGACGTAGTCGATGCTGGGTTCGAACGATGCCGGCGTCGCGCCGCCGGTGATGTCGTTGGCGATCTCGTCGAGCGTGTAGCCGACCGCGAGTTTCGCCGCGACCTTGGCGATGGGGAAGCCGGTCGCCTTTGACGCCAGCGCCGAGGATCGCGACACCCGCGGGTTCATCTCGATGATGACCATGCGTCCGCTGACAGGATCGACGCCGAACTGCACGTTGGAGCCGCCGGTCTCGACGCCGATCTCGCGCAACACCGCCAGCGAGGCGTCGCGCATGACCTGGTATTCCTTGTCGGTCAGCGTCAGCGCCGGCGCCACCGTGATGGAGTCGCCGGTGTGCACGCCCATCGGATCGAGATTCTCGATCGAGCAGATGATGATGCAGTTGTCCTTCTTGTCGCGGACAACCTCCATCTCGTACTCTTTCCAGCCGAGCACGCTTTCTTCGATCAGCACTTCGTTGGTCGGCGAGGCATCCAGGCCGCGTTCGATGATGTCGAGGAATTCGTCGCGCGTATAGGCGATGCCGCCGCCCGTGCCCCCCATGGTGAAGGAGGGGCGAATGATCGCCGGCAGGCCGATCTCGGACAGCGCCATCAGCGCTTCGGCCATCGCCTGCTGCTGGTAGCGCTTGCGCCGCTCGCCCTCGCCAAGCGTCCATTGCCGCTCGAGTTCGGCCAGCGCGTCGCCCGAGAGTTTTTCCTTCTCGGCTAGGTAGGCGTCGCGATCGGCCTTTTTCATCGCGGACGCATTGGCAAGCCGCGATTTCGGCGTCTCCAGGCCGATCCTGGTCATGGCCTCGCGGAACAGTTGCCGGTCTTCCGCCTTGTCGATGGCGTCCGCCGTCGCGCCGATCATTTCGACGTCGAAATCCTCCAGCGTACCCTGCCGGCGCAACGATAGCGCGCAGTTCAGCGCGGTCTGGCCGCCCATGGTCGGCAGCAGCGCGAAACCGCCGGGAACGACGTGACGCTCCTTTTCGATGATCTTACCGACGATTTCCGGGGTGATCGGCTCGATATAGGTGGCGTCCGCCAGGTCGGGGTCGGTCATGATCGTGGCGGGGTTGGAGTTGACCAGGACAACCCTGTAACCCTCTTCCTTGAGCGCCTTTACCGCCTGGGTGCCGGAATAGTCGAACTCACAGGCCTGTCCGATGACGATCGGACCGGCGCCGATGATGAGAATGGTCGAAATGTCGGTGCGTTTAGGCATCAAGTTCCAGGGGTGAAGATCGGCACAAAAGGGTGAAAATCGGGCACAAAAAAAGGACGCGCGAGCCGCGCGTCCCTTGAACAAGAGCGCGATCTTCGCGCGCGAGGTGTCTTTACAGCCTTTTTGTTTCTGATGGAATCAGAAGCGAGGCTCTCAGAGCTTGATTTGACGCGTTTTCTTCACGCGAACAGGTCATCCACTTCGCTCGAAAACGCTATAGACCAGATTTCGAAGGCGGAAAAGACCTTCAGGCTGCCGATCAACCGGCTATTGCGGTCCGTTGAAACCGGAAAGCTCAGGGTACCGCTAAAGGGAGTGATCGTGCATTGTAAGGTTAATCACGGGTTTCAGGCGCATGAGGGGTGGTGATATGCTAATGAGCCCCTGCGCGGATTTAGCTTAGTGGCAAAGCAGCGGCTTCCAGGTCGCAGACCGATGTTCGATTCATCGAATCCGCTCCATTCCTCACGGCCGCAAACGCGTGCCGGGAGCGCGCATTCCCCATTGATTGGATCTGGCCTGATTGGATCGGGTTTGGCGTTGGCGCGGATTTCCCGGAAGGCGCGCTCGCCCTCGCGTCGCGTTAGGAAACGCGGAGCCGCGGCGGCTACGCCGGGCCGAGAACTCGGCCCTGGTGCGCCGCGATTTTACAGGCATCACCGTTATGGCGTCCCCGCCACCGTCTGCATCATCGGCACGGGCATCGCTGGTAAGTAAGAACTTGAAGCGCGCGGTCGGGGCTTTTTCCCGTCGCGGAGAAACATGCCCTGGCCGGGGGGCACGTCGGATTTTCATGAACCGTGAAGAAAAGTTGGAGGCCCAGCCTGGACTTGAACCAGGATAAAAAGCTTTGCACAGCTCCCGCGTCGAACTTCCGCCACCGGGCCGCCAGTAATATTCTGCAATAATCGTCTGGCGGCGAGTCTTACCGTGGCTTAACGTTAATCCCGGCTATAGCGTTTTCGAGCGAAGTGGACACCGGTTCGCGTGAAAAAAACGCGTCAGAACTACAATCCAGAGCTTCGCTTCTGATTCAATCAGAAGCGAAAATGCTCTGGGCACGTCTATCGCGCGGCGGTCGCGCCGCGGTCGGCCTTGACGGGCCTCCCGGCGAGGAACGTCATTCGCGAAGCGTTGTGGCCGATATTGACCGGCGCCCGGATCGCCGTCATTCCTGCGGCGGCGAGCTTGGCCAGCATCTCGGCCTCGCTGTAGCGTTGCAGCCCGATCCTTAGGCGGAGCTGCGGGTAATCGGACATCGCCGTGCGGACCAGCCCGCGCAGGGCGTCCTTCACGAAGCCATGCTTTGCCGCGAAGCCAAGCAGTGCGATCACGTCGCCGGCCAACCCGATGTGCGGCTGCGGGATATCGCCCAGCACCAGCAGGCCGGTCGGCTTGAGCAAGCGGCGGACGACGGCGAAGCCGGCATCGAGTTCGTCCGGCGTCATATATTGCGCGACCGAGTTCATCACCGCCAGATCAATGGATTCCTCATCCATGTGTCTGAGTTCATCCAGCGAGCGCACATCGATTTTTGTGTTGGGCGTGAACCTCGTCACCAGCCGGCCGCGAACGCCGGGCGCGGGCTCCGTGAGAATCAGCCGGCCGCACGCATCGGCCACCGTTTCCGCGGAAAGCGCCTCGCCGCAAGCATAGTCGAGGACGACGGAATCCCGCGAAGGAATATAGCTGACGATGTTCCGGGCGATGGTCCGGAAATGAGCGTCGCGATGCAGCTTGCTGACGTAGATGGTGTGGGCGGAGTCGTAAAAAGCGATCCAGTCATCCATGGACGGCCCAGGCAACCTTTGTGTTCCACGCCCGGAACCGCTCGCGGAATCAGGCGTTAGCGAACTTGTCGTGGAGCGCGTTTTCCGAGGTCGAAACGGGCTTTCGGCCGCGCAGCGGAATTGTCCCATCGTCAGCTTGTGACGTCAGCTTGTAGCGGTTTTTCATAGCAGGAGTGTGCATCGTGACCCAAGCCAAAAGTTCCGCCTTGCGGAAAGTGAACCCGGAGCTCGACACGCCGACCGATCTTTCCGAGGAAGGCGTCAGCAAGATTTCGACGGCCATGAACACGATCCTCGCCGACACCTTCGCGCTTTACCTGAAGACCAAGAACTTCCATTGGCATGTCAGCGGCCGCCATTTCCGCGACTACCATCTGCTGCTCGACGAGCAATCGGAACAGATATTCGGCACGACCGATGAGATCGCGGAGCGGGTTCGCAAGATCGGCGGCACCACGTTGCGCTCGATCGGCCAGATCGCCAAGCTTCAGACCCTGGAAGACAACGACGAGAGTTTTGTGCCGCCGCGGGAAATGCTGCGCGAACTGATGAACGACAACAAGAAAGTCGCCGCGGCCATGCGCAAGGCCCATGATATCTGCGACAAGTACGAGGACGTTGCGACCGCAAGCCTGATCGAGAATTTCATCGACGCGACCGAGCGGCGCGTCTGGTTCCTGTTCGAGGCCAGTCGGCAGGAAGGCGACAACGAGGCGTGACGCTTCTGGGATCAGTCATGGCCAGCATAAAGCCGGGCATGGCGGGTGCTGATTCCGTCTAAGCAAACCTGCTCTGGGCCGCTCTCAGGCCCGCTTGTTCTCGCGCATCAGGTCCGCGAAGCGCCTGAACAGATAATGCGAGTCGCGCGGTCCCGGCGAGGCCTCCGGATGATATTGGACGGAGAACACCGGCCTGCCTTCGAGTTCAATGCCGCAATTGGAGCCGTCGAACAGCGATACGTGGGTTTGTTTCGCGCCCTTCGGCAGCGTGGTCTCGTCCACCGCGAAACCGTGATTCATGGAGGTGATCTCCACCTTGCCGGTGGTCTCATTCCTGACCGGATGATTGGCGCCGTGGTGACCTTGATGCATTTTTTTGGTTTTCGCGCCCACGGCGAGGCCGAGCATCTGGTGACCCAGGCAGATGCCGAAGGTCGGCGTGCCCGACTCGATCACCTTGCGGATCATCGGCACGGCGTACTTGCCGGTCTCCGCCGGGTCGCCGGGGCCGTTCGACAGGAATATGCCGTCCGGCTTCATCGCCAGGATGTCTTCCGCCGACGTGGCCGCCGGCACCACGGTGATCTTGCAGCCTTCGCCGGCGAGCAGGCGCAGGATGTTGCGCTTGATGCCGTAGTCGACGGCGACGACGTTGAACTCGGGCCTGTCCTGCCGGCCGAAGCCTTTGTCCCACTCCCACGGCGTCTCGTCCCAGGTGTAGCGCTGGCTCGATGTCACCATCGGCACGAGATCCATGCCCTCGAGGCCGGGCCACTCGCGCGCCTCCTTTTTCAATCCATAAAGGTCGAAATGCCCGTCCTTCGCGTGGGCGATCACCGCGTTGGGCATGCCTTTGGTGCGGATCAGCGCGGTCAGCGCGCGGGTGTCGATGCCCGAGATGCCGATGATGCCGCGCGCCCTCAGCCACGCATCGAGGTGCCTGGCCGCGCGGTAGTTCGAGGGCGAGGTGATAGCGCTGCGCAGGATGACGCCGCGCGCGCCCGGCGTCGCCGCCATGTTCACCGTTTCGATGTCCTCGTCGTTGGTGCCGACGTTGCCGATATGCGGGAAAGTGAAGGTGATGAGCTGCCCGGCATAGGAGGGATCGGTGAGGATTTCCTGGTAGCCGGTCATCGCGGTGTTGAAGCAGACTTCCCCGACCGCCTGACCCTCGGCTCCGAGGCCGAAGCCCTCGATGACGGTGCCGTCGGCCAGCACGAGAAGCGCCGTCGGCTTGAGGTCCGGCCAGGCTGAAGCGTTTTCCGATGAGGTCATGAGCGCATGACATAGCTCCCCTCCCGCACCGCGTCAAACGCCGGTTGTCTCGCGCCCCGGCGCGGCCTACATCTGCTTTCGACGCAACGTAACGACGCAACGTAACGATGCGTGATTTGGCGGTGTCCGGCACCGCTAGGGGGAGGCTTTCCGATGCTGCGCGATGACATCAACAACGCCGTCAAGGAGGCGATGAAGGCCAGGGACGAGCGCAGGCTGTCCACGCTGCGCATGGTCAACTCCACCATCAAGAACGCCGATATCGAGGCGCGCGGGCAGGGCAAACCGCCGCTCTCGGACGGCGACCTGCTCGGCCTGTTGCAGAAGATGATCAAGCAGCGGCAGGAGTCGGTGGAGCTTTACGAAAAGGGCGGCCGCGAGGAGCTGGCGGCGCAGGAGCGCGCCGAGATCGCCGTCATTTCGACCTATCTGCCGAAGCAGATGTCCGACGAAGACGTAAAGGCGGCCGTCGCCGCCATCATTGCCGACACCGGCGCGAGCGGCATCAAGGACATGGGCAAGGTGATCGGCGCGCTGAAAGCCAGATACGCCGGTCAGATGGATTTCGGCAAGGCCAGCGGCGTAGTGAAGGCCGCGCTGACGGGTTAGCTTCACCCCGGACGCGGTTCCTGCAATCCTGTCCACAACTGAATGAGTTCCAGTCCCCCGAAGAAATACCTCGGTTCCTGCACGGGAACGACGCGCGAGCGCTTGCGTTATCGCCTCAGTAAACAGGAGGCGGACGGGCTTCGGACGCGGACTTTGCTTTGACTATCGGGGAATTCCGATTCCGTTGATCATCCTCCTCGCCATTTTCATGGACGACTGAACTTAAGCGAGGAACGAGATGAGCATCGGCACAATCATTCTGATCATTCTCATTATCGCGTTGCTGGGCGGATTCAGCGGCGTCGGCGGGGGGCCGTTTTACGGAACGGGCTATTACGGCGGCGGCGGCCTCGGGCTGGTGATCGTCATCCTCCTGATCCTGATCCTGATGGGACGTATCTAGAGCCCTCTCGCTCCTGATGAATCAGAAGCGAAGCTCTACTTCTTCACGCGAACAGGTCATCCACTTCGCTCGAAAACGCTATAACGGGACCACGACAACCGGCTTCGAAAATCGAGGAGAACTCCGTCTGAGACTGAATTCAACGTGGTTGAATCAGCCTCAGACGGTAACGAAAACGGACTGAACTTTTAGGCACAAGATGATTGCGAGGCGATCAGCGTCGCCTCGACCTCGCGCAGAGCGCGCGCCAGCCGATCCGCCCATGCAACTTGCCCGGCGTCGTCACCGATCAGATCTTGCCGGATTTCGATGCCGCTGTTCATCAGTCCGCGCGCCTCGCCATGCACCGGAATGGTGTAGTCGGTTAAATCACTCACCGCATAGGGTTCATTGTCGCCGACCACGAGGTCGCCCTCGGCGCGCAGCAGCGAAAGCAATAGCGGCGGCAACTCCGTGCTGCGGTGATACAGCGTGCCGACATGCCACGGCCGTGCGACCCCGGCGTAAACCGGCGTGAAGCTGTGCAGCGAAACCAGAATAGTGGGACGGCTCCTGGCCAGCCGCTCGTCGATCCTCTCCTTGATCCGGCGATGATAGGGCTCAAAGATCGCGTGCCGCCTCGCGTCAGCTTCGCTTTGCGAAAGGCGTTCGTTTCCCGGAATGACCGTGGCTTCGCTGAGCGCCGGAATCGAACTTGCGGCGTGCGGCGGCCGATTGCAGTCGATCACCAGCCGCGAGTAGCGTTGCGCGATCAGATGCGCGCCCAGAGCCGCGGAAAGCCGTTCGGCAACGCCGGCGATTCCGATATCCCATGCGATATGCCGCCGCCGCTCGCTTTCCGGCAGACCGAGATCGCCGAGCGCGTCCGGAATCAGGCGCCCATAGTGGTCGCAGGTGAACAGGAAGGGCGAGAGGCCGGAGACATTGCGCTCGATGACGGGCGGTTCATGCAGGGCGATGATGGCCGGCTGCGCATCAGGGGCTGTCATATCGCGCGCGCCAATCGAATATCGACCTCGCGCTCCACATAAGTCCACTCTTCGGTCGCGCGCAGGACGCCGACGAGATCTTCGAACATCGTGGCGTGTTCAGGTGCGTATTCGAACCATGTCAGGAAATCGAAGGGCTCGCCGATATCGCGGCAATGATAGAGCTGTCGCGCGATGGCGGGCAGATATTTGAGACTGGCGGCGATATGATGCGACTTATCCTCGAAGATGGCTCGACGTTCATCCTGCGTCATCTCCCACCATGCGGCCGACTTCCTGATGGGAATCAGCGCCGCGCGGGTCGCCTCGTTGCGTCCCAGCCCGGCCTGCACCGAGGTTAGCGCAATCTTCTCGGCGCGTTCGACATAGCGCGCGTGACTGGCGACGCCGCGAAGCTGCCACGGTGTTGTCGCGGAGGTGTCGCCCAGCGACAGGCTTGGCGCGATCGCCAGATGAGACGCCGCCATGAGGCTCTCGCCGATGACGGGAGCGACGGACAGGATGCTCCAGGCGCCGCTGTCGCCGCCGGTGAAGACTGTGAACGTCATTTCACTTCTGGTGCCTGTGGACAACTACGGAAGTAGGGGATATGTCTCGGAACATATAGAGTACATTAATATGAAGTGCCTAGCTGATTCGGCAGGCAGTTATACCCGCCGCCTGGATTGAGTGAGACGGCGCATGAGGTTTCCGCCCAGCTTTATTGATGAGGTCAAGGCCCGCCTTCCGGTTTCGGAAGTTGTCGGCCGGCGGGTGAAGCTGAAGCGGGCAGGGCGCGAATTCAAGGGGCTGTCGCCGTTCCAGCAGGAAAAGACGCCCTCGTTCACCGTGAACGACCAGAAGCAGTTCTATCACGACTTCTCCACCGGCAAGCATGGCAACATCTTTGACTTCGTGATGGAGACAGAGGGCGTTTCCTTTCCCGAAGCGGTCGAGCGGCTTGCGGCGATGGCGGGGCTGCCGCTTCCGCGCAACTCGCGTGAGGACGAGCAGCGGGAGCAGCGCCGGAAATCCCTGTTCGAGGTGATGGAACTCGCGGCCAAATATTTCGAGCAGAACCTTGCCTCGCGCGTCGGAGCGCAGGCGCGCGGCTACCTGTCGGACCGCGCCATCGTCCCGTCCAGCATCGTCGAGTTCCGGATCGGCTACGCCACCGCCGATCGCTTCGCATTGAAGGAATATCTGGGATCGAAAGGCGTCCCGGTCGCGGACATGATCGAGGCCGGCCTGCTGATCGCCGGAGACGACATTCCCGTTCCTTATGATCGCTTCCGCGACCGGATCATGATTCCGATCCATGACCAGCGCGGCCGTCTCGTAGGTTTCGGTGGGCGAGCCCTCAGGAAGGACGTTCAGCCCAAGTACCTGAATTCACCGGAGACCCCGATCTTTCACAAGGGATCGGTGGTTTTCAACTTTCACCGCGCTCGCCAGCCGGCGCACGAGGCCAATTCGGTCGTCGCCGTCGAAGGCTACATGGACGCCATCGCGGTCTATCAGGCGGGGATCAAGGCCGTGGTCGCCACCATGGGCACCGCTTTCACGGAAGAGCAGATCGCCACCTTGTGGCGGCTGTCTCCCGAGCCCGTGGTCTGCTTCGATTCCGATCGCGCGGGCGTCGCTGCCGCTTATCGATCCATCGACCGCATCCTGCCCTTGCTTCGTGTCGGAAAAACCTTCCGCTTCGTGTTCATGGACGAACAGAAAGACCCCGACGACCTGATCCGGGAAAAGGGGGTCGAGGCTTTCCGAAACGTTCTGTCGGGCTCCTTGCCGCTCTGGGATGTGCTCTGGCAGCGCGAGACCGATGGTCAGGACGTGCGGACGCCTGACAAGCAGGCCGCGCTTGAGCAGAGGCTCTATGCTCTGGTCCGGACGATCCAGGATCCGGCCGTCAACACGGCGTTCTTCAGAACGTCACGGATGCAGCTTGCCAACCTTTTCTGGCAGGTCAATCGAGGGCCGTCCCGCAATCAGAAGGAAGCAGGCTCCAAATTTGTTCGAAACGAACTCAGGATTCGCGGCGAGGATCAGCGTTCGGGGCTGCAAAAGGTGCTTCTCGGAATGCTGGTCCAATATCCTGAATTGCTCGAGGATAAGCGGGATGTCGTTCTGCGCCTCCAGTTTCCTGATGCCTTTGATCAATTTTTATCGCATCTTTTTCAGTTGTTGGTGACGGAAGCGAAGCTGTCGGTCTCGGTGATCTGGGAGAGACTGGATCACGAATTTTACGAAACGCTGCAAACCGTTCACGGAGACGCGGGAGCGGGAAAACCGCGCGGGCACCGGCTGTTCGAGCGCTTTCCGGTCCTGAAGAACGATCCGCCGTCTGATTTTGTCTCAGGGTGCCTGGACCACTTCATCAGGATCCTGCTTTGGCATCAACTGGAAGAGGACATCGAGCGGGCCAGGCTCGACGCCGGGGAGGGCGACGAAACGGCTGTCGCGCGGCTGCTGAATCTGGTTCGGGAAGGTCACGCCGAGCAGGAAGCCATCAGCGCCGAGGGAGTGGCTTTATCGGAGTGGGCGGAAGACATCATTCGCGTCTGGGCTCCCAAGGGGGGGACGATGCATCTTGCCGCATGAGCAGCCCAGGACACCCGATCATGACGACTTTCATGGCGAGCGAGCTATGGGGATGACCACTCCTTGGCAGGCGCTGGGCCAAGTTCCGTTTCCACCGTTGATCGGGCCGCGGGATGGGGTCGCCTTCATCCGGCCGTCTCACGAATTGGCTGGTGCCTTGCGATCGACGCTCCCGGCGCACGAAACCGGGTCATCGCTCCGCGAAAAGACTGGAAATACTTAGTAAAAGCAGCCGCTTGGCGTCATTTGAGCCTGCGGGAAACAAAAGGCCGAGCATCTGCGCCGTTTTCGTCGCAGTTGCGGCGGACCGGCTTGTATCATCAGCCGCGCTTCTTACTTAGGAAATACTCCAGGAGCCGGATTTCGCCGAACCGCCGGTCAGGGAACGCCGCCTGCGCGGATGGGGCGTCGCGCGGAACCTTGAAATAACAAAATGATGCGGGGATGGTGACGCTCGGAACTGTGATAAAGACTCGCCAAATCCGGGGTTAGGCGGCAAACAGGGTTAATTGAAAGTCAAGGGCTGGCAGGCTATAGCGTTTTCGAGCGAAGTGGATACCGGTTCGCGTGAAGAAAACGCGTCAAAACAATAATCTAGAACTCGCTTCTGATTCAATCAGAAGCGAAAATATCCTAGGTCATCCGACACGTAGTCCAACGCGGTACGATCATTCGAAAGAGGGTTGACGGGGTGGCGAGAGGCTTGCGCCGCCCTTTGTGCGTCGTGAGTGACGCAAATCAAGAGCGCCGGGCGCGGCGCGGGATTTCACGGGGAAGCGGGCGCGCTTCCGGATGAGTGCGTTTCAGGAGCTGTGAATGGCGAGCAAGGCAAAGACGCTGCAGGTCAGGGAAAAGGAAAAAGATGACAAGGCCGCGGATGCTCCCGAAAAGGATACCGCGGACGCGCCGTCGCCGTTGCTCGACCTCAGCGATGCCGCCGTCAAGAAGATGATCAAGCAGGCGAAGAAGCGCGGCTTCGTCACCTTCGACCAGCTCAATGAAGTCTTGCCGTCCGACACCACCTCGCCCGAGCAGATCGAGGACATCATGTCGATGCTCTCCGACATGGGCATCAATGTGTCGGAATCCGAGGATGCCGACAGCGAGGACGAGAACAAGGAAGAGGCTGACGAGGAGACCGACAACGAGTTGGTCGAGGTCACGCAGAAGGCCGTTACCGAGGTCAAGAAGTCGGAGCCCGGCGAGCGCACCGACGATCCCGTGCGCATGTATCTGCGGGAGATGGGCACCGTCGAGCTGCTGTCGCGCGAGGGCGAGATCGCCATCGCCAAGCGCATCGAGGCCGGCCGCGAGGCGATGATCGCGGGGCTGTGCGAAAGCCCGCTGACCTTTCAGGCCATCATCATCTGGCGTGACGAACTCAACGAAGGAAAGATCTTCCTGCGCGACATCATCGACCTCGAGGCGACCTATGCCGGACCCGAGGCCAAGAGCAGCATGAACCCGGCCTTGCTCGGCGCGCCGGGCGGCCCCGGCGGCCAGCCGTTGTCGGCCGACGCTTCCGATGGCGCCTCGGGCGAGGGCGGCGCTGAAGCCACGGTCAACGCGCCCCCTTCGGCCCCGCCATCTCCGACGCCGTTCCGTGCGGCGCGCGCCGCGCCGGCGGGGGCTGCCGACCGGGAGGAGAAGATTCCGGGTGCGGCCGCGGAAGGCGAGATGGAGGAAGACGACTTCGACAATCAGATGTCGCTTGCGGCCATTGAAGCCGAGCTGAAGCCGAAGGTGGTCGAAACATTCGACAAGATCGCCGACAGCTACAAGAAGCTGCGCCGCCTGCAGGAAGCCGACATCTCCAACCAGCTTCAGAACGAGTCGCTCTCGCCGAACCAGGAGCGCCGCTACAAGAAGCTGAAGGATGAGATCATCGTCGAGGTGAAATCGCTGCGCCTCAACCAGGCGCGTATCGATTCGCTGGTCGAGCAGCTTTACGACATCAACAAAAGGCTGGTCTCGTTCGAGGGGCGCCTTCTGCGGCTCGGTGACAGCCATGGCGTCGCCCGCGAGGATTTTCTGAGGAACTATCAGGGCTCCGAACTCGATCCTCGCTGGCTCAACCGGGTGTCGAAACTCTCCGCGAAAGGCTGGAAGAATTTCGTTCACCACGAGAAGGACCGCATCAAGGAACTGCGCGGTGAGATCCAGCAGCTCGCGGCGCTGACCGGGCTTGAGATCGGTGAGTTTCGCAAGATCGTGCAGGGGGTGCAGAAGGGCGAGCGCGAGGCGCGCCAGGCCAAGAAGGAAATGGTGGAAGCGAACCTGCGCCTCGTCATCTCCATCGCCAAGAAATACACCAACCGCGGCCTGCAGTTCCTTGATTTGATTCAGGAAGGCAATATCGGCCTGATGAAGGCGGTGGACAAGTTCGAGTATCGTCGCGGCTATAAATTCTCGACCTATGCGACCTGGTGGATCCGGCAGGCAATCACCCGCTCGATCGCGGATCAGGCCCGCACCATCCGCATTCCCGTGCACATGATCGAGACCATCAACAAGATCGTGCGTACCTCGCGCCAGATGCTGAACGAGATCGGCCGCGAGCCGACCCCGGAGGAACTGGCGGAAAAGCTCGGAATGCCGCTGGAGAAAGTGCGCAAGGTTCTCAAGATCGCCAAGGAGCCGCTCTCGCTGGAGACGCCGGTGGGTGACGAGGAAGACTCGCACCTCGGCGATTTCATCGAGGACAAGAATGCGGTGCTCCCCATTGATGCTGCGATCCAGAGCAACCTTCGCGAAACAACCACGCGGGTTCTGGCGTCGTTGACGCCGCGCGAGGAGCGGGTGCTGCGCATGCGCTTCGGCATCGGCATGAACACCGATCACACGCTGGAGGAAGTCGGCCAGCAGTTCTCGGTGACGCGCGAACGCATCCGCCAGATCGAGGCGAAGGCGCTGCGCAAGCTCAAGCATCCTTCGCGGTCACGCAAGCTGCGGAGCTTCCTGGATAATTAGAGCATTATCGCGTCTGATTCCATCAGAGGCGGAAAGTGTCTAATCCATCAGTTCGCCGGGCGGGTGGCGCGGATCGTAGTCGCGCGGCCTGTTGGCGCCGATCACCTTGAAGAACGGCCAGACGAACACCGTGCCCGCCGCCAGCGGGCCGAGCGCGCGCCAGTCGCGCAGGAAGAGCGTCAGCACCAGCGGCGTGACGATGAATAGTAGCCCCGCGATCACGCCGGTCACCAGCATCACGGTGTGGCGTGTCTGCGAAACGCCGGCGACAAAGCGGATGGCGCCTGGAGGCGCGAGGGCAAGGCGGCGGTGCAGCGCGCGAACGAAGTCGCGATAGACCGGCGTGCGATCGTGATCGACCTCGCCGGAGGCGCCGCCATCGGTCACAACGAGGAAGCGGCCGTTGCGGAAATTGATGCGGCAGTTGTTGACGATCTCCTTGCCCGTGGTGCCGGCGGTCATGTTGATGGAGACGATGTCAGTCCAGAGCCTGCGGATCGCTTTACCCTCATTGTGCCAGAGAATGGCCGACTCGTGCCCGTCGTCGATCAGCGATACGCCATGATTGGGATTACGCCAGAAGAAGCGCTTGCCGTTTTGCAGGTAGTAGAGGTCGAAGGCCGTCGAGGCCGAGGGCGGGGGGACGGGGTCGATCATTGGGGGAGCATAGCGGATTCGTGTTCTGGTAAGAACACGTTGAGGATTGTTCTCCGGCGCGAACGAGGCGGGCTCCGCGCCCATGCCGCCCCGCGCCAAAGTCGTGCTATAAGGCGCGACGATTCAGCAAAAAGGGTTTGCAATGAAAATCCGTTTCGCCGTCGCCTTCGCCGCCGCCGTTCTCGCCGCCCCTATTGCATCGACCGCCGTGTCCGCCGCGCAATGCGGTGGCGACTTCGACACGTTCGTAGCGGAGATGTCGCGGGAAGCCGCCGCGAATGGAGTATCGCAGGGCGTGATTTCGCAGGCGCTCGGCGGCGTGCATCAGGATCAGGCCGTGTTGAGCTTCGACCGGCGGCAGCGCGGCACCTTCCGCAAGAGCTTCGAGCAATATGTCGCGACCCGCGTTACCGGCGGCCGCATCAAGGGCGGAAAGGCGATGCTGACGCGTCATGGCTCGCTGCTGTCGCGGATAGAGAAGCAATTCGGCGTGCCGCCGGAGATCATCGTTGCGATCTGGGGGCTGGAAACGGATTTCGGCCGTGGCGACATGGGCAAGCTGCCGGTGTTCCGGGTGCTCGCGACGATGGCGCATGACTGCCGACGCACCGAACTGTTCCAGCGCGAGCTTCTGGCGGCGCTCAGGATCGTGCAGCGCGGTGACCTGCGCCTGAGCGACATGGTCGGCGCCTATGCGGGCGAGATCGGGCAGACCCAGTTTCTGCCCTCGTCGTACATCAAGTACGGTGTCGATTTCGACGGCAACGGCCATGTCGACCTGCGTCATTCAGTACCGGATGTACTGGCCTCGACGGCGAACCTGCTGAAGGTCAACGGCTGGAAGGCCGGCGGCGACTATCATCAGGGTTCACCCAATTTCGAAGTGATGCGGGAGTGGAATCGTTCCGAGATCTACCGCAGGACCATCGGCTACTTCGCCGATAAGCTGGCGGGACGGTAGCTTCCGCTCGACCTCTGGCGCTCCTGTAGCATTTTTCTTCTGATCGAAACAGAAGCGAAGCCTGTTAGAGCCATTTTGGATTGAGATTACGCATAACCGGCGTGATTGAAGAAGTTGATGCATTGGTCTGGAGAGAAGAGATCGAGGATAGAACCGATCCTGTTCCAGAGTGCGGGGATCGATCGCTCGGCGGCCTTTCGCAGATGGGCCTTGAGCTTTGCGAACGCCATCTCGATCGGGTTGAGGTCGGGCGAGTACGGCGGCAGATAGCGCAACTGCGCGCCAGCGGCCTCGATGATTTGTCGAACATCGTCGTTCTTGTGGGCGGGCAGATTGTCCATCACCACGATGTCGCCTGGCTTCAGGGTCGGGACCAGGCATCGTTGCAGGTAGACGCGAAAGATCTCGCCATTCATCGGCTCGTTGATGACAAAGGGAGCGGTGATAGCGTCGTGGCGCAGTGCCGCGACGAAGGTGGTGATCTTCCAGTGACCGTGTGGAATCTTGCCGACCAGGCGTTGGCCACGGCGGCAGCGGCCACGCAATCGCGCCATGTTGGTCGAGGTGCCGGTCTCATCGATGAAGACGAGGCGGGCTGGATCAAGCAGCCCTTGTTGCGCTTTCCAGACCTCGCGGGCCATCGCCACGTCGGGCCGATCCTGCTCGGTCGCGTAAACGCTTTTTTTTGAAGCTGATGCCGCGCCGGTCGTAGAAGCTCCACACCGTTGCCACGCTGACCGTAATGCCGCGCTCGCGCAGCAGGACCCGGACTTCTTCAAGCGTGATATCCGACTGTGCCCCAATCAGGTCGAGCAGCCACGCGGCATGCGGCTCAAGAACCGCGCGACGATGACCGCGAAGGCCGCTCGGCGCCGTTCGTCCGTCAAGCCGCCACTGACGGACCCATTTGATCGCGCTGCTGGCACTCACCGAAAAAACCTTGGCCGCCGAGGTTGCCGAAAGCCCGCCCGCAACCGCACCAATCACCCGCTCGCGCAAATCAGACGAATAGGCCCGTGTCATCGCTGCCTCCGAATCAAGACAGCCAAACCCTGGCCCAGAAAAACCCCTCCGTGAATCCTCAAACGAGTCAGATCAACCCAAAAAGACTCTAGCTTAGCGCGTTTTCTTCGCGCGAACCGGTTGTCCGCCGAAGGTGATGGCGTTGACCCGCACCCGGACCGACCCATCGTGTCCGGTGTCCGGCCTGTCGCAAGATGAAGGTAACCCAGGTCCTTACACCTTACCCATGGTCTTGTTGAAGGTTTGGTCTTGTTGAAGGTTTGGCCTTGTTGAAGGTCTCGTGCCCCTGACGTACAATTTTACGGTTCGCAGGTCGACGATCCCATGATCTATTTATTTCTCTTTGCCGCGTCGTTTATCGCGTTTTCTCTCAGTGTCATTTGTGGCGGCGGCGCCGGATTACTGCTGATCCCGCTTCTTGGCTATTATCTTCCGGTCAGCCAGGTGCCGGCGGCGCTGACCCTTGGAACAGCAACAAGCTCAATTTCCAGAATTTGGATATTTTTCAACGCCATCCGTTGGGATATGGCCAGGCTGTTCTTGCCGACGGCAATAGTGGGAGTGGTTCTAGGCGCGAAGCTGCTGAGCTATCTGGAGCCGATGTATCTAGAGTTGTGCATGGGCCTGTTTCTGATTTCCAATCTTCCTTTACTTTTTAGAAAGCAGAAATCCAAACCTGCCTCATCCGCGTCGCTTGCTATTCCATCATGGCAGATCAGATCGGTCGGCTTTTTAGCCGGCTTCATTTCTGGTCTGACTGGTGCGGTTGGCGTCCTGTTTAACAGGTTCTATTTTCGCTGTGGTCTGGACAATCAGGAACTCATCGCTACCAGAGCCGCGAACGAAGCCTTCCTCCATGTGCTCAAGCTCTCCCTGTATGCATCACTGGGTTTATTTCAGCTGAAAACCATAGGGATCGGCGTGCTCGTCGCGCTGGCCGCTGTGCTGTCGTCAGGTTTCATGAAATTCGCCTTACCGGGAATATCCAGGGGACTGTTGATGCGCGCTGGATATGGCGCCATGGTGGTTTCTGGCGTGCTGGTGCTGAACAGCGCGGTGGGCGATATCAAAGTTGCAAACAACCCCGATCTCCGCGTGACCATCGAGGCGAAAGAACTAAACGCCAGATTGACCTGGAATACCTCGACCTACTTTGCAGAGGTGAGTTACGACGAAGGCTTGGAGATCGAAACGGTCGTTCCGCTGTCATCTCTTTCGCTTGATCGACAACGCCATGTCCGATCCTTGCAGGGCGGGGCCCCGAAAGTCGATATCGAAAAGGTGTACGCCCTGAAAGGTGTCTCGTATGAAGCCTATTATTTTGACGGTCAGAACCGTTTGATCAACAAGATCAAGTTCGACTGAAAACAGCAACGCTTATTTAGAAACGAGCCCGCAAAGTCAGCATAATACTCCTCGGTTCGCCTGGATAATTTCTGGACTTAATGGAGCGCAACGACGCGTAGTAATGCCGATCAGTAAGGTTATTTGCCGTCAAAGAGGCTTGGAGATTCTTTGAGAAATCGTAGTTCACCCGGGCCGATAGAATCGCAAACCCGCCTTGCGCTATTGGACCTTCCGAAATCCGGCTCTGAGCTGTTCGCCGTCAGCACGCATGAGACAAATTGAGGGACTTTCCGAAGGGAGGATTTCTGGTTCATCGTAGCCGCAAGGAGCGAAGATGAAGCAGAAATCCGGACCAGGCAAAGCGCCGGCAGAACAGGTGCTGAAGGACATCCGACGGCAGACGCGCCGGCATTATTCGGCGGAGGAGAAGATCCGTATCGTGCTGGAAGGACTGCGCGGCGAGGAGAACATCTCCGAGCTTTGCCGCCGCGAAGGCATCGCCGCCTCGATGTATTACGGTTGGTCCAAGGAGTTCCTGGAAGCCGGCAAGCGCCGGTTGGCGGGCGACACGGCACGTGCCGCAACCTCTGGCGAGGTGAAAGATCTTCGTCGGGAAGCCTCGGCGTTGAAGGAAGTCGTCGCCGATCTCACCCTGGAGAACCGTCTGCTAAAAAAAAGCATGAACGGGGATGGGGAGAACGAGGCATGAGGTATCCTGCGTCCGAGAAAGCCGAGATCATCGCGTTGGTGGAGCAGTCGCATTTGCCGGCCAAACGCACGCTGGACAAGCTCGGCATCCCCCGCGCCACGTTTTATAGATGGTACGATCGCTACCGCGCGGGCGGCATTGAGGCCCTGGCAGATCACCGCTCTCGACCGGATCGGGTCTGGAATCGTATCCCGGATGACGTCCGCGGCCAGATCATCGACCTGGCATTGGAGCTTCCGGAACTATCGCCGCGAGAGCTCGCCGTGCGGTTTACCGACGAGAGAAAGTACTTTGTCTCGGAGGCTTCGGTCTATCGGCTGCTGAAGGCGCACGACCTCATCACCAGTCCGGCCTATGTAGTGATCAAGGCGGCGAACGAGTTCAAGGACAAGACCACCGCCGCCAACCAGCTCTGGCAGACCGACTTCACCTACCTGAAGATCACCGGCTGGGGCTGGTACTATCTATCGACGGTGCTCGACGACTTCTCGCGCTACATCGTCGCCTGGAGGTTAGGTCCCACGATGTGTGCCTCCGACGTCACGGCTACGCTCGATCAGGCACTGGCCGCCTCTGGTCTGGATCACGTCAGCGTCAGGCAGCGGCCCCGGCTTCTCAGCGACAATGGTTCGAGTTACGTCGCGGATGATCTGGCCACGTGGCTCAGGGCCAAGGACATGCAGCATGTGCGCGGAGCGCCGTATCATCCTCAGACTCAGGGCAAGATCGAGCGTTGGCATCAAACGTTGAAGAACCGCATCCTGCTTGAGAACTACTATTTACCGGACGACCTCAAACGTCAGGTCGCCGCGTTCGTCGAACACTATAATCATGACCGCTACCACGAGAGCATCGGCAACGTTACACCTGCCGACGTCTACTTCGGCAGGGCTGAGACAATCCTCGCCGAACGACACCGCATCAAGCGCGACACCATCGCAAACCGTCGCTTGCAGCATCAGCTGCAGGCCGCTTAAACTCTAACCACAGATGAACCAGAGCCTCTCTTCTAGAAATGTCTGATCAGTCTCAAATTATCTGACGACGGACATTTCGGTCGATTTGGCGACGAGAACTCTGGAGTACAAAGCCACGGGGTCAGGTTGCTCTTTTGATTTTTGGAGTATTTGTTTGAACGAGACGAAGGAGCCGTTCCCGCGATAATAAATTCTTCCCTGCTATCGTGGAGAGGACGCGCTGGTCCTACATGCCAGGCGAGAAAGCCAGCTTCCTCCCCGCTTTTACTGCTCAAAAACCAACCGCCGCGTCACGTCGCTTCCCGCATTATCAGAATGCGCCAGAGCGCTCCGGCGGGGTTTCTATCGGTCAGCACCCAGCCCGGCGAGAATAAGACGGAAGCGTCTCCTCTGCTGAAGAGCTTTTCTCCACTGCTGCAATGCCGCAGTTGGCCAATTGTATCTTGTGCCTGACACCGGAGCGCCACGCGTTGAGCATGGCGTGCGCCGCGACATGGCGCATCTCTACACGCCGAATCGCTTGCCCCGTGAAGAGCAGATAGCGCATTACGATATCGAGCGCCTCGCTTAAAACATCCGCATCAGCGTACAAGGGCCACGGGTACAACAACATCACACGCTCCATTGTGACGTGTACATTCAACCTTGGTTTGGCTTTTTTGCCAAGGATCGTTGCGCATGGGAGATGCCATTGTTTCACGGGTCACCAACGCGACGTGTCTGTCCGACGTGACGGCTGCAACTGCATTTTCCCTCGTGCCCCGTCCGCGAGGCCACCTCGTGCCGTGCACGTATTCGCGCTTGAAGCATCCCGTCCTGGAATTGATGAGGTCGGGAATCTACCCTGCATGTGCGCCGGAGCGGGCTTGCCAGCCAATGCCTGCGGCATTCGCCTTCGAAAATCATAGACACCGGAACGTCGTCTCTGGATGTAGCTCATCGGATGTAGCTCATCACCGCCATCTGTGGACCACCCTTGTGGACTACGTTTGTGTAGCAGGGCGGCTTCTCTAAGCTTATGATCGCTCAGAGATTTCAGCTTTTCAATGTCTTAGAGCATTTTCCGGCGAAGTGGATACCGGTTCGCCGCAAGAAAATGCGACCAGACAACCGTTTCTAGAGCATGGTCCGATTCAACCTGATCGGATCATGCTCTAGGTTGAGCTGGCGCTCCCTAGGGGAATCGAACCCCTGTTTCAGCCTTGAGAGGGCCGCGTCCTAACCGCTAGACGAAGGGAGCGTACCGGACAGGCAATAACCTCGAAATCGGTACGCCGCAAGGTGCCTCTGGATATCAGGGCTCGCGTGCGAAATTCAGCGTTCCGGCCGACTGCAACGTGCGCAGGTTGAACGTTCGGATCTGGACGGAGCCGCCGAGATCGAGGGTCACCACGAGCAGGTCGCCAGCGACCGCGGTCGCGGTGATCCTGGCATCCTTCGGCAGGGTCGCGGTAACGTCGGCCGCCGGCCTGCTTCCCTCGACGCGGAAAAAGCGATAGCCGATGGCGACAAGAACGGCGCCAACGGCGAGGGCCGTGGTCAGACCAGCGATCAACATCATCCGCCGCACCCGCGCGAATAGCGCGGCCTGTTCCGGCGTCGGTTCAGGGTTTAAAGGCTCGGTCATGCAAGGCTCGGCTCTCAAGGGCTCACCATCGGATCAGAGGCTGGACGTTGTTGTCACCGGCGACGAGGGGGCAGTGCGCCTTGATCGTGTCCTTGCCGTTCATAGCCCAGATCTGTCGCGATCACGCCTGAAGTCCCTGATTCTCGCGGGTCACGTCAGTATTGTGAAAAAAGCTTCTGTTGCGGAGAGGACGGAAGGCCCGGTCCCTGTTCGCGACCCCGCTTATCATGTTGCTCCGGGAGATACGATCACAATCCACGTGCCGCCGGCAATATCGGCCAAACCGCAAGGGGAAGCCATCGCGCTGGATATCATCTACGAAGACGATGATCTCATCGTCATCAACAAGCCGAAGGGTCTGGTTGTTCATCCCGCGGCAGGCCACCACACAGGAACGCTGGTCAATGCACTCATTGCGCATTGCGGGGAAACTCTGTCCGGCATCGGCGGCGTCTGTCGGCCCGGCATCGTGCACCGGCTGGACAAGGACACCACCGGCCTGATGGTGGCCGCCAAGAATGATGCCGCCCACAAGTCGCTGGGCGCGCAATTCGCGGATCACGGACGCACGGGAGCAATGCGACGCGGTTACCTGGCTTTTGTCTGGGGACTGCCGAACCGTTCCCACGGCACAGTCGACGCCCCGATAGACCGGCACCCTTACGCGCGCGAAAAAATGGCCGTGCGCGCAGGCGGGCGGGAGGCGATCACCCATTGGGAGGTCCGGCAGGCCTTCAATGGCCGGGACGGAAAACCGGTGGCCGCTCTGCTCGCGTGTCAACTAGCCACCGGCCGCACCCACCAGATCCGGGTGCATCTCGCCCATGTCGGCCACCCGCTGATGGGTGATGGCGTGTATGGTCCCCATTTCAGGACCAAGGTCAGTCATCTGGGAGAGCGAGCCGCCGCGGCGCTCAGCGCTCTCGGCCGGCAGGCGCTTCACGCGTCCCTTCTGGTCCTTGAACATCCCCGGACCGAGAAGGTTCTGCGCTGGGAAACGGGGCTGCCGGAGGACTTGTCTTCTCTGCAAATGGCCCTGGTGGCGGCGGAATGACGCATCGTTCTTGAAAATTAAAGTGATAACAGATAGTTGAGATCGGATCACGAAAACGTAATCACTTTTTGTTCTTCTTTTTCCGAGCCATCTCTGGTATATGTTGCACCTGCGTTGAATACCCAACGTGGAACATCGCAGCGTGGTCGGCTTTAACAAGAGACTGCCTGCCGGGCTCGCCGCTGTCGGGGGCCTGAACCAGTGGAGGGCGCAACCATGGCCCGTACTGCTACCCTACCGGTTCTCAACGGAGAGAACGGACTTTCCCGCTACCTTTCGGAAATCCGCAAGTTTCCGATGCTGGAGCCGCACGAGGAGTACATGTTCGCCAAGCGTTTGCGCGAACATGACGATCGTGATGCGGCGCATCATCTCGTGACCAGCCACCTTCGGCTGGTGGCCAAGATCGCCATGGGCTATCGCGGCTACGGCCTGCCGATATCGGAAGTCGTGTCGGAAGGCAACGTCGGCCTGATGCAGGCGGTCAAGCGATTCGAACCTGAAAAGGGTTTCCGCCTCGCCACATATGCGATGTGGTGGATCAAGGCCTCAATACAAGAGTATATCCTGCGCTCGTGGTCGCTCGTGAAGATGGGCACGACCGCGAACCAGAAGAAATTGTTCTTCAACCTGCGGAAGGCGAAGAGCAAGATCTCCGCGCTTGACGAAGGCGATATGCGTCCGGATCAGGTCAAGCTCATCGCCAAGCGTCTTGGCGTCACGGAACAGGATGTCGTCGACATGAATCGCCGCCTCGGCGGCGATGCATCGCTCAACGCTCCGATCCGTGATGATGGCGAAGCCGGCGAATGGCAGGACTGGCTGGTCGATCAGTCGCCCAATCAGGAAGCCATCATGGCGGAGCATGAGGAGTTCGATCATCGCCGTCGGGCATTGACCGGTGCGATGGGCGTGCTCAATCCGCGCGAGCGCCGCATCTTCGAGGCCCGACGCCTCGCGGATGAGCCGATGACGCTGGAGGATCTCGCCGCCGAGTTCAATGTGTCTCGCGAGCGCGTGAGGCAGATCGAGGTTCGTGCTTTCGAGAAGGTGCAGTCAGCGGTGAAGACGACGATCGCACAGCAGGAACAAGCTGCCATGGAAGCCGCCCGCTGAAGCGAGAAGCTTCCGTTCAGAAATGAGGGTCGCCGCGTACCGGCGGCCCTTTTTGTTTGTTCGCATGGGTGTTCGCGATCAGCAGCGGTTTTTCTGTGAGGTGCGTACCGGCGCGCGTAAGGAAAACGGGTCTACAAGCAAAATCTCTCAGGCTATAGCGTTTTCGAGCGAAGTGGTGATCTGTTCGCGTGAAGAAAACGCGTCAAAACGATTCATGGAGCCCCGCTTCTGATCCACTCAGAAGCGATAATGCTCCAGGCTTAAAAGGCTTCATGAGAGGAGCACCAGCTCACGATGGCTCTGAATCGAATTTGATCCAGCACCATGATCGTGAGCAGCCCAGGATTTGAAGCGGATCGCGATACAATTCGCGTCCCTTTTTTCTTAGACTAGCTTCGCTCCAGTCCATCGAGGATGCGTTATGCTCTTTGATCGGACGGGATCTGCTGCGGCCATGACTGCGGTGCGATCGGTGGTGCGATGTCTCCGCATGAGGCGAACCGGTTTTTTCCGTCGTTCTTGGCCGCATAAAGCGCGTGATCGGCGGCGGCGAGCAGGTGTTCCGAACAGGCTCCCATCTCCTGGGTCCATTGAGCGAGCCCGATGGAGGCCGAGATAGGAACATCGGCGCCGGCGCATCCGGCGGCGTCTTCGCGACAGGCATTCAGCACGCGCTGCGCGATCTGCGCGCCTTGTTGCAGCGTTGTGGCGGGTAACAGGATGCAGAACTCATCGCCGCCGGTACGCGCCAGCAAATCGCCTGGCCGCAGCTGCATCTGCGCCATCAGCGTGAAATGCCGCAGGCAGGCGTCGCCGGCTGCGTGCCCGTGGGTGTCGTTGATCTGCTTGAAGCCGTCGAGGTCCATCATGAGGATCACGAAAGGTTCGCCGCTTCGCTCCGACATCGCACATGCATCTTCCAGCCGGCTCAGAAGCTGTCGTCGGTTGGCGACCCCGGTGAGGTCATCCACAAGCGCAAGGTCGGCGACTTCGTTTCGCAGGCGATCGATCGCCATCAAAAGAAATCCGAAGTTCCAGGTCATCGACAGAAACACCAGACCCAATATCAAAGCGGCCTGAAGACCATTGAAGTTGATATAGGATACTCCGCCGCCGATATCGAAAAAGGCGCAGACCGACCTGATGACGCTGACGCAAATGATAAGCACGCTGACTATTCCAGCGAGCTGTGCTCCCGAATTAATGCGGCCTGCCTTGCGCGACAGCACCATCTTCAACGTCATGGCGATCGGTAGCGCCTGAGCCGCTGAATAGATGAAAATGCGCATCGGCATATCGTCGCGCACATACACAAAGTAAGCGAGTCCGGCGACGCTCAAAGCGACCGTGAGAAAGGTCGTCCGCCAGGAGACTGGTCGTTCATAGAAGCGCCGAATGCCCATCGTGCAGAGGCAGATCGAGAAGATCAGGCCACCACCCCCGATGACCAGCGGCAGCATTGAATCGACGTGGCCGCGAAGCATGGACAGGGCGGAGAAAAGAGCGGCGAAGTAGGACGCGGCCGCCCAATAGGGCGCAGCCACCAGCGTCGGATAGCTCCGCATGACGTAGGTCCAGACCAGGCCCAGCGCCAGGAAGTTGGCGATAAACACCACCCATATCGTCGGCACGCTCAGCATGGCAAATCCCGGAGCACGCCGCCCCGCCTTCCCGGTGTTTTCTTGTGACTTTCCGTCTTTACCCAGCAACGTGCGACGGTAGCGATTAATGGAAGCTCACCGGGGGGAGAACACTCTCGGCGATGGTTTTGAAATGATGAACGGAATGTATGGGGTGAGGGAGGGCGTTCGGGTATTTTTGCGGGGAGCTAAAAAAAGCCCGCCGGCGAAGGGGGGTACACCGGCGGGCTAAGGGCGGACGAGGGATAGAGGCAATTTACCCGTCCGCCGAAGTTTGACTCATGACGAATATCGGGGCAGGCCGGTTCGACTTCTCATCCGCGGGTTAGTCAATGGAGTGCAGGTCGGAACTGCTCCGACCTGCACGTGGATAACCATTTCCGCTTACCCGGAGTTTCGCGTCAAGGGAGACTCTGCGCCTTCCTTCGTCGTTACGGTGTCGATGTTGTCGTAATAGGAATCAAGCTCTGCACGGCGCGCGGTCCAATCGAAGAGTTCAGAGCCGGAACTTCCGAACACACTCTTCGGATAGCCTTTCAGCCGATTCCCACTGATGTCGCTGCGATAGCCGTCGAGTTCGGAGTCGTATCTGAGCAGCCTCCATGGCACCGGATAATGTTCGTCGCCCACACCGAGAAATCCCCCGACGCTCAATACAGCGTAGGCAGGTTCCCCGCTGGATTTGTCAATCATAACGCGTTCGATCGAGCCGATCTTCTTGTCTTCGGCGCCATAGACAGCCTTCCCGGACTCCTTATCGCTGCCGATCAGGCTTTCAGAGTTTCCTTCCATAGCCATCAGCTTCTCCTTCGCTAGGTGGGAAATAAAAGCGATAGCCACACCGAATGTTCCTCGGTGCGTTTCAAAAGGAGGCGAGGATTCTCAGCCTGATAAATGGAACCGGAAGCTTCATGCGGCAGACAACGATCGTAAGTGATTGCCTCAAGTAGCCAGCCAAGGTCTTCGTTTCATCCTTGCGCTTCCTTCTGGAAGGACCGGGAACTCAAGCCGTCAGTCGCATTGAATTGATGCATCGATCTGCGGCTTGCGCGGGTAAACGCTGATCGAAAGTCGCCCAAGCGGCAAAGGTAACTTTTGCGGCAATTGGGTTGCGACAGGGTTCCCTTTTTCGCGGATAGGTGTAAAGATATATCAGGAATGCATCAATTGAGGGAGCGTTCCAGCCCCGGATCTGATAAAACGACGCGCAGGTAAATCTCTCTCGTGGCTTGCATCGGATTTGCGCAGAATACGCGAAAACCAGCGATAACGAGATGGACACATGCTGGCCAGCAAACGCAGGATCTAACCAGACTTCGGCGGAGTTAGATCAAGCGGCCAGACTTAACCAAGGAAAGGCATCCCGATGGAAGACATGAGCAAAGGCAGAATTATCGTTCTGGTTGCGCTGACGGGCATATTGATAGCCACCGGCGTGTGGATGATCGCGATCTTGAATCAGACGGCCGGTGTCGAGATAGGAAAACACGGCTGGATCGCGCTTGGGCTCGGCACGTTCTTTTCGTTCGTCATCGGATGCGGATTGATGTTTCTGATGTTCCTGAGCAGTCGCAACGGGCACGATGAAGCAGCCGACCCTTTCAGGAAGCGGCCGCCTTCGAACTAAAACGGGACGCGAGCGAGAAGTTGCGTCTCCGGCGACCTGTCCGGTTTCATTGAAGGGCCGACGGCTCGCGGAAGCCGCCTTGTCATCCACGGACGTCAACGTCCGTAACTCGAGCATGATCCCGAAACGTGGAAACCGATCTTCGGAAAAGATCATGCTCAAATAAGGATAAGCGACGAGTCTGTTTTAATGCAGTTGAATCAGATTATAGCGCCGGATCACGCGCGCACCTCGTCTTCGAAATCAAGGCCGAGGTCCAAAATGCCGACGCTGTGCGTGAGCCAGCCGATCGACATGAGATCGACTCCGCTCGAGGCGATCGCTGGCGCTGTCGCCGGCGTGATGCGGCCGGATGCTTCGGTCACCGCCCGGCCCGCGACCATCGCGACGGCTTCGCGAAGCGTGTCCGGACTCATGTTATCGAGAAGCACGGCATCGACGCCCTGTTCGAGCGCTTCGCGCAGTTGATGGAGGGTATCCACCTCCAGTTCGATCTTGACCAGATGGCCGACGCGGTCCTTCGCGCGCTTCAGCGCCTCGGTGACGCCGCCGGCGATGACAATATGGTTGTCCTTGATGAGAACGGCATCGTCGAGACCGAACCGGTGGTTGCCGCCGCCGCCGGCGCGAACCGCGTATTTTTCGATCGCGCGCAGGCCGGGCGTCGTCTTGCGTGTGCACACGATCTTCGCTTTGTAGTCCTGAACCGCCGCGACCACGGACGCCGTCGCCGTGGCGATCCCGCTCAGGTGGCACAGGAAGTTCAACGCGACCCGCTCGGCCGTTAAGATCCCCCGCGCCGGACCCGACAAGGTCGCGATCACGTCGCCCGGCGCGACAATCGCGCCGTCGTCGTGCCCGGCATGCATTTCGATCGCCGGGTCGATGAGCTCGAATGCGAGCCGGGCCAGGTCGAGCCCGGCGACGGTGCCTTGCTGGCGAGCGGCAATGACGGCCGTGGTCCGATGACCGACCGGCACGATCGCGTCGGTCGTGAGATCGCCCGCGCGGCCGAGATCTTCAAGAAGGGCGGCGCGAACCAGCGGTTCGATCATGATGCGCGGTAGGGCAGGGAGCGGCATTGTGTTCCGGCTTACGAGCTAACCAACCAAATCGGGAATGCAGTCTTGCGCGGCATCGAATGCGTCGCGGAGGCGGAGTGTCGTCCGGGCCGCGCTGATGGCTGGCTCCGGATAATCGGTGCGTGCGTGCGCGCCCCGGCTTTCTTCCCGGCGAAGCGCGGCGATCACGATCATCAGGGCGACGATGGCCGGATCGCTTGCGGTCTGCTGGGATGCCGCGAGCGGCAGGAGCGCGCGCGCGGCAACGCGCAGTCCTTCGCCGTCCCGCAAGACGCCGACGGCGCGGGACATGATCGGCCGGATCAATGCCGGATCGCAGCCGGCGCCTGCATCCGTTGCTCGCGGCAGACGTCGTTTCGCGGGCGTCGTGCCGGCGATATCCCGGGCGACCAGGCCGGCGCACACCACCGCCTCCAGAAGCGAGTTGCTCGCGAGCCGGTTGGCGCCATGAAGGCCGGTGCAGGCGGCCTCGCCGCAGGCCCAGAGACCGTCGATGGACGTTCTTCCGCGGTTGTCGACGGAAACGCCACCCATGTGATAATGCGCGGCGGGGCGAACCGGGATCGGCTGTGTCAGGGGATCGATCCCCGCGTCACGGCAAAATGAGGTGATCGCCGGGAAGCGTCTGGCGAAGTCCACGCCGGGCATGTGCCTCGCATTCAAGAACACGCGATGGCCCGCGGCCATGTGCCGCCAGACCGCGCGAGCGACGACATCGCGCGGCGCAAGCTCGGCGCCGGGCGTGTCCGCCATGAAGCGATCGCCGTTTTCGTCGATGAGAGTCGCGCCTTCGCCGCGCACCGCTTCGCTGATCAGTTTCAGCGGGAAGGAGCCGATGTCGAGCGCGGTCGGATGAAACTGGATGAATTCGAGATCGGCCATGATGGCGCCGGCGCGCGCCGCGAGCGCGAGTCCCTGGCCGCACGATCCCGCCGGATTGGTTCCGTGCAGAAACAATCCGCCGATGCCTCCGGTCGCGATCACGATATGATCGGTGACGAAGCTGACGGAATCACGCTTGGTCTGGCAGACGACCCCTCTCACCGCATTGTCCTCGACGATCAACCGCTGCGCGCAGGTCGCCTCGCATACGGTGATCGAAGGCGTCTCATAGACCTTGCGCACCAGGGTGCGAATGATGTCCCGGCCGCTGGCGTCGCCTCCGGCATGGACGATCCGGCGGCGTGAATGCGCTGCCTCAAGGCCGAGCGCGAGATTGCCGTCGGCGTCGCGATCGAAGGCAACGCCGAGCTGCAACAGCCGTTCGATCGCATCCGGCGCGGCGGCGAGGATCGCGGCGGCGAGGCGCTGATCGCAAAGCCCGTCACCGGCGGCGACGGTGTCGGCCAGATGCAGCGACGCGTTGTCGTCGGGTCCGATGCTCGCGGCAATGCCGCCTTGCGCGAGAATGCTCGATGTCTCGAGGCCCAGCGGCGCGCTGCTCAAAAGCAATACCGGTCGCGGCGCCAGCGCGAGCGCCGTCATCAGGCCGGCAAGGCCGCCGCCGATCACGACGGCGGCGCCGTTGGTGTCATGCGGCGCCGTCATCCGACGGACAACATCCGTTCGACGGCGAGGCGCGCGCGCTCAGCGATGCTTGGATCGATCGTGACCTCGTGCCGCATCGTCTCCAGCGCATGGCGGATGTTGCCGAGCGTGATCCTCTTCATGTGGGGGCACAGATTGCAGGGGCGGATGAACTCGAGGCCAGGATGATCGGCGGCGACATTGTCGCTCATCGAGCACTCCGTCAGGAGCACGACCCGGGGCGGCTGTCGGGTGGCGACATAGGACGCCATGGCGGCTGTCGATCCGGAGAAATCAGCTTCCGCCACAACCTCCGGCGGGCACTCCGGATGCGCGAGAACAACGACGCCGGGATGATTGTCGCGCAGCTGCCGCACCTCGTCGGCGCTGAAGCGCTCATGCACTTCGCAATGTCCGGCCCAGGCGATGACCTTGACGTGCGTTTCGGCCGCGATGTTCTTCGCCAGATATTCGTCGGGCAGCATGATGACGCGTTCGACGCCGAGCGACTCGACGACGGCTTTGGCGTTGCCCGACGTGCAGCAGATGTCCGACTCCGCCTTCACCGCGGCCGAGGTGTTGACGTAGGTGACGATGGGAACGCCGGGATAAGTTTTCCGTAAAAGCCGCACGTCTTCGGGCGTGATCGAGTCGGCGAGCGAGCAGCCGGCGCCGGTGTCGGGAATCAGCACCGTCTTTGAGGGATTCAGCAGCTTGGCTGTTTCGGCCATGAAGTGCACGCCGGCGAGCACGATCACGTCGGCTTCCACCTCGGTCGCCTTGCGGGCCAGCGCGAGGCTGTCGCCGACGATATCGGCCACGCCGTGGAAAATTTCCGGCGTCTGATAATTGTGCGCAAGAACCACCGCGTTGCGGCGCTTCTTCAGTTCGATGATCGCATCGACGTCATCGGCGAAAGCAGGCCATTCGATCCGGGGGATCGCGTGCCGCACCTTGGGATAGATTCGGGCCGATGGTCGCAGTTCGAGGACGGACGGCATGACGATACTCCCAATCGGACACCCATTATACTGATATTGAGTATAAGGGTTGTCAAGCCCCCGAGACGGGTAATTTGGTCCCGGCGATCGCGCGCTCCGCCAGCACAGCGCGGCGGAAGCGGAAAAGTTTCGCTGGCCGTCCCCCGGTTTCCTGGCTGGTCTCGCCGGTATCCTCCACCAGTTCCTGCTGCTCGATCAAACGACGAAAATTCGGCTTATGCACAAGTTTTCCCGCCAGCGCCTCAACGCACCGTTGCAATTGCAGCAATGTGAACGTGTCGGGCATCAATTCGAATACCACGGGACGGTATTTGATCTTGGCGCGAAGCCTGGCGATGCCGGTCGCCAGAATCCGGCGATGGTCGAGAATCATGGGATCGCCCGGCACAAACGCCGCCACGCCTGCGGACGGACCCTCGCTTCGCAAGGCTTCCGGGATCAGCCGCGCCTCGTACAGGAGTTCGTATCGTTGCAGGACGAGTTCCTCGTTCCAGAGGTGGTCCTCCAGTCCGAACAGCCTCGCCGCTCGCTGCCGGCGATGGCTTCGCGTCGCCCGGTCCGGCGCTGCCGCGATCCACGCTGCAAGGCCGGACCGCAGCGTTTTCTCCATCGTCGGGATGCCGAGGCGATGGTCCTCCCAGGGAAAATAATCATACCAGCTCCGCCAGCTCGCCTCGTATTGGCTGGACTGGGCCTGCTCGCGGGTGAGGCCGAGATAGCTGATGGAGATGATGCGCTGGTCGGCGGCGCCGGTGCGATCCCGGTCCGCGAAGGTGTAAAGCTGCTCGACATAGCCCAGCGGCAGCCCGGTCTGGCGTTCGACCCAGGCGCGCAATCCCGATTGCAGCGAACGATGAGCCAGTTCGAACGGACCCGACGGCAGCGCATTCTGGTCCTGGATCGTCAGAACCCTGGGATCGCCGGCGGTCACCGCCACCAGCAGAGCGATGAGGTCCGCCGCGATCGCCTGCGGAGACGCGGGAGAGAGCGAATGCACGGACGCCGTGGATTTGGTGAGCGGATCACTCATCGCAGGCGGCCATCGTTGAACATGCTCGTGCGCCAGAATCGGGTGCGTCCGCGGCGGACGTCAAAGGAAGCACATATGGACCGTATTTCGAGGAACATTCAACAGGATGTCCCGGCAAGTGAAATGCTGCTCCCTGGAGCGGATATCACGCCTCGCCTCGTGAACGTTGCGTTGGACCTGATCGCAAGATAGTCATGCGGCTGGGATCACCCTCTGTTCCACGGCCAGCCATGATTCGTCACATCGTTTTATTCACCGCGAAAGACAAGGGCGATATCGACAAAATCATCGACGGCCTGTCGCCGCTCACCACGATTCCGCACGCGCGCCGGCTGGAGGTCGCGCGAAACCGGAAAACCGATCAGCTCGGCAACGATATCGACGTGGTGGTCTATGGCGAGTTCGACAGCGAGGTGGAACTCGCGGCCTACAAGGCGCACGATCTTTATCAGGCATCGACGAAGCGGGTGCAGCCGCTACGGGATATGCGATTTGCGGCTGATTACGATGTTCCGGCGGAGTAGTGCGTCGCCGCTGCTGTTGCCGGCGAGATAAGCGCGGCACATGACGATTCACGGGACTTACAGGACAGACCTGCAGGCGCTTGCGGACAAGGGGCGTCTGCGGACGCTGCGCGGGTGCTCAGGGATCGATTTCGCATCGAACGATTATCTCGGTCTGGCCGAATCTGAGGAGTTGCGACAGGCCGCCGCCGACGCGCTGGCGCGGGGCGTGCCGGTCGGCTCCGGCGGATCGCGCCTGCTGCGCGGCAATCATCCCGAACACGAAGCGCTGGAGCGCGAAGCGGCGGTCTTCTTCGGCGCTGAATCTGCGCTTTATTTCGGCGGTGGCTACGTCGCCAACTTCGCCATCTTTTCGACGCTGCCGCAGCGCGGCGATCTCGTCGTGCATGATGAGCTGATCCACGCCAGCGTCCATGACGGCGTTCGTCGCGGTCGCGCTGAATTCGTCAGCGCCCGGCATAACGATGCCGATGCGTTCGACGCTGCGATCGTGAGGTGGCGCGGGGCCGGCGGCATGGGGCGGCCCTGGTTGTCGATCGAAAGCCTCTACAGCATGGATGGTGACAGCCCGAACCTCCAAGACCTCTTCGCCGTCGCGGACCGGCATGAGGCGATGGTCGTGATCGACGAGGCTCACGCGACCGGCGTGCTGGGTCCGCAGGGGCGGGGACTGGCCGCGCCGTTCGAGGGACGGGATAACGTCATCACGCTGCACACCTGCGGCAAGGCGCTCGGCACGTCAGGCGGCTTCATTCTCGCGCCGAGGGTGATCCGCGATTTTCTGGTCAATCGCGCGCGGCCGTTCATCTATGCCACGGCGCCTTCGCCCCTTACCGCCGCGGTGACGCGCGCCGCGCTCGAACTTTCCCGCACCGGTTCCGCGCGGCGCGAGCGCCTGGCCCACCTGGTGCGTTCTGCCGGCGGCGAACTGCGCCGGTGCTGCCATATCGAGCCATCCGGCTCGCACATCGTTCCGGTGATCGTCGGCGCTGATCAGGCCGCGGTGAATCTGGCGGCCTCGTTGCAGCGCAGAGGCTTCGATATACGGGCGATCCGTCCGCCGACGGTTCCCGAAGGCACGGCGCGATTGCGCATCGCATTGACGCTCCATGTCGATGAGGCCATCGTCGCTGACCTGTTCGCGGCGCTGGCGGAAGACATGCGGTTTGCGGCGTGAGCGCGCGGATCGTCGTCAGCGGCACCGATACCGGCGTCGGCAAGACGGTGTTTTCGGCCGCGCTCGCCGGCGCTCTCGACGGTTATTACTGGAAGCCGGTGCAGTCGGGACTGGACGAGGAAACCGACTCACAAACCGTGATGCGGCTGTCGGGCCTCGGGGCCGAGCGCGTATGGCCCGAGGCGTACCGGTTGCGGACGCCGGTATCGCCGCATCTCGCCGCCGAGCTTGACGGCGTCACCATCGATCACCGGGCGCTGGAGGCGCCGCATACGGACCGGCCGCTGGTGATCGAGGGCGCGGGCGGCTTGCTGGTGCCGCTGACGCGCGACGTCACCTATCTCGATCTGATGGCGAGGTGGCGTCTGCCGGTGGTGCTCTGCGCACGAACGGCGCTCGGCACCATCAATCACAGCCTGTTGTCGATCGAGGCGCTGCGCGCGCGCGACGTTGCGATACTCGGCGTCAGCTTCATCGGAGAAGAAAACGTCGAAACCGAAGGGATCATCATCGATATGGGCAGGGTGAAGCGTCTTGGGCGGTTGAGCTATGTCACGCCGTTGACCCGCGCCACGTTGCGTCAGGCTTTTGCCGACGGTTTCGATATCGGTGATTTCGTCAAGGAGCGCGCCCGATGAAGCTGGCGTCTCCCGTCTGGCACCCGTTCACCCAGCACGCGTTGCAGCCGGAGGCGATGCCGATCGCCAGCGGCGAGGGCGCCTGGCTTGAAACCGCCGACGGCCGCCGCATTTTCGATGCGATCTCCTCCTGGTGGGTGGTGACGCATGGACATCGTCACCCGCGTATCGTGCAGGCGATCAAGGATCAGACCGATCGTCTCGATCAGGTGATCTTTGCCGGCTTCACTCACGAACCAGCTGAAAGACTGGCGCGCCTACTCGTCGCGATGACGCCGCCGGGGCTCGATTACGTCTTCTTTTCCGACAGCGGCTCGACCTCGGTGGAAGTCGCGCTGAAAATGGCGCTCGGCTTCTGGCGGAACCGGGGTGAGCGGCGCAGCCGGATTCTCGCGCTGCAAGGGGCCTATCACGGCGACACCATCGGCGGCATGTCGGTGGGTGAACGGGGCGTTTTCAACGCGCCGTACGATCCGCTGCTGTTCGATGTGGAGCGGATTCCTTTTCCTTCCAGCGACCGCGCGCAGGCCACGCTGGATGCGATCACGATGGCGTGCCGGAACAGCGGCGTCGCGGCGCTGATCGTCGAGCCCCTGATCCTCGGCGCCGGCGGCATGCTGATCTATCCGGCCCCGGTTCTCGCGGAGATGAAGCGGATCTGCGAGGCTCACGGCGTTCTGTTCATCGCCGATGAAGTCATGACGGGGTGGGGACGCACCGGAACGCTCTTCGCCTGCGAACAGGCCGGTGTGACGCCCGATATCGCCTGTTACTCCAAGGGCCTGACCGGCGGCACGCTGCCGCTGGCGGTCACGCTGTGCCGCGCCGGTATCTTCGATGCGCACTATTCGACGGATCGCGGCAAGACCTTTTTTCATTCCAGTTCCTACACCGCCAATCCGATCGCCTGCGCGGCCGCCTGCGCGAACCTGGAAATCTGGCGAAGCGAGCCGGTGATGGAGCGGATCGCCGCCGTGGCGCGCGCGCAAACCAGCGGGCTTGACCGCTTTCGCGAGGATCGGCGATTTATCAACGTTCGTCAGATCGGAACCATCGCCGCGCTCGATGTCGTCGCGGATGATGCGGGCTATCTCGCCGGAATCGGGCCGCGCCTTTACGATCATTTCCTGAGCCGCGGGCTGCTGGTCCGGCCGCTCGGCAACACGATCTACCTGATGCCGCCGTATTGCAGCACGCCGCAGGAACTCGATAGCGTCTTTGATGCGATCAGCGAGATCGCCGACGCGGTCGGATGACCTGTCGTTACGATGGCGGACGGTGCCGCTATAAGAAGATCAACCAGCCATGGCTTCCCGCGACCGCCGCGAACACGGTCGCCAGGCCGAGCCCGAGCAGCACCCAGTGCGCCCGGTGCAGCCATGCAAAGGCGATGTCTGGCTGCTCGGTCGCCAGCCGGTGGAAGGTGCGACGCAGGATCAGAGGCTCGCCGACGAACAGCACGAAGGCGAACAGCAGCCAAAGCCCCACCATGGCGTCCATCCACCAGAAGGCGGGCATCCGGAACCGGTCCCACAGGTCGAGCTGCCACGTCAGGTAAAGGCCGCTCAGGCCGACGATGATGAGTGAGGCGCGGGCCTGCCAGATGAAGCGGCGCTCGATCGCCTCGAATGCCTTCAGCCGGTCCGGTCCGAGATCGCCCCGCCGGAGCGCTGGTAAGGCCACGGTTGTCGCCATCGAGACGCCGCCGATCCAGACGACCACGGCAAGGACATGTAGCGCCCGCGCGACGATGAGATCATCCATGAAGCACCCGCAGCCGAGAGCGTTTTCCAGCGAAGTTGATACCGGTTCGCCTGAAGAAGACGCGACCAGACAATAATTTCCAGAGCATGATCCTCTTCAACTTGGTTGGGTCATGCTCCGGGCGGCCTGAAGCCTCCAGATTCAGACTGTACGGCAAGGCAGTCCGGCAGGGATTGCGCAAAAGCAATTGACTGTCATTTTACGCGGCGGCGCATTACTGTCCGTGCATGAGTAAGATTCCGCCGCTGTCTCGTCAGGCCCTTTCAAACCTCGAACTCTTTCGAGGCTTGCCGGCGACAGCGCTGGATGAGGTTCTTGCATCGGCTGCGCCGCGTTCCTTTGCCCGCGATTGCCGTGTGTTCAATCAGGGCGAAACACGCGTGCGCGCTCATGTCCTTGTCGATGGCTGGATCAGGATTTCCCAATCCGGCAGCGACGGCGGACAGGTGGTGCTGCGCTTCATCGGACCCGGTGATACTTTCGGTGCGGTCTCGCTGTTCACGGATCGGCGCTATCCCGCCGATGCCGATACCTTGACGGACGCGACCGAGGTGAGCTGGAGCGACAAAGCCTTGCTCGATCTGATGAACAGTCATCCCCAGATCGCCATCAACGCCATCCGGATCGTGGGCCAGCGGCTTCAGGAAGCCCAGCACAGGGTTCGCGAGCTTGCCACCCAGAGCGCGGAGCGGCGCGTGGCTCATGCGCTGTTACGGCTGACTCGTCAGGTCGGCACCGCGACCGCTCGGGGTATCGTCATCCGCTTTCCGCTTCGCCGGAAAGACATCGCCGATATCGCCGGAACCACCCTTTACTCCGCGAGCCGCATTCTGAGCGCCTGGGAAAGAGCCGGCTGGCTCAAGACGCTCGACCGGCGCATTGCTGTCGAAAGTCTCTCGGAACTGGTGCGCATCGCGGAGGACGAGAGCGAAACGGGGAGAGGAGCGATCGCCGCTTCGGCCGACCGCCATGCCGGATAAGCCGCGCCGGCGGGAGCGATGTTGCGTTGTGGCGTTTCGAGCGGAGCGGGATGTACCCCGGATCAAATGCGAGGACATGCTTCGCTCACCTGCTGATGGAATCAGAAGCGGCGCCATGATCTTGATTGGAAAAGCTTTCTTCGTGCGAACCGGGGTCCGCTTCGCTTGAAAGCGCTCTATGGCTCGCGCGACGAGCCGAGCGCGGCGATCAGCCGGGCTGCGTGATCCGCTAGCACCGTGGCGTCTTCCTGCCGGCTCTGTGGCGGCCGCAGCGCCACTCCCGATTTCATCGGCACGACATGCATATGCAGGTGAAACACCACCTGTCCGCTGACGGCTTCGCTGAACTGCTGGATGATGATGCCTTCGGCGTCGAAGGCCTTCATGGCGGCCACTGCGATCGTCTTGCTGGTTCGCGCGACTTCCGCCAGATCATCCGCCGAAATGTCGAGGATTCCGCGGGCAGGGGCCTTCGGGATCACCAGCGTGTGGCCCGGCGTGCGCGGCATGATGTCGAGAAACGCGAAGGTATGCGCATTCTCGTAAACTTTGAAGCACGGCAGTTCGCCGCGCAGAATCTTCGCGAAAATGTTCTGGTCGTCGTAGGCTGGCATCATTCTCGCTAGTGTCCCGATTCCGAAGTTCGCACACCCTTGCCGCGACCTTTGATGCGAACTTCGGAATCAAAGGGACACCAGCAATTTTATGATTCCAGTGTGGTTTAGGTTCAGAAGTTCGCTTGACGGACTCGATGGGATAATGAAGCGAACTTCTGAACCACTACACTAGTCCCGATTCCACGACCGATCCACCAGCTTTGTCAGGCCGAGCCGCCTGATCCGCTCGCGCATGAGTTGATCCCGTGCGCCTTCCTTGATCAGGAGGTTGATGAGTTCCAGCCGCTTTGATTCATCCGTCGCCTCGGCCAGAAGGTCTCGATAGCGCTTGTAGTCGTATCCGTTGTCCGATTTATCATGGTCCGACTTACCATTGTCCGGTTTATCCATAAGCGTGCCTCGAAGGCTCTTTCGTTCGTGAACCCATCCTATGCGGAGGCTTGCGATCGCGCCACGCGCCATGCACGGCTTTCGCCGATCGGCGCGCCTGTTCGCGGTGAGCGTTTTCTCCCACGAGGCCGTCAGTTGCAGGGATGCGGGCGGCCATCCTGTCCTCGGTATGCGGCGGCGCTCTGCTTGCAGCGCACGCGGACCGGTCCGTCATAATAGGCGAAGGGTTGATCCGGCGTCACCGCGGGCCCGTAATTGTGGAGGTAGATGTCGGTCTCGGGCGAATGCTGGGTGTGGTAGTGCTTGTGGTGGCGTGACCCAGCCGCCGCGGACGCCGAGATGGCCACCGAAACCACGGCGGCTGCCAGAACGCCCGCCAGCGGAATCCTGAAAGTCATCATCGAACCTGTCTCCTGTGCTGCGGACGGAGCGTCCGCGAAACGCGTCCTGCATGCAGATAGAACGGGAATTGTCGGTATGGTTTCATGTTCGGGCGGACCTCGGCCGCTGTCAATGGCTTATCGGCCAATCCCCCATACGGGTTGAGGAACAAAAGTGCTCTCAGGCGGGCTCGATGCGGCGGGCGGGGCGATCGAACCGGGGCGTTCCCTGTTGGCGGCCTGGCAGGCATTCGGCCCGCATTCCTGACGACTGGCGGGGATATGCGGGCGCGGGACAACGCCCCCGGATAATGGTATTCGACCTGCAATTGACCCATTCCCGGAAAGGACGCTCCCCGATGACGCTGCACACAGGACGACATACTCTTCAAATTCCAGGCCCCACCAACGTGCCTGACCGCGTGCTGCGCGCCATCGACATGCCGGTCCTCGATCATCGCGGTCCGGAATTCGCGGTGCTGGGCCATGAGGTGCTGGCCGACATCAAGCGGATTTTCCGCACCAAGCAACCGGTCATCATCTATCCGTCCTCGGGCACCGGGGCCTGGGAAGCCGCGATCGTCAATACGCTGTCGCCGGGGGATAAAGTGCTGACGGCGGAGACCGGCCAGTTCGCGACGCTATGGCTCGCCATGGCCAAGAGGTTCAATCTCGATGTCGACGTGCTTCCGACCGACTGGAGGCGCGGCGCTCCCCTGGACCTGATCGATGAGCGGCTCAAGGCCGACCGGGAGCACAAGATCAAGGCCGTGATGATCGTGCATAACGAGACATCAACAAGTTGCGTCACCCATCCCCTCGAGGTTCGCAAAATCCTCGACCGCAACAAGCATCCGGCGCTGCTTCTGGTCGACACCATCTCTGGCCTCGGCGCGATGGAATACGAGCACGATGCCTGGGGTATCGACGTGTCGATCTCAGGCTCCCAGAAGGGCATGATGTTGCCGGCGGGTCTCGGTTTTAACGCGGTGTCTGAAAAAGCGCTGGCGGCCTCAAAGGCCAACACCTCGACGCGGTATTATTGGGACTGGCATCAGGTGATCGCCAATAACGAGCAGGGCTCGTTTCCCTACACGCCGGCGACCAACCTCCTTTACGGACTGAAGGTCGCGATCGCCATGATGGAGGAGGAAGGTCTGGAGAACGTATGGGCCCGCCACAAGCGTCACGGCGCCGCGACGCGGGCCGCCGTGAAGGAGTGGGGGCTGGAACTCGTCTGTCAGGATCCGCACGCCTATTCGCCGGCGCTGACCGCCGTGATGCTGCCCGACGGCTACGATTCAGACGCCTTCCGCAAGGTGGTGCTCGACAACTTCGACATGTCGCTCGGCGCGGGTCTCAACAAGATCAAGGGCAAGGCTTTCCGCATTGGTCATCTCGGTCATCAGAACGACCTGATGCTGATGGGGGCTCTCGCAGGGATCGAGATGAGTCTCGACCTCGCCGAGGTGCCGTATCGCGCGGGCGGCGTCGCTGCGGCGATGGAGGTGCTCAAGGGGCGTGAGGCGGCGCCGATGTTGAAAGCGGTGGTGGCGTGAACCTGGAGCGGGATGAGGAAAAGTGTGTAGCGGTTTTCCGCCCGCATCCCGCGTCTCAAAATACTAGAATCGATCACGTTTATGGTTTTGGACCGAATCGATCCAAAACCATCGTGATCTAGGTCATCGACTCATTAAATCGCAACCAGATGCGGATTGAGGCGAGCTTGATGGAGGTGAGGAAGTTGTCGTCACGTTTGTCATATCTGGTGGCGACGGCGCGATAGTGCTTGATTTTGTTGAAGAAGCGTTCGACCAGATTGCGCTTGCGATAGAGCCGTCTGTTGAATTGCAAGGCCGCAACGCGATTTGGCATCGGCTTCACATTGGCTCTCGCGCCGCGCGCGGCCAGCGTTTGACGCAGGGCGTTGGAGTCGTAGGCCCGGTCGGCCAGCAGCACGTCGCCGCGTTCGACGGTGTCGATCATGTCCTGCGCGCTACGCCCGTCATGGGCCTGGCCTTCGGTGATCTTGAGGACGATCGGCAGGCCGCAGGCATCCACCAGCGCGTGGATTTTGGTGGTCAGCCCGCCGCGCGAGCGACCCATGCAACGGGATCGCGTCTGTTTTTTTGACCGTTGGCCGCATGTTGATGCACGCGGATCGACGACGAATCGATCATTTGGATGTCGCCATCGTAAGCCTTTGAAACAGCCGACAGAATGCGATCCCACACGCCTGCCTTGCGCCACCGGTTGAAGCGGTTCACGCAAGTGGTGTGCGGGCCGTAGCGCGCTGGAATGTCCGCCCACGGCGCACCGGTGCGCAGCCGCCAGAAAATCCCGTTCAGCACCCGCCGATCATCCACCCGTGCAACGCCGCGCGACTTGTTCGGCAACAGCGGCTGGATCACAGACCATTCAAAATCCGTCAGATCAAAACGTGCCATTCAATCCTCCCACCTCTGGAGATTGAATCACGCATCCCGTCCAAACGGAATCCCGTTTATGGGTTCGTGACCTAGAGTCTTTTTGGGTTGATCTGACTCGTTTGAGGATTCACGGAGGGGTTTTTCTGGGCCAGGGTTTGGCTGTCTTGATTCGGAGGCAGCGATGACACGGGCCTATTCGTCTGATTTGCGCGAGCGGGTGATTGGTGCGGTTGCGGGCGGGCTTTCGGCAACCTCGGCGGCCAAGGTTTTTTCGGTGAGTGCCAGCAGCGCGATCAAATGGGTCCGTCAGTGGCGGCTTGACGGACGAACGGCGCCGAGCGGCCTTCGCGGTCATCGTCGCGCGGTTCTTGAGCCGCATGCCGCGTGGCTGCTCGACCTGATTGGGGCACAGTCGGATATCACGCTTGAAGAAGTCCGGGTCCTGCTGCGCGAGCGCGGCATTACGGTCAGCGTGGCAACGGTGTGGAGCTTCTACGACCGGCGCGGCATCAGCTTCAAAAAAAAGCGTTTACGCGACCGAGCAGGATCGGCCCGACGTGGCGATGGCCCGCGAGGTCTGGAAAGCGCAACAAGGGCTGCTTGATCCAGCCCGCCTCGTCTTCATCGATGAGACCGGCACCTCGACCAACATGGCGCGATTGCGTGGCCGCTGCCGCCGTGGCCAACGCCTGGTCGGCAAGATTCCACACGGTCACTGGAAGATCACCACCTTCGTCGCGGCACTGCGCCACGACGCTATCACCGCTCCCTTTGTCATCAACGAGCCGATGAATGGCGAGATCTTTCGCGTCTACCTGCAACGATGCCTGGTCCCGACCCTGAAGCCAGGCGACATCGTGGTGATGGACAATCTGCCCGCCCACAAGAACGACGATGTTCGACAAATCATCGAGGCCGCTGGCGCGCAGTTGCGCTATCTGCCGCCGTACTCGCCCGACCTCAACCCGATCGAGATGGCGTTCGCAAAGCTCAAGGCCCATCTGCGAAAGGCCGCCGAGCGATCGATCCCCGCACTCTGGAACAGGATCGGTTCTATCCTCGATCTCTTCTCTCCAGACCAATGCATCAACTTCTTCAATCACGCCGGTTATGCGTAATCTCAATCCAAAATGGCTCTAGAGCTTTGCTTCTGATTGAATCGGAAGCAATGCTCCGGATTGTTGTTTTGACGCGTTTTCTTCACGCGAACAGGTCATCACCATCCTCGGGTCAAGCCCGAGGACATGCTTCGCTCGAAAACGCTATTGAAGGCTTCGATTTCAGTCAGGCTATGATGCCGGCCCGGCGACCGGCGGCGGCTTTCTGACCCTCGAAACCATGCCGCCGGCCACCCCGACGCCCATGACGTAAATCCAGCCTTCGACGTAGTCGGAGAGATGTGAATTGAAGAGGGAGCCCAGGACGTTCTGGCTGACCACGATGATTCCGAGCCAGGAGATCCAGCGCATGTCGATGAACATGAGGAAGTGGCTGAGCCACATCGCATAGAGCAAAATCACCCCGATCACGCCCCATTCGAGCGCGAAATAGAGCGTCTGGTTGTGCGGATTGGCGACGATCTGGTTGTCCGTCACCGCTTCGCCACCAGCCTCGCGCTCGAACAGGCTTCGGATCGAGCCCGTGCCATGTCCGGCCAGCGGCGCGTTGCGGATGAATCTGAGTGATTTCGTCCAGTATTCAAGGCGGAGGCCGACCGAGGTCTGCTGGCTTTGGCTTGACGCGTATTGCTGCTGAATGCTGGCGATGCGCTCCTGCAGGTTGGGAGCCAAGAACCAGGTGAGCGCCGCGGTGATCGCTATGGCCGTATATAAGATCAGCGCCTCGCGCCATTTCATATAGCGAAACGTCGAAATCAGCAGCAGGATGGGAAGCGAGACGAGGGCGGTGCGCGACGATGCGACCAGGGCCATGTTGAGGAAAAACGCAGCGCCAAGCAGAACGAGCCCGGCCGCCGCATAACGCCTTTGCCTTCGCCATATCACGATCGCGAGCGCGGCGCTGCCAAAGATGCACAGGACGAACTCCACGCCCTGCGTGATCCAGTTCTTGACGGGAACGCCGGGAATTTTGTCGTGTGCCGGAATGACCCGCGGCTCGAACCAGCTTAGCCACGACAGGGCAAGCAGAACCGTGCATGATCCAAGGAACGCGAGAAAGACGGCGAGGCCCTTCCCGGAGCGCTCGAACTGGTGCATCAGAAGCGGAATGGCGAGCAGCTTGACCACCGACCCGGCGGCGTGAATCCGGGCGGCCCATGGGGCGTCGGCCCACAGCATTCCGATCGCGGCGAGACAGAACAATGCAACGGGCAGCCAGTAGGCCGGTCGTCGAAACTGAAACCGGAATTGCCGGGCGTCGATCACGGTCAGGAGCATGATCAGCCACAGCACCGTAAACACACCAAAGATCGTGGTGGACCACGGCAGCGATATAGCCATCAGAACGGCGAGGTGATCCGCCGTTCGGGATCGGTGCGCCGCGCTGATCCAGCTATCCCTGAGCACGTACCGCTTCTCTTTGATTGGGTTGATCAGGAATCGGAAAGTCATTCTTTGAGGATCGAAAGTTGAAATCGTTCGTGACGATCCTCATTGGATCCGGCGCACGAATATGCTTGTCGTTCCGGCCTCAGACCCTTGTTTGGTGGGATGATGCGTCTGGAAACAAATGGACCTTCGTGCGGCTTCGTGGAGTTATCCATTGCGGATGTAAGTTTGTTACAGCTTCGAATGTTCCGCAATTATGAAAGTCCGTCCCCTGTCAAGGTAGGTTCCGTAGTTGCAGATATCTCGCTGCTTCACGTTTAGCCGCTGAGAGATCATCTCGCAAACCTGGGTGATTCCCTCTCCCTCGAAAGAAGGTGTATGGGACTCAAAGATGAACAAGCCGTCCGGCTTCAATAATGAAATGCAGCGATCGAAATAGGATTGCAGATCGTAACGGGTCTGGCCATCAAAAGTCGAATGGTTGGCGAGGGACATCACAACATCGTACGGACCGCGCAAAGGAGCGTCTTCAAATCCAGTGGCGAGAAACTCCGTGTTGGTGCGGCCGAGAGCCTGGGCCGCAGTTCGGGCCAATGCAGACAGGAATGGATTTATATCAAGTCCAGTAACATGCTGAGCAGCCTTGGCAAGGCTGACGGATAAAAATCCGGCATTGCAGCCGATGTCGAGAACGGTCTTGTCGCGTATATGATCGAGTAGCCGATAGGCCTTTAATCGAGCTTCTGTGGAGCGAAGACCGCTCACGCCGAGCTCTGCCAAGCTTTGATAGAAATAGCCTTCGCCATAGTCGTAATGGGGCCTGTTCGCCGTCAGCACGCATGAGACAAATTGAGGGACTTTCCGAAGGGAGGATTTCTGGTTCATCGTAGCCGCAAGGAGCGAAGATGAAGCAGAAATCCGGACCAGGCAAAGCGCCGGCAGAACAGGTGCTGAAGGACATCCGACGGCAGACGCGCCGGCATTATTCGGCGGAGGAGAAGATCCGTATCGTGCTGGAAGGACTGCGCGGCGAGGAGAACATCTCCGAGCTTTGCCGCCGCGAAGGCATCGCCGCCTCGATGTATTACGGTTGGTCCAAGGAGTTCCTGGAAGCCGGCAAGCGCCGGTTGGCGGGCGACACGGCACGTGCCGCAACCTCTGGCGAGGTGAAAGATCTTCGTCGGGAAGCCTCGGCGTTGAAGGAAGTCGTCGCCGATCTCACCCTGGAGAACCGTCTGCTAAAAAAAAGCATGAACGGGGATGGGGAGAACGAGGCATGAGGTATCCTGCGTCCGAGAAAGCCGAGATCATCGCGTTGGTGGAGCAGTCGCATTTGCCGGCCAAACGCACGCTGGACAAGCTCGGCATCCCCCGCGCCACGTTTTATAGATGGTACGATCGCTACCGCGCGGGCGGCATTGAGGCCCTGGCAGATCACCGCTCTCGACCGGATCGGGTCTGGAATCGTATCCCGGATGACGTCCGCGGCCAGATCATCGACCTGGCATTGGAGCTTCCGGAACTATCGCCGCGAGAGCTCGCCGTGCGGTTTACCGACGAGAGAAAGTACTTTGTCTCGGAGGCTTCGGTCTATCGGCTGCTGAAGGCGCACGACCTCATCACCAGTCCGGCCTATGTAGTGATCAAGGCGGCGAACGAGTTCAAGGACAAGACCACCGCCGCCAACCAGCTCTGGCAGACCGACTTCACCTACCTGAAGATCACCGGCTGGGGCTGGTACTATCTATCGACGGTGCTCGACGACTTCTCGCGCTACATCGTCGCCTGGAGGTTAGGTCCCACGATGTGTGCCTCCGACGTCACGGCTACGCTCGATCAGGCACTGGCCGCCTCTGGTCTGGATCACGTCAGCGTCAGGCAGCGGCCCCGGCTTCTCAGCGACAATGGTTCGAGTTACGTCGCGGATGATCTGGCCACGTGGCTCAGGGCCAAGGACATGCAGCATGTGCGCGGAGCGCCGTATCATCCTCAGACTCAGGGCAAGATCGAGCGTTGGCATCAAACGTTGAAGAACCGCATCCTGCTTGAGAACTACTATTTACCGGACGACCTCAAACGTCAGGTCGCCGCGTTCGTCGAACACTATAATCATGACCGCTACCACGAGAGCATCGGCAACGTTACACCTGCCGACGTCTACTTCGGCAGGGCTGAGACAATCCTCGCCGAACGACACCGCATCAAGCGCGACACCATCGCAAACCGTCGCTTGCAGCATCAGCTGCAGGCCGCTTAAACTCTAACCACAGATGAACCAGAGCCTCTCTTCTAGAAATGTCTGATCAGTCTCAAATTATCTGACGACGGACATTCGGGTCATTTGGCTATGGACTGAATTTCAGAGAATCGCTCAAGTATAAAGCCAGCTACTTGGGCGTGCAAGCTGAACCGGATTCAGGGGGGGGTCAGAAACGGCGTACGGGTGTGGCATCTCGACATTGGAGTATTCATGATAAGTATCAGCTTGTTAACTTGCACAGGGCGGCGTCTTCGGAGTTTTGGCGGCGTCCGTGTCAACGATCGGATCCATTAATGGCGAGTAAATTTCGCGGTGGTGCAGGCTAGTGCCCGACCACGACACTGATTAAAAGCGGGCTGTGTTCAAAACGCCACCAAGAGGCTGATCGGAAAAATGACATCACGGAAGGTACTGGTAACGGGGGCGGCCGGCTTCATCGGATCTCATTTGGTCGAAGAACTCGTTCGGCGCAACCTGACGGTTCGCGCTTTTGTACACTACAACAGTATGGGTTCCCGTGGTTGGCTCGATATGTCGCCCCGCTATATCCGCGACGCGCTTGATGTTTTCGCCGGTGACATTCGAGATCCGAACGGCGTTCGAGACGCGATGAAGGGTTGCGATGCCGTGTTTCATCTGGCTGCGCTTATCGCAATTCCGTATTCGTATCATTCTCCGGATACCTACGTTGACACCAACATTCGCGGGACATTGAACGTCGTGCAGGCGGCGCGCGATCTGGGGGTGGCGCATGTGGTTCACACATCAACTAGTGAGGTTTATGGTACGGCGCAATTTGTGCCCATCACGGAGGGGCATCCGCTGCAAGGACAATCTCCCTACTCTGCTAGCAAGATCGGCGCTGACCAGATTGCGCTTTCGTTTGAACGTTCGTTCGGTACGCCTGTGACCGTGGTGCGGCCCTTCAATACCTATGGGCCGCGTCAGTCAGCCCGTGCAGTGATTCCGGCCATTATTACCCAGATCGCCGGCGGTGCGCGCGTGATCAGGCTCGGGAGCACTGAGCCGACAAGGGATTTCAGTTTTGTATCGGACACGGTTGCCGGCTTCATTGCAGCGGATGAGCAGAGGGCGGCGATTGGTGAGGTTGTGAACCTTGGCAGCGGCTTTGAGGTATCGATCGGTAATACCGCAGAACTGATCGCGGAAATAATGGGCGTGGAGATCCAGATTGAGCTGGATCAGAGTCGGCAGCGTCCAGCGCGAAGCGAGGTTGACCGACTTTTCGCCAGCAATACCAAGGCTCAAAAACTGTTGAGTTGGACGCCGCAATTTGCTGGCCTCGACGGATTTCGCCGCGGCATCGAGAAAACTGTTCCTTGGTTCAGGGATCCCGTCAACCTGTCGCGTTATCGTACGTCTGCTTATACCTTGTGAGTTGGGAGAATGGCGATTTCAGCGCAAGCCGGGCCTGCGGTAGAGGCGTGTTTTCTGTCTTCAATACTTGAAGCAGTCGATCTTGCTCTTTCGTCAGCCAAGCGACCCGTTGCGTTGCATGAACCGCGTTTCGGGGCGCGGGAGCGCGAGCTTGTCATGGATTGCGTCGACACCGGTTGGGTATCTTCCGCCGGTCGATACGTTACGCTTTTCGAGGAGATGGTCGCTTCTGCCGTTGGTGTTCCACATGCGGTCGCGGTGGTTAACGGCACCACGGCCCTCCACGCGGCTCTGGTGCTGGAGGGCGTGAGGCCGGGCGACGAAGTCATCGTGCCGTCGATTACCTTCGTGGCAACAGCCAATGCCGTTAGCCATGCGGGAGCGGTACCTCATTTCGTCGATTCGACGTGGATGACAATGGGGCTTGATCCCGTCGCACTGGACGAACACCTGCAACAGGTTAGCGAGCGGCGCGATGGACAGTTGTTCAATCGGCAAACTGGTAGACGCATCCGCGCCGTCGTTCCCGTTCATGTTTTTGGTCACCCTGTCGACGTCCCTCAACTGCAAGCGCTGTTGGCCAAATATGATCTCATCTTCATTGAAGATGCGACGGAGTCGCTCGGCTCGACCTGGAAGGGTCAAGCGTGCGGAACGTTTGGCCACTCCGCAGTTCTGAGCTTCAATGGCAACAAGATCATTACGACTGGTGGCGGTGGTATGATCCTGACGGCAGACGATCAGTATGCCCGGCGTGCCCGCCATCTCACGACGACGGCAAAGATCGCGCACCAGTGGGCATTCGAGCATGATGAGGTGGGGTATAATTATCGGCTACCCAACATCAATGCGGCCTTGGGATGTGGCCAAGTTGAGCGGTTGCCGGAGATGGTCGCAGCCAAGCGCGCCTTGGCGACTCGATATATGCAGGTATTCGAAAATGTTTCTGGCGCCCGCATTTTCCGAGAGCCGGGTGGTGCAGCCAGCAACTATTGGCTGAACACGCTTGTGCTCGATCGCGAATTCTCGGACGAGCGTGACGCGCTGTTGTCGATGCTACACGCCAACGGCATCCAGGCGCGTCCGTTATGGACCCCGCTGCATTTGTTGCCGATGTATAGTGATTGTCCCCGCGCGCCGCTGCCCGTGGCCGAGGATATGTTTACACGATGCATTAATCTACCCAGTAGTCCGTTTCTCTCGGGCGAGCGGAATTGACGCCTGCACCAATGCCTAACGCCATATTTTTTGCGATCCACAACACGGCGCCGTGGTGGACTTATCTGGCTTCGCAAATGGAATTTGCGAACGTCTCTGTGTTGAGCGATATACGGGGGGATGGCGACTGGTCCCTCGTGGATGATTTCTATCATTTCCAGCGGACAGGGGAAGCAGTGGCGGCTGCCAGGGCGCGGTTCGGCGATGACGGATGCGCAGAGATCATTCTGCGTTGTAGATCCCTGAGAAGCCTCGATCCGGGATTGGCCATCAAGATGATTGGCGGTATGGCGCTTGCCATCGAGAAGGCGTTCGACCACCTCGATCCGAGGCTGGTTCTGACGTTTACGATGGATCGCTACGTAATGGACGTTATGGAACGTGTTGCGCGTAAGCGCGAGATTGATTTCATCGAAATGACGACATCGATCATTCCGGACCAGGTGATGTTTCTCCGTCGCGGGAAAATTATCCCTCTGAAAGAGCCGACCAGTCAAGCCATGGAGGCCGCAACCACAACTCTCTGTCACGCAGACTTTGCGCCCACATATGTTAGCGACACGAAGAAATTCTCATTGTCGCGCTTCTGGCGTATTTATGCGTACTTCGCGTTGCGCGGAGCGTATTTCAATGCATTGCGTTTCCTGCGCCGCGACCCTCTTAACATTCATTACATCGATGCGCTTAAAAGTCTAAGGCATAAACCCCGACTTCGGGATGTGGCAGTTCTTTCCTTTATGAATCCGGCTTGGGAAGCGCGGATGCGTGATGTGCCCCGAGATCGTCGGGTATTTCTTGGATTGCAGTTGTTTCCTGAAGCATCGATGGATTATTGGCTGAACTCCCAGGATATGCTGCAACATGATAATGTTATCGTTCGCTATTGCGAAGTTCTCGGCGGAGCGGGTTATCATATCTATGTAAAGGATCATCCGCTGCAGTTCGGTTTCCGCCAGCGGGGACTCATGCAGCGGTTGTCAAAATTGCCGTCTGTAACATTGGTGCCATATGACGTTCCGGCGGGGGTTCTGATCGGGCAATGTGCTGTATCGATCACATTCACCGGCACGATAGGCTTTCAGGCAGCCATCGCTGGACTGTGCTCGGTGGTGACCGAACCTTACTACGCCGATGAAAGGCACTATCTGCATGTACGAAGTTTCAGGGAGATCGATGACGTTGCCGAACGTATCGCGCAGTGGTCTCCTCCGCCCGATCTTTCCGCAGCCCGACGGGAAATGATACGGCATCTTGTGGCCGCAAGCGTGGAGGGCGACTACTTCACCTGGCGCAAGTTCGATCGGTCGAACCAAGCCCACCGCGACAAAGTCCAACCACTGGTACGTTCGCTCAATCGCTATTTGCCGCGGTTTCTGAAACCTAAACCGCCTTATGGCTAGTATTCGGCGCCGACTGTAGCCTCTCGATGCTGTCTGCTGTTTGGTTTCATACAATCAGCTGGTTGGACTTGAGCCCGCTCCTAATGGAGCGCTCATTTCCGAGCGTTGGGATAAAAACGCGCTGACGCGCCGGGAAGGTTCTGATGCGTGTTCGTTTGCTCAGTTTTTTAAGGCGACCAACCGTGCTCACCGCGGGTGTCGCCATGGTGTTACGCGGTGCAACCCTTGCCAGCCGGTTTCTGTTGTCGATCTTGCTAGCGCGGATGTTGTCGCCCTCCGATATGGGTGAATACGGGCTGATTACAGCCATGCTTGCGTTCGGCCTGTTTGTCCTGGGGCTTGAATTTTACTCGTATACATTGCGCGAGTTGGTGCCGGCTTCCCCCGCCAAGCGCGTCCAGATCATTGCCGATCAGATCGTGCTGGCCTCCGCTTCCTTCGCAGTCATTTCGATCGTAGCGGTGGTCGCGGCACTGATGGGGCTGTTACCCAAGAAGATTCTGTTTTTGTTCTTGTTGGTCTTGGTGACAGAGAATGCCTCGCTGGAGGCCATGCGCATTCTCATTATTACCTCACGCGTTGTCCACGCCTATATCGCTGGATTTCTCCGGGGAGGAATATGGGTCTTTGCGTTAGGCCTTCTGATGTATTTGGAGCCTTCAACGCGTTCTTTGGAAATGGTACTGATCTGGTGGGCTGGTGGTGGACTGCTCGCGGTCGTCTATTCAGCGCTGTGCTTGCTTGATCTTCCCTGGCGGAACCTTCGTTGCTATCGACCGGATCTCGGCTGGATCCAGGCGGGATTGCGCACAGCGCGGCCGTTCATGTTGACGGCGGTGAGTGCACTTATGCTGTCTTATATCGATCGATTTTTCATCGACGGGTTTGTTGGCCGACACGAACTTGGGATCTATACTTTCTATTCGACGATTCTGATCGGGATCCTATCACTGGGTACTTCTATTTCTCATCAGTTCCTGCCCCGGATTATTTCAGGACACGCTGTCGGCGCGGATGCTTATCGAAGAATCGTCGTATTGTTTCTAGTATCGATGCTGATCGTTGCCGGAGGGCTGGTAGTTGTCGCGGGATTGACGATGGGACCGCTTCTTCGCTTGTTCGGTTTGCGAGACTATGCCGAGTTTATCGGCGTATTTTATCTCATGCTGCCGGGACTTTTCCTGCGCATGCTCGCTGACGTTCCGTCATATGCACTCTATGCCGCCCATTCCGATAAGGTGTTGCTATTGTGCAACATAAGTGCCGCAGCCGTAACAGTAGTCTCTAACATCGTTCTGGTACCGATATTTGGGTTAGCTGGTGCCGCTTTATCCGGCGCGTTTGCGAGTGCGATCCTGTTCCTTTCTCTAGGTGTGGTTGCGCGCGATCGTACCCGGAACTACAGCGGCCGGCCCACCGAGACGGCCGCGATTTCGAATGATACGCATGCGCGGTATAACTAACATTCATTCGGCCGGGTCGTTTACGGCGTCGCGAATCAGGAGATTCGTGGTCAGTCCTGGCGCAGTCAGCAGCCGCTAAAAGGTGTCCAGTCCATTGAACAAGACTTCTCTCCTGTCGCCGGCGCTGCTGATGCCGTTAGCGTGGCTCATAATATTACTAGCAGTAGCCCTTGGCCCGATTGACTACTTTTCGCAACCGTCGTGGCCTGTTCTGATCATTGTCGGATTCGGCGTCGCTTTATTTTGTGCGGCATATCAGGTGGGTGCGATGACTTTTGACGCATGGATCGCGCGTCGGAAGCCGCTACCGTTGCCTTCCCGGACAACTTTGAATCGTACGGTTGTTATCGCATCGCTGTTCGGACTCGCGGGGATCGCAATGATTGCTCTTGATCGGACGGTGCTGAGCGGAATCAACAACAGCGGATACGCAGCATTGCTACGATGTGCACCAGAATTGGTTGACTATATCGAGATCAAGAGAACGGTTCTTATTTACTTAGGGTATGTGATTTTTTCTTTCGGGTATGCTTCTCTTGCGCTGTTTCTCCTCAGAGGGGAAGAAATTCAGGGATGGCCTGCGACGCTAGCACAGTTGTCGATTTTCTCCCCCGTGGGTTATGCGCTGCTCTATTCCGGCCGTATGCCGATCCTGCTTGTGATTGCTCTGATCATCTCGGTTGGCTTGGTTCGCTTGGTCCAGGGGCGATCTTTTCTGCCGCGGGGGCACCATCTCTTCATCAAGACGGTTTTGTTCGCAATTCTGTTTATGTTCTATGCGAATGCAATGTGGTCGGCGAGGCAGAGTTTCTGCACCGATATGAGCGGTCTTGTTGAGGAACTGCGTTCGCGTGTTAACGAGCAGGCATCTCGTGCGGTCAATAAGGCAAATGAGCGTCGCGAGGAAATTTTACGACAACTTGGGAGCGCCAGCCTGGACCAGGAGAAGAAGCTCCGACAACAGTTGGCTGCACTCGAAGGAATAATCGCGACTGCCGGGAAGGGTGGTCCCGAGACATCGATGGGAGCCGAGAATCTCAGCAGGATGATCGAAACGAGGAAGGCGGCCGTCACGCTGCCGATCGAATTGCGTGGAGGACGAACCGATTTTGCGATGTTCGCGGCTGTCATGCGGGACGCGTGGCACGCCCAGCCACGGAGCTATGTCTTGTCGGCGGTCGAATCCCAGTTCATTCCAGAGAATTCGATGAGAAGTATCCTGAGCAATTACTTCTACCTCACGCACGGCGTTCGCACACTGGATGCGGTATGGCAGGCGCGAGAGAATTTGACCCCCGTCTGGGGTGTTTACGAGGTTGGCATTCTGTCGCCGCTATTGCGGGTATTCTTGCCAGACAACCAGATCCTCTCATTAATGAGCAGCCAACTGAGGTCGGCGGAGATTTATGGTTTCTTCCCATCGGTGTGGGGAGCCGCCTATATCGACTTTGGAGCGTCGGGCGCAATGATCTATATTATGCTTTGGGGGCTCGTTGCAGGTTTGAGCTTTCGGGGCAGCCGAGTGTCAACGCTTGCAACGCCGCCATTGATCCTCACTTTCATATTTTCGAGCATAGCGCTTAGCCCGTTACAGGCACCGCTCGGTATTGCCAACTCGGCTTTGGTGTTGGTTTCGATTCTTATCGTTGGCTTGGCAGTTGACTTCACAATCATCAAGCGGGGACGTTCAACCCTGATTGCCGTGGATGCGCGCTCCGAGTCAAACGTATCCTAAACGGGATCGAGGAGGCCACGAGAACTACAACTGCTCAAGCCAAGCTGCCGTTTCGGTCACCCCTTGCTCAATCGTATAAGGCAGTGGACCGCAGACCGCAGCAGTTGGCCTCATGTTAAATGTATACTGTGTAAGTACGTTGTTTAAACGAAACGAGTTGAAAGGAACTTGGTTGAGTCCTGCGGCGTTTGCCGCGTCGCCGCAAAGCGCGAGCGCTCGTGCTACTGTCAACGGAATATGTGGTATTCTCCTCGCCTTGAACGCACGCTGGAAGGAGTCGCCCCAAGTCAGCAGATCGAGCGGTTCATAGTCCGCGAGATAGAAAGTCTTCCCATGGACGGCGTCCGTCGGAGCGCGGAGCATCTGGATATACTGATGCGCGATGTTCTCAATGTAACTGTATGACTTCCATAGTGGCTTCGTGCCGACATGAAAATAGTGGCCGCGCTGAATCATTCGTAGGAAGCGTTGGTAGTGGGCGCTCATTCCTGGGCCCCAAACCGTCGTGGGCCGAACCAAGATCCAGTCACGGTCGGCTCCGTTGTCGGCGCGCACGATCTGTTCCGTGCGCATCTTGCTTTGCCCGTAAAGAGTATCGGCGTTGTAATCGGTGTCGCTGTGGGGAACGTACCCCACGCGGCACACCAGTTGTGATGATGTCCAGATCGCCCGTTTTATTGATGGCGTGAGACGTACGGCGTCAATGAGGTTCTTCACGCCATCGATATTGGTTGCATAGCCTGCAAGGTCGTGCTTCTCGTCCAGATCAGTCCGTGCGGCGAGATGCACGAGAAAATCCGGCGAAAGTTTCTGAACGACTTCCTTTAGACGTTCCGCGTCCAGAATGTCGTATACATGATCTGTTGCGGCGGAATGCCTGTTGTCGAGACCAAAGACTTCGAACTGTTCCTGTCTCAGCCTTCTCACCAATGCTTGGCCGATAAAGCCGCTGCTGCCGGTTACCATCGTTTTCATTGCTGGAGTCTCGCCGGAGGAGCCGCTCGCTTGACGAGCCTCTGGACCTCCTCTACCAAACCGAGCTTGATGCTGCAATGTGAATCGGTTCTAACTCGTTGTAAGTGCATCATTTTGATTGAGTTGAGGGGGTCATGAAGACCTTTATTTCGGCTGCCCTTCGTGGCATCAACCGTGCTATTGCGCCGTTCGGCGTTCGCCTGATGCGAAACAATGCGCCGACCCGAAGTTTCGCGCTTTTCTTCGCGCACCTTCGCTCCTTGGGTTTCGAATGCAAGACTGTGATCGATGTCGGAGTCGCTTTCGGAACGCCGCCGATCTATGATGCATTTCCGGACGCGAAATATTTTCTGGTCGAGCCTGTTGCGGAATGTCGCTCCGTTCTGGAGGAACTCAAAGGGCGATTGAATGCCGAATATTTTCTTGTGGCCGCTGGCGCCACCAATGGTGAGGTCACCTTCAATGTTCATGATGACATTTCAGGGTCAAGTTTGTTCGCGCAGGTTGAAGGCAAGGCGCTGGATGGCGAAGCGCGGCTGACGCCGATCAGACGGCTGGATTCGTTGTTGCCGGAAAAGCTGGAACATCCCGTATTGCTCAAGATCGATACGCAGGGCGCCGAAATCGAAGTCTTGAAAGGATTAGGTGATCGAATTTCCGCAATCGACCTTTTGATTGTGGAGACCTCTATGTTGCCCATGAGGCAGGGGATTCCGGAGTTTGCTGAGATCGTGCGTTTTTGCGATGAAGCCGGGTTCGCGGTCTACGACGTTCTCGAAGGACATACGCGCGTGCTCGACGGCGCCTTGGCGCAGATCGATCTAGCACTTGTGCGCAAGGACAGCATCTTGCGCAAACAATCGGCATTCTTCACTGAAAAACAGGCCGCCGATTATCTAAACCGGCCGAGCAAGCTGCGGCGGGCTAAGGTCGGTTGAATCCTCCGATGGAGGAGGTGTTCTCCGTCAGTTCTCAAACCTCTGCCAGCAATACAAAGATACAGCGCCGCTCGCCCTTATTGACCATGCCGCCACGATGAATGCCATGACCATCGAACAGCACGCAATTTCCGTAGTTGGATGTGGCAGCAAAGTGCCCTTCTCGAACGGATTTTGAGGCTGCGGAATCATCGAGTACGTCAGCACCAAAATCTGCCTTCTTCCTAAGCATGCGCGGCAACGCCATGAACTTCTTTCGGGCTTCGGGTTTACGTCCGGAGAAACCACAAAAGTCGTTTGTTCGGCGTATCATGCCTTCGAACCAGCCAACCTTGATGCGATGGCTGCCGCGAACGTAGCAGAATGGTCCACCGTCCGGCCCGATATCGTGGATATACAGGGCGCATTTCAACATGCCGTATGTGGCGTCGATGTGAAGATAGGTACTCCAGGGGTCCGGTACGTCGGTGTCGGCGAATTGCTTCTTCCAGAAGGTATAATCGTCGTCGTTGATTTGCGGATTGACGTGTTTCACCCTGACGGGTCGCCCGAGATAGGCGCTGGCGACATCAGTGATGCCATGTCGCCTGAAGACCTCTTCTATGGTCTCAAACACCTTTGATTCGCGTGATCTCGTGCACCAGTAAACATTGTCGTCGAACTTCCGTCTTTCGACTGGGATGGCGGCGCGACGTTCGTCGAGGTGAGCAAAGCACGGCGCGATGACCTGACGAATGTTTTCCATCTCCTCGGGGGACAGTGTCATGCACGCCACACCATCGGATTTCATTCGTTGGAACAACGTCTCGTTCGTAGGTTTGGCGGCGCGGCGAGTTCCGATCAAGGTCCGCAGAAAGCGCTGAGCCCGGATCGACGCGAACATTGTCAAGTAGCGGGTTGCAGATGAGAGGTTCAGATGTCCGCCCCCGGCCTCCTTTGAAAGTAGGGGCATGTTTTCATAGTCGACAATGCGGCGGATCGTGACAAACGCAAACGATTTAGCGAAAACGCGCAACGCATGAAAGCGTTCGGACAAGGTCGCGGCCGGCAAGATTCCTCCATATGCCGGATGCGCGTCATAGTCGATGTCTGGCAACGAACTGCTGCGATACGCTGGAACAGGGGGGGACACGATGTTGCCTGACGCCAAATCCGGTAAAGTATCTGCTGGCGGGTCGAACGTCGTCATCATATGCGCCTTCGCGTGCTAGTTAGCCTAAAGACATCACTTGTTTGATTACCATGACAGCCGGCGAGGGTCTACGGGACGGCAGGGGCGGATGCCGAATGCTGCGAAATGGTCGTGGGCGGCAGGTCATGGAAAGTTTTTGGAAAAGCCTTGGTCAGATCGATCGACTGGATGAGGTCGGCGATCCGGCCGGAGGCGCCACCGCGGCCATAGGGCGGCTCCAGTGACAGATCAGGCTGGAAGCGGCCTTCCAGGACCAGACTGAGCGCTGCCGAAATTTCGGCCTGATCGACGGCGCAATCCAGGATCGACGCCGCGCGCAATCGTCCCGACTGCCGGTCCCCGATGTTGATCGACGGGGTTCCAACGGCGGGCGCCTCCAGGATTCCGCTCGATGAGTTTCCGATCACCACGTCGGTGAGCCTGAGGGCCGACCAGTAGCGATCGCTGCCGAGTGAGGTGAACAGGTATGCGTGCCCCGGCCGCGCGCTGACGAAGTCGCGCACGGCATTGTCAATGATCCTGTTTCCCGGGTCGGCATTGACGCCGGTAAAGATGATGCCGCGATCCTTGACCTGCGCCAGGGCACCGAGAAGAGCAGCGGCGGTGGCGCGATCGGCCCCCGGGCGTGCCGTCGTTGGATGAAGCGTCGCCAGCAGGAACCGGCGAGGTTCGCCGATGCCGAGTGATTCGAACAGCGAAGAACGGTCGAGAGCAGGCGCGACGTCCGCTTGATCAAGTCCGGGCGCGCCGACGTTGAATATGAAGTCTGGGTTCTCGCCCATCTGAATGACGCGCAGACGATAGGGTTCCGCCGCGACGAAATGGATGCACGCCATTTTCGTCACCGCATGGCGGATGGCGTCATCGAAAGCGCCGGCGGTAATTTCGCCGCCATGGATGTGGGCAATTGGAATGTTGGACAGCGTTGCCGCTGTGGCGGCGGACAGGATCTCAAAGCGGTCACCAAGCACGACGACCAGATCGGGAGAAAGCCTTTGGAAAGCTTCTGAAAAGCCGATAGTCCCGATTCCCGTGCTGCGCGCGATTGCGTCCGGCGTGTCGTCGCCGAGTTCGAGATCGACTTTCCCGGTCAAAGTGAAGCCGTCGGCTTCGATCGCGCGCCATGTCTCGCCGAAACGCGGGGCTAGATGCATGCCGCAAGCGACCACCTGGAGGTCGATCCCGGCGCATCCACGCAATCTGGTCAACAGCCCGCGGAGCAGGCCATAGTCGGCGCGGGATCCGGTCACGACCGCGATGCGGCGACGCGAGGCCGTCATGGTGACGTTGACTGCCATGGCGACGCATCAAGCATGCCGTGGTCGATGACATAGGAGGCGTAGGCTAGGTCCGCCATGGTTTCGATTTCGATCGAATGGAAACGGTCCATCAGGATGCCATAGCTGCTGGACGGGTTCGCGTATATTTTCCGATGCTTTCGCATCGCATTCCAGTCGATCAAATAGAGCGCGCCGTTCATTGTCACTTCCGGCGGCTGATCCTGCCGCCGCAGGTGAGACAGGGACAACATTTTGTCCACGATCGGCGCGATGGAGCCGTCGCTGCCAATCTGCCCCACGAAAACCGACGAGACCTCGGTTTCACGCATGCCGACGACGAGCTCGGCCTGGCGCGCCCTGTAGAGTTCGACAGCCTGGTCATAATGTTCGGGACGCGCGAACGGCGATGACGGCTCCAGAAGCATCACCGCGCCGTACCGCCGACCCTCGTGCTTCTCGATCCAGTCCATCGCGTGCAGCACAACGTCGGCTGAAGACGCGGTGTCGGATGCCAGTTCGGCGGGTCGCGAAAACAGAACCTCGGCGCCGTGCCGCTTTGCCTCGGCCTGAATGTCCGGGCTGTCACTCGATACGATGAGCCGCGAGCAATATCGGGATTTCAAGGCCGATCTCGCCCGGTAGCCGACCAGGCTGAGATTGCCTATTTGCTTCAGGTTTTTCCCGGGCAAACCCTTTGAACCACCGCGGCCAACGATCAAAAACAGGATGTCTGCCGAATCCGGCATTGTGAACTGACCTCAAAACGGAGATTTGGGCCATTGGATCCCCGGTCCCGCGATTGATTTTACCAGTGCGGTCGATTAAAACAACTCCCTGATTTAGGGACACTTTTGTCCTCAGCTCCTCGGAAAAGATCGGACTTTATGCTGCAGCGTGCCCGTATCATCGCGGAGGCGGGGGTCAACCATAATGGCGATCTTGCCCGGGCGCTGGCGCTGGTGGATACCGCCGCGCGCGCGGGCGCGGACATCATCAAATTCCAGTCGTTCCGGGCCGACAAGCTGGCGACTCCGGCCGCCGCCAAGGCCAGCTACCAGCAGGCGACGACCGGCGGCGGTCAATCCCAGTTGGAGATGCTGCGCTCGCTCGAGTTAAGCGAGAGCGAAGAGCGCGAGATTGCCGCGGCCTGCGCGGCGGCAAACATCGGCTATCTGTCGACGCCATTCGATGCCGACAGCGCCACCCATCTTGTCAGGCATGTCGGCGTCTCCGCATTCAAGGTCGGTTCGGGAGATCTGACCAATGCGCCCTTGCTGCTTCACCTGGCGCGCTTCCGTTTGCCCGTCATCCTCTCCACCGGCATGGGAACGCTGGCGGAGATTGAACAGGCGCTGGGAGTTATCGCGTTCGGGTACTTCCGGGAAGAGGCCGCGCCGTCCACGTCACGCGCTTTTTCCGAGGTGCTTTTGGAGCGCCGCGCCTGGTCGATGCTGCGGGAAAAGGTAACCTTGCTGCATTGTACAACGGAATACCCGGCAGCCGCACATTCGATCAATTTGCGCGCGATGGCCTCATTGCGCGAGGCGTTCGGTCTGGAGGTCGGCTTTTCCGATCACAGCGTGGGCATTCATCTAGCGGTTGCCGCGGTCGCACTGGGCGCGACCGTCATTGAGAAGCACTTCACGCTCGACCGGAATCTGCCGGGCCCGGATCATCGCGCGTCGCTCGAGCCCGATGAACTGACGGCCATGATCGCCGCCATACGGGACGTCGAGAGTGCGATGGGCGACGGGCGGAAGATTCCCGCTCCGGAAGAACTGGCCAATCGTTCCGTGGCGCGCAGGAGTCTGGTTGTCACGCGGCGCGTGTGCCGGGGTGAGAGATTTTCGGCAGACAACCTCGGGGTCAAACGTCCGGGCAATGGCGTCTCCCCAATGGAATTCTGGACCTATCTCGATCAGGTTGCCCCTCGCGACTATGAGGTCGACGAGGCGATCGAGCCATGACGCTTGTCGTTCTTTGCGCGGGAGGTCATGCCAGCGTTGTCATCGAGGCCTTGCTCAGCACAGGAACCCGACCTGACTTTGCGACGGATCAAAATCCTTCGCTCGTTGGGAAACTGATTCAGGGCATCCCGATCAAGGGTCCGGATGCGGCAGTCCTGGAAATGCCGGTCGAAACCACCGAACTCGTCAACGCCATGGGTAATCGCGCCACGCGATCAGACTCTGGATTGTCGCGTCGACGCGATCTGTTTTGTCGATTCGACAAGCTGGGTTTCAGGTTTCCTGTCATCGCCCATCGCTCCGCCATTGTGGCGTCGACCGTTCAGCCTGGAGATGGTTGCCAGGTTATGGCGGGCGCCGTTATTCAGCCGCGCGCGCAAATTGGCCGAAATGTGCTTATAAACACCCGCGCGGTCGTGGAGCATGATTGTCATGTGGGCGATCATTCCCATATCGCGCCCGGTGCGGTGTTGTGCGGCGGTGTTTTGGTCGGAGAGAGCGTGCACGTCGGCGCGGGTGCGATTGTGCTCGGTGGCGTGCGGCTTGGGGCGGGCTCCGTTGTCGCCGCGGGGGCGACGGTGACCAGGGATATTGAAGGCGGCTGCTTCAGCGGCCGCCAAGACGGGACAGTATGAGCGCCTTGTTTGTTGTTACCGAGGAGATACCGCTGCTCGAGGCGCTTCGTCGCATCGATGAGGGCAATCTCCAACTGGCGGTGGTTGAGCGTGACGGAAAGATCGTCGGCACGGTGACCGACGGCGATGTTCGCCGCGCGCTGCTGAACGGTGTCGGTCTCGATACGCCCGTGAACGAGGTCATGAATCGTAACCCCGTCGTGGCTCCGGCGGGAATTTCGAACGCCGCCGCGCTTACGCTCATGCGACGACGCTCGATCCACCAGCTTCCCATCGTGGATGATCATGGCAAAGTCATAGAGATCAAGCTGATCGATGATCTCGCGGCCGCGTCGCAGGCGGATCACTGGGTTGTCCTGATGGCTGGCGGCCTCGGCTCCAGGCTGAGACCGCTGACCGACGACCTGCCCAAGCCATTGATAAAGGTCGGTAACAAGCCGATCCTGGAAACCGTCTTGAACGGCTTCATCAAATCCGGGTTCGGAAAGTTCTTTATTTCCGTCAACTACAAGGCCGAGATGATCCGGGAGTATTTCGGCGATGGCTCAGCGTGGGGCGTCGAGATCGACTATCTCGTCGAGAGCGATCGTCTCGGCACCGCGGGTGCGCTGTCGTTAATTCCTGAGCGGCCGACCCGGCCGTTCTTCGTCATGAACGGCGATCTGCTGACGACGGTGAATTTCGAGCAGATGCTGAAATATCACCTTGAGCATCAGGCCTTCACGACAATCTGTGTGCGGGAGCATGCGATCACCGTGCCGTTCGGCGTCGTCGATTTCGAAGATCACCGGATTCTCGGCATTCGGGAGAAGCCGACGCAGAAGTTCTTCGTCAACGCCGGCGTGTATCTTCTCGACCCCGAGGTGCTCGATTATATCGGAGCCACCGAAGCAGTCGATATGCCGACCCTGATCGAACGCACGATCGAGCGCGGCAAGCGATCCGTCGCTTTTCCGCTGCGGGAATACTGGATCGACGTCGGACGTCTCGATGATCTGCAGAAAGCGTCCGATGAGTTCCAGAGGATTTTCGGATGACGCCAGAACGAACTCTTCGGGAACTGATGGCGCTCGATGGGCGGGTGGCCCTGGTGACCGGCGGTGCGGGTCACATCGGCCGATCGATATCCGGCGCCCTGGCCGAGCTTGGCGCTCGCGTGGCGGTCGTGGATCTTTCATCCGGGGCGGCGGGGGTGGTGGCCGCCGATCTGAAGGAACGCTGGTCCGTTGCTGCTGCGGGGTTTGAGTGTGACCTTGAAGACGGCGCGGCCGTAGGCGATCTGCCGAGACGAGTTCACGAAGCGCTGGGACGCATTGATATCATCGTCAATTGCGCCGCCTTTGTTGGCACAAGCGGCCTCGATGGGTGGGCCGTGGGATTCGAGCAACAGTCCGCTGCGACCTGGCGGCGTGCTCTGGAAGTCAATCTCACCGCGCCCTTTATCCTCATTCAGGCCGCGGCCGACGACCTCCGGGCGTCCGGGCGGGGAAGCGTGATAAACGTTTCATCGATCTACGGCCTGGTGGGTCCCGATTGGCGTCTCTATGATGATACCACTCTGGGTAATCCGGCCGCCTATGCCGCAAGCAAGGGCGGTCTTGTTCAGTTGACGCGGTGGCTGGCGACCACACTCGCGCCGGATATACGTGTGAATGCAATTGCGCCGGGTGGGGTTTTTCGTAGCACACCGGAGCCATTCCTCTCGCGCTATGTGGCGCGTACGCCCCTCGGTCGCATGGCGCGGGAAGAGGACCTCAAGGGAGCGGTCGCATATCTGGCAAGCGATCTTTCCGCATACGTGACAGGACAATGCCTGGCCGTCGACGGCGGATGGACGGCGTGGTAAGCCACGGCAAACCTCAGAAATGACGAGAAGAATCAAATGTTGAGCTGTAGCAAGTGCTTGTTGCCCGAGACCGCCGAAGCTACGTCGTTCGACGACACCGGGTCATGCAGTGTTTGCCGCCAGATCGAGGTGCGGGACACCCAGATCGACTGGGACGATCGTCACCGGCAGATGATGGAACTGGTCGCCCAGTACAGGGACAAGGGTCTTTACGACTGTATCGTTCCGTACTCCGGCGGAAAGGATAGCGTCTTCCAGCTCTGGTACGTGGTTCGCAAGCTCGGGCTCAAGCCGCTCGTGGTCCGGTTTGATCACTGGTTCTATCGGCCCCTCGTCGAGGAAAACAACACGAGTGTGTTCAAGCAACTGGGGGTGGACGTTCTGAACTTCACGCCCAACTGGCACGTGGTTCGGGAACTCATGCTCGAGTCGCTGAAGCGCCGCGGTGACTTCTGCTGGCATTGCCACACCGGCATCTACGCGCACACGATGCAGATCGCGATCCGTTACGAAACGCCGCTGCTGTTCTGGGGCGAGAGTCTTGCCGAGTATCAGTCGTTCTATTCCTATGATGAAATGGAAGAGGTCGACGAGAAGCGTTTCAACCGCGCGATGAACCTCGGAATCACGGCCGATGACATGTATGAATTTCTCGGAGGCAGGGTCGCCAAGCGCGATCTCTATCCCTTCGTCTATCCGCCTCGCAAGGAACTGATGCGCATCAAGTGCCGCTCGATCTGCCTCGGCAGTTACATCAGGTGGGACACCAAGAAGCACGTCGAGATCATCAAGCGTGAGCTTGGATGGAAGGGACAGGAAGTCGAGGGTATTCCACCCGAATATGACTATGAGAAGATAGAATGCTTCTTCCAGGGAGTCCGCGACTACCTGAAATACATCAAAAGAGGCATGGGGCGGACAAATCATCTCGCCAATATCGACATTCGAAACCACCGGATCACCCGCGAGGAAGGGGAGCGGCTGGTGAAGGAATATGACGGAAAACGGCCGCCGAGCCTGGATCTGTTTCTCGACTACCTGCAAATCTCTGAGGAGCAGTTCCTTGATGTCGCCATGCGGCACGAGGTCAGCCCGTGGCAGTTCTCGCCCAATCAGGTCGAAAGCGGCAAGCGGATGCCGGACATGGATAAATGGGACAACACGCGCGTGCCATGGCCAAATCATCCGGGCATCGACATCGGCAACAAAGGCTGAAGGCAGGCGAAGCTAGGGCTCCCTCATGGCGCGGGTGGCGATCATTGATTACGGAATCAATAACGTGCGCTCGGTACGCAACGCCGTGGAATACTGTGGCCACGAGGCTGTCGTAACCCACGGCAATGACGGCATCGCGGACGCGTCGCACATCATACTGCCAGGCGTCGGCGCGTTCGGCGATGCGATGAAAAAAATTCGCGATCGCGGCCTTGATGAAATTCTCGCGCGCGGCGTATGCGAGGCAGGAAAACCTCTTCTTGCTGTTTGCCTTGGCATGCAGCTTCTGGCGAAGACCTCGGAAGAGCACGCTGATGACGGCGAATTTTTCCAAGGGTTGGGTTTGATCGAGGCGGATGTTCGGCGCCTGCGGCCCAAGGATCCTGATCTAAAGATCCCCCACATGGGTTGGAACAACATCACGAAGCTGCGTGAGCATCCGATTCTGGTCAACATGCGCGAGACAAATCTTGCATTCTATTTTGTGCACAGCTTTGCGATGAGTTGCGAGAACGAGGACGACGTCGTTGGCCGCGCGACTTATGGCCAGGATGTAACCGCGATCGTCGCAAGGGACAATATCGTCGGCACCCAGTTTCATCCCGAAAAGAGCCAGGATAGCGGCATCGAACTGATGAGCAATTTCCTGCAATGGAATCCGTGAAGAAACGGCCATGCTGAAGAAGAGGCTGATTCCGAAATTCCTGCTGCGGGACGGAAGGCTGGTCAAATACACCTGCTTCTTCGACAATGAACGTATTGCGGGCAATCCCGTCACGACGGCGAAGGTCTATAACGACTACGGCGTCGACGAGTTGATCGTGCTGGACATTGTTCCAAGCGCCGCATCGCGGGCGCGTGTCGAGGACATCATAGGGCGGATGTCGGAAGAGATATTCATGCCCTTCACGGTTGGCGGTGGCGTCAAGACGGCGGAGGACGTCAATGCACTTTTGCGCGCCGGCGCCGATAAGGTCTCCATCAACTCCGAAGCGGTGCGCCGGCCCGAATTCGTTCGCGAGGCCGCCCGGACATTCGGCGACCAGTGCATCACCGTCTCCATAGACTACAAGAGGATCGGATCGCATCATGCCAGCGTGTATATCGATGGCGGACGCGAACATGTCGCTCTTGATCCCGTGGAGTGGGCTTTGCGGTGCGAGGACCTGCACTGTGGCGAGATATTGATGAGCTCGATCGATCGGGACGGAACAATGCAGGGTTACGATCTTGAGATGATAAACACTTTGACCAAAAGGCTCGGCGTCCCCATGATCGTTTCAGGCGGCTGCGGCTCCCTGCAACATGCCATCGATGCGTTGGAGGCGGGAGCTTCAGCCGTGGCCATTTCATCGATGTTCTTGTTCACCGATCATAGCCCGATCAAGTTACGCAGCCATCTTGCTTCCCGCGGGCTTGATGTCAGGACGAGCGCCAGCAGCAGGAATTGACGTGCAGCTCTCTCTCGATCGATCCGACCTGACAGCGTATGTGGCGAGACAGCTTGAGAGCTTCTTTCCCGACGGCTTTCCGCTCGATGATCTGCCAGCATTTGTCGATCGCGCACTGGAGCGTCTTGAATATTGCTTTTCGCGTGTTCGGCTGAAGGGCTACTTTGATGGAGAGCAGTCGCGGTTCTCGCATCGGCACTCGGATCAATATGCGGTTTTCCTGTACTATCTGTCGAATTCAACCTTTCGTGAAAAGCCCGGCCATCCCATCGCGGAAAAGGCCTATGCCTTGAACAAGGCTTTGCACGCGCTCGATGCGTTCTATGAGGTCGAGCTGCCGGATATCTTCGCGGTTCAGCATCCGGTGGGGACCGTGCTCGGGCGAGCCACTTACTCAGACTATTTCATGTGCTACCAGAACTGCACAGTCGGTGCGAACCTCGATAGCGATTACCCGGAATTCGGGCAGGGGATCGTGATTTATGGTGGGGGCCGGGTGATTGGACGAACCAGCGTTGGAGACAACACGTTTGTTTCAACAGGCGCCATCGTGATGGATGCCGGTGCGCTGCATGGAGATTGCGTTTTGCACGGAATTTTTCCAAGGACGCAGAGATCCCCGACACGACGAAATGTCATTCGCGACATCTTCGGCTGGGCGGACTGATCGATCTCAGGTTAGCCGGCTGAATCCGGAATGAGCGACCGGTCCGCGCAGAAGCTGCGTGATCGCGTTCTGGTCGATCGCGAGTCGCAGATCGCGGAAGACCTGATTGACCGCTTCCAGATAGCGGTCGACATGTTCGTCGGTGTGTGTCCACATGGCATAGAAGGACCCGGTTGCCAGAATTCCGCGATCCAGCATCATTTGCGTGAACAAGGTCCGGACTTCCTGTGCATTCGGTAGATCAAACGCGAAATGTCCAAGCGGCGGAATCCCGGAAACGTGAAGGGGCAGCCTGGCGGCCGATGATGCGTCTTCCCATCCTTTCTGTATTCGTTGCCCGATACGCACGAGGTGCGCGGCAACGTTCTGAGCGCGATGTTTCCGCAGCGTCGCCAGCGCCGCCACGGGTCCGATGCGTTCCGTCCAGGCCGTGCTGCTCACGAATGTATCCTGGGCCGCATCCATCACCGCGCGCCGCCCGATGATGGCGGCCATTGGATAGCCGTTCGCCAGCGCTTTCGCGAACACCGCCACGTCGGGATCGACATTATAGGCGAGGTGGGCACCGCCGCTGTTGATCCGGAGCCCGGACGTCACTTCGTCGAAGATCAGAACCGCTCCGCATTGATCGGCAAGGCGTCGAACGCCCAGGATGAATTCGGGTGTTGGCTCCCTGCTGCGTACAGGCTCCATCACGATGGCCGCAAGGCGGCTGCCATGCTCCGAGATGATCGCCTCGATTTCATTGACCTTGTTGAAATGGAATGGATGCATCAGGCCCGCGAGCCCGCGAGGAACGCCGGCGGTTTTGAGTCCGGGCAGAAGATGGCCATCGAGCGCCGTGGTCTCGCCGAGATTGGCGCTCAGGTACCAGTCGTGCCAGCCATGGTAACCGCAAAAAGCGATCATATCGCGGCCGGTCGTGGCGCGCGCGATTCGGATCGCGACCGCCAATGCTTCGCCACCGGACCGACCGAATCTCACCATGTCGGCCCAAGGGTGCAGTTCGACCAGCAGTTCGGCGAGTTCGACTTCCTCGCCGCAGTTGAGGGTCGACATGGCTCCGAGGTCTATCGCCGTCTTGACCGCTGCATTGACGTCCGGATCCGCAAATCCGAGGACCGTTGCGCCGATGCCGCAATAGCTCATGTCCAGAAGTGTACGACCGTCCAGGTCGACAACTTCGGCGCCCTTGGCTGACCTGTAATAGGTGGGCCACTGGTCCGGCAGAAACATTTCCGGTCGCTTCGAGAGTAACTGTGTGCCCCCCGGGATGATCTCGCGCGCGCGCCGGTAGAGCGTTTGGCCAGTGTCGACCATGGGGTGCGTTCCATAAGTAGAGATGAGAGCTGTCCGGTTACCTGATCACCCGCCTGAAAACAAGTTGCAAGCGTCGCGCACAGGCGGCCGGTCGCGGCGGCCTCGAAACGGGTGACTGGCCGCTTAATCGCTGTGAGTTATTGCTGATCCATCACTTTGGCGGCGTTTTGCCGAGCGCGAGAAGAAGACCCTGGTCCAACGATACGGCCGGCCGCCATCCCGAACGGTCGATCTTGCCGGTGTCCACGACGAGCGAGTGAAGGATGCTTTCGATCAGATGTGTGGCGCCCGCGACGCGAAGCACGAAGCCGAGCGCCTTCTCCGGTACAGGAAGCAGCAGGACATTCCGGCCCAGCGCGCGCCCGATCCGGCGGCTGAACTCCGCGGTCGAGATTTGCTCCTCGTCCGAGACGATATAGGTCTCCATGCCGTGACCGGGTCTTTCGAGACGGAACGAAATGAAGCTCGCGACGTTCTCGGCCGCGACAAAAGCGCGGCGATTTCGGATCATGCCGAATGGCAAGGGAACATGCGCCGTGACCGCTCGCGACAGAATGCGAAAACTGCCTTTGGCGTTTGCCCCGTAGATCATGGGTGGACGTATGGCGGTGACGGCCATTCCGGTTTTCACCGCAACCTCGCCCAAGCCGTCCTCTGCCGCGGCTTTGGTCCGTCCGTAAATCGATTGTGGGGCGGGAGCGTCGGATTCCCGAAATGGGGCGCGGCCATCGGTACTCACACCATTGACCGCGATGCTGCTTATGAAGACAAAATTCCGTACGCCCGCGGCTGCGGCCGCCTGCGCAAGATGGATCGTGCCGGCGGTATTGGTCTCGAAGTAAAGATCCTGCTCCGCAAGCTGCACCGCGGGAGGGCGGTGAGCTCGACCGGCGAGGTGAACGACGGCGTCTATTCCCACCAGGGCATCGGTCCAGTCGGTCGCGCCGCCCAGATCACCGACAAGCACGCTCCCGTCACAGGCGGGCAGGTCGCCAATCGGGCGTCGCAGCGCGGCGCGGACCGACCATCCATCTGCTCTGAGCGCCGCTGCGACGTACGGGCCGAGGAAGCCGGTGATTCCCGTCAACAAGGCCGTGCGATGCGGCGGCGTTATCATGGAGCGGGTGTCTTGCGCGCTTTGCGCAGCCGGTTCGCCAGCCTGCGATACGCATCCCCGGCCGAGTCCCTCGTGAAACGATCCTGCAGAAGTTGAGCAGCGTTGCGACTGCGGACCGCGACATCTTCCGGGTTGCGGGCCGCTTCACGAATGGTTTGCGCCAGTTCGGCAGCATTCTCCGGCTCCACCACCCATCCCGCGCGGTGCTCGCTGAGCATCAGCCCGTACTCGGCGTCGGACTCCGAGAGAGCGATCACGGGCCTTCCGGTCGCCAGCAAATTATAAAGCCGGCTGGGCGAGGAGATCCCGGACATGCCGCGGCGGTAAGGAATGATCCACACGTCGGCCGCGGTCAGAAAGTTCTCGAGGTCGGTCTCGGCAACGCGCTCCACCAGGGTTACGTTCGGCAAGGCGGCGGCGCGCTGGGCGTCCACGAGCCGATGCCAGCCGACGCCCCACCCCGACAGCAGGAAATGAACATCTGGCTGGTCTGCAAGCGCCCGCGCCGCGGCGAACACCGTGTTCGGATCGTGCGTAAATCCGAGGTTGCCCGACAGCCCGACGACCAGTTTGTCCGTCCCCGCGGGCCGGAATCGATTATCCGGATCGACAGGCCGCAAACCGGGAGCAAGTGTCGACCAATGCGGGATGAAGCATATTTTGTCCGGCGTCGCGCCCTTGTAGCGGGAAAGGTGATTCTCCATATCGCGCCCGATGACGACCACGGCTTTCAGAATATGGAACATCCATTCGTTAAGGCGCAAAATGAGCCTAGCTGTCCATGATTCCTTCGCTATCAGGTTCGCCGCGATCAGTGACTCCGGATAGAGATCATAGAGAATGAGCGTCGCCGGCGCTCCACGCAGCCAGGCCGCGAGCGTTGCGAAATAGGGAAGCATGAACGGCGTCGTGACGACGAAGACGGGGGTGTCTCGCCGGGCGCGCCAGGTCAATGCGGCGAGGACGCCGATGCAAAACCACAGCATCGCCAGCGCTCGGCGAATGAGCGCTGTCTTTGGAGGCGACCAGCTTGGAATTTCCAGGACAGCGGGATTGCCGGCACGGGCGGAACCCCGCGTGCCCGAAATCACGACCACATCGTCGTCTTTCGCAAGCTCTTCGGCGATCGCTGTGAGAAAAACCGAGGTGGATGTTTCGTCCGGCCGGAAGTGTTGGGTGACGAGAAAGGCAGTCATTGCGTCATTATCGCTTAACAGGCGTATCCCGCGCAACGCCTCGTTTTTTGCGATAGCGGCTCCGGACGCAGACGATCTTCCTGATGGGCCTGACGACTCAGACCAGCCAGCCGCGCAACCGGTTTGCTAGGGGGCTACAGGTCATGATAATGAGGCGCCGGTTTGCCGGCCAGAAGCCGAGAGCCTGTCCGCCGGTCGCCGGCGCATCCCTGGTTCATTCTTCAGCGCGGCTTGGCTCGATCTCGGAGTAGTTATGTCAGCAGGCGGAGCGACACGGCGCGTTGCATTGATCACGGGAGTAACGGGTCAGGATGGGGCCTACCTCGCGGAATATCTCCTGGGTCTCGGCTACATCGTACACGGCATCAAGCGTCGATCGTCATCGTTCAATACCGCGCGTATCGACCATCTTTACGAAGATCCTCACAAGGGCGACGTTCGCTTCCTGTTGCACTACGGCGACATGACGGACTCCACGAACCTGATCCGGCTGATGCAGCAAATACGGCCGACCGAGATCTATAATCTCGCGGCCCAGAGCCACGTCGCGGTGAGCTTCGAAAGTCCGGAATATACCGCGAACGCCGACGCCATCGGCGTCCTGCGATTGCTCGAGGCCATTCGAATTCTCGGCATGGAGAAAGAAACGCGATTCTATCAGGCGTCGACGTCGGAACTCTATGGCCTGGTGCAGGAAGTGCCCCAGAAGGAGACGACGCCGTTCTATCCGCGCTCGCCCTATGCCGTGGCCAAGCTCTACGGCTATTGGATCACGGTCAACTACCGCGAGGCATATGGCATGTATGCCTCCAACGGCATTCTGTTCAACCACGAGAGTCCGATACGCGGCGAGACCTTCGTTACGCGAAAGGTCACGCGCAGCGTTGCGCGCATTGAGGCCGGCCTGGAGCAGTGCCTTTATCTCGGCAACCTGGACGCCAAGCGTGATTGGGGCCACGCCCGCGACTATGTCGAGGGTATGCACCTCATACTTCAGGCCGATGGGCCCGATGACTTCGTTCTCGCGACCGGGGAGACGCGCGCGGTACGGGAGTTTGTCGAGATCGCCTTTCAAGAGGTTGGCCGCCGCATTGAATGGCGCGGCAAGGGGGTCGAGGAAGTCGGGGTCGATATCAAGTCCGGCCAGATCGTGGTCCGGATTGATCCGCAATATTTCCGTCCGACTGAAGTCGATCTGCTGGTAGGTGATGCAGCCAAGGCGCGCGAGAACCTGGGGTGGCGGCCGAAGACAAGCTTTGCAACCCTCGTTCGGGAGATGGTCGCGGCCGATCTTGCCATTGCGAAACGGGAGGCTGTCGGTGGTCAAAACGCCGTTTGAGCTTGCAGGCAAGTCGGTTTTCGTCGCCGGTCATCGCGGCATGGTCGGAAGCGCGCTGGTGCGCCGGCTTGCACAGGAGCATGTCACCCTTCTGACCGTCGATCGACGCGAGGTCGATCTGCGCGATCAGGCTGCGGTGAACCAGTGGTTTGCCGGCCATCACCCGCAGGTGGTATTTCTGGCGGCGGCGAAAGTCGGTGGCATCATCGCCAATGACACTCTGCGCGGCGAGTTCATCTATGATAATCTCATCATTGCCGCGAATGTCATCCATGCGGCGCATGTCCACGGCGTGCAGAAGCTTCTGTTCCTTGGATCCTCGTGCATCTATCCGAAGCTTGCCGAGCAGCCTCTTCGCGAGGATTCGCTGCTGACAGGTCCGCTGGAGCCGACCAACGAGCCCTATGCGATCGCAAAGATTGCCGGGGTCAAGATGGTTGAAGCTTACCGCCGCCAGTACGATTCCGACTTTATCAATGTGATGCCGACCAACCTTTATGGTCCCGGTGACAACTATCATCCGGAATACAGCCATGTGGTGGCGGGACTGATCCGCCGCTTTCATGAGGCCCGTGTCGCCGGTGCTTCGGAGGTGACGGTGTGGGGCAGCGGCAAGCCGCGCCGCGAGTTTCTCTGCGTCGACGATCTCGCCGACGCCTGCATCCATCTGCTGAAAACGTACTCGGACAGCGAGTTGGTCAACATCGGAACCGGTGAGGATATCACGATCGCGGATTTCGCGCACCTTGTCGCATCCACGGTCGGATATGGCGGACGCATCAACTTTGATACCTCGCGGCCGGATGGCACGCCGCGCAAGCTGCTTGATGTCAGCCGTCTCGCCAGGCTGGGATGGCGCGCAAAAGTACCGCTCCCGGAGGGTATCAAGCTCGCTTATGAGGCGTTCCTTCGTTCGCGGGCCGCTGCCTGAAGCCTGTTCTGGTTATTGGCGAGGGCGACGGACCCCATCGTAGATGCCGAACATTGCTTACGCCTTGCGCGGGTGCTGCCTCGACCACGATTTTTTGGGGACGAATCGATCCAAGAATACCTGGTCGATTCCAGTAGTTTGAGAGGCGGGACGCGGGCGGGAAACCGCTGCGCACTTTTCCTCATCCCGCTCTGGAAAATCTGAAAAGCATCACTGCGACGATCGTCGCGCCGCCAGCCATAGCCAATGCGGTGACGGCGGGAGAGGGGATCGCCACCGATACGATCGCCATGGCGGCCAGCAGAACATTAACGGCAAAAACCCAACCAACGATCTGAATGACCGGAGTTCCGTTGTCCGCCGCGCGTTGGTAAAAATGGCAGCGATGAGCGGTCCAGATTTTGTCGCCACTGACGAGGCGGCGCAGCATCGTGATGGTGGCGTCCGCGAGATAGTAGAAAGGCAACAATAGCGCGGCGGCGAGATGTCCCTGATATGCAAGTTCAAGCAGACACCAGCCCAGCAGAAGGCCGATAGGCAAGCTGCCGACATCCCCGAGAAAAACCTTGGCAAGCGGCCTGTTGAACGGCGCGAATCCGAGCAGGGCTCCGCCGAGAGCGCCGGCGACCAAGGCGGTTGTCGGAGGGATATGGCCCAGATACCCAAGTGCGATGATGGCTCCCGCAATGGGCACGGCCTCGGCCACGGTCATCCAGTCCAGCCCGTCCATGAAATTGACGAGGTTGACAAACCAGATCCCGGCCAGCAGCAGCATGCCTTGCTCGATCCAGAGAGGGCAAACCGGGAAAAGCCGGAGGTGGCCTGACGCTGTCGAAAGGATTGCTCCGACCGCGATTGTCTGGGCAAGCAGGCGTGTCAGGACCGGGAGCGATTTGATGTCATCCGCGGCGCCGACGACGGCGATGAAAACGGTCGCGGCCAGCGCATAGACGGAAATCTTCGCATCTATTGTAAAGGCAAACACGACCGCCGTGGCGAGCGTTGCGACGATGACCGCGATTCCAGCACCCTGCGGCGTCGGGATCTTGTGCGACGATCGCGCGTTCGGCCTTGCGAGCGCGTAGCGTTGCAGCAGGGGCATGAGGAGCCAGGTGAGGGCGAACGAAAGAGCCGCCGCGGTAATGATGGCCAGGAGCGACAATGGGATTCCAATAGTAGTCACGATTCAATCACGACCCGGATCGATCGATCCGCGATAGGGAAAGATGATCGATTTTCCAATACTTCAGAGCGGGATGCCGACGGAAAACCGCACCGCATTCTTCCTTACCCGCTCCAGCGTTAGCTCTTTAGATCGGGCATGATCTTATCCGAAAACCGGTTTCCGCTTTGCGCTGGCGCGGCCTCCGGGTCGGGCTTATGCCCTGGCTCGCGAGGCAGCATATACCTTGGTGGATTGTTCCGGTCCATAATCGCGAAACTGAATCCTCTTTCCGTCGATCTTTGGGAATAAGGGCCATGGCGCAGCGCCGGCCGGGATGATAGAGCGGAGTGAACCGCCCAGATCGTCCGGTCTAACCGCCGTTCCTCCCCATGTCCCACCATCAGTATGTCCTGACGCTCTCCTGTCCCGACCGGCCCGGAATTGTATCGGCGGTATCGACGTTCCTGGCCCATAACGGCCAGAACATCATCGACGCCCAGCAGTTCGACGATGCCGAGACAGGCCGTTTTTTCATGCGCGTGGTGTTCAATGCCGCCGATCTCGCCGTGCGGCTTCCGGCGCTGCAAACCGGGTTCGATGCGATCGCCGAGCGCTTCCGCATGACCTGGCATATGCGCGATCGCGCCGCACAGCGGAAGGTCATGCTGCTGGTGTCGAAGTCGGATCATTGCCTGGTCGATATTCTGTATCGCTGGCGCACGGGGGAATTGAAGATGATCCCGACCGCCATCGTTTCCAACCATCCCCGCGAGACCTACGCGCATCTCGATTTCGGCGAAATCCCGTTTCACTATTTTCCGGTGACAAGCAAGGCGTCGCAGGAAGCCCAAGTCCTGAAGCTGGTGGAGGAAACCGGCACCGATCTGGTGGTGCTGGCGCGCTACATGCAGATCCTGTCGAACGACATGAGCGCAAGGCTCTCCGGCCGATGCATCAACATCCATCATTCATTTCTGCCCGGCTTCAAGGGCGCGAAAGCCTATCACCAGGCCCATGAGCGCGGCGTCAAGCTGATCGGCGCGACCGCGCACTATGTCACCAGCGATCTCGACGAGGGGCCGATCATCGATCAGGACGTCGAGCGCATCAGCCATCGCGATACGCCCGAAGCGCTGGTCCGCAAGGGGCGCGATATCGAGCGGCGGGTGCTGGCGCGCGCCATCCGGCATCACCTGGACGACCGCGTGATTCTGAACGGCCGCAAAACCGTGGTGTTCATGGATTGAATTATTAACCGGCCGCAGAGCTTCAGTTGGCCGGGGCTGGCTCCTGACCGTCCGCTGATTGGGCGGCGCCGGGTTCGTTCGGCTTCGGCTCCAGGCGCGCGCGTTCGCGTTGTTTCATGACCTCATCATATTTCGCGGTGCCGGGCCGCGGAGGCGCGTCCGCGGGAAGTCCGCCGGCCCAGTGCGGAATCATATCACCCATCCCGGCCGACAAATGCGAATTGATGCTGCCGCACCCCGCCAGGGTGCACGCGACCGGCACAAGGCAAAGCAGGAGCGGGAGTTGGCGCCAGCGGGAGGTCATGGAGAGTGATTACGATCGCGATGTGGAAATTGCGAGGCAGATGGTCGTCGCGTTTGTTGAAATAACGACCTATGCCTGGCTCCGGCCGATGCCGGTGTAGGTAAAGCCAAGCTCCTCCAACTCGGCCGGGCGGTAAACGTTGCGCAGATCGACCACGATCGGCTGGTTCATGATGCGTTTCAGGCGCGGCAGATCAAGCGCGCGGAACTGGACCCATTCCGTCACGATCACCAGCGCGTCCGCGCCTTCCGCGCAGGAATAGGCGTCATCGCAATAGTCGATGTCAGGGAGTTCGCGCAGCGCCTCCTTCATGCTGGCGGGGTCGAAGGCGCGGACTTTCGCCCCCATGTCGCAGAGGCCCGTGATCAGAGGGATTGACGGCGCCTCGCGCATGTCGTCGGTATCCGGCTTGAACGCCAGTCCCAGCACCGCGATGGTCTTGTTGCGGAGATTGTCGCCGAGCGCGTGCGCCACCTTGCGCGCCATCGCGCGCTTGCGGTTGTCGTTGACGGTGACGACCGATTCCACGATGCGAAGCTGGGCGTCGTGATCTTCCGCGATCTTGACGAGTGCGCGCGTGTCCTTTGGAAAGCAGGAGCCGCCATAGCCCGGGCCGGCGTGCAGGAACTTGGTTCCGATGCGATTGTCGAGGCCGATGCCGCGCGCGACTTCCTGGATATCCGCGCCGACCTTTTCGGACAGGTCCGCGATTTCGTTGATGAAGGTGATCTTGGTCGCGAGAAAGGCATTGGCCGCGTATTTGATCAGCTCGGCGGTGCGGCGCTCGGTGAACATCAGCGGGGCCTGATTGAGCGACAGCGGCCGGTAGATGTCGCCGAGCACCTTGCGCCCGCGCTCGTCGGACGTTCCGATCACAATCCGATCGGGGAATTTGAAATCGCGGATCGCTGCGCCTTCGCGCAGGAATTCCGGGTTGGACGCCACCACGACGTTCGCCGACGGGTTGGTTTCACCGATCAGCCGCTCCACTTCGTCGCCGGTGCCGACCGGCACCGTCGATTTTGTGACAACGACCGTGAAATCACCGATCGCCGCCGCGATCTCGCGCGCCGCGGCATAGACGTAGCTGAGGTCGGCATGGCCGTCGCCCCGGCGCGAGGGGGTGCCGACGGCGATGAACACCGCCTCGGCCTCCGCCACCGGGCCGGCGAGATCGGTGGTGAAATCGAGCCGCGAAGCCTTGACGTTGGTGGCCACCAGCGCGTCGAGGCCGGGCTCGAAGATCGGGATTTCGCCGCGGCAAAGCGCGGCGATCTTGGCCGCGTCTTTATCAACGCAGGTCACCTGATGTCCGAAATCGGCAAAACAGGCTCCTGACACGAGGCCGACATAGCCCGTGCCAATCATGGCGATGCGCATCGTTCAAACCTGTCGCAGGAGGGCCGAAGAGATGGCTACCCGCCTATTAGAGCATGATCCCGAAAAGTGGAAACCGGTTTTCGGATAAGATCATGCTCAATCAAAAAGGTAGGACCGGAGTCTGGTTCAACGCAGTTGGATCAGATTTCAGCAGACAGCCATCAGCCTGACGAGGCATCCGCTGTCCTGAAGCATTGTCTATCCGGTTCACATGAAGGAAACGCGTCAAACAAGCCCGAGCTTATCGTTGGGGCTGCATTTCGCAGGGTTTCAATTGTGGGCAGATGGTGATAGGAAGCAGTTTACATAACATGTTGCCCATTAATCTGGCCCATACACGCGACGATGACAAACGAAGAACTGCTGAGCCAGATTTCCGACTATTGCCGCCGGGTCGGCATGGCCGAATCGACCTTTGGCCGGCGCGCCGTCAATGACGGCAAGCTCGTGCAGCGTTTGCGTGAGGGCAAGCGCATCACCATCGACACGCTGAACCGGATCGAGGCCTATATCGTCTCCGGTTCGCCGGATGGCGCGGTGGCGGTCCGCAAGCCGGAGCCGATCGAGCGGCGTGATCCCCGCGCCAACTTCCGCTTCTTCGAGAACCGGCAAAAGTATCTGCTTTTCGTTCATACCTGCAGCGAGAAGCGGGTCATCGCCGATCGGGTCGCGCTGGAGTTCGGCAGCATCTATCCGCGTCCGCCGGCGCTGCGGGTTTTTGATGCGGGGGTCGGCGACGGCACCGTGCTGGCGCGGGTGATGCGCTCCATGCACGGGCGGTTTCCCCACATGCCGTTCTACATCGCGGGCAAGGAGCTCAGCCTCGAAGACATCAAGCTGACGCTGGACAAGCTGCCGGACCGCCTGTTCGAGCATCCGTCGACGGTTATTGTGCTGACGAATATGAACTACGCGGAGGCGCCCTGGCTGACGCCGCGATCGTCCCAGGCCGCGGCCAGGATGGTGTGGCGCGAGGTGCCGCTGCGGGGGGCGTCCTCCGGCGAGTTCGAGGTCCAGATTCGCGACCTGTGGCCGTTTCTGGAAGAGAACTGGAGGGCGAGCGTCAGCCCGGTCACGGGGATGCCGGTTTATGAGCGCCCGGTGGTGCTGGTCATTTACCGCGAGGACCACCAGTTCCTGCTCGATTCCACGATTCCACGGGCCGGACGGGTCGAGGCCAGCTTTGATCTGGTGATCGCCTCGCAGCCTTACCGGGCCCGGGCTTCCCTGAATTTCAAGGCCCGGAGAATAATCGCCCCGCTGGCGCGAAGTTTGCGGCCCGGCGGGCGTTTGATAGGAATACATTCTCACGGACAGGATCCGGGACTGGAGATCGTCCAGGCCGTCTGGCCGGGAGAAAACCCTTTCGCCGTGAGCCGTCATGAGTTATTGCGCGCTGTGAAATACGAGCTTGGTTCGGTGGGGAGGGGCCTCAATTTCAACGCATATGCTGACCATCGTTCGATTTTTCGCTATGATATGGAAGCGCTGCCCAATGAAGTCACCGGGGCGATCGGGACTTCGACACTGTTCGCGGCGTGGAATGCGGCGGTTTACGTCGCCCAAGTCGAAGATGACCGGTTGACGGAAATGACCCAAAGCGGCCGCTATCTCGACGCCACCAGGGAGGTTCTGCGCAGGCATAACGGTCTCTGGTTCTACGACGAATCCTACGTCATCTCGCGTCGCCGGGACTGACATTTCAGGCAACACCATGAAAGGACCGCCACCTCTGGCGGACGAAAGGTCGATTGATGCGCGGATCCTATCTATTCACGAGCGAGTCGGTTTCGGAGGGACATCCCGATAAGGTGTGCGATCGGATCTCCGATGAGGTCGTCGATCTCTTTTTCAGCGAAGGCCCGAAAGCCGGCATCGACCCGTGGGCGATCCGCGCTGCCTGCGAGACGCTCGCCACCACCAACAAGGTGGTGATCGCCGGCGAAACCCGCGGGCCCGAATCCGTCACCAGGGACATGATTGAAAGCGTCGTGCGCGGCGCGATCAAGGACATCGGCTACGAGCAGGACGGCTTCCACTGGAAGACCGCCGACATCGAGATTCTGCTGCATCCCCAGTCAGCCGATATCGCTCAGGGCGTCGACGCGCTGCAGCCGGGCGCCAACAAGGAAGAAGGCGCCGGCGACCAGGGCATCATGTTCGGCTACGCCTGCAACGAGACGCCGGACCTGATGCCGGCGCCGATTTTCTATGCTCACAAGATCCTGCGATTGATCTCCGAGGCCCGCCATTCCGGCAAGGAAAAGGTGCTGGGGCCGGACTCCAAGAGTCAGGTCACCGTGCAATACGAAAACGGCAAGCCGGTCGGCGTGCGCGAGATCGTGGTGTCGCATCAGCATCTCGTCGAGGACATGAGCTCCGATCAGGTGCGCGAGCGCGTCGAGCCATATGTGCGTGAGGCCCTGCCGAAAGGCTGGATCACCGACAAGACCATCTGGCACATCAATCCCACCGGCAAGTTCTTCATCGGCGGCCCCGACGGCGACGCCGGCCTGACCGGCCGCAAGATCATCGTCGATACCTATGGCGGCGCGGCGCCGCACGGCGGCGGCGCGTTTTCCGGCAAGGACCCGACCAAGGTCGACCGCTCGGCCGCTTATGCAGCGCGTTATCTCGCCAAGAACATCGTCGCGGCCGGTCTCGCCGACCGCTGCACGTTGCAACTCGCCTACGCCATTGGTGTTGCGCGCCCGCTGTCGATCTACATCGACACCCACGGCACCGGAAAGGCACCGGAAGATACGCTCGAGCGAGTCGTGTCGGAAGCGATGGACCTGACGCCGCGCGGCATCCGCAAGCATCTCGACCTGAACCGGCCGATCTATGCGCGCACCTCGTCCTACGGTCATTTCGGCCGCACGCCGGACAACGAGGGCGGATTCTCCTGGGAGAAGACCGACCTCGCCGAGGTGATCAAGCGCGCGGTGTGATATTTCCTTCTCTCCTTGCGGGAGACAAGCCTCTTTCTTCACCTCGCCCCGCTTGCGGGGAGAGGTCGACCGCGGTGCGGTCGGGTGAGGGGGGGCGTTGAGTAAACGAAAATGCAGTGAGCGCGGCTTGACAGCCTTGCCCCTCACCCCAACCCTCTCCCTGCGGGGAGAGGGAGTATCGCAAACCTAAGGACATGATCCCCATGACCACCGCAGCCGCTGCCACCAAGCAGACCGCAGATTTTACCGACTATATCGTCGCGGACATCGGCCTTGCCGATTTCGGCCGCAAGGAAATCTCCCTCGCCGAGACCGAAATGCCCGGCCTGATGGCGACGCGCGAGGAGTACGGCCCCAAGCAGCCCTTGAAGGGCGCGCGCATTGCCGGCTCGCTGCACATGACGATCCAGACCGCCGTGCTGATCGAAACCCTGCAAGCGCTGGGCGCCGATATCCGCTGGGTCTCCTGCAACATCTATTCGACCCAGGATCACGCCGCCGCCGCGATCGCCGCCGCCGGCATTCCGGTGTTCGCGGTGAAGGGCGAGACGCTGAAGGACTACTGGGACTACACCGCGAAGCTGTTCGACTGGCATGGTGCAAAAAGTGGTGAAAGCCTGCATCCCAACATGATCCTTGATGACGGCGGCGACGCGACGCTCCTGATCCACCTCGGCGTGCGCGCGGAGAAGGGCGACACCGCGTTCCTCGACAAGCCGGGCGCGGAAGAGGAGGAGGTGCTGTTCGCGCTGATCAAGCGCCTGCTGAAGGAAAAACCGAAGGGCTGGTTCGGTGAGGTGGCCAAGTCCATCCAGGGCGTCTCGGAGGAGACCACCACCGGCGTGCATCGCCTTTACGAGATGCAGAAGAACGGCACGCTGCTGTGGCCCGCGATCAATGTCAACGACAGCGTCACCAAATCCAAGTTCGACAACCTCTACGGCTGCCGCGAATCGCTGGTCGACGGCATTCGCCGCGGCACCGACGTGATGATGAGCGGCAAGGTTGCGATGGTCGCCGGCTTCGGCGACGTCGGCAAGGGCTCGGCCGCCTCGCTGCGTCAGGCCGGGTGCCGCGTCATGGTCTCCGAGATCGATCCGATCTGCGCGCTGCAGGCGGCGATGGAAGGCTATGAGGTCGTGACCATGGAGGATGCCGCGCCCCGCGCCGATATCTTTGTCACCGCCACCGGCAACAAGGACATCATCACCATCGAGCACATGCGCGCGATGAAGGATCGCGCCATCGTCTGCAACATCGGCCACTTCGACAACGAGATCCAGGTCGGCGCGTTGAAAAACCTGAAGTGGGACAACATCAAGCCGCAGGTCGACGAGATCACCTTCCCGGACGGCAAGCGCATGATCCTGTTGTCGGAGGGCCGTCTGGTGAATCTCGGCAACGCCATGGGGCATCCGTCGTTCGTGATGTCGGCGTCGTTCACCAACCAGACGCTGGCGCAGATCGAACTGTTCGCCAATAACAAGGATGGCCGGTACAAAAAAGAGGTCTACGTGCTCCCGAAGTCGCTGGACGAGAAGGTGGCGCGGCTGCATCTCAACAAGATCGGCGTCACGCTGACCGAACTGCGCAAGGACCAGGCGGACTACATCGGCGTCAAGGTCGAGGGTCCGTTCAAGAGCGATCATTACCGGTATTGAGCATGACCCCGACCCGAAGGGCCGCGCCAGCGCAAAGTGGGCGCCGGTTTTCGGACCGGATCATGCTCGCCTGAAGGTCCCCCGCATGACCGCGGAACGCGAAAAGCCCCGGAACCATCCGGGGCTTTTTAGATTCTGTTTAATTTCTCGCTGGGTCAACGCGGCCGGTTCAGGTGGTCCGGCCGGTGCTTCTTTGCGAGGCGAGGAAGTCCGACAGCTTGGCGGTTTGTTTGGGCGCGGCCTTCTTGCCCCGGGCCGATGCCTTGACCGGCTTAGCTGGCTTGGGTTTCGCCGCCTCTTCGGCTTCCTTCGCAAGCCGCAGGGCGCGCAGGCGCTCCATGTTCTTGCGTATGGCGACGTCGCGGGCTTCGATATCGGCGCGCGCTTTGGCGCCCTCGATGGCGGCCGTGCGCATCCGTTCGTTGCGGGCCAGTTGTGCCGGGCTCGGCGGAGACTTGGTCATGAGGCCCAATATAGTCATGATCCGCCGAAATGCCAGAGCGGTAGCGCCGGAGTTGCGGTTTACGGCGGAAAATGCCATGATGGTGGTGTTCGATTGCCGGCATTGGTTTTGTTAGAGCGCGCCGCAGGTCTTCCTTAAGACGACGGCTCCTTTCCAAAGACATCGCTGAGATTGGATGGTTCGCGCAATCGTGCGCGAAAACGCGCATGTGTGCGCTTTGGAACAAGGACGACTCCGATGACGACAGGTACTGTGAAGTGGTTTAACGGCCAGAAGGGTTTTGGCTTCATCCAGCCGAACGACGGCGGCAACGACGTGTTCGTGCACATCAGCGCGGTGGAGCGCGCGGGCCTCAGCGGCCTGAATGAAGGCCAGCAGGTCAACTTCGAGCTGAAGACCGACAAGATGCGCGGCAAGGTCAGCGCCGAGAACCTTTCACTCGCGTAATAAACGCATGGTCGCGCCGCCTGTCATCTCTTTGTGATGATACCGGCGCATCATACGCGGAATCGTAAAGCGCCGTGACCCGCGGATGGACCGGGACGCGCTTTCAGATTGTCCGCCTCGTTTCACGAACAGACTGGAGCCTCGTCAGCAATGACGGGGCTTTTTATTTGGGAGAAAGCGCTATCGCGACCCACGTCGTCCGCGATCCGGCTTCACGCACCGCGTTTTTCGTCCAGGGACGCTCTATAGCGTTTTCGAGCGAAGTGGAAACCGGTTCGCGTGAAGAAAACGCGTCAAAACAAGATCATAGAGCCTCGCTTCTGATTCTATCAGAAGCGAAAAGGCTCTAACGCGACGGTGGGGCAACGCCGATCAGAATTGCGCCGTCACGCGCAGGCGTGGCCCGTGTATGTAGCGGCTGATGGTGTCCCTGGTATTCGGATCCAGGGTGGCGTTGAACGCGTTGAAATAGGCATCAAGCCGATAGCTGGCGCTGATCCTGACATTTGGATTGAACCAATAGGACACGCCGAGCTGAAGATCGGTATTGAAGACGGCGGCGAACCGCTGGTCCCGAACAGTCGTCGCCGTATTTGTGCCTCCTCCTGCCAAGATGGCTAAGAATGCAGGGGAGATCGTCGTCGTCACGGTCGACGTGCTGGTCAGTTTCTGACTGCCGAACAGGATAGCGGCGTCACCGAGATAATCGAAAGCCCAGCCACCGCCCAGAGGAACAAATCCTTCGACGCCGACTCGCGGGCCAGCGCCGAAAAAGCTGCTCCGCTGGTTCAGGGTCGACGTCGTGCTGTTATCAATGCTCTGGATCGGTATGCCGAGGCCGATATCCACCGGCGCTGGAAACCGCATGTAGGTTTGGCCTCGATCGATGAGGGTCGTGCGCCCGACCAGTTCGGCGATACGCAAGCCGCCCTTGATCTGCATGGCATGGGAGGGCCGCCAAGTGCATCATAACCCAGCGCGATGTCGGCCTGCCATCGATCTTCCCGGTGGCTCGCAGCGATGGTTTGACTGCCGCCTATCGCGACCCCCGCAAACACGGGATTGGCTGCCGCGAGCAAGGCCAGAACAGCCGGATCGATCGTGCCCGCGGATGCGTCGGCGCCGCTTCCCCTGGCCTGCCCGTACCTGAACTCGCCGCTGACGTGCCAGGGTGAACCCGCGAAACGATAATCGAAGCCGGCGGCGGCCTCCCAGCCGACCTTCGGCGTGAGGTTGAACAGCCTGTTGGGCGGGCCTCCAGCGGCGCCGAAACCAAAGTTAAGATCACTCGAGAAACCCCTCAAAGAGTAAGGGGTCGTCACGGGATCGCCGCCGCTCCATATGGCGCCGCCTTCGCCCCAGAAACGAAACTGTCCCTGCGTTTCCACGGGGAGAGCCTTGTACGCGACCGGGAAATCGGCAGCATAGGCATCGCGCACGCTTGTGCCGGGCGATGGCGCGGCCGCAGGCGCCGCGCGCTCCGGGGACGACTTGCGTAGCGCGACGTTCTCGCGCGCCAATTTGCGGTTCAACCGAAGCGCGGCATTCTCCCGCGTCAGTGTCGCATTTTCTCGCTCAAGCTGGGCCAGCCGATGCTGAAGGCTGTTTTCGTCGGCGGCGAGGGATGCCCCGCACGCAACCGCGACAAAGGCCGCGGTGCTTAGCAGGAGAGTGGAGAGACGAGTGGTGGTGTTCATTTGGCGCAGCCCTGGACTTGAGGTAGGTCGCGGCCAAGATGTCAGACTGCTCCATGGTGACTACCGGCATATGCCGGTGATCTCTTCATGCCTGTCTGCGAGGGCATTGACCTGTTGCAGGTCTGCAACGAAAAATTGCTGAACTAGAGCGGGATGGGTTTATTTTGAATCGATTGAGATTCCCAAATCAGAATTCATCTGATTCAACATGCTGACTGGGAAGGAGGCCAGCATGGATGGGACGAGCCTATTCGAACGACCTTCGTGAGCGGGTAGTGCGTGCTGTCGTTAAAGGCGGCCTGTCGCGGCATCAGGCTGCGGCCCAGTTTGGGGTGGGCATCAGCACGGCGATCAACTGGGTACAACGCTTCCACGAGACCGGCAGCGTCGCGCCAAGCCAGATCGGCGGCTATAGGCCAAAGAAGATTGCGGGGCCGCACCGCGAATGGCTGCTGCAACGGTGCCGAAAGGACTTTACCGTGCGCGGGCTGGTGGCCGAACTTGCCGAGCGTGGCCTTAAGGTCGATTACCGCACGATGTGGGAGTTCGTTCACGCTGTGAAGCTCAGTTACAAAAAAAGACGCTGATTGCTGCAGAGCAGGATCGTCCCGATGTCGCCCGTCGGCGAGCGCAATGGACCAAGTATCGAGATCGGATTGATCCCACTCGGCTGGTGTTCATCGATGAGACCTGGACCAAAACCAATATGGCGCCGCTGCGGGGCTGGGCGCCGCGCGGTCAACGCATCAGAGCCAAGGTGCCGCATGGCCGCTGGCAGACCATGACCTTTATGGCCGCTCTGCGCCACGATCGCATCACCGCGCCGTGGTTCATCGAGGGGCCGATCAACGGCGAAGCCTTCCTTCTCTACATCGAGAAGGTTCTGGTCCCGACCCTGCGGCACGGCGACATCGTCATTATGGACAACCTCGGCTCGCACAAGGCCAGCGCCGTGCGTCGCGTCATCCGTGCCGCCGGTGCCCGGCTCTTCTACCTGTCGAAATACTCGCCTGATCTGAACCCGATCGAGCAGTTCTTTGCCAAGTTCAAACACTGGCTACGCAAAGCCGCGCAGCGGACCACCGAGGCCGTCTACAATGCTATCGCTCCGATCCTCGAAACCGTTGCACCGGCTGAATGCGCCAACTACTTCGTCAATGCAGGATACAACCAAATCTAAACTCATCATGCTCTAGAGCGTTTTCGAGCGAAGTGGACACCGGTTCGCGTGAAGAAAACGCGGCAAGATTATAGAGCCTCGCTTCTGATTCCATCAGAAGCGGAAAGGCTCTGGAACCAGAAATGAGATTCGGACTCGCATGAATGACAATGGTTTGATGGATCGCATCTACTCGACAAGATATTCCGAAAAACCGGGACAAACCATCAAGGTCAACTGGTTGCGTTGCTCAAGGCAACACAGCCGTTGCAAGTGTGATATCCGCGAGGCGATTGACCGATGGTCGCCATGCGATGGATCGCGCTCCCGTGGTGAACCCGGCGTCGCGTATTCTTCCATCCTTGAGAAAGACTGCGCCATCAAACACCGGGGTCAAACGCTCAGGCTCATTTTGTCAGTGAGGTATAAGCCGCTTGCCGGAAACCGGCATTCATCTCCTCGCGATTCTGGGCCTGTGTTTGTTGCGAACCTGTTTTCGTCGGCGTGAGTACAGAGAACAATATGAACCCGCCCTTCTTCCGCGGAAAAACAAAATACTCTGCGACCACAGAACCTTTCGAATCCTCACAAGAGGACATGCCGCGAAAAACAACCTCGCTATCGATCAGCTCGCTGTTGCGTGCCGATGCGAACTTGCCCTTGCACTCCTTGGCATCGTTTCCAACAATGGTTGCGGCAACATCAAGGCCCGTCATGTTTTGCTTGGCGGGAATGATTCGAACGAAGCCGGTAGCATCGTTGGCCTTCCATCCGGCTCCTGTCGATGCAATCGATAGAGGTGTGTCCTCGCGACGAAGCAAAGATGGGTGGTCCAGGGACGCTTTCAGGATAAAGTTGGATGCGATTTGCATGGCCTCGAATTGCAATTCCGTAGAGTTCTCATGAGCCGAATTCGGTTGGGTGCTTGATAAGGTTGCCGTCGTTCTCTGGGGGCCCATCGATGGAGGCGTGATAGCAGGCTGATGAGGGGCGACGAAATCGGTTGCAGCCGCCAACCCTCTTGCATTTATTGTTTTTGCGCACGTAACCATTGCGGGCAAAACTGCTGAAGTACCTGTTAAACGGAACTGAAAGACGTTTCCTTGAGCAATCGCCGACATGATCTGCGCGCTGCGGAACGAGCGAATAACGGCTGAGTTGTCCGGCATTGGCACGAACACAGTATTCGTCGAGAGAGACACCCCAATAACGTTGAAGGTGTTGCGGCCATCAAAACTCAATGCGATTGGAAATTTCTCCTTAGGAGCCAGATTCCAGCGCTTGTGAGTAAACGCCAATAGCCATTCAAGCTTTTTCGTGACCACAATTCCAAAGGTAATTCCGCTCTTGTAAGTCGCGCTTACGATGCAGTTCGAGAACTCGCCTGTTTTGTTGTCCGTGTATGCGCCGCCAGACCATCCCGCGATCTTGATCGATCCGAAGGGGCCGCGTGCGTTTGCGTCGGACCACCAAACAGACATCACCAAAGTGATGCAGATCATCAGCAGTCGGTTCATGACATGCGCCTCTTGTTCGTTTTCAGTATGATTTTTTGTTTAGAGCCTTTTCGCTTCTGATGTAATCAGAAGCGAGGCTCTATATTGTTGTTTTGACGCGTATTCTTCACGCGAACCGGTATCCACTTCGCTTGAAAACGCTCTAGGGTGAGATTCCAAATCTTACGGTCTTCAATAATAAAATTCTTGATAGCATCGAGCAAGGTTTGCTTGATCGGTGGACGGTGCAACAGCTCTGTTTGTCCTGCTCCAGGCAAGGAAGCTCGCAACGATCTGCGCGCGCTATTCCAGAGAAAACGGCTCGGTCGCGGCGTCGAGCCAGAGTTTCGTGGCCTCGTCGAGATGCGGGCGCACCTCGCGGCGGACGCGGGCGTGATAGTCGTTGAGCCACGCCACCTCTTTCTTGCTGATGCGGTGATCGATCAGGCGGCGGTCGATCGGGGCCAGCGTCAGGGTCTCGAAGCTGTTCATGGGCTTCTCAGCGCCGGCAATCCCGGCTTCCGTCACCAGCACCAGGTTTTCGATCCGGATGCCGAACGCGTCGCGCTTGTAATAGCCCGGCTCGTTGGACAGGATCATGCCGCGCCTGAGCGGCGTGGTGCCAAGCTTCGAAATCCGCGCCGGGCCTTCATGCACCGACAGATAGCTGCCGACGCCGTGGCCGGTGCCGTGCTCGAAGTCGAGGCCGGCCTGCCAGAGAAACTGCCGCGCCAGCGTATCGAGTTGCGCGCCGGTGGCGCCGTCGGGAAACACCGCGCGGGCGATGGCGATATGGCCGCGCAGCACGCGGGTGAAGCGGTCGCGCATTTCGTCGGTCGGATCGCCGATCGCGATGGTGCGGGTGACGTCGGTGGTGCCGTCCTCGTATTGCGCGCCGGAGTCGATCAGCAGCAGGTCACCGGGTACGATGCGGCGGTTGCTCTTGCGGGTGACGCGGTAGTGAACGATGGCGCCGTTCGGCCCGGTGCCCGAGATGGTGGGAAAGGAGACGTCCTTCAGCGCGCCGGTCTCGCGGCGAAAAGTCTCCAGCGCCTCGACCGCGTCGATTTCGGTCAGCGTGCCCTTCGGCGCCTCGCGGTCGATCCAGGCGAGAAACCGCGCCAGCGCCACGGCGTCGCGCCGATGCGCGGCGCGCGCGCCCGCGATCTCGGTCGGGTTCTTTACTGCCTTCAACAGCGCGACTGGATCGTTGCCGCCCACCGGCTTGCCGCCGGCGGACGTGATCAGGCGGCTCAATGCGTCGGCGGCGGTGGCTTTGTCGAGCGCGATCGCCGCGCCGGATTGGGCCGTCCTCGTCAGCGCGTCGGTCAGTTCATCCGGCTCGCGCACATCGGCGTTGCGTTCGAGATGAGAGCGCGCGCTGTCGGAGAGTTTGCGGCGGTCGATGAAGATCGTGGGGCGGCCGTCCTTCGGCGCCAGCGCGTAGGACAAAGGCAGCGGCGTATGCGAGACATCCGCGCCGCGGATGTTGAAGGTCCACGCCACCGCGTGGGAATCCGACAGCACCAGCGCATCGACGCCGAGCTTTGTCATCTCGGCGCGGATCCGCGCGAGCTTGTCGGCCTCCGCTTCGCCGGCGAATGCCGCGTCGTGGATCGTGACCGGGCCGAGCGGCGGCGCGGGGCGGTCGGTCCAGACGCTGTCGATCGGGTTGCTGTCGACCGGCACCAGTTCGGCGCCGGCTTTCGCACAGGCCTTTGCAAGACGCTCTACCGCCGCCGAGGTGTGGAGCCAGGGATCGTAGCCGAGGCGGTCGCCGGCCGCGAGATGCTCCGCCAGCCAGCTCTCCGGCGGCGGATCGACCAGCGAGGCGATGCTCCAGGCCCGGACATCCACCTGTTGCGCCGCCTGCAAGGTGTAGCGGCCGTCGACGAACACCGCGGCTTTCGTCGCGAGCACGATCGCAAGGCCGGCCGATCCGGTGAAGCCGGTGAGCCATGCCAGCCGCTCCTCGGAAGGCGGGACGTACTCGTTCTGCTGCCGGTCGGCACGAGGGATCACAAATCCGGTCAGTTGCCGCCGCGCCAGCTCCTCGCGAAACGCGGCGAGGCGGGCGGTCAGCGCGACGCCACCTTCGGGATCCTCGAATGTCTGGAAATAGGCCTCGAACATTGCCGGCATCATATAGCGTTTTCGAGCGAAGTGGACCCCGTTCGCGTGCAGCCATGCAACAAGCCGGCGAGTCACCCTCTGTTCTGCATCAGCAGGCTGCACCATCCGTCGATCCGCAACTGCCGGATCAACACCAGCCCCTGCGCGCGGTAGGCCGCGATGACGCCGCGGGTATGCTGCGGCAGCAGCCCGGAGAGGATCACCATGGCTTCGGGCGCGAGATGGCGCGCCATGGCCGGAGCCATCCGCCGCAGCGGGTTGGCGAGAATGTTCGCCAGCACCAGATCGAACGGCGCGCGCGCGCGAAACAACGGCGCGGAAAAGCCGGTCGCGCGGATCGACCAGACAAGACTGCCGACTCCGTTCAGCGTAGCGTTTTCCCGCGCCACCGTCGCCGAGCGCGGGTCGATATCGCTGGCCAGCACGCTCCGGTGCAGCGCCTTGGCGGCGGCGATGGCCAGAACACCTGTCCCTGCGCCAAGATCGAGGACGCGTCGCGGCATCCTGGCGCGGAGAACGTGATCGAGGAGCAGCAGGCAGCCTCGGGTGGTGCCGTGATGGCCGGTGCCGAACGCCAGCGCGGCCTCGATCTCGATCGCCAGTTTGTTCGGCGGCACGCGGTCGCGGTCATGCCGGCCGTGGACGATGAAGCGCCCGGCGGGGACCGGCGCCAACCCTTCGAGGCTGGCCTCGACCCAATCCCTGGCGGCGATGGTGTCAAAGACGACGGTCCGGGCGACGTCATCGCCGGCGGCGAGAGCGACCAGCGCGCGGACACGCGCTTCATCCGGCGGGTCGGCGAAGTGAACCGCGACGCTCCAGCAGCCGTCGCTGCGTTCGAACGCGGTCACCGCGGTTTCGCCGTCCTCCAGGCTCTCGCTCAGGAAATCGACGGCCCGCCGCGCGACTTGCTCCGCCCCGATGGCGAAGGCGGCGCGGCTCGTCGCCGGCGAAATTTCAGTGGTCATCGGCAGTCCAGAGCATATCCGGGGAAGGGTAAGGATCCCGGAGGACCTTAACTCAGATATATTTGGCAATGAGATAGCCGACTCCATAGGCCGGTCCGGCGACCAGCAGGATAGCGAATACCATCACAAGCCAGCCTTTCAGAACCGCGATGATGCCGCCACTCTCCCAAAGCTCCCGTGGTCCCGGCTGCCCATATGCCCATAGCGACCATGAAGCGGCCAGGATCAGGTAGACGTCAAAAACATTCAAGGATGCGCGGACATAACCCAGATATATCGGGATAACGATCGCCAGAAAGACCCGGCCGAGATTTTGCAGCACCTAGATACCCCCAGAACTTTGCCTGCTTTCGCCAAAGCAAATTGCTTTATAGCGTTTTCGAGCGAAGTGGATACCGGTTCGGGTGAAGAAAGCGCGCCAAAGCAACAATCTGGAGCCTCGCTTCCGATGCCGTCGGAAGCGATATGCTTTGAGAGGGGCGAGGAAGGACGGTAGGCTGCGGTTTCTCGCCGGGTTTTCAACCGGATTTCCACAGGGATATCCACAAGATTCCCACAACCTGACGGCGGACTGTCCACAGGGCTTCGACAAGCTTATCCACCGACTTGGCCTGGGCGCGGGTTTGGTGTTCAGGTGGCGACCGGAGCGCAGTCCATATGTGCTGCCGATCGTCAGCGGCGCGCGAACAGCGTCCGGTGATCCCGCAGGATGGCGCGCGCGGCGTTGTGGCCGGGTGCGCCGGTGACGCCGCCGCCGGGATGCGCGCCGGAGCCGCAGTGATAGAGCCCCTTCAGCGGTCCCCGATAGTCGGCGTAGCCCAGCATCGGTCGGGCTGAGAACAACTGGTTCAGCGTCAGCGCGCCGTGGAAGATGTCGCCACCCAGCAATCCGAATTCGCGTTCAAGGTCGAGCGGCGACAGGATCTGCCGGCCGATCACGCTGGCGGCAAAGCCCGGCGCGTAGCGGTCGACGGTCGCGATCATGAGGTCGGCGACCTCGTCGCGATGATCGTCCCAGGAAGTGCCGTCGGGCAATCGCGGCGCGACATGCTGGCAGAACAGGCTCGCCACATGGCGGCCGGACGGCGCGAGCGTGTCGTCGATCACCGAAGGGATCAGAACCTCGACCACCGGTTCGCGGCTCCAGCCAAACGTGCGCGCGTCGTGCCAGGCGCGGTCCATGTAGTCGAGACCGGGCGCGATGATGATCCCGGCGCTGAGATGATCGCCCGCGCCCGGCAAAGCGGAAAATGAGGGGAGGGCGGAGAGCGCGACGTTCATCCGGAACGTCCCGGAGCCGTTGCGCCAGTTCCTGATGCGGGCGAGAAATGAGGGCGGTACCGATCCGGCGGGCAGCAGCCGCGTATAAAGCAGTTTCGGGTTGACGTTTGCCGCCACATACCTCGCGCGGATCGTGCGTCCGTCGTCGAGCACGGCGCCTGCCGCGCGCTTTCGTTCGACGACGACCTCGCGCACGCTCGCGTCTGTTTCGATTTCCACGCCGTGCGCGCGCGCCGCCGCCGCCATCGCCTGGGTGATCGCGCCCATGCCGCCGATGGCGTGTCCCCAAACGCCTTTCTTGCCGTTCACTTCGCCGAAGGCGTGATGCAGCATCACGTAGGCCGAGCCGGCCGCGTAGGGACTCGCATAGTTGCCGACAATGGCGTCGAAGCCGAACAGGGATTTGATGAGATCGGTTTCGAAGCGGTCGTCGAGCATGTCTCCTGCCGATCGGGTAAAGAGATCGAGCAGGCTGCGCTGCTGCTCCAGCGAAAGACCGCGCAGGATTCCGGCGGAGCCGATGGCGTTGACGAGTTCGCCCGCGGCCTTGAGGCCAAATCCCTCGCCGAGGTTTGGCGGCGCGCGGAGCACGAACTGACGGACGACGTCGGCGATCTCTTCGAGTTCGCGCATGAACTCGTCGAGTACGGCGGCGTCCCGTTCGCTCAGGCGGGCCGCCGAAGCCTTGGTGCGACCTTCGCCGGTGAGCAGGTAGCGGCCATCGGGAGCGGGCAGGAAGTTCTGGGCGCGGCGTTCGACGATCCGCAGGCCGTGATCGTGCAGCCGCAGGTCGGCGATGACTTTCGGATTGAGCAGGCTGACGGTGTAGGCCGCGACCGAATTGCGGAAACCGGGGTGAAATTCCTCGGTCACGGCCGCGCCGCCCACCACCTTGCGCCGTTCCACGACCCTGACGCGCAGTCCGGCCATCGCGAGATAGGCCGCGCAGGTCAAGCCATTGTGGCCTGCGCCGATGATGACGACGTCGGTGTCCGACATATCCGCTTCAGATCCTCAGACGGTCCGACTGTCGTCCTTCAGGGTTGGGAGGTAACTACGTGATGTGGCGATCAGTAGCGGTCAGTCGTCGAAGTCCGAGAACAGACCTCGCGGCCGATAGGGCTGCGGCGCATAAACCTGAGGTTGGTAAGGCTGCGCATAGCCGTATTCGTTTCGATCGCCATAATAGGAGTGCTGTTGCGGGGGAACGTTCTGTGCGCCGTAATGACGGCGATAACTGCGCGGATCAGGATAGCGTGGATCATTCGAGCGGCCGTCCGCCGGATACATATAGCCGTCGGCGCCGCGAACGTAGGCCTGCGGCTGCCAGCCGGGAGCGATCTGTCGGGGCGTCAGATCGACGGGATTTCCGGCCGCATCGTAAGATTGATAGGCCGGTCCCGGATCGCGACCGGCGACATCGGTTTTCCGCTTGCCGCGAGGATTGCGCGCCAGCGCCACGCGCGACGATCCGGTCAGCGTGACGGTGGTATTGAGGACGCCTTCTTGTTTCACGAGAGAGAACAGCGTGCTGGCGTTGGCGCGCGAGATGCGTACGCAACCGTGCGACACCGGCACGCCGAGGCTGCCTTCGGAAAGCGTACCGTGAATGGCGTGGCCAGCCTTGGTGAAGAAGATCGAATGCGGCATCGGCGCGTCGTCGAACTCCTTGGAGAAATGATCAGCCTCCATTCGGAAGGCTTGAAATTTGCCGTTCGGAGTTTCGTACGACGGATTTCCGCTCGAAACCGGCCATTGATAACGCTCGACGCCGTTAACGGAAACGGTCATCCGCTGATTGTCCTTGTCGACCAGGATGGACACCTTCGCATCGGCGACGCCGCCAGCGGCAAGAAGGATAAGACCAGCGACAGGAACAAGAAATCTACGCATTTTCATCGGCCTCGAGTTCAGCCTACCAGTCCCCCGAGCCATATATGCGCTTAAAGCGGGTGAGCTTCCAGTATCGGGTTTGCGTCATCGTTAACTCACGACGCGGTTCAACCAGGGCGGGCAAGAGAAAACCTCGGGTGGGAAGTTCTGTGAAGCTCTGGCGATGGTGTGGAACTTCCGACCGGAGACCGGGTTATCACCCCCGCGAATCCAGCGATGACATTCCGCCGGTGGCGGCCGAGCCAAGTCAAGTCTTCAACATCCAAGTCTTCAACATCAAGGGATAGAGATACCGATGAGGATCAAAACCAAGGCATTGCCGACCGAATCTTCCTTCCGGCTGCGGATCGCGGTGGCGGTCGCCGCGGCGGCGCTCGCCGTGCTCTCCATTCCGTATCCGGCGCATGCTCAGGGCGTGTTCGGTGGCATGGAGCGCGGCGCCAACCAGGGTGCTTATGAGGGAAACCGTGCTGCGGGACCGGTGGGCGGCGCGATCGGCGGTGCGATCGGCGCCGGGGTCGGTGGCGCCGTCGGCGGCGTCAGGGGGGTGCTCGGCATTCCGGATCGCGGACCTCACCGGGGACAACGATGCCGCGGCTATTGGAAGCGCGGGCACTTCTACTGCTACCGCCGATAGGGGTTAAGACATCAGCAGGCCGCGGTCGGGGATCATCCCGGCGCGGCCTGTGATTTTGCGTGGGTGTTCCCACTTTTCGAAACCGTGCTTGGAGATTATTGTCTGGTCGCATTTTCTTGCGTCGAACGGTCATCAGTTCGCCGGGGCCATGCTTTAATTTCTCAGCCGATAGCCGGTTCGGAATATCCACCATACGACCAACATGCAGACGACGAGGAAACCGACCGTCATGCCGATACTGACCGACAGGCTGACGTCGGCGATCTCGTAAAAACTCCACCTGAATCCGCTGATGAGATAGACGACGGGATTGAACAGCGCGGCGGTTTGCCATGCCGGCGGCAGCATGTTGATCGAATAAAAACTGCCTCCGAGGAACGTCAACGGCGTGATGATCAGCATCGGAATCATTTGCAGCTTCTCGAAGCCGTCGGCCCAGATGCCGATGATGAAGCCGAACAGGCTGAATGTGACGGAGGTCAGGACCAGAAAGGTCAGCATCCAGATCGGGTGATGGATGTGCAGCGGAACGAACAGGCCGGCGGTCGCCAGAATGATCAGGCCCAGAATGATCGATTTGGTGGCGGCGGCTCCCACATAGCCCATAATGATCTCGAAATAGGAAACCGGCGCCGACAGTATCTCGTAGATGGTGCCGATGAACTTCGGGAAGTAGATGCCGAACGAAGCATTGGTGATGCTTTGCGTCAGCACGGATAGCATGATGAGCCCCGGTACGATGAAGGTGCCGTAACTGACGCCCTCGACCTCGGTGATGCGCGATCCGATCGCCGCGCCGAACACCACGAAATAGAGCGAGGTCGAAACCACCGGCGACACGATGCTTTGCAGCAGCGTGCGCCAGGTGCGCGCCATCTCGAACTTGTAAATCGCCTGCACGGCTCCGAAATTCATGTCAGGTCCTGACCAGGCTGACGAAGATCTCTTCCAGCGAGCTTTGTGTGGTGTCGAGATCGGAAAACCTGATGCCGGCGGCGCGGAGATCGCCGAGCAGGCTGGTGATTCCGGTGTGCTCACTCCGGGTGTCATAGGTGTAGATCACCTGCCTGCCGTCCGCGGCAAGTTCGAGATTGTAAGCCGCCAACGTCGCGGGGATGGCTTCGACCTTACCCTGCAAATGAAGCTTCAACCGTTTTTTGCCAAGCTTCTGCATCAGTGCGGTCTTTTCATCGACGAGAATGATCTCGCCTTTATTGATGACGCCGACCCGGTCCGCCATTTCTTCAGCCTCCTCGATGTAATGCGTCGTCAGAATGATCGTGACGCCCGAGGCTCGCAGCGTGCGCACCACCCCCCACATCGCCTTTCGCAATTCGACATCGACGCCGGCCGTGGGCTCGTCGAGAAACAGCACTTGCGGTTCGTGCGAAAGCGCTTTCGCGATCATCACGCGCCGTTTCATGCCGCCGGACAGCGTGACGATCTTGCTGTCTTTCTTGTCCCACAAAGAGAGATCCTTCAGGACCTTCTCGATATGAGTCGGATTTCTGGGTTTTCCGAACAGCCCGCGGCTGAAACTGACGGTCGCCCAGACCGTTTCGAAGGCATCGGTATGCAACTCCTGCGGCACGAGGCCGATCATCGCGCGGGTCGCCCGATAGTCGCGGCGGATATCCCGGCCGTCGACCAGCACCTGACCGGCGGACGGATTGGTGATGCCGCAGATGATGCTGATGAGAGTTGTCTTGCCGGCACCGTTGGGACCGAGCAGCGCGAAGATTTCGCCCCGCTTGATATCGAGGTCGATGCTCTTCAGCGCCATGAAGCCGGACGCGTAAGCCTTCGACAAACCGGAGATGGATATCATGGACGACATGCGAGGCTTGATACGCTGTAAGCGGGTGGAGAGGAACGAGGAGAGAGATGATATCGCGGCGGAATGGCGGGACGATGGAGAATGCAGGTCAACAGATAGGAGCACGGGCGGTGGTTCGCAATTCGGTTACACCCGCGCGACGAAGCTATCGACCACCTTTTTTTCGCCGGCTTTTTCAAAGGTGATGGTCAGCTTGTTGCCATCGATTCGCGCGACTTTCCCGTAGCCGAACTTCTGATGAAAAACACGGTCGCCCAATGAGAAGCCGGAATCCGAGCCGGTGGATCGTGCGATCAACTCTCCTTCGATGACCACCGGCGCGCGCTTCGACTTCGATCGGTTTGCATCGTAGGGCGTTCCGGCCTCATTGAACCCGCCCCGGCCGCGATTGGCCTGCGCGCGTTGCCAGCCTGGAGTCGCATAGCTCGAGCCGAAGGAATCGATGTTGTCGAAACGCGAGGGGCCGTAACCGCCCGTTCCGCCCCAGCCCGATCCACCCTTCGATTCCGTGATCTCCACATTCTCCGCCGGCAACTCGTCGAGAAAGCGGGACGGAATCGTGGTCGACCACGAGCCGTGGATGCGGCGATTGGTGGCGAAGTAAAGTTTCGCGCGACGGCGCGCCCGTGTCAGGCCGACATGCGCGAGGCGGCGCTCTTCTTCCAGGCCGGAGCGTCCCTGCTCGTCCAGCGCCCGCTGATGAGGAAACAGGCCTTCCTCCCAGCCGGGCAGGAAGACGGTATCGAATTCAAGTCCCTTGGCGGAATGCAGTGTCATCACCGAGACGGCATCCTCGTCCGCGCCGCCGTCGCGGTCCATCACCAGGGATATATGCTCGAGAAAGCCTTGCAGGTTTTCGAACTCATCCATCGAGCGTATCAGCTCTTTCAGGTTTTCGAGGCGTCCTGCGGCGTCGGCCGAGCGATCCTTCTGCCACATCTCGGTGTAGCCGCTCTCGTCCAGCACGATCTCGGCAAGCTCGGTATGCCGCATGGCCTCCCGCTGGATACGCCAGCGGTCGAAGCTCTCCAGCAGAGCGCGCAGCGATCCGCGCGCTTTTGGTTTCAACTCGTCGGTTTCGACAACGGCGCGGGCGGCTTCGCTAAGCGGGATCTGACGCTTTCGCGCGATCTCGTGCAGCATCTTGACGGTAGCGTCGCCGAGGCCGCGTTTAGGCACGTTGACGATGCGCTCGAATGCAAGGTCATCGGCCGGCGAGTTGATGAGGCGCAGATAGGCGAGCGCGTCACGGATCTCGGCGCGCTCATAGAAGCGTGGGCCGCCGATGACGCGATAGGGTAGGCCAAGCGTGAGAAAGCGGTCTTCGAACTCGCGCATCTGGAATGAAGCGCGCACCAGAATCGCGATTTCGTTCAGCTTTTCGCCGGCACGCTGGAGCTGCTCGATTTCCTCGCCGATGGCGCGGGCTTCCTCCTCAGAGTCCCAGGAGCCGGTGACGGTGACCTTCTCGCCATCGACATCCTCGGTCCGCAACGTCTTGCCGAGCCGGTCTTCGTTATGCGCGATCAGGTGCGAGGCGGCGGCGAGGATATGGCCGGTCGAGCGATAGTTGCGTTCCAGCCGGATTACCTTGGCGCCGGGAAAATCGTGGTCGAACCGCAGGATGTTATCCACCTCGGCGCCGCGCCAGCCGTAGATCGACTGGTCGTCGTCGCCGACGCAGCAGATGTTTCTGGATCGAGCCGTGCGCGGGTCGGGACCTTCCGCCGCGACGGGAGCGGGAAACAGCGCGTGGGATGACGGCGGCGCTTGGGACAGCAATCTCAGCCATAGATATTGGGCAACGTTGGTGTCCTGATATTCGTCGACAAGGATAAACTTGAAGCGGTTCTGGTATTGTCGCAGCACGTCCGGATGCTCGCGGAACAGCCGGATGTTTTCGAGCAGCAGATCGCCGAAGTCTGCGGCGTTGAGGATTTTCAACCGTGCCTGGTAGGCGGCGTAAAGCTTGCCGCCACGACCGTTGCCGAAGACGGAGGCTTCGCCCGACGGCACCTGCGCGGGCGTCAGTCCGCGGTTCTTCCAGCCGTCGATCAACCCGGCCAGCATCCGCGCGGGCCAGCGCTTGTCGTCGATGTTGTCGGCCTGCAGAAGCTGTTTGAGCAGACGGATCTGGTCGTCGACATCGAGAATCGTGAAGTTGGATTTGAGCTGCACCAGCTCGGCATGAACGCGCAGGATTCGGCCCGCAATGGAATGAAAGGTGCCGAGCCACGGCATGCCTTCGACGGCCTGCCCGAGCATCTGTCCGAGACGATGCTTCATCTCGCGGGCGGCCTTGTTGGTGAAGGTGACCGACAGGATTTCGCCGGAGCGGGCGCGGCCCTGGCTGAGGATATGCGCAATGCGGGTCGTCAGCACGCGGGTCTTGCCTGTGCCCGCGCCGGCCAGCACCAGAACCGGTCCGTCCAGCGTTTCCACGGCCTCGCGCTGCTCCGGATTGAGCCCGCTCAGATATCGTGGCGCTGCCGCGGCTCGCGCACGCGCAGCGATGCCGCCGGCGGCGGGCTGGTGCCCGGAAACGTTGGTATGGATCAGTCTGTTCGGCTCGGTCATGCGAATCGTCTTTCCCTACGATGGCACTGCCTGCCAGCGAAGGGGAGCCCTCTCAGCAAGGATGAAGAAATATATAGGGCGAACGTGCTTCGTAGCGACTTTTTAGCCTCCCGGCCAACAAATCATCGCGTCGCGCTCGATGTTTTGTTCCCCAAAACTGCTTATTTTCCTGATTTTCTTTCGAACACCACCAGCACGGAACCATTGTTCCCGTAACGGATTGATTTTTCAGTCAACGCGCAAAGCGCGCCGAAAATGGAGACCAAAATCATGTTGAACTGGGTGGTGACGTTCCTGGTTATTGCATTGATCGCCGGCGTTCTGGGCTTTGGAGGGATCGCGGGCGCCTCCTTCGAAATCGCCAAGATCATCTTCTTCATTGCTCTCATCCTGTTTGTGATCTCGGCGGTGGTCGGCTTTTTGCGCGGACGGAACCGCGTGTAGCGGGTAAGGAAATATCCGAGGGCATGGCGATCTGCTTCCCCGTGCCCTCGGGCCTGCAAGACGGTGCTGCACCTTCGACGATAGCTTGGAAATAACCACGGCTGGAATTCTTCTACAGCGGGCGGCGGATAAACGGGTCGCTTTCTCTCATCGGAATCCATCATTACGGATTTGTCTGTCCGTCGTCAGATGAATTGAGACTGTTCCGGGGTCACGGGAACGGAGGTTCTGGCTCATCTGGGTTTGAGGTTAGGCGGCCTGCAGGTGATGCTGCAAGCGTCTTTGGTGGATGGTCTGGCGTTTGATCCTTTCGCGTTCGGTGAGGATGGTCTGCCCGCGGCCGAAGTAGACGTCAGCGGGCGTGAGATTATCGATGCTCTCGTGATAGCGGCCGTGATTGTAGTGCTCGACGAAGGCCGCGACCTGCCGTTCAAGGTCGCCGGGCAGATAGTAGTTTTCCAGCAGGATGCGGTTCTTCAGGGTCTGATGCCAGCGCTCGATCTTGCCCTGCGTCTGGGGATGATACGGCGCGCCGCGAACGTGTTTCATGCCCTTGCCGTCGAGCCAGGTAGCGAGTTCGGCCGAGATGTATGAGGCGCCGTTGTCGCTCAACAGCCTCGGCCGATGCGCGACCGCGATCTGGTCGAGCCCCGATGCCGCCAGAGCCAGATCGAGCGTGGCGGTGACGTCATCCGCCCGCATCGTGGCGCAGAGCTTCCAGGCGACGATGAAGCGGGAGAAGTCGTCGAGCACGGTCGAGAGATAATACCAGCCCCAACCCGTGATCTTCAGGTAGGTGAAGTCGGTTTGCCAGAGCTGGTTGGGCGCTGTCGTCTTGTCCTTGAACTCAGACGCCGCCTTGATGACGATATAGGCTGGGCTGGTGATGAGATCATGAGCCTTCAGCAGCCGATATACCGACGCCTCCGAGACAAAGTAGCGCTTCTCGTCGGTGAAGCGCACCGCCAGCTCGCGCGGGCTCAGCTCCGTTTCGCGCAGCGCCAGCTCGACGATCTCGGCCCGGATTGGGTCAGGAATCCGGTTCCAGACACGATCCGGCCGCGAGCGATGATCGGCCAGAGCCTCGATCCCACCGGTGAGATAGCGATCGTACCAGCGATAGAACGTGGCGCGCGGGATGCCGAGCTTGTCCAGGGTTCGCCGTGCCGGCAGATGCGAGGCCTCGACCAGGCGAATGATCTCGGCCTTTTCGGATGCAGGATACCTCATGTGTCGTCCTCCCCATCCGCGAGCATGCTTTTTTTCAGCAGGCGGTTTTCCAGGGTGAGATCGGCCACGGCCTCCTTCAGGGCCTGCGCCTCACGGCGCAGCTCTTTCACCTCGTCCGACGTCGCGGCGCGGGCCGTGTCACCAGCGAGACGGCGCTTGCCGGCGTCGAGGAACTCCTTCGACCAGCCGTAATACATCGACGAGGCGATCCCCTCGCGCCGACACAGCTCGGCGATGCTCTCCTCGCCGCGCACGCCTTCCAGCACGATGCGGATCTTCTCTTCAGCCGAGAACTGCCGGCGCGTTGCCCGGCGGATGTCCTTCACGACCTGCTCTGCCGGTGCTTTCTCCGGCCCGGATTTCTGTCTCATCTGCGCTCCAAATTGGCTGCGATGATCCAGAAATCCTCCCTTCCCGAAAACTCCTAAACTGTCTCAAGAGCCCTGACGGCGGACACGTGCTTGTTGCTCGCATGCGAAAATGTTCCAGGACATACAGACGGATCGCCGAAGACAAATTGCTGGTCCTGCGATTGGTATCGATCGAGGCAATCTGCGTGGAAAGGGTTATGCCCTGTCGTGTCGCGATGTCCTTCAGGCTTGTCCAGAACGCGTCTTCGAGGCTCACGCTGGTCTTGTGTCCGCCGACGACCACCGATCGTTTGACGACGGCATATTCGCGCAACAGTTCCGGCTCTCCGCGGCGGTCGCCGCTTTCGTCGTTGTGCATGATTGACTTCCTCTGTGGTCGGCAAGCCTCATCATCGGCGCACGATGATATCTCACCGGACGTCTTGTTCGGTCTGACTGCGAAAACGGTGCTGCGGATCGTCGGTGGACCGCGCCGCGGGCATGCGGGCGATCCTGCGGCCCACCTCTGATCGGCGCGATAGCTAGTGGATCGTCAAGGCGCAGGTACATAGTAGCTGAAAGTACCGGACCCCGATATTCGGAAAACAACCTATTGGTGTCCTGGAGCGAGGCGGTGCCGGTTCGCGCGAAGCTTCAATTCTGATTCCATCAGAGGCGGGAAGGCTCCGATCCGACACGCATTATAGCGTTTTCGAGCGAAGTGGAATCCGGTTCGCGTAAAGAAAACGCGTCAAATCAAAAAGCTAGAGTCGTTCACCGCTTCCATGAAGCGGTGAACGACTCTAGAGCATGATCCGATCAAGTTGAATCGGACCATGTTCTAGAAATGGTTGTCTAGTCGCATTTTCTCGCGGCGAACCGGTATCCACTTCGTCGGAAAATGCTCTATCGTGTGACGCCGATATGCGCAGACATGCGGAAGGAAATTGACGAGAGCATGATCGCGACCCGAAGGGCCGCGCCAGCGCAAAGCGGAAACCGAAAGATGATGCTCAAACAAAAGATAAGCGACGATTCTGATTCAACGCAGTTGAACCGGACTCGAGGTGTTCCGCGGAAAGGTGATGCCTGCTATCCGAGGCTGGGACTGTTTTCGGGTCCGGACGTCGCCGCACGGCTTCGGAAGTAGTCCAGCACGAAGAGACGGATCGCCGAGGAGAGGTTGCCCTGTTGACGGTTGCTGTCGATCTCCCCGACGAGTTCGGACAGGGTCATGTCACGGTGACTCGAAATTTCCTTCATCCCGTTCCAGAATGCTTCCTCGAGGCTCACGCTGGTCTTGTGACCGGCGACCACGATCGATCGTTTCACGACCGGCGATTTCATGATGCGTCCTCGCCGTCGATGCGATGTTGATCGAGCAAACTTAGTTCTCGCGCCTTTCGCTGCTTCGAAAGATCGCGCTCGGCTTTGGTGAGGCCGAAGCGCGCTCGATTGGCGTCAGCGACGGCGGCCGCGCGTTCGCGTTCAGCGCGCTTCCTGCGCTTGTTCAGGTTAATCACATCCCCCATGACCAATTCCGCTATCTCAAATGCCGGGAACGCGTTGTTACGAAAATCGAAAATTCATTCCGCCAAAACGGCTATAATTCGTGGTGGATCATGATACGCCGCAACAGGGCGAAGGAGTGTCTAAGCTGTCCGACGATATTAGTATAGAGCTGTTCACGAAAAGCTGATCATCAGACGACCGTCGCCGCTTATAGAAACTCTAGAATGACAGAAGCATCGAAGCGTCGGCCGATCACTACCCCGGCCGCGTCATTTTGCTGGGTTGCACCAGCCGGTCGAACTCCGCAGCCGTAATAAAGCCGAGCCGCTGAGCCTCCTCCTTCAATGTCGTTCCGCGATCATGGGCGGCCTTGGCGACCTTCGCCGCGTTATCGTAGCCGATTTTCGGTGCGAGCGCGGTGACCAGCATGAGCGAGCGTTGCATCAATTCGCTGATCCGCTGCTCGTCGGCGCGGATGCCCTTGATGCAGTGTTCGGTGAATGAGCGCGTGGCGTCGGCGAGCAATCGTATGGAATCGATCATGCAATAAGCCAGGACCGGCTTGTAGACGTTGAGCTCGAAATGTCCCTGACTGCCGGCCACGGTCATGGTCGTGTGATTTCCAAACACCCGACAGCAGACCATGGTTATGGCTTCGCACTGAGTGGGGTTGACCTTCCCCGGCATAATGGACGATCCGGGTTCGTTCTCGGGAAGGATCAACTCGCCGAGACCGGAACGAGGTCCGGATCCCAGAAAGCGGATATCGTTCGCGATCTTGAACAGGCCCGTTGCGACGGCGTTGATCGCGCCGTGAGCGAAGACATAGGCGTCGTTTGAGGCGAGGGCTTCAAACTTGTTGGGAGCGCTCTTGAAAGGGAGTTTTGCGAGCAGAGCGGCGTTCCTCGCGAACAGTTTCGCAAATTTGGGCTTCGTGTTGAGCCCGGTCCCCACCGCGGTTCCACCTTGCGCCAGCGGATAGAGGTCGTTCAGCGCCATGCGAAGCCGCGTCAGGCCACTCTCGACCTGCGCCGCATAGCCGGAAAATTCCTGGCCGAGCGTTAGCGGGGTTGCATCCTGGGTATGGGTCCGTCCTATCTTGACGATAGACGCGAACGCCTTTTCCTTTTTGCGCAGCGCCCTGAGCAGAGCGGCCAGCGCGGGGACGAGATCCGACACGATGCCGTGAGCCGCCGCGATATGCATCGCCGTCGGAAATGTATCGTTCGACGATTGGCTCATGTTGACGTGGTCGTTCGGATGAACAGGCTTCTTGTCGCCGAGCTTGCCGCCGAGCATCTCGTTGGCGCGGTTGGCGATGACCTCGTTGAGGTTCATGTTGGTCTGCGTGCCGGATCCCGTCTGCCAGACCACGAGCGGAAAGTGATCATCCAGCTTGCCCTCGATCACCTCGCGCGCCGCGCGAATGATTGCTTTCGCGCGCCGGCGGTCGAGCAGGCCAAGCTCCTGATTGGTCTGTGCCGCCGCCAGCTTGACGATGCCGAGCGCTCTGATCAGCGGCATCGGCATCCGGTCCTCGCCGATGCGGAAGTTTTGCCGGCTGCGCTCGGTCTGGGCTCCCCAGTAGCGGTCGGCCTGAACCTCGATGGCGCCGAAGCTGTCGGTCTCCGTGCGGGTTTTCGCCGTGCGTGATGACGTGGCCATGGCTCAGTCCGTTATGTTCATGTCGCGGCCGGACGCGGTCCCCATCCCCACCTCCTTGAAAGGAGGATCAGGCACAGGCGGCCTTGTTACTTCTTGCGGAAGCGGTCCAGCCTGACAACCTCGGCGCCCTGGCCCGGTTTAGGTTTGTTCTCGCTTTCGGCCGCTGCGGGCTGGGAAGGATCGGCAGGAACGGCCAGAGCCGTCGGGGAGGGCGCGGTCGATGGCTCGCTCGTGCTGGTCTCCTCGGTCTCGGCTTTCTCCGCCTGGGCTTCCCCTGTCTCAGCCGGCTCAAACTGCAATCCGAACTGTACAGATGGGTCGAAGAAGCTCTTGATCGCGCTGAAGGGAACCACGAGGCGCTCCGGCACGCCGCCGAACGAGAGGCCGACTTCGAAGTGATCCTCGGTCACTATCAGATCCCAGAACTGATGCTGGAGAATGATGGTCATCTCCTCGGGATACTGCGTCAGAAGACGGGGCGATATCGTCACGCCATCGGCCTTCGACTTGAAAGTGATGAAAAAGTGATGCTCGCCCGGCAGACCGCGCTCGGCGGCGTCTGTCAGCACGCGGCGCAGGACACCGCGCATGGCGTCGCTTGTAAGCAAATCGTAGCGGATGTGATCGGTTGGCATCGATTAGGTCTCGTCACCTCGGCAGAGTCGCGCAAATCGCCGCGAGCGTCTGAGGCCGACTCGCACCGCTCGCCGATGATACTCCTGCGATCCTGCCGGGTCAGCAGCGGTTGGGGTCGGCCGGTGAATTTCTCGTCGCCAGTTGGCTGAAGTGGTGAACGGATAAAGATGATAAAGATAAAGTGGAGGCTTCTGTTGCCAGGTGCCTCCGGACCCCGCCTGACGGAGCTTAACCCGTCAGGGCTTCAGAGTGGTCTTTCAAACTGCGTTACGCAGCCTGAGCAACCGGAGCATAGTTGTCGTTTGCAACTATTGCATAGCCCGATAACGGCGGAACCATACCGGGAAAAAGCGAGCCCTTTACGCCCTCGTCGATCCTGTTTCGCCCCCGCCAGAACCCGAATCAGCCACGTTCGGGCTCTGGTGGAGGCGCCGGGTACTGCCCCCGGGTCCGAATGGTTTATTGCGGCGGCCATTTATTTCCATAGCCGGCGAACCGGCGACTTCAATATAGTCCGCACGGCGCAAGGAAAAAAGGGTGTCTGACGGCACATTTTTCCGCCGCGGTGATCCAGTTTCCGGGGCATAAGGGGTGGGCGACGCTGTCAGCCCGCCCGATCCGACACCGGAGCATGATCCGATCAAGTTGATTGGACCATGCGCCGGAAGTACTGTTTGATCGCATTTTCTTGCGGCGAGCAGGTCATCCGCTTCGGCGGGATGCTTCAAGTTCATCGCCCGATAGCGCCACCGGAATGAATCAGTATCACGATCTGCTCGAACGAATTCTTGGTGAGGGTACGGAGAAGCATGACCGTACCGGCACCGGAACGCTGTCCGTCTTCGGGCATCAGATGCGCTTCGATCTCGCCTCCGGCTTCCCGATGCTGACCACCAAGAAGCTCCCTTTCAGGTCGATCGTGCATGAACTGCTCTGGTTCCTGAGGGGCGAGACCAACATCAAGTATCTGAAAGACAACGGGGTCTCGATCTGGGACGAGTGGGCCGATGCAAATGGCGATCTAGGCCCGGTATATGGCTCGCAATGGCGTTCATGGCCCGCGCGGGACGGACGCGGCATCGACCAGATCGCCAACGTCATTGACCTGATTCAGCGCAATCCCGACTCGCGGCGGCTGATCGTCAGCGCGTGGAATCCCGCCGACGTCGACAGGATGGCGCTGCCGCCGTGCCATTGCCTGTTTCAGTTCTATGTCGCCGGCGGGAAGCTGTCATGCCAGCTTTATCAGCGCTCGGCCGACGTGTTCCTCGGCGTGCCCTTCAATATCGCGTCCTATGCGCTGCTGACGATGATGGTCGCGCAGGTCACGGGGCTCAAGCCGGGCGACTTCGTCCACAGCCTGGGCGATGCGCACCTCTATTCAAATCATCTCGATCAGGCCCGGCTTCAACTGTCGCGGCCGACGCGGCCGCTGCCGACGATGACCATCAATCCCGAGGTGAAGGATATCTTCGCGTTCCGCTACGAGGATTTCAGGCTCGAGAACTACGATCCCCATCCGCACATCAAGGCCGAGGTCGCGGTATGACCGGGACCGTCAGCCCGCGTCCGGAAGTAATCCTGGTGGTTGCGGTTGCCGAGAACGGCGTCATCGGTCAGCGTAATGGAATCCCGTGGCGGCTGAAAGCCGATCTGCGGCGTTTCAAGGCGATCACAATCGGCAAGCCGATCGTGATGGGCCGCAAAACCTTCGACTCATTGCGCAGGCCGCTGCCGGGACGCACCAACATCGTCATCACCCGCGATCCGGATTTTACCGCGGTGGGAGCTTTGGTGGCGCGATCGCCGGCAGACGCGCTCGTCATCGCAAAAGGAGACGCCCTGCGGCGTTCAGTGGCCGAGATCGCGGTGATCGGCGGCGCCGAAATTTATGCCGCGTCCATGCCTGCGGCCGATCGTCTGGAAGTGACCGAGGTTCACACCGCAGTCGACGGCGACACTATTTTTCCGCCGATCGATCCGTCGGTATGGGACGAAATCGCCCGCTGCCGAAACAAGGCCGCCGCTGGTGACACTGCGGATTTTTCTTATGTGACATATCGCCGTCGCGTCCGGCATTAACCGCATTTCATGATGTTTGCATTGACATTTGTCTGATCGAATATAGCTCCTTTCAGCCAGCAAGCCGCGTTGTAAGGGCCGGGTGCGTCCCCTATAAGGTCGAATAGACAGAGCGAGGCTAGGCCTTCAAGGCCCATCCGCGCGGAGGAGAGTGTCGATGCCGTGGAAGAATCAAACCGGGGGCCCATGGGGTCCTGGCCCGAAAGGGCCTTGGGGAGCCGGCCCGCAGCCGACTGGGCCCAAGCCACCGGATCTTGAGGATCTGTTGCGTCGCGCTCAGGAGCGTATCCGGCAACTGTTGCCGGGAGGACATCTGAGCGGCATGGGGATTCTGCTGATTCTGATCGGAGCAGTGGCGATCTGGGGCATGTCCGGCTTTTTCCGCGTGCAGTCCGAAGAACTCGGCGTGGTGCTGCGGTTCGGCAAGCATGTGCGAACCGTGCAGCCGGGCCTCAACTATCATCTGCCATATCCGATCGAGACCGTGTTGCTGCCCAAGGCGCTGCGCGTCTCGACCCTCAATATCGGTTTGACGCTGGTTCAGGATTCGGCCCGCAGCACCAGCACGATGCGCGATGTGCCGGAGGAAAGCCTGATGCTGACGGGCGACGAAAACATCGTCGACGTCGATTTCACCGTGTTGTGGCGGATCAAGCCGGACGGGGTCGGCGACTTCCTGTTCAACATCCAGAACCCCGAAGGCACCGTCAAGGCCGTGGCGGAAAGCGCCATGCGCGAGTGGGTCGGGCGTTCGGATATTCAGCCGATTCTGACCTCCGAGCGAACCAAGATCGAAGCGTCGGTTCACGAACTGATGCAGAAGACCCTGGATCAATATGGAGCGGGGGTTCTGATTCAGCAGGTGCAGATGCAGAAGGTCGATCCACCCGCTCAGGTCATCGACTCTTTCCGCGACGTGCAGGCCGCCCGTGCCGACCTCGAACGACTGCAGAACGAAGCCCAGACTTACGCCAATCGTGTCGTTCCCGATTCGCGAGGCCGGGCGGCTCAGATTGTGCAGAATGCCCAAGGTTACAAGGAGCAGGCCATCGCCGAAGCCAAGGGTCAGAGTTCGCGTTTCCTGCAGGTCTACCAGGCTTACAAGGAGGCGCCTGACGTGACGCGCGAACGCATCTACCTGGAGACCATGGAGCACGTGCTCGGCGACGCGGATAAGCTCATCTACGATCCGGGATCATCGTCTTCCGGGGGAATTGTGCCTTACCTGCCGCTGAGTGAATTGACATCGCGGCGTAGCGGCTCGACGGCGAACCAGCCGGCCAGGACGGATGGGGGTGCCCGATGAAAACCGGAGTTTTAGGGATCGCCGCGCTACTGGTTGGACTGGCCCTGCTGGTGGTGGGATACAGTTCTGTTTTCACCGTGGGCCAGACCGAACAGGTGCTGCTGGTGCGACTGGGCGAGCCGGTACGCGTCGTCACCGAGCCGGGACTGCATTTCAAGGCGCCGTTCGTTGATTCCGTCATCGAGATCGACAAACGAATTCTGGACCTTGAGCAGGCGTCGCAGGAAGTCATCGCGTCGGACCAGAAGCGGCTCGTCGTCGATGCGTTCGCGCGTTATCGCATCAAGGACGCCTTGCGTTTCTACCAAAGCGTGGGCTCCATTCAGGTCGCTAATATCCAGTTGACGACGCTGCTCAACGCGTCGCTGCGCCGGGTTCTCGGTGAGGTGACATTCATTCAGGTGGTGCGGGATGAGCGTGAAATGCTGATGGCGCGCATCCGCGATCAACTCGACAAGGAGGCCAGCGGATACGGCATCTCGGTGGTCGATGTCCGGATCCGGCGCGCCGATCTGCCGGAACAGAACAGCCAGGCGATCTATCAGCGGATGCAGACCGAGCGACAACGGGAAGCCGCCGAATTCCGCGCCCAGGGTGGTCAGAAGGCGCAGGAAATCCGGGCCAAGGCCGATCGGGAGGCGACCGTCATCATCGCCGAGGCCAACTCGGCGGCGGAGCGGATCCGTGGTCAGGGTGATGGCGAGCGCAACAGGCTTTTCGCCCAGGCCTACAATCAGGATCCGGCGTTCTTTGCATTCTATCGGTCGATGAGCGCTTATCAGAACGGGTTGAAGAGTTCCGACACGCGTTTCCTTCTGAAACCGGATTCTGACTTCTTCCGTTTCTTTGGACATATCGGCGGCCGGTCGGCTGCCTCCGCACCGAAGCCTTAGACTCGACATTGCGATGCCAGGGTCTGATCCAACTGCGTTGAATAAGACCCTGGCCTTAACTTTTGATCGAGCGTGATCTTATCCGAAAACCGGTTTCCACTTTGCGCTGGCGCCGCCCTTCGGGTCGGGATCATGCTCTATAGCGTTTTCGAGCGAAGTGGATACCGGTTCGCGTGAAGAAAACGCGTTAAATCAAGATTATAGAGCCTCGCTTCTGATTCCATCAGAAGCGAAAAGGCTCTAGGAGACGCTGTTCGATGGGTTCCATCGCCTTCGCCGATTTTCTGATCGGTCTCGGTATCCTTTTCATGCTTGAAGGCATCCTGTTCGCCGCGGCTCCGAAGTGGGTGCGGCGGGCGATGGAAAGCGCGCTGGCGGCTCCGGAGCAGGTTTTGCGGATAGCCGGAATCGGGTCGGCCATCGCGGGCCTGATCCTGATCTGGCTGGTCAGGCGTTAGAGCGTTTTCCGGCGAAGTAGATTACCGGTTCGCCGCAGGAAAATGCGACCCGACCGTAACTTCCAGTGCATGGCTCAATCCAACCTGTTCGGATCATGCTCTGGAGCATTTTCGTTTCTGATTTGAGTCAGAAGCGAAGCTCCAGCGATAGTGGAGCGGTCCTGGCAACAGCTTTGGCCTGATCGCAGGTTCCAGTTTGTCTCATTCGCACCTTGCGCAGGCCCGGCGTCCGGCGCAGTGTATGCTGCAGCATCTTCCGGCTAAGTGAAATCCGGTTCGCGTGAAGAAAACGCTCTCAATCAAAACTTGCGCGCATTCCGATCGCAAAACCGGTATCCACTTTTGCGGAATACGCGCTAAAGTCTTTCACCGTTTCATGGGAACAGTGAAAGACTCTATCTTTACGCTTTGACGCGCTTCTTCACGCGAACTGGATTCCATCCTCGGGTCAGGCCCGAGGACATGCTTCGCTCGATAACGCTCCAGGCAGTATGCTTTTTCAGGAGAGACCCGCAACATGACCCGAGCGATGCAAGCATTGAGTCTTCGCCGGCGTTTCCTTCTGAGCGCGTTTTGCCTCGGCGTCGCGAGCGCCGTGGTATCCGCGCCGGCGCTGGCCCGCGGTCCCGATGGCATCGCCGACGTGGCGGAAAAGGTGATCGACGCGGTGGTCAATATCTCGACGACCCAAAAGGTGGAAGCCAAGAGCGGCGAGGGCCGCCGCATGATTCCGCAGCTTCCGCCGGGATCACCGTTCGAGGAGTTCTTCGACGACTTCTTCAAGAATCGCCGCGGCGGCAAGAGTGACGGCCTGCAGACGCACAAGACGAACTCGCTTGGCTCCGGATTCATCGTCGATGCCGCCGGAATTGTGGTCACCAATAATCACGTCATCGCCGATTCCGATGAGATCAACGTCATTTTGAATGACGGCACCAAGGTCAAGGCCGAGACCGTCGGGGTCGACAAGAAAACTGACCTTGCGGTGCTGAAGTTCAAGCCGCCGCATCCGCTGATGGCCGTTAAATTCGGCGATTCCGACAAGTTGCGGCTCGGCGAATGGGTGATCGCGATCGGCAACCCTTTCAGTCTGGGCGGCTCCGTTTCCGCCGGAATCGTCTCGGCGCGCAACCGCGACATCAATAACGGCCCTTACGACAGCTACATCCAGACCGATGCCGCCATCAATCGCGGCAACTCCGGCGGCCCGTTGTTCAACCTTGAAGGCGAGGTCGTGGGAGTGAATACGCTGATCATCTCGCCATCCGGCGGCTCGATCGGTATCGGTTTCGCGGTGCCGTCGAAGACGGTAGCGGGCGTCGTCGATCAGTTGCGGAAATTCGGCGAGCTGCGTCGCGGCTGGCTCGGCGTTCGCATTCAGCAGGTGACCGACGAAATCGCCGACAGCCTCAATATCAAGCCGGCTCGCGGAGCGCTGGTTGCCGGTGTGGAGGATAAGGGGCCGGCCAAGCCTGCCGGCATCGAACCCGGCGATGTCGTCATCGCTTTCGACGGCAAGGACATCAAGGAGCCTAAGGATCTGTCGCGCATGGTCGCGGATACGGCGGTGGGCAAGACCGTCAGCGTCGTGGTCATCCGCAAGGGCAAGGAAGAGACCAAGAAGGTGACGCTGGGACGTCTCGACGACAGCGACAAGGCCATCCCCGTTTCGATCAAGACCAAGCCGGAAGATGACGACAAGCCCGTCACGCAAAAGGCGCTCGGCCTCGATCTCGCCACGCTAAGCAAGGATCTGCGCGCGCGCTACAAGATCAAGGACAGCGTCAAGGGCGTCATCATCACCGAGGTGGAAGCAGATTCCGACGCCGCCGAGAAGCGGCTCAGCGCCGGCGACGTGATCGTCGAGGTGGCGCAGGAAGCTGTGAACAGTGCGTCCGATATCCGCAAGCGCATCGATCAGCTGAAAAAGGACGGCAAGAAAGCTGTGCTGCTGATGGTGTCGAACGGCGCCGGCGAACTGCGTTTCGTGGCGCTGAGCCTGAAGTAGGCGCGCCAGCCCTTCGTTATTCCGGACGGCTTGCGACGCACGCCGGTCCGGAAGTCACTCTCTCGCGGAACCACGTTTAAGAGGTTCTATAATCTTGTTTTAACGCGTTTTCTTCACGCGAACAGGTCATCCATTTCGCTCGAAAACACTATAGAGTCTATGCGTTGACGAACTCGTCGCGCTGGTACCCCTGCGCATACAGCAGCGCGGTCAGGTCGCCATGGTCGATGCGGGCTGCTGCCGCCGCGGCAACCGCGGGCTTGGCGTGATAGGCGACGCCCAGGCCCGCCTGTTGGATCATGCCGAGGTCGTTGGCGCCGTCGCCCACCGCCAGCGTATCCAGCCCGTCGAGACCGGAGGACTCACGCAATTCGATCAGGGTCGTGAGTTTGGCCTCGCGGCCGACGATCGGCTCCGCGGCCGTGCCTGACAGTTTTCCGTTTTCGACCAGCAGCGTGTTGCCGCGATTCTCGTGAAAGCCGATCAGGGCGGCTACCGCCTCGGTGAAGAGCGTGAAGCCGCCGGAGATCAGGCAGGTATAGGCTCCGTTGGCGCGCATGGTCATGACCAGTTCGCGCCCGCCCGGCGTCGGCGTGATGCGCTTTGCCAGCACCTCGTCGACCACGGATACGGGAAGCCCCTTGAGCAACGCCACGCGTTCGCGCAACGCCGCCTCAAATTGCATTTCGCCGCGCATGGCGCGCTCGGTGATCGCTGCGACATGCGCCTTGAGGCCTGCGAAATCGGCGAGTTCGTCGATGCATTCCTGGCCGATCATGGTGGAATCCATATCGGCCAGAAACAGCTTCTTGCGCCGTCCGATCTGCGGCTGGACCACCACGTCGATCGGCAGATCGCCACGCGCCTCGCGCAGGCGCTGTGTGATGGCCGGGATGGAGTCGGTGCTTTCGAAGGGAATGTCGGCCGCGACCTCGTCCCACAGCCATTGCGCCGGACCGGCATTGCCCAGAATTGCGCGCGCGCCGTCCAGCACCGTGCTATCGAGCGCGGGGTTGGCCGGATTGCAGATCAGCGTGGCGACGAGCGACATGGGCGGGTTGAACCGTGATGAGGGGGTGGAGGCGACGGATGCCGTGCTTATCGCAGGGCCGACCGCGAGCGGCAAGTCCGCGCTGGCGCTGTCGCTTGCCGAACAGACTGGCGGCGTCGTCATCAATACCGACTCCATGCAGGTCTATCGAAATCTCCGCATTCTCACCGCGCGGCCGACGCCTGATGAGGAGGCGCGCGCGCCGCACCGGCTTTACGGCCACGTTGATGCGAGCGTGAACTACTCCGCCGGAAGGTGGGTGGCCGATGCGACGGCGGTTCTCAACGAAACACTCGCAAAAAAGCGGCTGCCGATCTTCGTTGGCGGCTCCGGTCTCTACTTCAAGGCGCTGACGCGCGGCCTGTCGGCGGTGCCGCCGATTCCGCCAGAGGTGCGCAACGACGTCCGCGCTCGTCTCGAACGCGACGGGGCCGAGGCGCTCCATGCGGTTCTTGCCCGGTGCGATTCTGAGACGGCGCAACGCCTGAGACCGCGCGATCGCTCCCGCGTCGCCCGCGCGCTTGAAGTCGTCGAGGCGACCGGACGCTCGCTGACCGATTGGCATCGCGACGGCTTGCCGCCTTTGCTGCCGGCGGAGCGGGTGAGGGCGGTGTTCCTTGCTCCGGAGCGTGACGCGCTTTACGCGCGGATCGACGCGCGTTTCGGCGCGATGCTGGCGGCCGAGGCGCTGGAAGAGGTCGCTGCGCTGGCCGAACGGCGCCTTGATCCGCTTCTGCCGGCGATGAAGGCGCATGGCGTACCGGCGCTGATTCGGCATCTGCGCGGCGAGATATCCCTGGAGCGGGCGGCCGAGATCGGCCGCGCCGACACGCGCCATTACGCCAAACGGCAATTCACCTGGTTTCGTCATCAGTTGCCGGAGTTCATCTGGGCCGCTCCGGCGGAGGCAAGACAAGTGCTGGAGAGGGCCGAAGCGCGATAACGCCGGGCGATGCTGCTGGCCGGCTTCCCCCCCCACTCCTAAACACTGAAATCACCATTATTTTGCATTGAAACACCGTTGACGGGTGCAAATCCGCCCCGTATAACCCGCGCAACCTTTGCGAAAGTTAGCGACGAAATGCGTAATTTTGTTACCAGAGATCTTGTTCCGGTGGTCGTCGTTTCCGGGAGTGCTGTCTGGCGCGGTTGAGCTGTCCCAATCAAGGGGCGGTGCGCCGGGCCCTTCCAAGGGCCTTTTTTCTTATCCGTGACGGTGGCAATCCTACGCCAGAACTGCGAAGCCGGAGTCGACCATGAGCCAGAACAAACATCAGGATTCCAATCAGATGACCGGTGCGGCCATGATCGTTCGCGCCCTCGTCGATCATGGCGTCAAGCACATTTTCGGTTATCCGGGCGGCGCGGTGCTCCCGATCTATGACGAGATTTTCCAGCAGCGCGACATCGAGCACGTTCTGGTGCGGCACGAACAGGGCGCTGGCCACGCAGCGGAAGGCTATGCCCGCTCCACCGGCAAGCCCGGCGTGGCGCTTGTGACCTCGGGGCCGGGTGCGACCAACATGGTAACGCCGCTGGCCGACGCGCTGATGGATTCGATCCCGCTGGTCTGCATCACCGGCCAGGTGCCCACGCACCTGATCGGCAACGATGCGTTCCAGGAGTGCGACACCGTCGGCATCACCAGGCCATGCACAAAGCACAACTGGCTGGTACGCGATATCAAGGACCTGCCGAAGGTGCTGCACGAGGCGTTTTATGTCGCGACCTCCGGCCGTCCCGGGCCGGTCGTGGTCGACGTGCCGAAGGACCTGCAGTTCGCGACCGGCACCTACACGCCGCCGCGGAAATCGGACGTCCATGCGTCGTACAAGCCGCAGATCAAAGGCGATGCGGGGCAGATACGCAAGGCGGTCGCGCTGTTGCTGAATGCCAAGCGGCCGGTGATCTATACCGGCGGCGGCATCATCAACTCAGGCCGTGAGGCGTCGAAGACGCTGCGCGCGCTGGTCGAAGCCACTGGCTTTCCGATTACCTCGACTTTGATGGGACTGGGAGCCTATCCGGCTTCCGGCAAGAACTGGCTTGGAATGCTCGGCATGCACGGCACTTATGAGGCCAACATGGCGATGCATGATTGCGACGTCATGCTGTGTATCGGGGCGCGCTTCGACGATCGCATCACGGGACGCACCGATGCGTTCTCGCCGGGGTCAAAGAAGATTCACATCGATATAGACCCTTCCTCTATCAACAAGAACATCCGCGTCGACGTGCCGATCATCGGCGATGCCGGCAGCGTGATGGCCGACCTGCTGCAGGCGTTCAAGGCGGAAGGCAAGACGCCCAGGATCGATCCGTGGTGGTTCGAGATCGGGCGCTGGCGCGCGCGCAATTCGCTGGCCTACAAGAAGAATGACGATGTGATCCTGCCGCAGTTTGCGATCCAGCGCCTGTTCGAGGCGACGCGAGGCCGGGACACCTACATCACAACCGAGGTCGGCCAGCATCAGATGTGGGCCGCGCAGTTCTTCGGATTCGATGAGCCGCATCGCCTGATGACTTCGGGTGGCCTCGGCACCATGGGCTACGGTTTGCCGGCCGCGCTCGGCGTGCAGGTGGCCCATCGTGACAGCCTCGTGATCGATATCGCAGGCGATGCCTCGGTGCAGATGACGATGCAGGAGATGTCGACGGCCGTTCAGCACGATCTTCCGATCAAGATATTCATCCTCAACAATCAGTACATGGGCATGGTGAGGCAATGGCAGCAGTTGCTGCACGGCAATCGGCTGTCGCACTCGTATTCCGAGGCGCTACCCGATTTCGTCAAGCTCGCCGATGCCTTCGGCTGCGTCGGGCTACAGGCGACCAGGCCCTCCGATCTCGACGGCGCGATCGCCGAAATGATCTCGGTGAAGAAGCCGGTGCTGTTCGATTGTCGCGTCGCCGCGCTGGAAAACTGTTTTCCGATGATCCCGTCCGGCAAGGCGCATAACGAGATGCTTTTGCCCGCGGAAGCCAATGACGATGTGACCGCCGCCGCCTTTGCCGGCGGCAAGGCGCTGGTGTGAGATGACTCGAGGCGCCGCTCCGCGAAGACGGTCATGCGCGGACGTGATCCGCGCACCCATCCCGTTTGTGAAGATGGGTTGCCGGGTCAAGCCCGGCAATGACGGTAATCACGACATCAATCCGAGAACGTGTCCATGAACCAGCCCGCTTCCGCCTATTTCCTCGAAGAGCGCCGCGATCCGAAGGAGACGCACACGCTGTCGGTGCTGGTCGCCAACGAGCCGGGTGTGCTGGCGCGGGTGATCGGCCTGTTCTCGGGCCGCGGCTACAATATCGAAAGCCTTACGGTGTCGGAGACCGAGAGCAAGAAGCACGTCTCGCGCATCACCATCGTCACCACCGGCACGCCGATGGTGATCCAGCAGATCAAGCATCAGCTCGACCGCATGATTCCGGTCTATCAGGTCGTCGATATGACGCTCACCGGGCGTTCCATCGAACGTGAGCTTGCCATGGTCAAGGTCAAGGGGGCGGGGGATCAGCGTATCGAGGCGATGCGGCTCGCGGAGGTGTTTCGGGCCCGCGTGGTGGATGCCACCAATGAGAGTTTCGTGTTCGAGATCACCGGCGGCACCTCGAAGATCAATCAGTTCGTCGACCTGATGCGGCCGATCGGCCTGGTGGAGGTGTCGCGAACCGGCGTGGCGGCGATCGGGCGCGGGCCGGAAGGGATGTAAGCCCATGCTGGCGGATGACCCCTGCGTTCGCGGCCTTGTCCTGTTCACCTAACTCCCGGACGACCCATGACGTCTTGCTATCCCCCAGGCGGTTGCAGCGGACTTGTCTCCCGGCATCCGTAGCCCTAAAAACCGGTCGCAACTCTTTCGGGCTGCGTGCTCGCGCCATCCGCGAATGTGATCTGGCCGATTGTGGCCGCAAAAGAGGAACAGCCATGCGTGTTTATTACGATCGTGACGCCGACCTGAACCTGATCAAGGGAAAGAAGGTGGTCATCGTCGGTTATGGCAGCCAGGGCCATGCCCATGCGCTGAACCTGAAGGATTCCGGCGTCAAGGAGATCGCGATCGCGCTGCGAAAGGGCTCCGCTTCCGCCAAGAAGGCCGAAGGCGCGGGCTTTAAGGTGATGGAAGTCGCCGAAGCCGCGAAGTGGGGCGACCTTGTCATGATGCTGACGCCTGATGAACTGCAGGGCGACATCTACCGCGAGCATCTGCACGACAACATGAAGAAGGGCGCGGCGCTCATCTTCGCGCATGGGCTCAACGTGCATTTCAACCTGCTGGACCCGCGAGCCGATCTCGACGTCCTGATGATCGCGCCCAAGGGCCCCGGCCACACCGTGCGCGCGGAGTATCAGCGCGGCGGCGGCGTGCCTTGCTTGATCGCGGTCGCCAAGGATTCCTCGGGCAACGCCCATGACCTTGGTCTCAGCTACGCCTCGGCGATCGGCGGCGGCCGCGCCGGCATCATCGAGACCACCTTCAGGGAAGAGTGCGAGACCGATCTGTTCGGCGAACAGGCGGTGCTTTGCGGCGGTCTGGTGGAGTTGATCAAGAACGGCTTCGAGACGCTGGTGGAAGCCGGCTATGCGCCGGAGATGGCCTACTTCGAGTGCCTGCACGAGGTGAAGCTGATCGTGGACCTGATCTACGAAGGCGGTATCGCCAATATGAACTACTCGATCTCCAATACCGCTGAATACGGCGAATACGTCACCGGCCCGCGCATCGTGACCGCGGAGACGAAGAAGGAAATGAAGCGCGTGCTCGACGATATCCAGTCCGGCAAATTCGCTCGCGACTGGATGCTGGAGAACAAGGTCAACCAGACCTCGTTCAAGGCGACCCGCGCGCGGCTCGCCGCCCATCCGATCGAGGAGGTCGGTGCAAGACTTCGCGACATGATGCCGTGGATCAAGAAGGCCGCTATGGTCGACAAAGCGAAGAATTGACGGCGCTTCCCTCAGCTAGAGCATGATCCGATCAAGTTGAATCGGACCATGCTCTAGGAATGGTTGTCTGGTCGAATTTTCTTGCTGCGAACCGGTTCCCACTTCGCTCGAAAACGCTCTAGCGGAGAGCCGCCCGAACGAAATGAGGGCGGGGGAGGGGCTTTCCGACATCCCCTCACCCCTCACCCGGTTTGTCACTACGTCCGAAGCCACCCTCTCCCGCAAGGGGGAGGGGAGGAAGAAGCGCCGTGCCCACCCGCGCTGTTAGATCACCATCCTATTACTCATTGATCTTCTTCTCATTGATCTTCGTCCACAACCACCGCGCCACGGTTGCCGGTGAGTTGTCCGTATCACTGTCGCTGGCGCGGAAGTTGGCCTCCCGCATGATGGCGATGTCGATCCTGCCAAGCAGGGGCTGAAGCGCGGCGCGCAGCTTGGCGTCATTGGCGCGCCGCGGCGCCAGCAGAACAATCGCGTCATAGGGTGGAATTGCGTGTCTGGTGTCGTCAAGCACGGTCAGGCCGTATTTCGCGATCAGGCCGTCGCTGGTGTAGCCCGCGATCACGTCGACTTCACCGGACGCCACGGCGGCATACATGAAATCCGACTGCATCTGTCGCCGCTCGCGAAACGATAATCCGTAAGCCTTCTTCAGAGCCGTCCATTCAGGCCGGGCGAAGAATTCGTAGTCGCCGGCGATCGACATGTTGCCGGCATGGGCGGCGAGATCGGAGATCGTATGAATGCCCAGCGCGTCGGCCCGCGCTTTTGGCATGAGCAGCGCGTAGGCATTCTCAAAACCGAGTTCGCCAAGCAGCGTAATATTCCGCCGCGCCAGTATCGTCTCAAGCTCGGTGAGTAATTCCTCGCGCGGCCTCAGGTCTGTCCTATGGAACTGATTGGCCCACAGCGTACCGGAATAATCGACGTAGACATCGATGTCGCCGTTCGCCAGCGCGTCGAAAATGACGTTGGAGCCGAGCCCCTCGCGGGTCGTCGCCGGAAGACCCGCGGCTTGCAGCCGGTGCGAGATCAGCGCCGCGAGCACATATTGTTCGGTGAAGGTTTTGGCGCCGACGATCGTGGTGGATGTCGCGCGGGTCAGAGAGGGCGCCAATGTCGCCGCAACCAGGATTGCGATGCCGACAATACCGGTTGACACGCGGATGCGCCTGCGCATCCGCAAGCCGGATTCGATCAGCGCCAGCAACTGATCCACGACCAGCGCGAGGGCCGCCGCGGCGATGCAGCCGAACAGCACGAACACCCAGTTCAGGGTTTGCAGCCCGGCGAAGATGTAGTTGCCGAGACTGGTCTGGCCGATGGGCGTGGAGAGCGTCGCGGTGCCGATCACCCAGACCGCCGCGGTGCGGATGCCCGCCATGATGACCGGCAGCGCCAGCGGAAGCTCGACCATGGTGAGGGATTGCCGCGCCGTCATGCCGACCCCTCTAGCCGCTTCCGTCAATGCGGGATCGATCCCCTGAAGGCCGGTGATGGTGTTGCGCAGCACCGGAAGCATCGAATAGAGCGCCAGCGCCAGCACCGAAGGCAGGAATCCGAACGCGGAGAAGCCGAAGCCGAACCATTGCGATGTCATAATCGCCAGCGCCAGGAGGAGCGGATAGAACAACGCCAGCAGCGCCAGCCCCGGCATGGTTTGTACGATGCTTGCAAAACCGAGAAGCGCGCTGCGCAGCATCGGCCGGTTGCGGGCGGTCAGCGCCAGCGGGAAGCTGATCGCGAGGCCCAGCGCCAGCGCCGTTAGGCTGACGCGGACGTGGTTGCCGAGATAGTCCGGCAGGTGAGCGAGTGCTTCGCTCCAGCGCGGATCGAACAGCAGGCTCATGACGCGATGTTCTGCGAGAGCGCGGCCTGAAGTCGCTCGGCCTGGCGGCGTGGCGTGCCGAGCAGTTCGCCGACATAGGGGCTGTCGATACGGGACAGTTCTTTCGCCGTCCCCAGCGCAACCAGGCGGCCTTCGTGCATGACCGCGACGCGATCCGCGAGCAGCAGCGCTTCGGTCATGTCATGGGTGATCATGATGGTGGTGAGGCCGAGCCCGATGTGCAGCGCGCGATAGTCGTTGCCGAGCGCGTCACGCGTTACCGGGTCAAGGGCGCCGAAGGGCTCGTCCATCAGAACGATGCGCGGCTTCGCGGCGAGTGCGCGCGCGACGCCGACGCGCTGGCGCTGGCCGCCGGAAAGCTCATGCGGGAGGCGGTCGCGGTACTGCGCGCGGTCGAGTTGCACCAGATCGAGCAGTTCGTCGACCCTCGCCGCGATTTCGGATTTCGGCGTCCCGAGCAGGCGGGGCGTGATGCCGATATTGGCCGCGATGCTCATATGAGGAAACAGGCCGCCGCTCTGGAATACATAGCCGATCCGGCGGCGCAGCCCGATCGCGTCGATTCCGGCGATATCCTCTCCCGCAACGGTGATCGTACCGGCATCGGGATCGATCAGGCGATTGGCGAGCCGCAGCAGCGTGGTCTTGCCGGAGCCGGAACCACCGACGACGGCGAGGAATTCACCCGCCGCGATGTCGAACGAGACGTCGTTAACGGCTCTCACATGGCTGCCGTTAAAGCTTTTGACGACATGTGAAAACGCGATCAGCGGTGAGGTTTCGCCCATGCCTTGAGGGGGGTATCACACGGTCGCCATTGCACCAAGCCTGCCCCGAAACGCGTTTCGATAGCGGGGCGCCTTGCCGGGAACCAGGTCCGGCAGGATCGCTGACCAAATTTTGGGCATTGCGATATCGAGTCCTTCTCGGCTAAAATCGTGCGGGAAGGGCCGGCAACGAAACGAACCGTCAACTGGTCTTGTTGAAAAATGGTTCTCGTTGAAAAAAGGCCTTCATAGGGTCGGGTAATGCTGGTGCGCGGCGAAATAGCGGAAATTCACGGGCAGGCGGTGTTGACCGCTGGTTCCGGAGCGATTCCGGCTGCGTCCATGCCAAGCCTGCTGATTGGCGGGCTTCTGCTTCTTATCGGCCCCTGAGCGCCGGCTGGGCAGTTGCTGCCTGGGCACTCAGGGGGGACGCAGAGACGCCAGCCCTTCGAGCGCCCCGCATGGCGCACTGATCAGAGGATTATTCCATGACACCCGCGAACAAGTCCGACAAGGACCGCGTCGTTATTTTCGACACCACCCTGCGCGACGGCGAGCAATGCCCCGGCGCCACCATGACGTTCGAGGAGAAGATCGAGGTCGCCGAGATGCTCGACGGCATGGGCGTCGATATCATCGAAGCCGGCTTCCCGATCGCTTCGGTCGGCGACTTTGAAGCGGTCGCGGAGATCGCCAGGAACGCCAGGAACGCGGTTATCGCAGGTCTGGCGCGCGCCATTCCCGGCGATATCGCCCGTGCCGGCGAAGCGGTGCGACACGCGCGCCGGGGCCGCATACATACTTTCGTTTCCACGTCGCCGATCCATCTGGCGCATCAGATGCGAAAGAGCGAGGCGGAGGTGCTTGAGATCATCACCGCCACGGTGAAGCAGGCCCGCAACCTGGTCGAGGATGTCGAGTGGTCGGCGATGGACGCGACCCGCACTCCGATCGACTACCTGTGCAAATGCGTAGAGGCCGCGATCGCGGCGGGCGCCACCACAATCAACCTGCCGGACACCGTCGGCTATGCGGTTCCTGACGAATACCGACGGATGTTCAAGACCATTCGCGAGCGGGTGCCGAGCGCGGATAAAGCGATCTTCTCGGTGCACTGTCATGACGATCTGGGTCTCGCCGTCGCCAACTCGCTGGCGGGCGTCGAGGGTGGCGCGCGTCAGGTTGAATCCACCATCAACGGCATCGGCGAGCGGGCGGGCAACGCCGCGCTGGAAGAAGTCGTTATGGCGATCAAGACCCGCGCCGATGTCATGCCGTATTGGTGCAACGTCGAAAGCACGATGTTGACCCGCGCCTCCAAGATGGTGTCGGCGGCCACCTCCTTTCCGGTGCAGTACAACAAGGCGATCGTCGGCCGGAACGCGTTTGCGCACGAGAGCGGCATTCATCAGGATGGCATGTTGAAGAACGCGCAGACCTACGAGATCATGACGCCGGAGAGCGTGGGCGTGAAGCAGACCTCGCTGGTGATGGGCAAGCACTCCGGCCGCCATGCCTTTCAGCACAAGCTGGAGGAACTGGGCTACAAGCTGGCCGAGAACCAGTTGCAGGATGCGTTCGTGCGCTTCAAGGCGTTGGCCGACCGCAAGAAGGACATCTACGACGAGGACATCATCGCGCTGGTGGACGAGGAAATGGCTGCCACGCACGATCGCATCAAGCTGTCGTCGTTGACGGTGATCGCGGGTACCCATGGTCCGCAGCGCGCGACCATGAAGCTCACGGTCAGTGGCCAGACCCGGATCGAAGAGGCCGAGGGCAACGGTCCCGTGGATGCGGTGTTTAACTGTATCAAGAGGCTGGTGCCGCACGAGGCCAAGCTCGAACTCTATCAGGTTCATGCGGTAACGCAGGGTACTGACGCGCAAGCGGAAGTATCGGTGCGTCTCAGCCAGGACGGGCGTGCGATGACGTCGAAGGCCGCCGATCCTGACACGCTGGTTGCCTCCGCCAAGGCCTATCTCGGCGCGCTGAACAAGATTGTGATGAAGCATCAGCGCGACGTGCCCGCCGCCGCGGCGAGTTGAACCCTCATTGCTGATGCGGAACGGACGGCGCCGTGAGGCGCCGCCGGTATTTGTGGCTGCGACGTGTCTGCGCGTCGAACGCGACATATCATCCTCATCGCGACGCATCGTTTGATGAAACGTAAACGGCCAAGCCGGTTCGACGAGGCGACATTACATCTTCGTGAGAGAAGGCACCCTTGCGAAGATGTAATTTGCCTGGCGCGCTACGTGCCTCCATCTTGATTGAACCTTGCAAAGGAGAGTTCCAATGAAGAAGAAGGCCATTCTCGCAGGTGTCGCAGCGCTGGCTATCGCCGGTTCGACGGCAGTATATGCCCATCAGCATCACCCGTGGTCCCATCAGCGCGTGCAGCTCAGTCCGCAGGATCGGACGGCTATCGCGGATGCACGGATCGCGGCGGTTCATGCCGGTCTTGCGCTGACGCCGGATCAGGAGAAGCTGTGGCCTCCTGTGGAACAGGCTATCCGCGATTTCGCCAAGCTTCGGATCGACCGCGTGAACGCCAAGATGCAGGCCAAGAAGGAGAAGAAGGAAAGCAAAAAGGATGATGCGCAAAAGCAGCAGGCGGCCGTTGATCAAGTGGCGCGGCTTCGCGCGCACGCCGATCGCATGGCCGAGACAGCCGCCGCTTTGAAGAAAATCGCCGATGCTGCCGATCCACTTTACAAGACCCTTGACGATGGCCAGAAGCGCCGTCTGATGGTCCTCACCCGCATGAATCACAGCTTTGGAATGGGGGGCTGGCGTCATCATCATCGCTTTGACCGGGGCGGTGATCGGCTCGATCACAGCAAGGACCGCGACGAGGACTCCGGTCGTCTCTGATCAGCCGGCATAGGTAGCTATGAAGAAGCCGCCGGGGATCGGCGGCTTTTTCGTCTCATCGAAAAGGCGGAAGAAAGCGCGGCCGCCTTGCTGGACATCGCGGGTCCACTTTGCTAAACGACCCGCTCCCGTGAGGGAATCCGGCCAGTTCCGGGCGATTAGCTCAGTTGGTAGAGCAGCTGACTCTTAATCAGCGGGTCGTAGGTTCGAGCCCTACATCGCCCACCACCCAGTTCGCGAGGATCGGACTCGGTGGCCCATCCCTCAATTTGTCGCGCAAATTGCGGGGTTTCGACGAGACATCGAGTCTCTGCGCGCGTCTCTGGACCCAATAATATCGCCAAAGGGCGCTCCGTCTCTGCATCGAAAATTCCCGTTCTTGGCCGAGCGGCAGAGACCGGTTCGCTGACTGGGTGGGCGCAGCCAGTTCGGCCGCTGCAACCAATCGGTTCAACGGGACATAGCCGGCGTCATGCTACTTTATGAAGAGGTGGGACGGCTGTGTTCTGCCCGTCTTCTTGAAATTTTGGGGAGATGCCAGGAACGGTTCCGCCGCGACTTGGAAATGGCAGACCAAAGGACGGTGGCGCTCGTCAGATCGGACCGAAACCTAGCGCTTCGAACTGACGATCCCATTGAAGCGGAAGCTCGCGCAGTTGTTCGAGACCGATGCCACGTGGCAACCGGCCTTCAACGGCAGCCTTGGTGAGTACGGGAGAGAGGAAGGCCAACGACAGAGTCATGTTGACGTGTCGCAGGCTGCATCGTTCGCGTTTTGCGATTGTTTGGGTATCTATCGCCGAGTCCGTAATGAGTTCGTCGAGCCAGCGCCGGCCGCGGGCAATCGCTGCGACCAGCGTGGCGCGTCGCTCCAGCTTCATCGGGCGGAGTGGAAGTTTTGCGGAGGTCGGGCGCAGGACTGATCGCGCTCGTTTGGAGGGTGGCTTAGTCCAGGGGATGACGATGGTGGAGTGGTTTTCTTCGATGGTGATGTCTGGATCCTGCTTCAGCTGCACGACGAGGCGGTTTTGCTGGACCTCAATCCGTTCGATCAGCAAGGAGGCGTAGGTGTTGTCGATCGGGCTCGTGCTTTTGTGTCGCGGCTCCAGCACAACCTTGCGGACCTGCTCGTCGATGTCAGGGGCAGGCACCCGAGAGACCGAACCAACCGCGGCGGTCGCTGCATTCCCGAACAGAAGCGGCCGCGAGACATAGTAGCTGTAGTGTCGGCCCTTCTTCTGGGCCTGGGTCGGCGCCATGCGATGGCCGGCGTCGTCAAACATCAGACCGGTCAGGAGATGGCTGAAGGAGGTCCGGGTTCTGGTTTGATGACTCCGCTGGTCCGTGAGCATCGTTTGGACGCGCTCGAACAGGTCGCGCTCCAGGATCGGGGGCTGCTCGCCCGGATAGATCTGGCCCTTGTAGTTAACCTCGCCAATGTAGAAACGATTGCGCAACAGGTGGAATAAGGCTCCACAGCCGAACGGAACACCGCCCCGAGTTACTCCGGTTTTGAGAAGACGCTGCCTGCTGACGATGTTGCGGTCCTTGAGGTCCCGCATCAGGGCACGGACACTGCCGAGTTCGAGATAGCGGCCAAAGATGTGACGAACCCGCGAGGCTTCTTCTTCGACGACGGCCACCTTGCCGTTCTCCATGACGTAGCCGAGGGGGAGGGGACCTCCGACCCAGATGCCCTTCTTCTTGGAGGCCGCAACCTTGTCCCGGATGCGTTCGGAGGTGACCTCCCGCTCGAACTGAGCAAAGGACAAGAGAACGTTGAGGGTCAGGCGTCCCATGGACGTTGTGGTATTGAACTGCTGGGTGACCGAGACAAACGAAACGCCATGGGCATCGAACAGCTCGACCAGTTTGGCGAAGTCGGCGAGTGAGCGGGTCAGACGGTCGACTTTGTAGACCACGATGACATCGATCTTGCGGGCCCGGATATCCTCGAGCAGGCTCTGCAGCGCCGGCCGGTCGGTTGATCCGCCGGAGAAACCACCATCGTCATAGCGGCGGGTTTTGACTTGCACCCAACCGGCATGGGCCTGGCTTTTGATATAGGCACTGGAAGCCTCAAACTGGGCGTCCAGCGAGTTGAACTCCTGGTCGAGTCCGTTGTCGGTCGAGACCCGGGTATAGATCGCGCACCGGACGATCTCTCGGGACAACGCTTTTCCCGCTCTCACGGCCCATCCTCCCCACCGACCGTGCTATCCCGAAGGCCAAAGAAGCGGGGGCCGCTCCAGCGGGTACCGGTGATGGCGAAGGCGATCGCTGAAAGGCTGTCATACCGTGTCCCCTCCCACAGGAAGCCATCCTCAACGACGATCGCCCGCTGGGTGATGCCGTTCCATTCACGGGACAGGATGGTGCCGGCCTTCAACTCGACTTGGCCCCGGTCAAAGGCGACCAGCTTGGCCATGATGGATTCGGGTGTCTGGGTCTCGACGATACGATCAAGGAACTGGCGAATCGCCGGATCGAGATCGGCCGACTGATCCGCCTGTCGCCGATAGCTTACGATAGCTGTCTGGAGATGTTTCGGAAGATGCGCCAGCGCGGACCAGCTTGACAGACGCCCCCGCGACTGCGGTCGCCGACCACCGAGATCGCGCTTGCGATTGATCCCATCCTTCGAGGCTTCAGCCATCGTCAGACCTGCTTCGCTGCAACGATGCGGTAGATGCGCTGATCTGCTTCAATGCTTGACACCAACTCGAGCCCGAGCTTCTTGCGGACCACGCCAGCCAAAAATCCACGCACGGAATGCTGCTGCCAGCCTGACGCTTCCGAGAGCGCGGCAATGCTCGCACCAGCCGGGCGCCTCAGAAGATCAAGCAGTTTTGTTTGCTTGTTAGCCCGTTCTCCGGCTGCATGCCGTGCGGACTGACGTGCCGCTTTTGCCTTCTTTGCCCCGCGACCAGCTTTTGCACGGCTAGCGCGTTTCCATGACTTCCGATTGCGGGATGACTTTTGCATAGACCCTCCGAATGATGCGACATCAGCGTCGCACCACCCGAGGCCCCGTCAGCGATGTTGCGCTGCGGGGCCGATCCAAGGGTCATCTCACGCCACAGCAATGCTCGCTTCGCCCGCGAATGCCAGTCCTTTCTGCAAGAATCTCTACAATACGGTCGAAGCCCGAAATGCCTCCGGTGCAGCATTAATGTCTCAAACCGCTCATCACGACGGCCGCGCAGATCTACAAACTCACCGCCTCGATCGGCCGGTGGCGGCAATAAGTCTAATCTCGGCCTCCACTACGATAGTCCGCTCGCTCTCGTCGTTCACTTTGGTCGGGCGGCATCGAGCTCACAGGCCGCTGGCGACAAAATGTGAAGCGTCCTCAACCAGATCGACTGCAACCGTGGGATTGAGCGAACAGATGAGCAGGAGTTCTATCAGCTCCACCTACACCGACGATGTCGATCTTCGCGCAAGGCTCTCCGAGTGGGAGCAGTTCTACAACCTCGCCCGGCCTCACGGTGCATTCAACGGAAAGGCGCCTTACGAGGTTCTCCGCGAACGGCTATAATTCAAGGGCGGATGTCCCATAAGTGCGCTGACATTACAGTCTTCGACATCCCGGAAGCTGAGGGTAAACCGGGCATAGAGCCAGATGGCCTGCTGAATAATCACGGGTGGGAAGCGATATCCCTGACGACCGCTCGCTCGCTACGGCGCTATGGAAAAGCGCGCTTCGCGAGCGGCCTTTGCCGCGTCTGGACTGGCCTACTTTTACTCCGCCTCAGTGGCCGGGTTTTGCTCCGCCGTTGACAGCAGACAGCACGAGAGTGAACATTACTCTTCGGCTTCCTGTCGCGCGTCAGTAGATCGAGCTTTCGAAAGCTGAGGGAAGCTCGTCGCTCTTTGATTTTTTCTGGCACCAGCCGGGGAAGGAAAAACCTCTCAGAAAAGAATGCTTTCTAAATCAAGGTGGTCAGACAGCTCGTGCGCATTCCCCTGAAGCTGGACATCTTCGCGCCAAGCAGCAAAGGTACCCGGCCGCGACAACACACCGATGAAAAACGTCTAGTTCGTTAAAAGTACCTAACCGCACGAGAAGTCAAAATGGGGCTCTTCGATTTCCTACGGCGAAAAAAGCCACGGTCGGTGCTAGAGGCGCTACAGTCGTCTCCAGAACTTCAGCCCCAGAAGGAATTGTTCGAGGCAATGGACGCCATGTGCGAGACTGGCGTCGATGCGGACGAGCTGCCAAACGGCATCGGTGAATATGGCCTGACAGCCACCAACCCAATTCCGTGCAGGACAATTTTCGGGAGCACTGCCTATCTCGGCCGTTTGCGGGCCGCTGATGGCGCAAAAGTCGCCTATCAGCGCCTCGGATCAACGCAATCGTCTGTCTCGGCCCATCCAATCGACATGTACGAAGTGACGCACCCGAGCGGTCGAAACCTTGCCACGTTGTATGTCTCTCCATACCACAAGCGCATTTCGGCGAAGACTCCGCGCGGATTCACACTCGCCGAAAACTCATTCGCGCAAGCAGCCCCCGTCAGAAACGTTGTGACGGAGCCGGACGGCACGGTGAGGTATTTCAGTTGCGGCGTTCTGCACCGAGAAGATGGACCGGCCGAGATCGAGGTCTACGACAACTACGACGGCCCAGAAAGACATCGGAGTTGGTATCGTTTCGGCGTATTGCATCGCGAGGATGGCCCAGCTGTCGTTGGCGGAAGGACGACCAATGGCTCGTACGAGTGGTGGCGGGAAGGCGTTCGACATCGGGACGATGGTCCCGCAGTTATCGATCTAATCCATTCCTTCGAGTTCGGCGATGGCCCAATTTATGAATGGTGGCGGAATGGCGTTCAGCAGAAGGTCCAGGACGGCGACGGCATTCTTTTCTACTTCAAAGATGGCGAGACCGTCCTGACGGAGCTACCCGACGGTTGTCGGATAGTTGATCGCGAAGACGAGTACAGGTTCGAAGATGCCGACGGGAATGACTTGGGAGACCCACCAATTTCGCTGAACGCGTATATCGGGTACCTCGAAGGGCGGGAGTGCCTGAACGAGCTCTACGAGGAACCACAATCAACGTTCGATACCTTCAACCCAGCGCCGTCTGCCCAGGACGGCGACTGATGCGGTCGACCGGCTTTGTCACGTTAGCGGATGATCGGTGCAACAAATCCAGCATTCAATCGCGACCACGCCGCAGCAGCCACCTCGCGCCACGTCTGCATGGCCGAGGCTCGGAATGCCCGGTGTGTCTTCGCTGAGATGAGGTGGCGTTGGACGTTGAAGGTGTTGTAGGTGGCGGCGTGGACGGACAGAATGTGTTTCGGCGCGGGGTCTCGACCATGATCGGCAAGGGGGTCCCATCATTCCAAGTCAACGAAATCAATGGGCTGAAGGGGTCCCAATGATGCTGATGGGGGAGCATTTTTCGATCAGCGTTCACGACCATGTCGACCTCGCAGAACCCCGGCGGCGGATCGTGCCAGTCATTAAACGTCCGGATCGGCACTTCACGCCGCACCGCCGAATAAAATCCGACCCGCCGGCGCTTACCGCCGGCCGCGGCGATTTTGGTCTCGACCAGCAGGCGATCAATCATGGCTGCGCTGACGCCAGGCACCAGCGCTCGATCGGCCTGGTCGAGCTTGAGCCGCCATGCCGCTCCAGCGAAGGCAGCAATGTCGGAATCATTACCTTCAGCCGCTTGCCACATATACGATCCGAGGCCTCCCACAGCGCCACAAGCGCATCCCTGATCGCGGCGCCATAGGTCGGCCGTCGCTGCCGCCGGGCCTCCGACGAAATTGCGACATGGGCCAACGCCCGAACCGCGTGCTTGCGATGCCAGCCCGTCACGGCGCAAAGCTCGTCGAGAATGCGCCCCTTATCTGCCCGCCCTGCTGATCGATAGCGGCCTACCACCGCCGCCAACACCTCGCGCCGTGGGCCCATGCTGATCCGGCTCGCCATTGGCGCCACCGACCTGATTCGGTGACGCCGCCCCAGTCATCGGCGCGGAATCCTTCAGTAACATTCTCGATGAGGCAATGCGGTGCATGCTAACCGTTGGAAGAAGTTTTTCTCAATGGGCTTTGGGACACTGCAAATCGCAATGGTAGCACGATATTCCGGAACTCCCCTCACCATCCGCCCAGCGGTAGGCTTAGCTTGGCAAGTGGGAAACCGTCACAGCGAGCTGCCGAGCCAGCGTCCCGGGCAGGACCGCATCGAAAATCTCACTGAGCTCGCGGTAACACCAAATGGTCCCGTCGCGCCCACCTGTAAAGCGGCGCCACAATTCGTCGCCGATGTTGCGATAGTCGTTCAGTGTCGCTTCGGCATTGTCGACCTTGTCGGCAAGGGACGAGCAACGACGAGGTGGGCTTTTTCGGGAGGAGCGAGAGATAAACTTCCTTCCGCGGACGCCAGGCCGGCGTCGGCTCAACCCAGGAATCAGTGCAATCGGCCACGATCTGCGCGACATCACTACCGAACCGTTTCCTGACCTCGTCGAGAGTTGCTTGGCCTCCCTGATCCTCCGCGGTGTCATGAAGAAGCCCGGCGATGGCCTGAACCTCGGTCCCGCCGGCGGACAGCACGCGGCTCGAGACGCTCAACAGGTGCGCGATGTACGGCGTGCTACTCCCTTTCCTGACCTGCGTCCGGTGAAGGTCGGATGCGTAGACAAGGGCTTCGTCATATAATTTGGAAAGTGCCATCAATTCTCATTTCATAGTAGCCGCAGCGAGCACACGCTGCATCCTACAAGAGTAGCTCACAATACGACATCGCTGTCCGCCGTCAGGGCTCTTGAGACAGTTTAGGAGTTTTCGGGAAGGGAGGATTTCTGGATCATCGCAGCCAATTTGGAGCGCAGATGAGACAGAAATCCGGGCCGGAGAAAGCACCGGCAGAGCAGGTCGTGAAGGACATCCGCCGGGCAACGCGCCGGCAGTTCTCGGCTGAAGAGAAGACCCGCATCGTGCTGGAAGGCGTGCGCGGCGAGGAGAGCATCGCCGAGCTGTGTCGGCGCGAGGGGATCGCCTCGTCGATGTATTACGGCTGGTCGAAGGAGTTCCTCGACGCCGGCAAGCGCCGTCTCGCTGGTGACACGGCCCGCGCCGCGACGTCGGACGAGGTGAAAGAGCTGCGCCGTGAGGCGCAGGCCCTGAAGGAGGCCGTGGCCGATCTCACCCTGGAAAACCGCCTGCTGAAAAAAAGCATGCTCGCGGATGGGGAGGACGACACATGAGGTATCCTGCATCCGAAAAGGCCGAGATCATTCGCCTGGTCGAGGCCTCGCATCTGCCGGCACGGCGAACCCTGGACAAGCTCGGCATCCCGCGCGCCACGTTCTATCGCTGGTACGATCGCTATCTCACCGGTGGGATCGAGGCTCTGGCCGATCATCGCTCGCGGCCGGATCGTGTCTGGAACCGGATTCCTGACCCAATCCGGGCCGAGATCGTCGAGCTGGCGCTGCGCGAAACGGAGCTGAGCCCGCGCGAGCTGGCGGTGCGCTTCACCGACGAGAAGCGCTACTTTGTCTCGGAGGCGTCGGTATATCGGCTGCTGAAGGCTCATGATCTCATCACCAGCCCAGCCTATATCGTCATCAAGGCGGCGTCTGAGTTCAAGGACAAGACGACAGCGCCCAACCAGCTCTGGCAAACCGACTTCACCTACCTGAAGATCACGGGTTGGGGCTGGTATTATCTCTCGACCGTGCTCGACGACTTCTCCCGCTTCATCGTCGCCTGGAAGCTCTGCGCCACGATGCGGGCGGATGACGTCACCGCCACGCTCGATCTGGCTCTGGCGGCATCGGGGCTCGACCAGATCACGGTCGCGCATCGGCCGAGGCTGTTGAGCGACAACGGCGCCTCATACATCTCGGCCGAACTCGCTACCTGGCTCGACGGCAAGGGCATGAAACACGTTCGCGGCGCGCCGTATCATCCCCAGACGCAGGGCAAGATCGAGCGCTGGCATCAGACCCTGAAGAACCGCATCCTGCTGGAAAACTACTATCTGCCCGGCGACCTTGAACGGCAGGTCGCGGCCTTCGTCGAGCACTACAATCACGGCCGCTATCACGAGAGCATCGATAATCTCACGCCCGCTGACGTCTACTTCGGCCGCGGGCAGACCATCCTCACCGAACGCGAAAGGATCAAACGCCAGACCATCCACCAAAGACGCTTGCAGCATCACCTGCAGGCCGCCTAACCTCAAACCCAGATGAGCCAGAACCTCCGTTCCCGTGACCCCGGAACAGTCTCAATTCATCTGACGACGGACAAGCGACGGCGCAAGACCGCCTGCCGAGGCGAACGAGCACACGATACAAGGATGATGAGCCCCATGAGCGGTGCCGGATGGTGGATGCCGGGAGTCCGCGGGATCAGCGATTGAATGACAGATCGCAAAGGAATCAACTGGCGCCGCAACCGCCATTTGGGTCGACACCGCCGCCGCCAGGAACGCCTGCAAAGCGAACGCGAAGGCCGTAACGACCCCAATCCACGTTTGCCATTTATGCTTCTGCCGCATCCGGGGCCGCCTGCTCCAGCGGCGGCAAATAGCAGATTTACCGCGCTCAGTAAACGCAGTGACTCAATGAGTCGGTCGGTACACCGTGACTGCGGCGGGATCTATCTGAAAGGGGGTCTATCTGAATGGTCAGGCTGTGCGTCCCGTCGCCGCGAGCGCCCACGCGCGATGGCGCGATGGGCTGTCATGCCGGCGCGTTTTCCCTGACGCGCGTGACACGCGGCGCTCGCTCGCGCACATGTTCGGTCCTGAAGCCAAGACCTACGAGGCGGCCTGACAGATGAGCAAGGATTGGCCATCGGGCCATGCGCCGCATGAAGGAGGGCGGCCCGTCCCGTCGTCCGCTATCCGCTGCTTCACGCTTGCGGCGGGCGCCCTGCATCATCAGCTGAACTTTCTGCGTCGCCTTCGTCGGGAAGGACCGTCGCGCCTCGACCGCGGCCAAATGCTTGTCCGCCAGTCCGCCGTCGCGTAGCGGATCGGCGAGCATGTTCGCGGCGGCGACCGCATCCTGAATAGCAAGGTTCACGCCGAAGCCGCCGATCGGCGACATCGCATGGGCGGCATCACCGATGCAGAGAAGGCCCGGCCGCCACCAGTTCTTCAAGCGGTCAATGCGTATGCTCAGCACATGGACATCATCCCACGACCGCACCTCGCTTAGGCGTTCGGGCGACAGCGGCGAGATCGAAGCGACCGCTGCGCGGAATGCATCAAGACCCGTGGCCTTTACGTCATCGAACGAGCCCTTCCGGACGACGTAGCCGCATTGCCAATAATCGCCACGGTCGATCATGACGAATCCCTGCCGTGGTCCGCCATGGCCCATGACGTAGGGTGGGTCGTCGGGCATGTGTGAGAGCTTCATCCACAGCACGTCCCGCTGGCTTCCGAAGCGCTCGATCTGCAGGCCCGCCTTCTCCCGCACGATCGAATTACGCCCGTCGGCTCCGACGACCAGCGCGGTTCTGATGTCCAGATCGCCGCCTGGTGTCAGGGCCCGAACTCCGGCGATCCGGCCGTCCTCCTCGATAAGCGCCGTCACCTCCGCCTGCATGATCAGCCTGAAGTTCGTAAACCTGGCCGCTTCCCGCGCGACATAGTCGAGAAAATCCCATTGCGGCATGAACGCGATGAAACGACACTTCGTCGGCAGGCGCGAGAAGTCCGCGATGGTGATGTCCTTGCCGTCGATCTCGGCGTGCAGTCTCGGAGCCTGCGTGTGCGGCAGCTTCAGGAGGCCCTCAAGCAGTCCGAGTTCATGCATCACTTCGAGGGTGGAAGGATGGACCGTATCGCCGCGAAAGTCGCGCAGGAAATCGCCGTGCTTCTCCAGCACGGTCACGTCGATGCCCGCGCGTGCAAGCAGCAGACCCAACATGAGGCCTGCCGGGCCGGCGCCGACAATGCAGCAGGTTCGATAAGTCATTTCTCCGGCATCTCCTTGCAAGCTCGGCCGCATCTTTCCGGAGAGGGCTTACCATACCGATCATTTGCTGCCGCAGAATGCAACCCCGCAGGCGCCCCGGTCATCCGCCTGATCGCTTGCGGGGCTTGAGGCAACTGTTCCCGCTGGGACGGGCCGGCTGCCGTTCTTCAGATGCCAGGCTAGCTGATCGAGAGCCTTTCACTTCTGAGAGAGCCAGCAACAGAACTTTATGATTGGGTTGATACGTTTATTCCCGCGAACCGGTATCCCAATCCGCGGGCCGTGCCGAAAACCCGCTTCGCTCGGAAACGCCATAACGGGCTTTGTCCCAGACTCCGGAGCTTCCTATGAACAAATCTCCTCGCTTGCCGGCACGGCGCCCAAACGTTCAGCAAGCGCGCGGAATCGTTCGAGCTGATCCTGCCGCAACGCTCTTGTCTCGTCCCGTCCCACGAATACCTTGAACATCACGCCGCCGTCGACATTCAGGAACGCGACGAATGCCGAAGACTTGCCCATGAAGGGGCGTTCGACGAAGGCAATAGCGGCGCATCTCTCATGCCGCAGATGGCCGTGCAGGCCCTTCGGCTGCATCAGGTTAAAATAACCGCGGCCGATCTCGCCGTTCGGAATTGGTCCGGTGAATTCAAAGATGGCGTCAGCGGTATGAACGATAAGAGTAACTTCTCCCCATTGCGTGATATCCTGCATTGCGTCCGTGAACACGCCACCCTGACAGAGCTTCACCATGCCGGACGGCAGTGCCTCGATCACCGTGCGTGGCGGCACATGGCGGTCGCGCGCCACGTCCTCGATCACCGCGCCGGGATTCTCCGCAAGATAGGTCCTCAGATCCGAAGCAAGCGCGCCGGTCACGTTAATCCTCCAGTGATGCGATGGGTCGATTACGACTTCAGGCGGCGGCGTCGGATTTTCGCTCGCTCTGGATGATCTCGAAACCTTCGAACTTCGGATGGCCGAGATACAGGCTCTCTCCTGTTTTATTGTCCGCGCGGGCGTGCGCTTTGCGAAACGCTTCAGACTTCGTCCATCCTTCGAACGCCGCGCGATCAACCCAGGTCGTATGGCTCGAATAAAGCGTATGATCCTCGGCTTTTGGTCCCTTCAGGAGATGGAACTCGATGAATCCCGGCATGGCTCCGAGGTAGGATTCACGCGTCACCCAAAGGTTTTCGAAAGCCGCTTCCGAGCCCGGCTTAACCTGGAAACGGTTCATCGCGATAAACATTCTGGTATCCTCCAGTTTTACGGTTGATGTCGTGTATGCTGCAATTCCCTGTCTCTGCAAGTCAGAATAACAGAACGAGAGCCGCGCCAGGGCATTTTCGCTTCTGATTGAATCAGAACCGAAACTCTAGATTGTTGTTTTGGCGTGTTTTCTTCACGCGACGGTTTCCACTTCGCTCGAAAACGCTATGGAGCATGATCCCGAATAGTGGAAACCGGTTTTCGGATAAGATCATGCTCGATCAAGAGGTCAAGGTTGGAGTGATCCAACGCAGTTGAACGAGACTCTGGTGGAGTGAATTTGACATTCGCGATCCATCGGCCGCGCATCCCGGATGCGAATGTCAAATTCAAGCTCCACCAGCAAATATAAGCGCGGTCGATTGGCGCAATCACAACAACGATATCAGACCCCGCCAAAATGCACCCTCAAGCCTGCCCTGAAAACGATGCCGGGGCCAGGGCTGGCGAACAGGACGTCGTTCTGGCTCGTGCCGTCAGTCGGTTATATGCGTCAGCTATCCTCGGAGGGTGTCCTCGGTTTGAATCCGTCGGTGATCTTTGCGATGCAGGGATCGGGGCCGAAGGAAACGCTTGACGTCCTGCAAGCGGCGAAGGTGCCGTTTGTTCTTGTGCCTGAGGGCTATTCCGAGCAGGGTATCCTCGACAAGATTTCCCTGGTGGGACACGCGCTGAGAGCCGACGCCCGCGCCGCCTGTCTCACGGCGGCCGTCGCTCATGACCTTACCCGACTGAAGGGTCTGCGAGCCAGGATCGATAAGCCGGTTCGCGTCATGTTCGTGATGTCGCTCGTGAACGGCCGTGCCATGGCGGCGGGGCGTCATACCGCCGCCGACGAGATCATCAAGCTGTCCGGAGGCATCAACGCCATCACTGAGTATGAAGGCTATAAGCCGATCAGCGACGAGGCGATTGTCGCCGCCAAGCCGGATGTTGTCCTGTCCATTGACAGGGGCAACGACTCGCTTGCGCCGGACACCATCTATCAGCATCCTGCTTTTGCATTGACGCCGGCTGCGGCGAACAAATCGTTCATCTCAATGGAGGGGCTTTATCTTCTCGGGTTCGGTCCACGAACCGCTGCTGCAGCACGCGATCTGTCGATTCGACTCTATCCGGCTCTCTCATCCGGGACCGATAATTTCACTCCCGCAGCGCCGACCGTCGATTGCCTGAAATGACCGCGATCGACAGTATCGGAAACGCAGAATCATCCCGCGGAAGCGCGAGCGCGCGCCCTGCGCCCACCCTTCTGTTCGGTTGCCTGCTGGTGGCATTGTCGGGCGTGGCGATCGCCGCGGTGACCATGGGCGCCGCAGGCATTCCTCTTGGCCGCGTTCCGGTGGCGCTGGGGCTTTGGACGAGTGAACAGGCCGGCGCGCTGCTCGCGCGCGATCAGCTTGTGCTCTGGTCGATCCGGATCCCGCGCATTCTGGCCGCCGCCGTGGTTGGCGGTTTGCTTGCAACGTCCGGCGCGATCATGCAGGGCCTGTTTCGGAATCCGCTGGCTGATCCAGCTCTGGTCGGCGTTTCCAGCGGCGGTGCGTTCGCCGCCGCGAGCGCCATTGTTCTGATCGACAGCAGTTACGGCGATGCCTTCCGCTTCATGCAGAATGCGATCCTGCCGCTGGCGGCGTTTCTGGGGTCGCTTGTCACCACATTTGTCCTCTACGGCATTGCCAGCCGCATGGGACGGACCTCCATCGCGCTTTTTCTCCTGGCGGGCCTGGCCATTGCCGCGATCGCCAATGCCGGACTTGGGCTTCTGGTGTTCATCGCGGATGACCGGCAGTTGCGCGACATCACGTTCTGGATGCTTGGTTCGCTGAGCGGCGCGACCTGGAGCAAGGCGGTGACAATTGCGCCGGTCCTCGTCATCGGCGTGTTCGCGTGCTTTCGGATCGGCCGGGGACTGGACCTTCTCGTGCTGGGCGAGTCCGAAGCGTTCCATAGTGGTGTCAATGTCGAACGGCTGAAGCAGGCATCGATCGTTCTGATCTCGGCCATGACCGGAGTCGCGGTCTCGATCTGCGGGGTCGTCGGTTTCATCGGCATTGTTGTTCCGCACCTTCTTCGATTGATGATCGGCCCCGGTCACAGGATGCTGCTTCCGGCATCGGCGCTTCTCGGCGCGATTCTGGTTGTCGGCGCCGACACGCTGGCCCGGACCATCGTCGCGCCCGCCGAGATGCCGATCGGCATTTTGACGGCGGCGATCGGCGCGCCGTTTTTCCTCGCGATCCTGCTCCGGCAGCGGGGACTGGCCGGGCTATGAGGCCGATCATCGAAACGCATTCAGTGACGATGCGGATCAATGGCGCGACGCTAGTCGATGGCATCGACCTCAGCGTCGGAAGCGGAGAGATGGTTGCGATCGTTGGTCCTAATGGTGCTGGAAAGTCTACCCTTCTTCGCCTGCTTTCCGGCGATCTTCAGCCGACGCAAGGACGTATCGAACTCAAGCAGGCCGATCTCAGATCCTACTCCGCGGCACAACTGGCAACCCATCGTGCGACACTGTCGCAACACGTCAACGTCACGTTTCCGTTCACGGTCGAGGAGATCGTCCGCATGGGCGCGGGCGATATGGCAATCGCTGCAGCGCATCCGCTTGTCGAGTCGGCCATGGACGAGGTCGCAATCCGTCCGCTCCGCAGCCGCCAACTGCCGACCCTCTCGGGCGGCGAACAGCAGCGCACTCATTTTGCGCGTGTCCTCGTTCAATTGGCGTGCGGCGAAGCTCGTCATGGGCCGGGATTACTCCTGCTCGATGAGCCGACATCAAGCCTCGACTTGCGGCATCAAATTGAGCTGGTCGAAATCGCCGGCCGGCGCGCCCGCAACGGGACAGCCGTGATCGCGATCCTGCACGACCTTAATCTCGCCGTCCGATTCGCGAGCCGCATTATTGTTATTCACCGCGGCGCCATTGTCGCCGATGGTCCTCCCGCGCAAACGATCACCGACGGACTGATCCGAAAGGTGTTCGAAGTTTGTGCGGATATTCAGTATCACGGCGATGGCAGCCCGGTTTTGCTGCCTCAAGCGATGAAATCAATTGGACCGGGCAACCTCTTATGATCGTGCTAGATCACGATGGTTTTGGATCGAATCGATCCAAAACCATGAACGTGATCGATTCCAACATTTTAGAGCGGGATGCGGGCGGAAAACCGCTACACACTTTTCCTCATCCCGCTCTAGTAGCGCTTTCCGGGCGAAGCATGTCCTCGGGCTTGGCCCGAGGATGGGATGTGCCCGCGTTAAGAAAGCGCGTCAAACCACAATCAAAGAGCTTTGCTTCTGATTCCATCAGATGCGGAAGGATCTAGAAATAGCTTTCCAGACTGCCTCGTCGCCGAATGTCGAGCGTTGCGCAATGAAACGCGCCGCCGAACGCGCCATAGTGCAGGAAATCGCAGGGCACCGGCTCAAAACCCCATTTCTCCAATGCCTTGATCATCGATGTGTGATGTCGCTCGACGACAACACGCTTCTCGTCGATCGTCAGCACATTCATGTTCAACCACTTGCCGCACATGGAGGTGATCTTGAGCAGCCGGTCTTCGATCGGGTTCGGCTCCGGTGCGACCAGGATCTCCCAATCCTTCAGGATGGGAGGCAGGCGGCTGACATCGAGGTACTCCGGATTGACGAGAACTTTACCAGGAGCCAGCGGCACGAAAGTCGTGTCGATGTGCATCGGCGTGCGACAGCGGCTTTCGATCTCGTGGATGCGATAGCCGCGATCCGACAAGTGCCGTCGCAGCCACTCGATGCCCATTGCGTTGGTCACATTACTCTTCTGGACAAAGAGATCCCGGCCGCAACGCATGAAGTCGGCCGCATCAAACACCGGCTCCCATTCGGTCAGGACATAACCGATGGGATCGCCTTCTTTGGGAATACGATAGGCGTCGTCGAATAGCTCTTTCCTCAGCTCGGGTTTCGGCGCCGACGTCCAGCGCGCCCCGGCCCTGAAGTACTCCTTCAGGAGCGTGCGATAAGAATGAGTCTCGAAGTAACGGGTGGGCCATGCCATCGGCGTCTCGATGATTTCATCGCCGATGACCAGCATGGAATCGCGTGGGCAGGCATTGATGAAACCTCTCGCACGCCAGTTCGGCGTTCCGAAACGGCGCTTCCAGTCTATGGCATCGGGCCTGCGGACCTTGATCCCAAACGATTCAAGAATCTTGATAAACCCATCCAGTTCGCGCTGAGCGGGTTCCGACATGATTTTGGGGAACCGCATTCCGGCGACAAGCGCGTGAACTTTCTTGGCGGCGAGACCCGGAATATTGGACGTCACGGTGGGATGGTTCGAAGGGATTGTCGCACCTTCTAGCCGGCCGACGATCACCTCTTCCAGTGGGTCCCATTCGTTATGGGAGTTGACGGGGCACGCTTGCCTGGACGGCGAATCCTCGCTCGCGCGATTTTCATCCTGCTCACGGTTGGAAGGGTGACCAGAGGTGTCCAGCATCATTTAGCCTTCCCGGAAATTCGTTAAGCTCAAGCAGGTGAAACGACTTTGAGGCCGACCATGCCGATGATGATCAGCCCCAGGCATGCAAACCTCGCTATTGTTGCAGGCTCGGAAAAAAGCCACATGCCCAACAGAGCTGTTCCGGTGGCCCCGATTCCAGTCCAGATTGCGTAAGCTGTGCCGACCGGCAAGGTTCGTATCGCAATCGACAACAGCATGAAGCTGAGCGCCATTCCCAAACCGGTGAACACGCTCGGCCACAGACGCGTGAACCCGTCTGTGTACTTCAAGCCGATAGCCCATCCTGTTTCAGCGAGGCCCGCAAGGAAAAGGTATAGCCAAGACATCTGGGCACCGCTGGCTGTCCTGCCGCTCAAGGCGGCGTGCGCCCGATATAGGACAGGGAAGGCGCACAAGGCAAGCCGCCGGCAAATCGCGACGCGCTTGTTGCGCCGCGATTGTTTGCTGATCCCTTCACTGTCCGGGCCGAAGCCGGTACGCAGGCGATTGTTCCCACACCCAGTCGGCAATCATCGCCAGCGCCAGTGACGCCCCCGCCAGCGGGAACATCACGCAGAGCCCGATGACGATCATCGCCGACGTGCGCAGCCGTGGAGAAGATAGCGGCTGCGGCGCTGCAAATTCTCCTTTCGGACGTCGCCGCCACCACATGAGGGGACCTGTGATCGTCAGGACGATGATGCCGATACAGGGGATCAGCATCACGATCTGGTTGAGGCGTCCGAAGTAGTTGCCCATGTGGATCTGGACGCCGAGTTCCACGGCCTTCGCGGCCCATCCATAGTCGGCGAAACGGACATCGCCGATCACGCGACCTGAGTACTGATCAACATGGAGCGTGCGCTGCGTCTCCGGCTGATCGGGATAGCTGAAGGCGGTGAACACGCCGCTGGCGTTCTTCGGCAGGATCAGGCGATACGGAGCCATCAAACCCTCGCGCGTCAGGATCGCGGCAACGTCGTCGACGCCGAGCATGCGTTTCGCGGCGGGCGCGGAGGTGATGTGCCCGTGATGCCCGGCATGCGGATCGGAATCCGGAATCGGCGCCTGCTCCAGCGTCCAGGGCGCGGCATTGCCCGCTGCGTCCTTGACCGTCGTCGTGGACGGCGTCGTTCCTTGAAGCCTGTGATTTGCCGGATAGCCGATGCCGGCGAGGTCGGTGCCGCGGCGCAGCAAGTCGCCCCAGAAGGATGCCCATGGCAGGCCCGTGAGGATCAGGAACATGATGAGAAAGGCGGACCACATGCCCACCACCGCGTGCCATTCCTTCCAGAACGGCCGTCCGCGCCGGCCAATTCGTGGATAGAGAACACCGCCGAGACGGAAGCGGCCGCGCGGCCACCACAGGTAAAGGCCTGTCGCCACGAGGATGAAGCCCCAGCAGGCAGCGAGTTCGACGATATTGTCGCCGATGCTCCCCAGCGTCAGCGAGCCGTGCGCGATGTCGGCGAAGCCGACCAGCGTGCGGGCATAGACATAGGAGCCGAGAACCCGCCCGGTGCCGGGATCAACGAACACGCGGACCGCATCACCTGTCGCCGGTGTCACGAATACTTCCACGCTGCGGTTCGTCGCCCGAGCCGTATCGATGCGGGTGACCTTTCCGCCGGGATAGGCGGTGATCGCAGCCTCGGCCATCTTGCTGAGCGGCGCCGGTTCGGACACCGGCGCGACAATGCGTAGATCACGATGGAGCACATCGTTGATCTCGTCATTGAAGAGATAGATCGCGCCCGTCACGGCGAGAATGAACATGAAGGGTGCGACCACGAGACCGGCATAGAAATGCCAGCGCCAGACCGTGCGGTGCAGAGCCAGGGCTGAGAAGGAGTTGGACATCGGCGTTTGCTTTCAGACATCGGAATGGGGACGCCTCATCGGAGCACCGGCGAGACGCCGTGTTTCACGCATCAGAACCTGACGTTGTAGGAGAGGTCGAAATTGCGCGGCGCGCCGAGATACACCTGGGTGGGACTGTATCCGGACCAGTTCGCATAGAATGCGTTGGTGAGATTGCGGCCGCGCAGCCGCAACGTTCCGCCGCCGATGTCGTAGGCCACCCAGGCGTCAAGCAGGGTTCGCCCGCTTACCTCGATGGTGTTGGCGGTGTCGGTGTAGAAAGACCCTACGTGCTGCGCCGATGCGCCGATTGTCAGCGGCACCGGATCGAAGCGATAGCTGGTCGAGACCATGAACGCCTGCGCCGGCACGTTGATCGGGCGGTTCCCGCGCAGATCGAGCGTGGCGCTACGCAACTCGGTAAACTCCGCCTTGATGAATGACGCGTTCGCGTTCACTCTCCACTGCGGCGTCAGTGATACCGCGACATCCAGTTCCACGCCGCGGGAGCGCTGGCTGCCGCCCTGCACCGTCAGCGCCGGAGTTGTCGGATCGCGGGTCAGGATATTGTTCTGCTCGATCTGATAGACCGAAGCGGTCGTCACCAAACGGTTGTCCAAGAGCGACGATTTGATTCCGCCCTCGATCGAACTTCCGGTGGACAGGTCGAACCGTCCGTTGGCGAGATTGCTGAGCAACAGCCCCGAGACCGGAATGGCGGCGCGATTATACTGGCCGAATAAGGCCGTTCCGGACGTTACGTTGTAAACCGTTCCGACCCGCCACGAGAGATTGTCGAACGTCTTTTCGAAGCGGGTGACCGTACCCGTGTTCAGATCGTCGATCCGTCGATCGAGCTTCATGCTCTCGTGCCGGACGCTGGCGAGCATCAGCCAGTCCGGCGTCAGGTTGATGGCGTTCTCCGCGAAGGCTGCGAACGTTTTTAGTCCGCTGGTGAAATCCTGTCGGGTCGGGAAGTTCGCAGCCGTATCGGCAGGGAAGTAGCCGCGATCCGGATTGAAGGGATCGACCGGCGTGGCGGATCCGAACCGTCTGCTCGAGTCGAAATCCGTGTCGGTGTATTCGAGCCCGGCAGCGAAGCGGTTGCGGAATCCTCCGATGATGCCGTCATAGGCCGCCGCCGCACGCTCCGACCAGATCTGGTGCGCGTGCGTGATTTTCGTTGTCGAACGGTCGAGCAGGCCGCTCACGGAATTGAACGTGAAGTCTTCGGAACTGGCCCAGTACCGGTCGGACTTGAAGAAACTGAGATCGTTCCGCAGTGTCCAGTTGTCGGTCAGCTTGTATTCGGCGCCGCCGCGCAGCCAGACAGTGTCCGACGTCATCAGCCCATTCTCGACATTATAGTTCTGATTGCGGATGGAACGGTCGATCACAAGCCCGCCGGGGGCCGAGACGAGGTTCGTGGGATCGCGCGCGAGCGAGCGGGCGATCAGCGGGGTGCCCTGATAGGGTGTCCGGAACTCGTCGTGAAAGAAGCTGGCGGAGCTTGTGAAGGTGAGCCTGTCGGTCGGGGCGAGCGTCCCGCTGGTCGTTGCGCCCACCTTGCGCGATCGGGTGTCGTTGATAAAGCCGTCGGATTGTCCGTAGCTCAGCGTCGAGCGGACGGCCGCGTTTGATCCGATCGGAGCGTTGATATCGATGCCCGTCCGCAGCGAGTTGAAGCTGCCATAGCTCAACAGGCCCTGGGCGCCTGCCTGGCCGAGCTTGGGCTGCTTGGTTACAAGATTCACGGCTCCGGCCAAGGCGCCGACACCCTGAATGACGGACGCGGGTCCTTTCAGGATTTCGACACGCTCGAAACTGAAGGTGTCGAAATCGCGGGAGACGATCAACGGGTCTGGCGCGCGAACGCCGTCGACCGCATATCCGGTCGCTGCGCGGGAGAACCCGCGCATGGAGATGACGCCGGGTTCGCCGGGGAGGTTTCCGGACATGACGCCCGGAACCGAGTTGAAGGTTTCCACCATCGTGCGGAGGCCTTTTTCCTGCATATCCCGCTGTGTGATGATGTTGACGGTCGCCGGCGTCTCGCGCGGCGTCAGCCCAACGAGGCTGCCGGCCGCATTCGGGATACCGAGATTCAGCGGGCCCGGCGCTCCTTCCGCATTCATCGTGCCGGGCGCGGTGGCGGGGAGGGCGGCTGACGGCGTGACCGCGGGGGTTCGCGAAGCCGATTGATGCGTTGCGCGTCGTGCGGCGGAGGCGCGGAAGGCGCGGTTTGGCTGGGACCGAAGGGGTTGCCGGGCCGGTTCGGTGATCGTCACCGCCGGCAGCACGGTATCGGAATTCGACTGCGCCGAAGCAGTCGAGCAGGATTCGATCGCGGCCACGGTTGCGAGCACGCAGCAAAGCGCGCCACCCCGGCCGAGGGCGGTATCGTTCGACATGATGTATTTTGTTTCCTGATGCGGGCTATCGCCCGGAGCGTTCAAACAGATCGGACCGCCGCGAACGCGAAGGTGTCGCGGCGGTCGAGCGGATTTGTTGAATCAGGAAATGAACGGAGGCGCGCGCGCTTGCGCGTTGGAGCGGGCCGCGAGCGGCCGCAGGTCAAAAATCAGGTCGCGCCAGGCGACGCGGGTTGCGTCACGCTCGATCCTGACTTCGAAGGCTTGTGGATCGGGGGGCGGCGCGGCGGCGTGGTGGACGACGCAACACAGGGCGCAGCAGGCGCCGTGCGTCTGCTGCGGATCGGTCTCACGCTCCTGCGGAGAAGTTGTATCGGGCGCGTGCGAGCATATCGCGCCTGCCAGCGGATCGGTCGTGGTCGGGCTGAACGCCAGGCATACGGCGACGGGTGCGAATATCTGCACCAGCATCGCAAGCATGACGATCGGAAGAAATCTTCCCAGCCGCCGACGCATGATTTTCCCGCCTTTCGCGACGAAGGTCACGAATTCAGGTATCGAGACAGAATTCGCGGCCGGCCCGCATCAATTGTGCGTTGGACACATTCAGAAGCGAGCGCTCATTCATAGCGCGGCGCATTTGTCGGATCATGCGGTATCATGCCGCACCAGCCCCCACACCGGGCAGCCTCCACCAAACCCGCGTGGAGCGCGCGTGCATTTCGGCGGTGGAACATTTGACGTCCAGATCGAGTTCGTCCAGGTCGAGTTCGTCCAAGTCGGGTGGGCTGGTCTCCAAGTGTTTTGCGGTCTCATGCCTTCGTATCCGGAAGAAGTAAGGTGGCGGGTAGCGATATGACCAAAAGCTCAATGGAACAGCCCGTCACCGCCGAGGAAGAGGAAATCCCTTCCGCGGTCGCGGTGGCTCGTCATCCGCTGCATGCCATGAGCGTCCATTTCCCGATCGCCTTTGCCATCGGTGCGCTCGGCTCGGACGCTCTCTTCCTGTGGACCGCCGATCCGTTCTGGGCGCGGGTGGCTCTGTGGGTCTTGGGCTTCGCCTTCGCGAGCGGGGTCGCGGCCGGGCTCGTCGGAACGGTGGAGCTATTGCTGGTTCCGCAGATCCGCCACCGCGTCCAGAGCTGGAGCCACGGTATCAGCGCCATGATGCTGATCGCGATCCTCGGCACGAACTGGGGGCTGAGGCTTCATGTGGACGATGCGGTTCTGCCGCACGGCCTGCTGTTGTCGGCCTTGGGCGCGATCTTCACCGGCCTCGCCGGATGGCACGGAGGCAAGCTGATTTTCCATCACGGCGTGGGCGTCGCGATCTCCGGCAATGAGGAGTGATCAACCGCCGCTCAGTAGCATGCCGTGGTGAAAAGGACCGGTCCGAGGGAAACGAGCGTGGCGGCCAGCGCCGCCCATGCGCTGAGCTTCGCGACGTTTCCTAGAAAGCGCGCGGTATCATCCGCCCTGACGCGATGAGGAAGACGTGCGCACAGGCGCGCCAGAACGGCCGATGCGAACAGGGCCGCGAGGAAAAGCGCAATCAGCAGCAGCCTGTGCGCGTCGATGCTTCCGAAGATCGTGATCTCGTCCCAGTCAAAACCGCAGCCGAGAGCCTGCACCGAATACAAGGCCGCGAACGCCGCGCCCCATGCGAGAAAGCCGGAGCATATCCAGACAAGCATGCTCGCCGAGGCGCGATGATCACCGGTCATCTGAACGCCTCGCCCGCGGTGATGAGGGCCGGCAGCAGCAGGACCAGCCCGATACCGGCAAATCCCGTGATAGCCGTATAGTCGTGCAGCGGCGTCGCGATCCGCAGGTCGAGACTGCGCCTGGCCGAGACGTATCCTGTCAGGACGCGCCGGAGACCGAACAGGCAGAACACGGTGGCGAGAAAGGTATGCAACGCGCTGTAGGCGAGCAGCGCGAAGGACGTAGCGTTGTAGGCGTGCGCTGTCGGCGCAGGTAGGCTCGTCCGCATCAGGATCACGAGCAGAATGAGCGACGCGAATTGAAGGACGGCGGTCGCCCCCAGCCAGAGAACAGGCGAGCGGCTTCTGGCGTTGCGCGCCACCGCGCGCCGGGCGCATAGCGGCGCTGCGGCGAGGGCGGCCACAAGCAGGGCAGGCACAACCAGGCCGCTCTTCAGCGTCTGTGGAGGCGGCCATGCGGGCGCGGTCAGCCAGAGAAAGAGCGGGCTGAATACCAGCGAGCCATAGAAGGCCGCGTCGGCGATGAGCGTGATGATCATGCCCCACCAGGAGGGCGGCCTGTGCGTTTCATAATGGAGCGGTGCAACCTCCTCCCGGCCGATGACCACGGGACCGTTATCCCGGTCGAGGCCGGTCACGCGCGTCCAGCAAAGAAGGAGCATGAAGGCGACGCCGAGAGGCAGCAGCGAGAACCAGTAGTAGCTGAACAGGAGGCTGAGCACGAAGGTCGCCACGGCAAGCGCCGTCCATAACGGCAGGTAGGTCTGGCGCGGCAGCACGATGACGTGATCCGTCCGTCCGCTCGTTATGTCGACCCCCAGCGTTTCCATCCATCCGTTGCGCGCGAAACCAAGATAGCCGTGACCGGCGGCAAGCTGTGGACCGATAGACTCGGGTTCGAGCGTGTCGGCGCGTCTTTCGATCCACGGGAGGGACAAGAAGTTGTAGGCGGGCGGAGGAATAGGTTGCGCCCACTCCAGCGTCCGCGCCTTCCACGGGTTTCGCCGGAAGCGCCGCCCGTAGCGAATCTGCAGGAACACGTCCACGATGATGAGCGCGAAACCCATCGTCAGGATGAAGCCGCCGATCGACGATGTGAGGTTGAGCCAGTCCCAGCCTGCCTCCACGGGATAGGTGTCGACACGCCGCGGCATGCCGCGCAGGCCCGTCAGGTGCATCATGAAGAAGGTCACATTGAACCCGATGAAGACCAGCCAGAATGCGGGCATGGAAAGCCTGAACGCGGGAATCCGGCCGCAGATGTGGGGCAGCCAGTAGTAGAGCGCCGCGACCAGCGGAAAAATGAAGCCGCCGACCAGTACGTAATGCAGATGCGCGGTCACGAATTGGGTGTCGTGGGCCTGCCAGTTGAACGGCACCATGGCGAGCATGACGCCGGTCAGACCGCCGAGAATGAAGACGAACAGGAATCCGAAGATCCACAGCATCGGAATATCGAAACGCGGCCGTCCATGCGCGAGCGTCGCGATCCATGCGAAAATCTGCACCGCCGTCGGAACGGTGACGGCGGCGCTGGCCGCTGAAAAGAAGGCGAGCGCCATATGCGGGATGCCCACGGCGAACATGTGATGGACCCACAACCCGAAGGACAGGAAGGCCAGCGCGACGAGGGCGACGACCACAGCCCGGTATCCTATCAGCTTGCGTCGCGCGAAGACCGGCAGGATGGTCGAGATCGCGCCGGCCGCCGGAAGAAAGATGATGTAGACCTCCGGGTGGCCGAACAGCCAGAACAGATGCTGCCACAGCAGCGCGTCGCCGCCGCGCGCGGTGTCGAAGAAAGGAAGATCGAATGCGCGCTCCAGTTCCAGCAGGACGGAGCCGAGGATCAGCGGCGGGAATCCGAGGACCATCATTCCGGCGGTCACCAGCACATACCAGCCGAAGATGGGCATGCGGCTGAGCGACATGCCCGGCGCGCGGATCTTCAGGATGGACACCACCAGTTCGACGGCGGCGGTCACGGCGGAGATTTCGACGAAAGTGATGCCGAGCAGCCAGACGTCGGCATTGATGCCGGGGGTGAAGGCGCTGGACGAAAGTGGCGTATACATGAACCAGCCGGAGTCGGGCGCCGCGCCCGCGAGCATCGCCGCGATCAGGATCGCGCCGCCGAACAGGTAGCACCAGTAGCCGAACGCCCCCAGCCGCGGAAAGGCGAGATCGCGTGTGCCGAGAAGCTTCGGCAGCAGGTAGATCGCCATGCCCTCGAACATCGGGATCGCGAACAGAAACATCATGATGGTGCCGTGCATCGTGAAGAGCTGATTGTAGAGATCGGGTCCGATGAAGGCGGAGCGGGAGGTGGCGAGTTGGGCGCGGATCAGCATCGCCAGCAGGCCGCCGATGCCGAAGAAGATGAAGGCGGTGATCATGAAGCGCGTGCCGATGACGCTGTGGTTGACCGCCGCGAGCCGTTTCACACCGCGTCCGCTGGCCCAGATTTCGTTGAGCTGCCTGTGGAGCCGCAGCGGCGTCGCCACCCGCCCGCTCATCGCCTGGCCTCTTCAATCGCGCCCGCCATGATCGTGGCGAACTCCTCGGGCTCATGGGCCAGAACCGTGAACCGCATGGCGGAATGGCCTGCGCCGCAGAACTCGGCGCAGACACCGCCATAAACGCCCGGGCGATCCGCCTGGAGCCGGACAACGTTCCGGTGGCCGGGGATGGCGTCTATCTTGCCGCCGAGCCGGGGCACCCAGAACGAGTGGATTACGTCCTTCGTGGTGACGATCACGTCGACCGGCTCGCCCGCGGGGATATGCAGAACGTTCACGGATAGCGTGGCTCGCCGGCTGTCCGGGTAGGCGAAGCTCCAGGTCCATTGGCGCGCCTGCGCCGCGACCTTCAGTGGAGGTTGCTCCAGTGGGTGCACGATCATGCGCTCGCCCAGCACGAGCGCCGCGATCAGCAGGGCCGACAGCACCGCGCCAGGCATGACGAGGCCGCCATAGATGATCCAGCTTCTCGACGACCACATCGAGGCGATGCCCGGTTTGAGGAACGCCAGCGCGATCAGGGCCGCCATCAGAAGCGACAGGACGGCGGCCCCCGAGAACATGATCCACCATAGCGTTGCGGTGGAAGCGGCTGCCGGTCCGGCAGGGTCGAGCGCTGAAAGCGGCCCCGTGCAACCGGACAGGATCGTCAAACTGGCGAGACCCGCAAGCGGCCTTCGACGCAGGCGGGCGGCGACCGTCACAGGCCCGCCTCCAGGCCAGTCCACCGGAGGAGGGGAGCGAAAAGCTCCCTCAGCGCGCCCGGCCGCGAGATGGCGTCAGGCAGAGCGTCCAGCGGAAACGATGGCTTTGCCAGCACCAGAAGGAGGATTGCCAGCGTCGCGAGAAGCGATGCGCCGGCGACCGCGACGAAGCGCCAGACGGGATAGTCTTCACCGTCATCGAAGAGGCGGACGATGATGAGCCCCGTCAACAGATGGAGTCCGACCAGCATGCCGACGACGGCGAGCTTCAGCGAGAACCATGGCATGAAGGTTTCCGCGACGAAGACCAGCGCGATACCGCTTCCCACGGCGATGAAGGCGGCAGGAGAGATGAGCGCCAGATAGCTGAACCGCACCGAACCCTGCAGAGTGAACAGCGCCGCTTTATCCCTCAGGCGCACGCGCTGTCCGTAAAGCGCCGGGAGGCCGATCAAGCCCGCGCACCAGAGGCTGATCGCGCCGACATGGATGAACTTCAACCAGATGATCGTCATGTCGGGCGCGTGCTTTGAGTGGGATGCGGGTGCGTTTCCAGCATGCGCGCAGCCAGCAGCGCCGCGGCGGCGAGATAGGACATCGAAGCCGGAATCCACATCAGGAGGCCGGCGAGCTGCTGGTCGTCGAGAGGCGTCAATCCGTAGGGCAGGGTGGTCGTCATGTGATGATCGAACAGGGGCCGGGCCGCGAAGGTCAGCAGCGCGCCGAGCATCCCCATCTGGATGACGGTGGCCAGAAGCGCGGCCAGCGCGGCACCGGCATGATTTCGCCTGTCAAGCACAGCCTGCCAGAGCAGAAAGGCCGACAGAAAGAGACTTGCCTCCATCATCCAGTACGCCGCGGTGGAATCGAGCGCGAACGCGTAAGGCCCGGGCGTGTGCCACACCCACATGCAGATCGCGTGGATGAGAACCAGCCCGGAGACAGGCACCCGCCGCAAGGTGGCTCGTGGCGGAAAGGCCAGGGCGAACAACGGGGCGGCCAGGGCGACCAGAAGCACGTGATGAAAGACCCGCGCGGAAAAAAGCGCGGAGGCAAGCGCGCAGAGTGGTGAAACGAACGCCGCCAGGAGCACCGCCCAGCCAGCCAACGCGGCCGGCGATTTCAGCGCCGCGATCCGGCGCTCGCGCGACATCATCATGCAGGCAGCAGCGACTCCTGCAAACACAGCAATGAGTAGCGGGTCGAAGTTCCAACTCGACGCCAAATCTTCGGGCAGCGGTGCAGGACCACAATAGGGATCAGCGCCTTGCCGCATGTGATGTCCCAACATCCGTTGAACAGACCTGCTCAACTTCTCAGAAACAGTTTTGTTCTTGCAAAGCCTGCCTGTCGTGCGCTGACGCGCGTTCCTTTGATCTGTCGAGGCGGCGTACGCCAGGAAAACACAGCTCGCCGGTTCATATGCTTGATGCCGGGATGGAACCATCGTTGATCCTCACGGTTGGAACCTCTGCAATCCAAGGCGGTGTGATGTTCGCGATCGAGCAGGTCTTCCGAAAGCCCATTCCTGAAAGCCTTCAAGGCAAGGTGGTGATGATCACGGGCGGTTCGGCCGGGGTGGGCCGGGCAGCCGCGCGGGCTTTCGCGCGCGAGGGCGCGAATGTCGCCTTGCTCGCGCGCGACGTCGCGGGACTCGAGGATGCGAAAGCGGAGATCGAATCCTTCGGCGGTGAAGCAAGGATTTTTCCGGCTGATGTCGCCGATGCGGAAGCCGTGTTCGCAGCGGCGGCCCAATGCGAAGTCGAGCTTGGGCCGATCGACATCTGGGTCAACAATGCGATGGCGACCGTCTTTTCGCCGGTCGAGCAGTTGACGCCGGAGGAGATCAGGCGTGTGACGGAAGTGACCTATCTCGGTTATGTGCACGGCACGCTTGCAGCGCTTCGCCATATGCGGCCGCGCGATCGGGGCGTGATCGTGCAGGTCGGGTCGTCGCTGGCTTATCGCGGCATTCCCCTGCAAGCCGCTTACTGCGGAGCCAAGCACGCGGTGCGTGGTTTCACGGACTCGCTGAGAACGGAACTGCTTCATCATCGCAGCAACGTTGCCGTCACCGCGGTCCATCTTCCGGCCGTCAACACGCCGCAGTTCGAATGGGCGCGCACAAGGATGCGCAAGGCATTCCGTCCGGTGGCGCCGGTCTATACATCGCGGGCGGCGGCGTTAGCCATCGTCCATGCCGCGACACATCCGAAACGGGAATACTGGCTGGGCGGAACGACATCGCTCACGATCATCGGCGATATGCTGTTTCCCGGCCTGCTTGATCGTTTTCTCGCGCGTGAGGCGGTGGATGGACAACAGAAGGAAACCGAGATCGGCGCTAACCGATCCGACAACCTCTTCTTGCCTGTCTCCGGGCGACATCGCACCAACGGCGCCTTCAGCGCGGAGGCACGGCCGGATCCCGCAATGCTCTCCGCACAGACGATCCGCTTCGCGACGATTGCGGGAGCCTGTGTCCTGATCGGCTTCGCCGGCGCGGTGCTCGGCGCGAGGCGCGCCTCGGCGGCACGGACCGAAAAGCGATGCCGCCCGCGATAAAATGCCTGCGATAGATCTGGGTCGCAAACAAACGGAGCCAACGATGTACGCCAGACTTACCGACTCACGCCGTCCCGGTATCGCACTGCTTTCCATGACCGCAGTTTCCGCCGTATGAGCATCGGCATGTTCAACAGCGTTACGACCCGTGCGATCGGCGATTACGCCCTCATCGGCGATTGCGAGACAGCCGCGCTGGTGGCGAAGGACGGCTCGATCGACTGGCTGTGCTGGCCGCGCTTCGATTCAGGAGCCTGCTTTGCGGCGCTTCTGGGAACGGAGAAGCACGGGCGCTGGCGGATCTCGCCCGCGCGGGAGCTCACCCGCAGATCGCGGCGCTATCGCGGGGATACACTGATCCTGGAAACGGAATTCGAGACGCAGGAGGGAGCGGTTTCGCTCATCGACTTCATGCCGATCCGAAAGAATCGGCAGGTTTCCGAGATCGTGCGGATGGTGGTGGGCAAGCGCGGTCGTGTCGACATGCGCATGGAGGTCGCCTTCCGATTCGATTACGGGCGCATCGTGCCGTGGGTCTCCAGGATCGAGGGCGGATTGTTGCGCGCGGTCGCGGGACCGCATTCGGCCATTCTAAAATCCCCTGTCGCGACCCACGGCGAAAACTTCACGACGGTCGCGGAGTTCTCCGTTGGTGAAGGCGAGCGCGTTCCTTTCGTCCTCGCTCATGAGGCTTCTCATCTTCCGCCTCCGTGCATTTGCGATCCCGAGCAGGCGCTGGACGAGACGGAGGCCTATTGGTCGGAGTGGTCCGGGCGCTGTCATTATGACGGTCCGTGGAAGGAGGCGGTGACGCGCTCGCTGATCACGGTCAAGGCGCTGACCTATCGTCCCACCGGCGGCATCGTCGCCGCGCCGACGACATCGCTGCCCGAGCAGTTCGGCAGCACGCGCAACTGGGATTACCGTTTCTGCTGGCTGCGTGACGCGACCTTCACGCTGCTGTCGCTCATCAACGCGGGCTACCGCACCGAGGCCGAATCCTGGTGCGATTGGCTGCTGCGCGCCGTCGCGGGCGCGGCGTCGCAGATTCAGCCGCTCTACGGCATTGGCGGCGAGCATCGTAATGACGAGGTGGAGCTCGATTGGCTGCCGGGCTTCGGCGGGTCCCGCCCGGTGCGGATAGGCAACGGCGCTTATTCCCAGCTTCAGGTCGACGTTTTCGGCAGCGTCATGGATGCGCTCCACGCGGCGACGGCATTCGGCCTTGATCTTCATGAAGCGTCGGCGGGACTCCAGCGCGAACTGCTCAAGCATCTAGAAAGCGTATGGCGAGAACCCGATGAAGGGATCTGGGAGGTGCGCAGCGGTCGCAAGCATTTCGTGCATTCGAAACTGATGTCATGGGTTGCCTTCGACCGCGCCGTGATCTCCTGCGAGAGGTTCGGGCTTGCGGGACCGGTGGACCGATGGCGAGCGTTGCGTGATGAAATTCATGCCGAGATCATCGAGAAGGGATTTGATGCAGAGCAGGGGGCCTTCATGCAGTCCTATGGTTCCAAGGCGTTCGACGCCTCGGTGCTGCTCATGCCGATCCTCGGTTTCCTGCCGCCGGACGATCCGCGTATTGTATCGACCACGCGTACGATCGAACGCGAGTTGTCGAAGGACGGCTTGCTACGGCGCTACGATACCGGGAAGGCCGAGGACGGCCTGCCGGCGAGTGAAGGCGCCTTTCTCGCCTGTAGCTTCTGGCTTGCCGACAACATGATACTGCAAGGCCGGGAGCAGGAAGCGCGCCGCCTGTTTGAGCACCTCCTGTCGCTGCGGAACGATGTTGGTCTGCTTGCCGAGCAGTACGATGTGAAGCGGCAGGCGCAGGCGGGAAATTTTCCTCAGGCCTTCTCGCATTTCGCGCTTATCGACACGGCGTTCAATTTTGCCGGAATCAAGGGTGCTGCGCGGGAAGTCCATATGAAAAGTCAAGAAACTGCTCGAACCGGAACATAACTCATGCCGAGCAGCGCTTCGCGAACGCGCCGCTGCATCTGGCGCACGTCGGCGGAATCAATAGATAGAATGAGTGGCTCAAGATTTTCCGTGTATGTTTTGGCCGGCGGAACAGGCTGCGGGCTTCTGCAAACGAACGGCGGTGATGAATGTGGGACACAATACCAAAGTGGGTGCGCTACGGCGTCAGCGTGAGCGTCGTCATTCTGGTCGCCATCGCCATCTGGTACATGATCCAGTAGGCGATACGCTTAGCACGGAGATTGCGTCACCGACGTTTGAAGCAGTCTCCGATCCATCAAGACGCGACGCCGTCACCAGGTAATTGCACATTGCGGCCACATCAGATCCATTGAATGAACGCATAAACCTCCGGCGTTCGACACCTTTCGACGCTACATTGCGTGTGCATCTCTACCTCAACCGGAGCTGATACATGCGCACGTTTACATTTACATTATCAACCGCCATTGCCTTGCTTGTTGCTGGATCGCCGATGGCGCTGGCGCAAACATCGCCCACGCAGTCTCAGACAGAGACTCAAAAAGGCGTCGCAATTCGAAGTATCCAGGTGGTCGACATGGACGAGTTGAAAGCGGACGTGCGCTCAAAGGTTGATGCCATCGTGGCGAATACGAAGCAGGAGGACATGAAGTCCCTGCGCAAGACCATTGACGCGACGCCGGAGGCGGTGTCCGCGCTCACGGCGAAAGGCCGCAACTCGGCACAGGTCGTGGCTATCAATATTGATCAGAACGGTGTTCTGACGATGTTCACGAAGGCTACCTGATTGCTCAATCTGGTATCTGGCGTACGGGGTCGACTATGGCGTTTTCGAACGAAGCATGTCCTCGGGCTTGACACGAGGATGGAATCCGGTTCGCGAGAAGAAAACGCGTCAAAACACAAAGATAAAGTCCTTCACCGTTTCCATGAAACGGTGAAGGACTTTGATAAATCGATCTCGCCCGGCCATATAGAAGCCGAAGCGTAGACGGTGACTCACATGGGTTGTCCTGTCTGCAACCTTTTCGGCCGCCGCCTTTTCCCTCACCCCTTACCTTTGACCCTGAAGACGACGGGGAGCGTGAAGCTGAGGCCCTCGTCGGCGATGAGGGGGGGCGGTGGCGGGACGGGGTCTGAGCGGCGCAGCATGGCGAGCGCGGCCTGGTCGAAGATCGGATCGCCCGATCCGTTCACGATCGTGGCCGAGACGACATGGCCCATGCGGTCGAGCTCGAAGTTGACGAGGATCTCGGCGTTCTTCTGGCTCCGGTCGGGCGGATAGCGCTTGTGCTTGTCGAGATGCGCCACCAGCTCCTTCTGCCAGGTGGCGCGGATGCGGCGCGCGCTGGCGCCGGTGCCCTGCTGCGGCGCCACCGACCGCTCCGACTCCTGCGCCTGTTCGACGCTCGGCATCGCGGTCGCCTCGGCCGCCGCCGATTCCTGCGAGGCCTGCGTCTGCTTCGCCGCCTTCTCGGTGGCGTCATCGAACGGCTTCCGCGACTCGTTCTCGGTGACGATGCGGTCCGGATCAGCGCTCTCCGTCGGCGTATCCTTCGGCAGATCGGTTTCCTCCTCGACCGCCTTCTGCTCGGCCAGCGCGGGCGAGGCCATCGACGCGTCGGTGTCCGGTCCGGGCGGAAGGTCGGTCACCTCGCGATGCGGCGAGGACAGGTCGAGCCCGATCTCGATCGCCGGCGCGCCGAGATCCTCGGCCGCCTCATCCGTGTCCAGGTGAGCCAGCGCCAGCGCCACGCAGCCGAGATGGATCGCAAGCGCGGCGGCGGCGGCGGAAAGCCAGAGCCGGCCGGACGGTGGCTGTTCGACAATCTCAGGCATCTCAACGCCCCGCCGTGTTCGCCGCCGGAACCGACCGGGCGTCGGGAACGCCCTCCAGCGCCACCAGCTTGATCTTCGCGTAGCCGCCGGTACGCAGGATCTCCAGCACGTCCATCAGGTCGCCATAGGGCACCGCGCGATCGGCGCGCAGAAAGATGAAGCTCTCCTTCGTCATGTTCGGCGTGGTCTCCAGCGTCCGCACCAGGTCGACCCGCTTGACCAGCGTCTCGCCGATCGCCACCGCGAGATCGGCCTTGATGCTGACATAGGTCGGCTTGTCCGGCTTCTTCTGCGGCGTCGCGCTCGATGTCGGCAGGTTGACCGGAAGATCGACGGTCGACAGCGGCGCGGCCACCATGAAGATGATCAGAAGAACCAGGATCACGTCGATGAACGGCGTGACGTTGATCTCGTGGGCTTCGCCGTACTCCTCGTCGTCGTCGAAGCCGCCTTCCGCGATCGATGCGCCCATCGGCCTACTCCGCCGCGCGCGAGGTAAGAGAGCCGTGGGTGCGGTCCAGATCGCGCGACAGCAGCCGGCCGGCCGCTCCCGAGGCGCGCCCGACCAGTTCGGTGTAGCCCCGCGTCACGCGCGCGAAGTAGTTGTAGATGATGACCGCCGGAATGGCGGCGACAAGGCCGAGCGCGGTCGCGAGCAGCGCCTCGGCGATGCCGGGCGCCACCACCGCGAGGTTGGTGGTCTGCGACTTCGAAATCCCGATGAAGCTGTTCATGATGCCCCACACGGTGCCGAACAGGCCGACGAACGGCGACGTCGCGCCGATGGTGGCGAGCAGCCCCATGCCGAGCCGGATGCGGCGCGATTCCGCGCGGACGATCTCGGCGAAGCTCGACGCCGCGCGCTCCTTGATGCCGGCGTCGCTGGAAATGCCGGCCGAAAGCCGCGCCTCGTGCATCGCCGAGGCCAGCAGCGAGGCCAGCACGCCCTCCCGCGCGCCGAGCGCCATCTGCGCTTCCGCCAGCGAGCGCGCGTCGCCGATCTTGTTCAGCGCCGCCCGCAGCGCGCGCCGCGCCAGCGACAGCTCCGCCAGCTTCGCGATGCAGATCGTCCACGTCACCAGCGACGCAAACGCAAGACCGATCATCACCAGCTGAACGACAATATCCGCCGACATGAACATCGACCACGGAGATAACTCGTGAGGCGAAGCGGAGTCGTTGGCGATGATGGCGCTCGGAGCGGACGCAGGTGCGGGCGACGATGAGGTCGCGTTGAGGTGGTCGGTGGTGGACGATATCTCCGATGCGGGCGGCCCGGAGGGCGAATGGGGAGCGGTGATGGCCGGTGTGGCTTGCGGGAGTCCTTGTGCGTGAAGCGGGCCGAAGGCGCCGATGAGCAGGGCAACGCCGGCAATCGCAGCGCGCGCAACCCGCGCATGGCGCTTTCTCGATAATGTCATTCCTGAATGACGCATCATGATACTTTATCTCTCTTCTGCGAGCAGGCTCGCTGATTGCTGAGAGCGGTGCGTCAGCACCGCATATACGCGGCCGTTCCGGCGCATGGAACGCGGCCATCTTTATCTCAAACGAGGCGAATGACTGGCTGCAAGCTCAAGTCTGCAAGCGTTCCCGCACACCGAGCTCTACGCGGGTCGATCGCCCGCCCGCCACCTGTCGCCAAGCCGCTTATCGCTGAGCTAGGTGTAGCCAAGGCGCATATCGCCAAGTCACGTTAAGCTGAATGCACGCCGAGCTGTTTTGCGGCGTGCAGATGCGTCAGGCCACGCTCGGAGGCGCGCGCGACAGAAAATTGTCGGAGGCGCGTATAACGGGTTGGTACGCATAGCCAGCCAGAGAAAAACCCGTCGGTAACGCTAGACGAGCAGGGCTGACAACAGGCGGCGCGCCGACGATACCGGGCCCGGAAATAAGCCTGCAGGCATCGCAGCCGGCTGGTTTCAGATCGGTGCGGCCGGGATCCGTGTGGTCCGGATCCTCGGAGCACAGGATCGGGATCGTGCTGTCCGGGAGAGCGTATTGGGCGAGTTCAGTCGGAGTCAGGTGTTGGCTGGCAGGCTGATGAGCCACGCCCACCATCACCATCGCCAGCGCATAAAGCGCCGCAATGGCGAACCTTGCGTACCTTCTCCTCAACGCCGCGAGCACAAATTCCACTCCACTCGGATTCGGCGACCCTATGGCAATCGACCTGGCTTCGCAAGTTGCCGTGTCCATCCTGTTTGCGACCGCGCCGATCTGTCTCGTGCTTGTCAAGGAAGGGTGGAGCTTCTTTGCCTCTAACTCGTCAAAAGAGTGGCTCTAAATTATTGTTCTCATACGTGAATAGCCTGAGCAACCGCACGAGGACGATCTGCTGCCTATGGTTGATGACTGAGACGATTGCCTCAAATCAGGACATAGAAACAGGACATGGGAATCGGGACATGTATCGTGCCGATCGGCCTCGACCCCGCCAGGGAATGGGCGGCCTGTTTTTCCCGAACCCGATGCTTAGAGCATTATCGTTTCTGATTGAAGTCAGAAACGAAGCTCTAGATTGTTGTTTTGACGCGTTTTCTTCACGCGAACCGGTCATCCATCCTCGGGTCGAGCCCAAGGACATGCTTCGCTCGAAAACGCTATGGATGCGGCACGACTGCACGGCGCATGGAAGCTCAAACGTTCTCTCGCCGGCGTCTCCAGTTGCGACAGAACTCGAGGGCGGAGATCATTTCTTTCTCAACGGTCGAGACCGAGATACCCAGGCTGCGGGCGATCTGCGGATAGGTCATGCCGTCGACCTTGCTGAGAAGAAAGATGCGCTGGGTGCGACGAGGCAACGTCTCCAGCGCGCGCAACAGCGCGTCGAGATCCATCCGGCTCGAGACGGCATCCTCCGGGCCGACTACGCCCCCATGCACCTGCTCGCGTGATACGCTTTCGGCATAGGAGGTACGCACGCGTTCAGCGCGCATCGCATCGCGCGCGAGGTTGCGTGCCGTGGTGACGACCAGGCCGACATCGCACTTCCCCACGTCGCGATGCATCAGCTTGATGAAGGTATCGTGGACGACATCCTCAGCGGTGTGCGGATTTCCCGTAAGGCGTCGAACCAACCGCTGAAGCTGGCCCTGCTCCGCCTTAAAGATATTGAGCAGTTCTGTCGTGGACGACATGCTGTTTTCTCGTCGCGCATCAGCCTGATCTCGGACAGTGATCGTCCGGAGACAACATTCGGGCTGGCAGCTTTATTGGTGCTTACTCGAACAGAGATACGTTCTAGCGTTACTATAGGCATTCTCAACGTCAAGAACATCTCTGCAATTGATAGTTGGTTGAATTCTAAACTGTGAGCCGGGTTCCCATTACGGCATTGGTGGCCGCGGGTCGTTTAGTCGATGTGGCCCATCGATCCCGGGCGGTTCGCAGAAGAATACATGCTGATGCAGATATCCAAGAGCCAGATCGCCGAACGCGCGACATTCCAGAGTTTCGCCAACTGTTATTTACGTGAGGTCGATCCCGGCGTGGTCTCGGCGCACTGTCTTGAGGACGGCGTGGCCGTTGACTGCGTCGAATGGGACTGCGCGATGACGGCCGCGCGGTTGCGTGCCGAAATCGAGCGGTACTCATTATGCGGGCCGTTAAGATTCGGGCGAATCTTTGTTTGCCGCCTGCCGGGAAATTCGTGGCGCGAGATCGCGCCGCTGCGTGCGCTCTATCTCATGGTGCAGGAATGCTACGCCAGCATGGGCGCAGAGCGGGCGGATGCCATGCGCAATGAAGAAGTCGAACTGCTGGGTCGCGTGCTCACGAGCTACCGCTGCATCGCGGACGGGCTGGAATGCGCGGCGGCGCACCGATGCGGAATGAGCTTCCTTGACGGCGAGCAGAGCCTTGCGTTCGGCCACTGGCTGCATCCCACGCCGAAGAGCCTTCAGGGCATGACGAGCTGGCAGCGGCCAGCCTATGCCCCCGAGCATCACGGACGCTTTCGTCTCACTTTCTTCGCCGCCGACGCAACCTTGCTACGTCACGATGCCGCGCCGGGCGTGTCTCTGCCCGATATTCTTCGAACGCTGATTCCTTCGCGGGATTGCAAACTGTTGCGTCAGGGCGAGGCGCTGATCCCCATGCATCCCCTCCAGGCCGAGGCGTTGATGCTGGATCCCTCGATCGCGCAACTGGTCGCACAGGGACGGCTGCGTCCGCTTGGGGCCATCGGCGCCTGGTTCACGCCGACCTCCTCGGTACGCACGGTCTACAACGCGGACCTGCCGTGGATGCTGAAATTCTCGCTGCCGGTGCGGATCACCAATTCCCTGCGCGTCAACCATATGCCTGAGCTTGAAGCCGGCGTTGCGATGTCGCGGCTGTTCGCGGGCACGGATTTCCTGGCGCGCTATCCGCGTTTCCGCCTGATCCGGGATCCGGCCTATTTGACGCTGGCGCTGCCCGGCCGCGCGGAAAGCGGCTTCGAGGTGATCTTCCGCGAGAATCCATTCACCAAGGGGAGCGAGAACAGCGGCGTCACCATCGCCGCCTTGACCGCCGATCCGCCGCCGGGTGCGCGCTCCTGGCTGGAGACGATCATCCGCGATCTCGCCGCACGCGACGGGGAGCCGGTGAGGGAAGTCTGCCGGCGCTGGTTCTCGGCCTATCTCGATTGCGCGCTCGAGCCGCTGGTCAGGCTCTACGATGAACTCGGCGTGGCGTTGGAAGCGCACCAGCAGAACAGCCTGCTCGATGTCTCGTCCGGCTATCCGGATGCCTGCTACTATCGCGACAACCAGGGCTTCTACCTTTCCAACACCCACCGCGACCGATTGACGGCGCTGGCGCCGGAGACCGATGGAATCCCCGGATTGTATTTCGACGATTGCGTGATTCAGGAACGCTTCGGCTACTACCTGATCGTCAACCAGATATGCTCGGTCATCGCGCGCATGGGGCATGACGGCCTGATCATGGAAGATGCGCTGCTCGCCATGTTGCGCGCGCGGCTGGAACGTCTCGCAAGCGAACTTACCGGTGTCGGCGGCGAATTCGCCGCGGGATTCCTCAGCCGTCCGACCATCGCCGCCAAGGCCAATCTGCTCACCCGCATGCTCGATATCGACGAGCTGGAAGCGGATGATGGCCGGGCGATCTATGTGCAACTCCCCAATCCATTGTGCGTGGCAAGCCGTGCCGCGCGTCAGGGAGGTGCTCGTGCCGCTGCCCTTTGATATCGCCGACCGGCCGGAAGAGCGAATAGTGCGCCAGCTTACCGCGGCGGCGCTTTACGAAAATCTGTTCGGGAGCATTGACCGGACCGTCCGCGGCGCCCAAGGTTTCGAATGGAGCGTCGATGGTCGTGCCTGGCGGTCGCGCGGTCGTCTCGGCGCTTTCGGCCGGCCACGACTCGAAGCGGGAACCGTCGAATGGCGCACGGCCGGCGAATGGCGTCAGGCTTCGATCGCCGACATTGTCTCGGCGCTGCCCGGCCCGGAGCAGGCGCGGGCGCAACTCGGCCGCGAGCTTGAGCAGACCGCCGCGCTGATGCGCTGGAATTGTCAGCACCAGCCGCGTCGCGACCGGAGGCATCTGGCGTTCTGTGCGCTCGATGCGGCGATCGACGAGGGGCATCCTTATCATCCCTGCTTCAAATCGCGCACCGGCTTCGATGAGGCTGACCATCGCGCTTACGGACCTGAGGCAGGCAACAGTTTCCAACTGGTCTGGCTCGCGGTCGCGCGCGACCTGTTGCATCTCGCGCTGCCCGACAGCGAGGATTTGTTCTGGCAGCGTGAGATCGGCGTGCAGGGCTGGCATGAGCTACGACGCCGGAGCGCCGCGCTCGGCATCGAGGGACGGGATTTCGGTCTGATGCCGATCCACCCCTGGCAATGGCGCGACCTGTCCGAAGGCCGATTGAAATCTCTGATCCAATCCGGGCGCGTGTATTACCTGGGGACCGCCGGCGATCCCTACCGCGCCAGCCAGTCGGTGCGCTCGTTGACGAATGCGCGCGACCCGCGCCGCAGCGGCGTGAAACTGGCGATGAATATCGTCAACACGTCGACGCGCCGCACGATCGAGCCGCATTCGGTCGGGACTGCTCCGGTGTTGTCGCACTGGCTCGGCGAAGTGATCGACTCCGACCCGCTGTTCAGGGGCGATTGCCGTCTCGACATTCTGCGCGAACATGCCGGCCTGATCATGGATCGCGATGGCCCGCTCGGCGGCGAGATCGCTGCGATCTGGCGCGAGAGCGTCGAGGACAAACTCGCCGAAGGCGAGGCCGCGGCGCCGTTCAATGCGCTGATGGCGGTGGAGGCGGACGGGCGGCCATTCATTGATCCGTGGGTGAGCCGCTACGGCGTCATGGAATGGCTCGACCGCCTGATCCATGTCGCCCTGTTGCCGGTATGGCGGCTTCTCATCGCCCATGGCATCGCGACCGAGGCGCACGGCCAGAACATGGTGCTCGTTCACCGCGACGGATGGCCGGAACGGTTGATCCTGCGCGATTTCCACGACAGCCTGGAATTCGTGCCGGACTTCCTGGCCGATCCGGCGCTGGCCCCGGATTTCGAAACGCTGAACCCCGACTACCGCAACGCGCAGCCCAATCAATATTATTGGATGCAACGTCCCGAGGACCTGCGCGACCTGTTCGTCGACTGCGTGTTCGTCTTCAGCCTCTCCGAAATCTCGCATCTGGTGCAGAGCTTCTACGGCATCGACGAGCGTAAGTTCTGGCAGCGCGTGGCGCGGCAGCTTTCCGCTTGCATCACGGAGCATGATCTCGGCGCGCGCGCTGCCCGGCTTGGCTTCGGCACGCGCGAGATTCTGACCGAAAGCCTGCTCGCCCGAAAGCTCGGCCTCAACGGTCCCGATTTTCAGCACGAGGTCCCGAATGCACTCGCGGGCCTGTCCCTATTGGCACGAGAAAACGCATGATGATTCGCATAGACGACACCTTCTACGACCAGGCTCGCATGCAGGCCATGAGCGAACGCGCGGCTCTCGCCGTCGGTATCGCGGACCAGCCGGGCCTCAGCTATGCCGTGTGTCTTTCCGATACGGCCGAATTTCTCGCGCTGTTCTTCGCGTTGCGCTCGGCCGGAGCCAGCGTGCTTCCCATCCGTCCCTCGACGCCGCGCGCGGCGGCGCGACGGCTTGCGGTCAGCGTCGGCTGTCACCGGCTTGTCTGCGATGGTTTCGCCGTCGAGGAGCTTGAAGGGGGCGCCGCGGGGCCCGGACTGCTGTTGCAGACGACCTCGGGAACGACGGGCGAGCCCAAGCGGGTCGCCCGGACCTGGGCCGAGATCGACCGTGAGATCGAAAGCTATGTATCGGCCTTCCGTGAACCGGAGAGCATGACGCCCCTGGTCGCCTGCCCGGTCACCCATTCATACGGGCTGATCTGCGGCGTGCTCGTGGCGCTCAGGCGCGGGCAGTCGCCGCACGTTCTCAATACCGCCAATCCGAGGTATGTGATCGCGCGCCTTCGCGAGACCCGGCAGCCATTGCTGTATTCGTCGCCGGCCATGCTGCACACTATCTCCCGGTTGCTGCCGGGGGGCGAGACGATCTTCGCCGCCATGACTTCGGGAACGCTTCTGCCCGACCCCTGGTTCGCTTCGATCCGCGCCCGTACCACGCATCTCTTTCAACAATATGGTTGCTCGGAAGCGGGCTGTGTGGCGATCAATCCCGACCTTGCCACGCCGGATGAAATGGGAATCCCGTTACCTCATCTGGGCGTCGAGACCGGCGGGGAGGGCGCACCGCGCGAGATCGTGGTGCGGGCGGGCGATCGTGAGATTCATACCCGCGATCTCGGCTATCTGACAGGTACCGGAACGCTCGTCTTCGTCGCGCGGCTCGATGATACGATCAACGTTTCCGGCATCAACGTCTATCCGCGGGAAGTGGAGGATGTCGTGATGGCGATGCCGGGCGTGACGGACGCCGTGGCTTTCCGCCGGGTCGATCCGTCCGCGGGCGAACGGGTGGCTCTGGCCTTCTGCGCCGAACACGCCATCGCGCCCGCAAGCCTGCGCGAATGGTGCATGCAGAATCTCGCTGTCCACCAGGTTCCCATGGAGGCGGTGCGCCTCGCTTGCGTGCCGAGGCAGGCGAACGGAAAGATCAACCGGCGCGAGATCGCGGCGCTGTATGCAGAGGGCCGGCTCGAACACGCCGCCGCGGAGGCCGCGATATGACACGTGAGGATATAGTCGCCTCGATCCGAGCGGTGCTCGCCGAGCAGATGAACAACACTCATCTCGATGGCTTTGGCCCGCACTCGCGGCTGAATGCCGATCTGTATCTCGATTCAGTTCTATTGCTGGACCTGTTTCTGCATCTTGAACTGAAGCATGGCCTTGTCATTTCCGAAGAGATGGTCACCGGGCCGGACATCGAAACGGTGGACGATCTCGCGAGCCTTCTGGCCGGCGCGAGGACCACCTCCGATGTCGCCGCGAATGCGTCGGAGACCGCCGTGCCCGACGTCCATGCCGAGGAATATCCGGATATCAAGGTCCATTGCTTCGTCTCATGCCTGTGCGATGCGGTGAAGGCGGCTGGACTGGATCACCGGCTGTTCTATTTCAGCGTCTGGGATGCGGACTTCGCCGTCTCAACGCGGCACGAGCTGCTCTATCATACGCCCGAGATCAGCCACGACTTCTTCCGTCGCTGGTTCCACCGGCTTTACGGCGTGCAGGTCACGGAATGGTATGATCATTCGGCATCGAAGCAGGCCAATCTTGAAAAGCTCATCGGTCTGGTAGCCGCACGCCGGCCGACTGAAAGCGTCATGGTGATGCTGGACATGTTTCACCTGCCCGAGCGGGAGAACAAGTTCAACCAGAACCCGTTTCCGCACTATCTGATGCTGGAGGCGACCGAGGACCCCGAGGTCTGGCAGGTGCGTGATCCTGATTTCCGCTGGGAAGGTCCGATCGCGCGCGAGCGCCTGCTCAATGCCGTCGCCCAGCCGAGCGTCGCGGGCGGCTATATTTTCGATCGCCAGGCGGTGGCGCCGCCATTGGCCGCGGACATCCGCGACTTCTTTCTCGCCTGCTTCATCTCTGGCGACAATCCGTTGATCCGCAACGTGCGGGAGATCGTGGCGGCCCATGTCGAGGGCCGCGCCGGTCTCGACGTATCCGATCTAAAAACAGCATTGCGTGAGTTGCCGGTGATCGCGATCCGCAAATGGGCCTATGAGCACGGCTTCGCCTATTTCTGGCGCGCGCTCAACCTGCCGAACGACGAGTTCCTGCACTGGTGCGACAAGATCGAAGAACTCGCGGTCGGCCTGAAGGGTCTGCATTTCGTGATCCTGCGGCTGGCGCAAACCGGTGATCACGCCCATGCCGCGGATGTCTTTGCGGCGCTGGATAAACTCGATGCGCTTGAGACCGCCATCAAGGCGCGGCTTGAGACGGTATTTTTCAACTGGTGCGCCGATCAAGGCTGGAAGCCTGCGTCGACGCCAGAATGTCTGTCGGCGGCACGATGATGAAGCTCTCGGTCTGCACCATTACCTTTCGCCATCACCTGATCTCGATCTGGGATATCGCCGTCTGGGCAAGGCGCAGCGGTTTTGACGGAATCGAATTGTGGGGTGCGCATGCGCGCGGTCTGGCGCGAACCCATCCCCACTACGGCGCCGACTGGCTCGGTGACCTTGGCCTCTCGGTGTCGATGCTGAGCGACTATCTGCCGACCGATGGCGATCCCGCGATCGTTCGCGAACGAACGCAAAGGCTCTGCCGAATGGCGCAACACTGGTCGGCGCCCAAGATCCGCACCTTCGTCGGCGACCGGCCAAGCGTGGAGGTGCCCGAGGACAAGCGGAAGGTCATGACGAGCCGCGTGCGCGACATGGCCGCGATCGCGTATGATCATGGGATACGGCTTCTGGTCGAGACTCATCCGAACACTCTGGCTGACAGTCTCGCTTCGACCCAGCGCCTGCTGGCGGAGGTCGATCATCCAGGTCTCGGAATCAATTTCGACGCGCTTCATGTGTGGGAAGGGGGTGACGATCTGGTTTCCGCCCATCGCGCGCTCGCCCCTTATATCGGGCACTACCATCTGAAGAATGTTCGCTCCCGCGGCGAGCTCAACGTGTTCGCTCCCGGAAATGTCTATGCCGCGGCCGGCTGCCGCGAAGGCATGGTGCCGCTGTTCGAGGGCGCCATGAGTCTCGATGCCTTCCTTTCCGCGGCCCTGGTCATGAGTGACGCCGATGCCTCGCTCGAATGGTTCGGAGAAGATTGCTTTGAAACACTCATCCGGGACAGGGTCGCCTTATTGGCGCACATCGGCGCTCTCATGCAGAGAGCAGTGCCGCGGGAAGCGATCGTCGAGGGTCGCTCCATCTGAGGCCGGCCACGTTGCATTCGCCGGGCAATTCAATCGCTCATCGCCGAACCCGCGTTCTCGCGGCGTTGACCCTCGGCTTATGTCCGTGAGTTGATGGGTTCGCTGCCGGGGCCGCCGGCAGAGAACGGCATGCGATCGTGGTTCGAACTCCACCGACATCAGTCGGATCACACCCATTCGGATCACGTCGACATCTATAGCGTTTTCGAGCGAAGTGAATCCGGCTCGCGTGAAGAAAGCGCGTCAAATACATAGATCGAGCCTTTCACCGTTTCCATGAAGCGGTGAAAGACTCGAGAAGAGCGCGGTCATTGCAGTCGACCTCTCGAAGCTCATTGCAAATACAGCCAGTTTGAAGCAGATTTTCAGCTATGAGATGTTCGATGAGACATTTGCGGGAAGCCGGTGTGGCCGAATGACGTATATATTATGATGAATCAATGGTTATGAAACGTTGTATGCTACGAGTTCTCCGAATGACGTCCCTGTCGAGGCGGTCAGGATAATCGTGTCGAAACTGCTCTCCGCGTCGCGGCGGATCACAAATTTGCCCGTGCTGCTCCGGAGGCGTGGCGCGACGGTGTCTCGCCCGTCGTCGCAATCCCAGGTCCGGAGCCGGGGGCGCCGTATTGGCCGCCTGGAAGGTCGCCGAACTCCATCCGTGCAGCGGTAGATCAGATACAGCATGATATAGTTACGGAGCCGTCGCGCGAGAGAGAGTATGGTATTCGCATCGGACAACAGGGACGATCGGGAGCGGGCTTCGCGGGAGGCGACTGAATGGTTCGTCCGCCTCAATAACCCCCTTGCCTCCGACGAGACGCGACGCGCCTACCGGGCCTGGCTGAAGGCCGATCCCGCTCATCATGATGCGATGGTCGACATCTCGGAATTGTGGGGCGCGCTCGACCGGCCTGCTGCTCGCCTTGCCGCCGCGGGCTGGCATCGCAGCGCCGTTGCGTCGCCGCGGCGCGGCCCGCTGAAACTCGGATTGAGATTCGCCGCCGCGGCCGTGATCGCGATGGTGCTGACCGGTGGCGGGGCGATATGGCGCGATCCGGGCATGATCGACCGCGCATTCGCGGATGTTGCGACGCAACCCGGCGAGCGGCGGGAAGTGCGTCTTGCCGATGGCTCGCTGGTGATGCTGGACGGCGGTACGGCGCTGAAGACCGATATGGTTGGCGGCGTCCGCGCGATCACCATGCTGCGCGGCCGTGTGTGGTTCGAGGTGGTCGCGGACCGGCAGCGTCCCTTCACCGTCCACGCCGGGCGGGTCGATGTTCTGGTGCATGGCACCGCCTTCGAGGTCGATCGCGAAGCCGGCGCGGTCACGGTTGAGCACGGCAAGGTCGCGGTGTCCGATGCCGAAGCAACCCGTGGACCGGTCAATCTGACGAACTGGCAGCGCGTCTCGCTCAAGGATGGCGCTCTCGGCGCACCGGAGGCGGTCGATCCCGAACAGGTGTTCGCCTGGCGGCGTGGATTGATCGTCCTCGATCGGGCCCCGCTTTCGCGGGTGGTGAAGGAACTCGATAACATGGCGGCCGGCCGTGTGCTGATTATCGATCCGGAACTGCGACGGATGACGCTCTCCGGCACCTTCCGGGCCGATGATCCAGGCGCCGTTCTGGAGGCGCTCCGCAGCACGCTCGGGGTCCGGACCCTCTCGGTTCCGGGTTTCGCCACCCTGATCTATCGATAAAAGGTTCATCTTTTTTTACGGGGTCTGGGTCCCTTGCCCGTTGAATATCGGGAAGGGTTGCCGATCGCGCGCGCTCCCCCGGTCGGGGTGGGGGACCTACACAGGCCATGCGGAAGTTTACCAGTGCCGCCGTGCTGAGATGCGGGGTGTCGATATGTTCGGTGACGCTCCTCGTCGCTGGCGCTCATGAAGCATGGGCGAGGGATGATATAGCTTACAGCTTCAGCATTTCCGCGAAACCGCGGCTTTCCGCGCTTGCCGATTTCACGGCCGCGACCGGCATCCAGGTGGTCCGCCCGGACGCGGGCGCAATCCGCGGTATCTCGCGAGCGGTGAGCGGCCGGTATTCAGCCGAGACGGCGCTTCGGGAAATCCTTGCCGGTTCGAATCTCGGCTATCATTTCACGGGTCCGCGCACGGTCGCGATCGAGGCGCCGGGCGCTCCCGCCGGTTATGGCGCCGACGTCGTCACGCTCGATACGATCAGCGTGACAGGCGGCGCGCAGGACATCGGGCGTGGCGGCGTCAGCGAAATCAACATTACCCGCGCGGATATCGAGCGTCGCAACGCAACCGACGTCAAAGGCTTGTTTCGCGGTGAGGCGGGCATCACCGTTGGATCTCCGCTGCCGATGTCCCAGAAGGTCTACGTGCACGGCATCGAGGAGACCAACCTCGCGGTCTCGATCGACGGCGCGCGGCAGAACAACAAGGTCTTCCACCACAACGCGACGACGATGATCGATCCGAACCTTCTCAAGGCCGTGCGCATCGATGCGGGAGTGGCGCCGGTTGATTCCGGCGCCGGAGCGCTCGCCGGCGCGATCGCTTACGTGACCAAGGACGCGAGGGATTTTCTGTCCGAGGACGGATTCGGCGGTTCGCTGAAGTCGATATTCAACTTCAACGGTCATGTCTCGACGAACAATCTGACGGGCTACTCTCGCCAGGGCGGCTTCGAGACGCTCGGCTCATTGACATATGGCAGGGGAAACGAGTTCAGAGCCGGCAATGGCCAGGAGGTGCTCGGCACCGCAACCAACTTTCTAAGCGGAATTGGCAAGGTCGCCTATCAGGGCATTGAAGGTCAGCGGTTCGCGATCAGTCATGAACAGATGCGTGACGACGCGATCCGGCCGTTCCGGGCGAACGCCGCGCAAATCGTGGACAACAGGTCGACGCCGCTGCTGCGCCCTTACACGCTCGATCGGCAGAACACCGTCTTCACCTATACCGACGCCTCGCCCGAGGGGTGGTGGGATCCAAAGTTCGTGCTGGCCTACACCCGCTCGAAAGTCGCGGTGGACCAGTACAGCGGCGCTACGATCGATACCTACAGCTACACCAGTGAAGGCATCACCGACAGTTTCAACGGAAAGCTGGAGAACAAGTTCGCTCTGCCCATCGGCAATATCGTCGCGGGACTGGATTTTTACCGGGACCGCGCCGAGTACCTCGACAAAAGCTATCGGTCAGCGGAACGGGCCAGTAATTTCGGTGCTTACGCCCAGGCCCGGCTGAGGCCCTGGGTACGCACCAGACTCTCCTTCGGCCTGCGCGGAGAGCATCAGAATTTCGAGGGCGTCAACGGTTTTCGCTCCAGTGGCCAGGGCCTCAGCGGCAACGTGTCCGGCGAGTACGACCTGACGAGCTTTCTCATCGCCAAGGCCGGCTTTTCGCACGTCTGGGCCGGCATCCCGCTGGCCGAGAACTACGCCCAGAACCCGGCCTGGAACTACGGCGCCGGGCCTAAGTCGGTGACGTCGAACAACTACACGACGGGTCTCGTCGCACATTACGGAAGCCTCCAGGTCGAGGGCGGCGTCTTCCGCACCCAGATCAACGACGCGCGCGTGCCTCTATGGGCTCCCGACATGGCGCTGCGAGCTTTCAACCTGCAAACGCAGGGCTTCCAGGCTGGCGGTACTTACAACTGGGCCGACGGATTTGTGCGGGTCCGGTTCATACGCATCGATGCGGAAATCGACGGCAGACCGGCCGACTCCTATGTGGGCAGGTATCTGACGGCCCCGATCGGAGACGTCCTGACGTTTCAGGCCGTACATACCATCGCGCCGTGGAAGCTGACGGTCGGCGGCGACGTCGAGATCGTGTTCGACAACAACACGCTCTTCAATCCTGCGACCGGGATCGGCCGGCTCGAAGGCTATCAGGTTCTCAATGCCTTTATCGAGCACCGCTCCTTTTATCTGCCTACGCTGACGATGCGCGGAGAGATCAGGAACCTGTTCAACGCCACCTATACCGCCCGCGGCACCTACGGCCTGGAATTTGGCACCGGCCTGGTGCGGCCTCTTTACGAATCCGGCCGGTCGTTCCTCGCAAGTCTCAGGCTCGACTTCTGATGTTTGCGCTTCGTCCATCTTCGATAGCGAGGCTGCAAGAGAACAGCCTTCATGTCGGGTCCGCGGGCCGCATCCAGCGCCAGGAAGATGACCCAGGGATTCGCGAGATGCAAGCACATGATCGTCTGACCGAACTTCCGGAGAAACGAATGGAGATTACGATACGCGCCATGCGCAGTGAGGACGCTGCTGATATTTTCGAGATCGTCAATCAGCACTCATTTCGTTTCTGGACTCTCGCTCTTCCCTACGAACCGTTCGACAAGGTCCAGAAATGGCTCGAACCGCAGTCTCCGCGAGACTTGCACCTCTCGGCTGAGCTGGATGGCCGGGTGGTCGGCGCCTCGGCGCTGCGCCCCTTTTACGGACGCCGCGCCCATGCGGCCGAGTTCTGGATCGGCGTCCACGAAGACCATTCCCGAAAAGGCATCGGCTCACGGCTGCTCGGCGCGATGATCGATGCCGCCGACAACTGGCTGAACATCAAGCGCATCGAAATGACCGTGTTCACCGACAATGTCAGCGCGCTCGCGCTCTACAACAAATTCGGTTTCGAGATCGAAGGCACCCACAAAGCCGCGACGTTCCGCGATGGCATGTTCGTTGATGCCTATTGCATGGCGCGCCTGCGATGACCGGAAGATCGATCGAAACCGCCGTCACTCGGCAAGCCAGCGCGGAGCACGCTTCTGCTCCGCTATCCATCCGCACTTATTGTTGAACGCACATTGCATCGGAGACTTTTCATGAGAAGACAGGTTGGTCAAATAGCTCTCATTATCTCAGGCCTGGGCGTCCTGCCTCTGTCTGAAAGCGCCATCGCGCAGTCTTCATCTTCGAATGGCGGCACGACGCTCACGCCGATCGAGGTGATCGCGCCGCGGACGCGCCCGGCGACGCGAAACCGAACGGTTCGCGCGACGCCGAATCCGCATCGGGCGGCGGTGCGGCCACGTTCCCGCGAGGCGGCGCCCCCGCCGGCCGCCGCACCTTCCCCGCCCGCACTGCCGCAGACCGGAACCGTCGGACAGCCTCCGGCGCCATATGCAGGCGGCCAGGTCGGAACGGGCGTGCGGATGGGCATGCTGGGCAACACGTCGGTTCTCACGACGCCGTTCAATGTCACCGGCTATACCTCCAAGCTCATGGAGGATCAGCGGGCGAGGAGCATAGCGGATGTCACGCTCAACGATCCTTCGGTTCGCAACGACGCGCCGCCGTTCAGCGAGCGCGACTCGTTCTTCATCCGTGGTTTCTCGGTAACCAATCTCGACACCGCCTACGATGGGCTGTTCTACCTCGCCAACCCGCGCCGGAGCTTTCTCGAGGGGATCGAGCGCGTCGAAGTCCTCAAGGGTCCGAGCGCGCTGCTCAGCGGCGGCACCGCGCGCACTGGCGGCACGATCAACATGATTCCGAAGCGCGCCGGCGACGAGCCGCTGACACGCCTGACGACGACCTACATCAGCAACTCGCAGATCTGGAACCACGCCGATCTCGGCCGCCGCTTCGGAGAAAACAAGGAGTGGGGCGTTCGTTTCAACGGCTCTTACCGCAAGGGTGATACGCCGCTCGATCTCAACTCCGCCGAAGTCGGTGTCGCCGCGCTCGGTCTGGATTATCGCGGCGAACGGTTCCGCGCATCGCTGGATTTCAACAGTTCGGTTCAGAATATCCGCGCGCCGACATCGCTGTTCAATTCGGCGGCCCCGAATATCATCATCCCCCACGCGCAGAACGGCCGCATCAACACATCGAGCCGCGACGAATTCATCGACAGCCGCTACAAGATGGTCGCGGGCCGCGCCGAATACGATCTGTTGCCGGATACGACCGTCTATATCGCGGGCGGCGGCAGCCGATACAACGAGGACTTCCTCACTTCCTCCTACCGGATCACGAATCCGAACGGGACGGCGACCAATTCGCTTGCGATTCAACCGCAGAAGCTTCAGGGGTTCGCCGGTGAGATGGGCCTGCGTTCGAAGTTCCGGACCGGGGTCATCGGTCACCAGTTCAACGTCGCGGCGGTCACCATGACCAACGAGCTTTACCGCGGCGGCGTTCTCGGCTTCACGCCGTTCAGCTACGTGACGAACATCTACAATCCCGTCCGCTTGCCGCCGGGCTCGTTCCAGACCACAGGCTTCGCGAGATCCGACGACAGGCCGTTGTTTACGCGGCTGGTCGCTCGGAGCGTCGCGGTGTCCGATACGCTTTCGGTCTTCGACGACAGGCTGCTGCTGACGCTCGGCGGACGCTGGCAGGACATTGCGATCACCGGCTATGCGACCGCGCCCGGACCCAATCTGGGCATGGAGACCTCACGTAATCAGCAGGCTCGCTTCAGCCCGGCCGTCGGCGCTGTCTTGCGGGCGACCGACCGTCTGTCCTTGTACACGAACTACATTGAATCGCTCGATGCGGGACCGACGGCGCCCGCGCTCGCGGGCAATAGCGGCACGGTTTTCCCGCCGGTGGTGAGCCGGCAACAGGAAGTCGGCGCCAAATACGATTTCGGCACCGTCACGGTGACGGCGTCGCTCTTCGAAATCAGGCAACCGTTCGCCTTTACGGATCCCGGCACCAACCTCTTCTCCGTCGCCGGCCTGCAGCGTAACCGTGGTTTCGAACTCAACGTGTTCGGCTCGCCGATCGAGGGCCTACGTCTGCTCGGCGGCATCGCGCTGATGGATGCCAGGCAGGTCAACACCATCGGAGGCCGCTTCGACGGCAACAACGTGCCGGGCGTTCCGGTCACGGCGCTGAACCTTTACGGCGAATATGATCTGCCGCACTGGATGGCTCCCGGCGTGACGATGACCGGCCGGTTGATCCGTACCGGGGACGTGTTCTACGATCAGGCCAACACGCAATCCGTTTCCGGCTGGACGCGGGTGGATCTCGGGGCGCGATATACGTTCGTGGGTCCGTTGGGCAAGCCCATTGTGATGAGGGCCATCGTCGAGAACGTGGCTGACAACGCCTACTATCTATCCGCCGCCCGCGGCTTCCTCGCCGTGGGTGCGCCGCGAACCTACATGCTGTCGGCAACGTTCAATTTCTAGGGCATTTTTCCGGCGAAGCGGGTGACCTGTTCGCCGCAAGAAGATGCGACCAGACGATCGTTTCCAGGGCATGGTCCGATTCAAACCGATCGGATCATGCTCTGGCGTGACCTCGCTTCCGATTGAATCAGAAGCGAAGCTCGAAATTGTTGGCAGGTGAATCCTGCCGCGACGCCACGGTCCAATCGCATTCGAGCCTGGAGGTTGTCGATGAACTCGCAGTCCCGCAACGCCATGGAAACGAGCCGCGCAACCGTAAATACGCTGCATGCAAGCCGCTACTTGCAGCAGCTTTGCAAACATTGGGCCCATAAATTCGAAACCGAGTACGATTCCGTCAATGGCCGGATCGCGCTTCCTTTGGGAGAGGCTAGGCTGGCAGCCGGACCAGAAAGTCTTGTCATCGATCTGTCGACCAAGGACGCCGCCAGCCTCGCGACCCTCCGGGAGGTGGTGGCAAGTCACATCGAGCGCTTCGCGTTCCGTGAAACACTCCGCTTCGACTGGACGTAACCGAGGTGCGAAGGCCAACCGCCTGACTCCCCCGCCGGTGTCGACGCCGTTCGCCGGTCGAACTAGAGCCTTTTCGCTTCTGATGGAATCAGAAGCGAGGCTCTACGATCTTGTTCTGACGCGTTTTCTTCACGCGAACCGGTTTCCACTTCGCTCGAAAACGCTATAGCGTGTAAGCCCGCCACGCTGTTCCCGCTGATGATCGGATGCGGCCTATCGCAAACAGCATGCCACCGCCGCGCGCGGCATCTTGGACCGTGCCCCGCCGAAGTCGAACGCAAACCTCAAATCGCAAAACACCCGCGCCCCGCGCATTTTCGCTTTCTGATTAAGCAGACGAGGGTTCAGGATTGTTGTTTAGAGCATCAGACCCGAAAGTGGGAACCGGTTTCGGGATAAATCCGATGCTCAATCAATTAACTGGAGCGGCGGCGCTGATTCCATTTGACTGGCGGCCGCTCTAACGCGTGTTTTTACCCGATCGTTGCTCGATGTCGCCGAGAAACGCCATGCACAATCATGGGTTCCACCCCTTGGATCGATAGCCGAAATCATCCGTTCGGGGTTTTCTGGGGCGGTGTACCGATATAGAGACGGTGTCAATGGACAGAGGGACGGGCGGGGCGAGCGTTGATCGAGCGCCGCGCGGTTCAAGGTAGAGAAACAGGAATGCTCAGGGATTTTCAGGTTGCTCTCATGGCTGCCATCGCGCTGGCGACGGCGACCAGCGTAGCAATAGCGGGCCTTTCTCAGGACCGCCGGGAGGATCAGCCGCCGCGGAGCCGCCCGAAGCCGCCCCATGCTCGCCAGAGTAACCCGCCCGCGCAGGGCAATTTGCCTGCTTTCGGCGGGTTCGATGGCGGCTGGTCGTTCACGGGGACAAGCACCAACTGCCAGGGAAGTGGCGGCGGCTCTTTTACGGTTTCAGGAACACGGGTCGTCGTCTCCGGCGGCGGAAGCGGTCGCGTCAGCCGAAGCGGTGCGTTTCAAGCGTCGACGAATGCCGGAGGCGGCGTGAGGCTCAGCGCGGTTGGCCGGCTTTCGGGAAACAGAGGAGGCGGATCGTACCAGCGCAGTGACGGATGTGTCGGCCGGTGGACCGCCATCCGGCGGTGAGAGGTGATCGCCAGGCTCGCGAGAACCTTTCAGAGAAGGCTTCCGGTGATGATTATTTGACGGCGTGCGGCGGGTCGATCGTGCGTTTCACCCACTGGCCAAGAACATAAGACACAACGAATATGACCGTGGCGATCAACGCGATCGTCAGATCCGCGACGTCGCCTTTAAGCACCTTGGCGAGGATATAGACGCCGGCGAGCCCTGCTCCAAAGACAGCTAGCGAGGCGGCTTCGGCAACGAATTTCCGGGTCAATCTGGTCTCCATGAAGGATGGACTATCGATCTGCGAGAACCTTGCCGAACTGGCGTCGCATGGGGGCGTAAGCCGGCCCGGTTGCCCCGATCCGGGGCCGTTCCGCTTCCGCACAGAATCGCGGCTCCCTGATTTTGATCTGAGGCGCTTTTGCACGCGAGCAGGTTATCCATCCTAGATCACGATGGTTTTGGATCGAATCGATCCAAAACCATAAACGTGATCGATTCCATTATTTTAGAGCGGGATGCGGGCGGAAAGCCGCTACACACTTTTCCTCATCCCGCTCTAGGGTCAAGCTCGAGGATATGCGTCGCAGGGACGCTATAGAGCATCGCCGAAAAAATATCGAGGCCGTTTTGTTCGCCGTTTCAATCCGATCGATCGACGCCCGAACGCCTGATGAGTCCTGCTCCTCGTCGCCGAGCGCCGGGCCGAAGCTATAAGTCCGGCTCATTGCAGCAAGTGGTGGCGGATGGCAAACTCCCTGTCGGCCGCGATGTGATCCGGATTGGTCGTGCGCGTTCAATCCGATGGCGGGGGTGGGGAGAGGAAAAGCCGAATGGGCGGACTGTATTTCGAGCAGTTTTCCGTCGGGCAGACGTTCGTTCACGAAATTCGGCGAACCGTCACCGACATGGACAACATTCTGTTCTCCTCGCTGACCTGCAATCCGGCCGCGGTGCACATCGATCACGAATACGCCAGATCGACTGAATTCGGCAAGCCGCTGATCAATTCCATCTTCACCCTGGGCCTCATCATCGGCCTTTCGGTGCAGGACACCACTTTCGGAACCACGGTCGCAAACCTCGGCATGGAGGAAACAAGGTTTCCCCATCCGGTGTTCGCCGGCGACACGTTGCGCGCGGAATCGAAAGTGATTTCGGTTCGCGACAGCAAGTCGCGTCCAGCACAGGGTATCGTCACTTTCGAGCATCGCGGATACAACCAGCGCGACGAAGAGGTGGTGTTCTGCCGGCGCAACGCGCTGATGATGCGGAGGCCGGCATGAAATGGCGCTCGCTTCTTTTCGTCCCGGCTGACAGCGATCGCAAGTTCGCGCGGGCCGGGACCTGCGGCGCGGATGCGCTGGTGCTCGATCTGGAGGACTCTGTCGCGCCCGGCTGCAAGGAGGTCGCGCGCGAGGCGGTGAAGAGTTTTCTCGGTGGCGCGACTGACCGGGATTGGACGTTTCTGGTGCGGATCAATGCGCTCGGAACGGGCCTGACGCTGGCCGATCTCGCGGCGGTGGTCCGCCCCGGGCTGGACGGAATCCTGATTCCGAAGGTCAACGGCGTTGAGGATATCCGGCAGATATCCCATTACGTCGATGTCCTGGAGATGGCCGCGGGCATTCCAACCGGGCATGTGAAGCTGCTCGCCGTCGTCACCGAGACGCCGGCTGCGATGCTTGGCTTCGCCGGGTATGCGGCACAAGGTCCAGGGCAAGTCTCAAGGCTTGCGGCCATGACGTGGGGTGCTGAAGATCTCAGCGCCGCGGTGGGCGCGCTGACCAATAAGGAACCGAACGGCGACTGGACATTCCCTTATCAGGTCGCGCGCGCTCAATGTCTTTTCGCCGCCAACGCGGCCGGCGTTGTTGCGCTGGATACGCTGTACAGTGATTTCAGGGATCAGGCGGGTCTCGCCGAGAGTTGCCGTGTCGCTCGCCGCGACGGATTTGCCGGGCGGCTCGCGATCCATCCCGATCAGGTCGCCACCATCAACGCCTGCTTCACGCCAACCGAAACCGATCTGGCGCACGCCCGTCGCGTCGTCGCCGCCTTCGCCAGTCAGCCCGATGCGGGCGTGATAGGTATCGAGGGCAGGATGTATGACATTCCGCACCTGATCGCGGCGAAGCGCACGCTCGCATCGGCCGGCGAGTGAGTGAACGACGAAATAAGCGTCGAGGCTTGAGTACCTTAAGCAATGTCGCTCAAGGATTGGAGTCGGTGATGGCCGCATACACCATGGTGCGAAGTTCGCGTCGGACAGGATAGGCGGTCGAAGGGATCACCTGCGTCATGAAGATGGCGATCAACTCTTCCGCCGGATCGATCCAGAACGACGTCGTCGCAACGCCGCCCCAGGCATATTCGCCGGGACTTCCGGCTATCAGCGTCTTTGCGGGATTGATGGTGACGGCGAAGCCGAGTCCGAAGCCGATGCCGCTGTAGGTCGCCTCCGCGAACATGGATCGCGACATCTCCGGCAAGTCCCGATTGCCGGGCAGATGATTGCTCGTCATCAGCGCCAGCGTTTTCGGCCCGATCAGCCTGACGCCCCCGAGTTCACCGCCGTTGAGCAGCGCCCGGCAGAAGGTGAGGTAGTCGGTGGCCGTCGAGCACAGGCCGCCGCCTCCCGAGACGAAGCCGGGCGGGGAGAGAAACGGGCTGGTGGCGGGATCGTCCTGCAACGTCAGTCCACTCGTCGCACCCGGCGAACGGGCCGGCACCATGCCGCCTGCATCAGCGCTATAGCAGGCCGCGAGCCGGTGCGCCTTGCCGGCCGGCACGAAGAAGCCGGTGTCGGCCATTTCCAACGGGTCGAAAATGCGCTCTTTCAAGTACCGGTCGAAGGGAATGCCGCTGATCCTGCCGATGAGATAGCCGATCACATCCGTGGAGACCGAGTAATTCCAGGCCTCGCCCGGCGAGAATTCCAGCGGAATACCGGCAAGATCTGCGATCATCGAAGCGAGCGTTCCCTCAGGGTCGAGCGTGCCGATCCGCTTGTCGCGATACGCCGCGTCGACGTTGGTCCGCTGCTGGAAACCGTAGGTCAGTCCGGATGTGTGGCGGAGCAGGTCGACGATCTGCATCGGCCGCGACGGCGGCCTGGTCATGAAAGCAGGCGCGGCGCCCGCCTGGAACACGCCAAGGTTCTTCCATTCGGGAATATACCTGTGAACGGGATCGTCGAGCGCAACCAGGCCCTGTTCCACCAGCATCATGAAAGCCACCGAGGTGATCGGCTTGGTCATGGAATAGATGCGGAAGATGGCGTCGCCCTTCAGCCGCACCTTGCGTTCCAGATCGGCGAAACCCTGCACGGAGTGGTGCACGAGGCTGCCGCGGCGATACACCATCAGCTGTGTGCCCGGAAACCGGCCGGCATCGATGTATCGTCGCTTCAGGTGATCATCAATGCGCGCGAGCGCGACGCTGGACATCCCTGAAGCTTCGGGAGAGCCGGAATTGTGGGTTGTCATCTGGGGTCGCTCCGGGTGAGAGGGCCAGTTTCGGATCGATCAAGCCGGGTCCGCCTACACGATGTGCCGCATGACCCGGTCGATTGTGAACCGCGGTTCCGCCGGGAGTGGCAATCGGCGGCGGGTTCGTGCAAGAAAACGCGCGGGCCGACACCCGCGACAGAAGGATAACGCTTTGGAGGCGATATATGACAGACGTTCAGACCGTCCTGAACTGGTGGACTTGACGAATGGGAGACGCACCGATTCTGATCGTCGGCGCCGGCCATGCCGGCTTTCAACTTGCCGTTTCGCTTCGTCAGGCCGGGTACGAGGGGCCTGTCGGTCTGATCAATGACGAACCGCATCTGCCCTACCAGCGGCCTCCGCTCTCCAAAGCCTACCTGAAGGGCGGCGGAAGCCCGGATTCGGTGATGTTCAGGCCGGAGAAGTTCTACCACGATCAGCACATCGAACTGATCGCCGATCGCGCCGTCGCCATCGACCGTGGCGCGCTTCAACTCGTGTGTGCCTCCGGTGCATCCCGGCCTTATAAACACCTCGTCCTGGCGACGGGCGCGCGCAACCGCCTGCTCGACGTTCCCAACGCCGATCTGGAGGATGTCCTGTATCTACGATCGCTCGACGAGAGCGAGAAACTGCGGCAGCTTTTCACCACCCGGCGGCGGGTGGTGGTTGTCGGGGCGGGTTTTATCGGCCTCGAATTCGCGGCCACGGCGCGGTCGAAGGGGCTCGAAGTCGATGTCGTGGAGCTTGCGCCGCGCGTGATGGCGCGTGCGGTCACGCCGGAGATCTCGGAGTTCTTTCAGCAGCGCCACAGTGAAGCTGGGATTCGCCTTCATTTCGGAGTGCAGGCGACGAGCATCGCCGGAGACGGAGGTCGCGTGTCAGGCGTCGCCTTGAGCGACGGCAGGCAGCTTGCGGCGGATCTGGTGGTGGTCGGCATCGGCGTTTTGCCGAATGTCGAACTGGCGGGGGAGGCGGGCCTGCCGGTAGCCTCCGGAATTATCGTCGATGAGCATCTGCTCACCGCCGACCCGAACATTTCGGCGATAGGTGACTGCGCGCTGTTTGCGAGCGAGCGTTTCGGCGCGTCGCTGCGGCTCGAATCCGTGCAGAACGCGACCGATCAGGCGCGTTGCGTGGCCGCGCGGCTGACCGGTCATGCGAAGAACTATGACGGTTTTCCGTGGTTCTGGAGTGATCAGGGGCCGGACAAGCTGCAAATAGCGGGTTTGACGACCGGTTACGATCAGGTCGTCGTGCGTGGCGACGTCGGGCAGGGGTCGTTCTCCGCGTTCTGTTACAAGGGCGGCCATCTGATCGGCATCGAGTCGGTCAACCGCGCATCGGATCACGTCTTCGGCCGTCGCTTTCTGGCCGTGAACGGTTCGATAACGCCGGAGCAGGCTGCCGATTCCGCTTTCGATCTCAAGCGCGCGCTTGCCTGAAGTCCTGCCGGCGGAAACATCGCCTTCGGATGGTCAGGCTCGATAACCTGTGCATCCGTCGAACCATGGCGGCCTCGATCGCGCGGAGATCGGTCGACGTACAGGCTTCACACGATACTTTTTACAGCCTTTATCGGGGCGATGGATGTTATCATTGGACGGCGCATAACCGACGGCTCACCATCCTGAAGGCATGGTGACGGCTTGCTTTCGGCGACGTATCCAGCAGATCAATGCCTGGCACGGTTCGCGAACCAGATCACGCAGGGAGAGAACGATGACGGTTTATGCGGGCGCGGTCTTCGACATGGCGGTTCGGCAGTTCGGGGTTATCGCTGATCACCTGTCGATCCCGATGGATGAGCGAGAGCGCATCCTGATGCCCAAGCGCGCCATCACGATTTCCTGTCCGGTGCATCGCGACGACGGATCGATCGCGGTTTTCGAGGGGTACCGCGTGCAGCATCACCTCACGCTGGGCCCGACCAAGGGCGGCACGCGCTTCGCGCCGTGCGTGGATATCGGCGAGGTGGCCGCGCTCGCCATCTGGATGAGCTGGAAATGCGCGCTTGTCGGATTGCCCTATGGCGGAGCCAAAGGCGGCGTCAGTGTCGATCCGCAGTCGCTCTCGATGCGTGAACTGGAGGGACTGTCGCGCCGTTACATGCAGGAGATGATTCCGTTCGTCGGGCCGCACACCGATGTGATGGCGCCCGACATGGGTACGAACGAGCAGGTGATGGCCTGGTTCATGGATACCTATTCCATGTATCAGGGGCGCACCGTCACCGAGATCGTCACCGGCAAGCCTGTCAGCACGGGCGGCACGCTCGGTCGTCGCGAGGCCACGGGCCGCGGCGTCGCCCATCTCGTCCGCCGCGTCATGAAGGAACGCGACATCGCGTTCGGTGGCGCGACCGCCGTCGTTCAGGGCTTTGGCAACGTCGGTTCCCAGGCGGCGCTCGAGCTTTACAATTCCGGCGTCAGGATCATCGCGGTGAGCGACCACACCGGCGCCCTTCATGACAGCAAGGGCCTGGATATTCCCGGGCTGCTGCGCCACACCGGCACGCAGGGAAGCCTCGCGGGATATTCCAACCAGCTTTCATACGATCCAGCGGCGATCCTGACCCTGCCGTGCGACGTGCTCGTTCCCGCCGCGGTGGAGCGCGTGATCGACGCGCGCGTCGCCGAGAACCTGAAATGCCGCGTTCTGGCCGAGGGCGCCAACGGGCCAACCACGCCTGAAGCCGACCTGATCCTGGAGACGCGACAGGACGAGATTTTCCTGATTCCGGACATCCTTTGCAATTCCGGCGGCGTGGTGGTCAGCTACTTCGAATGGGTTCAGGGTTTGCAGCAACTGTTCTGGGAAGAAGATCAGGTGACGCGCCGCGAATACCAGATCCTTGATCGTGCTTTCGGGCAGATGGTCGAGCGCGCGAAAAGGGACGGTATCTCGCATCGGACCGCGGCGATGACGCTCGGCGTTGAGAAGGTGCGGTCCGCGAAGGCGAAGCGCGGGCTTTTTCCGTAACCGCCCGGCCGTCGTATTCCATCGCTTCCCCGGCATCCAAAAGGGGACTCCCGGATCATTTCGGTTTTAAGTTCAATTGATGCAACGCAACATCCGTCTTGACTAAATTGAAGTGAGTGCTTACTCACAAAGCTATGAGCAGCCTGCGGATGACCGGCGATCTGCGACGTGAGTTGATTTTGAGCGCTGCGAAACAGTGTTTCGCACGCAACGGGTTCGCGGGTACGACGACCAGAAGCGTTGCGGCTGCCGCATCGATCTCAGAGGCGTTGCTGTTCAAGCATTTTCCCACCAAGGCCGCGCTCTACGCCGAAATTCTGGCTGAAGCTTGCGAGGCGGATCCGGCGCTGCATCGCCTGCTCGATCGCGAGCCCTCAACGGAGACGCTCGTTATCCTTGTTCGCGGCATGGTCAGGCATTTCCTGAATGTCTCCGCTTCGCCGGATCAGCAGGAAGCGCAGCGCCTGCGCCTCATGGTTTCAAGCCAGCTCGATGATGGCGAATTTGCCCGGTTGCTGTACGAGAAAATCCGGAATCTGATCGGCGGGGCCTTCACGGCTTCACTTGAGCAGGCGATTGCAAAAGGGGATGCCGAGCCGGTAGGGCGGGACCCGCTCAATCTGTTCTGGTTCGCGCATCATACGGTTCTCATGTTGGTTCTCAGCAGGCTTCCTTCCGTTCCAGCCCTGTCATATGGCGGCGGGCCCGACCTGGAACGGCAGATTAGTGAATTCATTCTTCGGGGGATCGGTTTGAACGCAGCGGCAATTGCCTTGCATCTGGACCGGGAACCTGTATTCAACGCCGCCCAAACGTCGGCCGCAGAAAGTGCATGACATGACGGTAAGAAGGGAAGGCGATACCGGCGACATGACAGAGGTGCCGCCGCGCGAACTGAACGAAAAGCCTCGCACGCGCCCGGTGCGCATGACGCGCTGGTTTATCATCGGGGGAATATTGCTCTCGTTGCTGGTCGGCGGGCTGGTAGGGTTCAATGCCTTCCGCGCGCACATGATCGCGCAGTTCTTTGCCAACAATAAGCCGCCGCCGGTGACGATCAGCGCGGTCGAGGTCAAATCTGAAGTCCTGCCCAATCTGCAGCGGGCGGTCGGCAGCCTGGCCGCGGTGCATCAGGTCAACGTTTCATCGGATGTTAACGGCCGCATTACCGAGATTTTATTCACCGCCGGCAGCCGTGTCGTTAAGGGCGCGCCGCTGGTTCAACTGTTCGACAAGCCGGAACAAGGCGACCTGGCCAGCTTCAAGGCTCAGGCGACGGTCTCACGCCTTGCTCTGGAGCGGGCGAAGCAGCTCGCCGCGCGTCAGGTCGGTCCGCAGGTGACGGTGGATCAGGCGCAGGCCGCTTTCGACCAGGCCAATGCGGGCATCGCCAAGACCGAGGCGATCATTTCGCAGAAGCTGGTGCGCGCGCCGTTCGACGGCGTGCTCGGCGTCCGTCAGGTGGAAGTGGGGCAGTTTCTGAACGCCGGAACGCCGATCGTGTCGCTGACCGATCTGTCGACCCTGTTCGCGAACTTCACGGTGACTGAAAAGGACAGCGCACGGCTTGCGGTCGGCCAGACGGTGCGGGTGTCGGTCGATGCCTATCCGGGCAGGGAGTTTGACGGCAAGATCACCACCATCGAGCCGCAGATCGCCACTGAAACCCGCAATATCCGAGTCCAGGCCACCATCGCCAACCCGGACAACATCCTTAAGCCCGGCATGTTCGCCGATGTGATCGTGGTGCTGCCGGACAAGCCGCCGGCTGTCACGGTCCCGGAAACCGCGGTCGATTACACGCTGTATGGCGACTCCGTCTATCTCATCAAGGAGAAGAAGGAGGACGACGGCAAGACCAGCTTGACGGTCGAGCGCACCTTTGTCCGCACCGGCGACCGGATCAATGGCCGCGCGATCATCGAGAAAGGGGTCAAGCCCGGCGACAGGGTCGCCGCGGTCGGCCAGCTCAAGCTGCAGTCGGGCGCCGCGGTCGAGATTTCGAAAGATCAGATGCCGCAGATTCCGGCGGAGCCGCCGCTGAACTGATACGATAGCGTTTTCGAGCGAAGTGGAATCCGGTTCGCCGGAAGAAAACGCGTCAAAACATAAAGGTGGAGTCTTTCACCGTTTCCATGAAGCGCTGAAAGACTTTAGAGCCGGGTCCGCCCCGTGGCGGCTCCGCATCGATCGAACGTCTCGCGGTCATGCTCCGCTCGTCGGAGCAGCCACGCGTCAATGGAGCGCCTTCATGGCATTCACGGACATCTTCATCAAGCGGCCGGTGTTGTCGATCGTCGTCAGCCTGCTGATCCTGCTGATCGGCCTGGCGGCGGCGTTCAACTTGCCGGTCCGGCAGTATCCGAAGCTGTCCAACACCGTGATCACCGTCACCACGATCTATCCGGGCGCGTCGCCGGATCTGATGCAGGGCTTTATCACCACGCCGATCGAGCAGGCGGTCGCGTCGGCCGAAGGCGTTGACTACATCACTTCCACCTCGACACAGGGCCAGAGCCAGATCAAGGTCTACGTCAAGCTGAATTTCGATCCGAACGCGGCGCTCACCGAGGTTCTGTCGAAGGTCAATTCGGTGAGATATCTGATCCCGAAGGAAGCCAACGACCCGGTGATCCTGAAGTCCACCGGCGAGACCACGGCGGTGATGTATATCGGCTTCTCGAGCGATGAACTGTCGGGCTCGGCGATTTCCGATTACCTGACGCGCGTGGTGCAGCCCATCCTCTCGACCGTGGACGGCGTGGCTTCGGCCGACATTCTCGGCGGTCAGACCTTCGCGATGCGGGTGTGGCTTGATCCGATGAAGATGGCCGGACGCAACGTGACCACCGCCGAAATCGCCATCGCGATCGCCGCCAATAATTTCCAGGCGGCGGCGGGCCAGACCAAGGGCTACTACACGATCTCCAACGTGACCACCAATACCGACCTGCAAAGCGTCGAGCAGTTTAAGCGCATGACCGTGAAGGCCAAGGACGGCGGCTTCGTGCGCATGGAAGACATCGCCACGGTGGAGCTGGCGGCGCAAAGCACGAACGCCAGCGTCGCTTTCAGCGGGCAGCGCGCGATCTTCATCGGCGTGCAGGCGACCCCGCAGGGCAACCCGCTGAACATCGTCGCCGGAGTGCGGGCGCTGTTTCCGGACATCGAGCGGAATCTTCCTCCCTCGATGAAGATGAAGGTGGCTTACGACTCGACCAAGTTCATTACCTCCTCGATCCATGAGGTGCAGAATACGCTGATCGAGGCGGTCCTCATCGTTATCGTCGTGATCTTCCTGTTTCTCGCCTCGCTGCGTTCGGTCATCATCCCGGTGGTCACGATTCCGCTGTCGCTGATCGGCGTTTGCGCGCTGATGCTGGCCGCGGGGTTCAGCTTCAACCTGCTGACGCTGCTGGCGATGGTGCTGGCGATCGGCCTTGTGGTCGATGACGCCATCGTGGTGGTGGAGAACATCCACCGGCATCTCGAAGAGGGTAAGTCGGCGGTTCAGGCGTCCTTGCAGGGCGCGCGCGAAATCGTCGGCCCGGTCATCTCGATGACGATCACGCTGGCCGCGGTGTATGCGCCGATCGGCTTCCTGGGCGGTCTCACCGGCGCGCTGTTTCGCGAATTCGCTTTCACGCTGGCCGGGGCGGTGATCGTCTCCGGCGTCATCGCGCTGACACTGTCGCCGATGATGTGCTCCGTGCTGCTCAAGCACGGCGGGCAGGGCTGGTTCGCCACGAAGGTCGACAGGATCTTCAGTTCGGTGACCGATTGGTATGGCCGGAAGCTGGATCGCTCGCTCGACTACCGGCCGGTGACGGCGCTGTTCGCGGTGACGCTCCTCGGGCTGGTCGGCTTTCTTTACATGAACACCTCAACGGAGTTGGCGCCCGAAGAGGATCAGGGCATCGTGTTCGCGGTCATCAAGGCGCCGAAATACGCCAACCTCGACTACATGGATTTTTACGGTAACAAGCTCGACAAGGCATATGCGAGTTTCCCCGAGACCGACCTGCGCTTTGTGATCAACGGCACCAACGGCATCAACGATGGTATCGCCGGCATGTTGTTGAAACCGTGGGACGAGCGCACGCGCTCCGCGATGACCATCAAGCCGCTGGTGCAAGCTGAAATCAGCAAGGTAGAGGGCGTGAGCGCTTTCGCCTTCAACCGGCCGCCGCTGCCGGGCGGTCCGGGCGGTCTGCCGGTGCAGATGGTGCTCTACAGCACATCCAGCTTCCAGACGGTCTATGAGGAAATGAACAAGCTCAAGGAGGCGGCGCGGAAGAGCGGTCTGTTCATCGTCTCCGACAGCGACCTCGACTATAACCAGCCGGTGGTTCGCGTCGCTATCGATCGGACCAAGGCGAACGATCTCGGCGTCACCATGCAGCAACTCGGCGGGACGCTGGCGACGCTGCTCGGCGGCAACTACGTGAACCGGTTCAACCTTCAGGGGCGCTCTTATCAGGTGATCCCGCAGGTGCCACGCGGCGAGCGCCTGTCGCCGCAATCCCTCGACGGGTATTACGTGCCGGGGGCCGGCGGCCAGCAGATTCCGCTGTCCACGCTGGTCTCGATCAAGACTGAAACCGATCCCAATGCGCTGACCCACTACAACCAGCTCAATGCGGCGACCTTCCAGGCCGTGCCGATGCCGGGCGTGACGGTGGGCAAGGCCGTGGAATTCCTGGAACAGCAGGCGAAAAATCTGCCGAAGGGTTTCAGTCACGATTATCTCGCAGACGCCCGACAATACGTCACGGAAGGCAATCAGCTCGCGATTGCCTTCGGCTTCGCGCTCATCATCATCTTCCTGGTGCTGGCGGCGCAGTTCGAAAGCCTGCGTGACCCGCTCGTCATCATGATCAGCGTGCCGATGGCGATTCTCGGCGCGCTGATCCCGCTGTTCTTCGGCGTCGCGACGATCAACATCTATACCCAGGTGGGCCTGCTGACGCTGATCGGCCTTATCAGCAAGCACGGCATCCTGATGGTCGAATTCGCCAACGAGCTTCAGATCAACGAGAAGCTCGACAAGCGGGCGGCGATCGAGAAAGCGGCGCGGGTCAGGCTGCGTCCAATCCTGATGACGACCGCGGCGATGGTTACAGGTCTGCTGCCGCTGCTGACGGCGTCGGGAGCGGGCGCGGCGAGCCGGTTCTCGATCGGCCTCGTGGTCGTGGCCGGCATGATGATCGGAACGCTGTTCACTCTGTTCGTGCTTCCGGCTGTCTATGTTGCGATCGCGACCGATCACCTTAGCGGCACCAAGTCTGAACGTCGCAGGCAGATCGCCGAATTCGACATGGAGTCGAAAGCGCTGCGACCGACATAACTCTCGCATAAGCCATCGTCGGCCTGTCGGCCGGCGCGGGCGAACCGAGACGTATCCAGGCGAGGAATGCCGCGCCGCCGCGGCTCCGGCCTGTCGGCAAGTTGAAGATTTGCAAGTTGATAATGGCTGACAAACCGCCACCCGCAACGGGACGGTTTGCGCACCCGAACCGCAATACTTAAGTTTGAAGCGTAACGTTCGGCGAGGCCGTACGGTCCTGCCTTCGGAGATTCGTGTGGCGCTAGTCAAATCCGATGTTCTGGTTCTCGGCGCGGGAATTGTCGGCGTTTCCGCGGCGCTGCATCTTCAGAAGCGGGGGCGCGATGTCATCCTGGTCGACCGGCACGACGGGGCGGGCCAGGAGACGAGCTACGGAAACGCGGGCCTGATCGAATCAGCGTCGGTTTTCCCGTATGTGTTTCCTTACGATCTGCGTCAGGTTCTGCGCTATGCGCTGAACCGTTTCCCCGAAGCGCATTATCGCTTCCGCGATCTGCCTGCGTTTTTGCCGTGGTTGATTCGCTATGTTTTTGCGTCCGCGCCCGAACGCGCGTTTCGCAGCGCGATGGCGGCCCTGCCGCTGATCAGCCGCAGCTTGGCCGAGCATGAGGCCCTGATCGCGGAAGCGGGCGTGCCGCAGCTTCTGCGCCGGACAGGCTGGATCAAGCTGTTCCGGTCGACGGCGACGCTGGACAAGGGCGTCGCTGACCTCGAACGCGTTCGCCCGTATGGGGTTGAAGGGGATATTCTCGACGCCAGGGCGATAGCCGCGCGCGAGCCGAATCTGTCCGGAACGTTCGCCGGCGCCATTCACTGGCCAGCGCCGGGCTTTATTCCGGATCCGGGAGCGCTGACGAAGGCCTATGCGGCGTTGTTCGTGCGTCGAGGCGGGCGTTTCATCGTGGCTGACGCGCGCACGCTGACGCAAGGTCAGGCGGCATGGCGCGTCGAGGGTCCGAACGGAGCGCTGATGGGGCGCGAGGCGGTGATTGCGCTGGGTCCGTGGTCCGATGATATCTTCCGTCCGCTCGGCTACGACATGCCGCTCGGCATCAAGCGCGGGTATCACCTGCATTTGGCCCCACGCGGCAATGCGGTTCTCAATCGTCCGGTTCTCGATTCGGATCGCGGCTATCTGCTGGCGCCGATGAATCAGGGCATTCGCCTCACGACCGGCGCGGAGTTCGCGCGGCGCGATGCGCCTCCGACTCCCGTGCAGATCGAACGAACGTTGCCTCTGGCGCGGGAATTGTTTCCCCTCGGAGAGGCGATCGAGGCCACGCCCTGGATGGGACGGCGTCCGTGCATGCCGGATATGCTCCCGGTGATCGGAAAGGCGGCCCGCCATGACGGGTTGTGGTTCAACTTCGGGCACCAGCATCACGGTCTGACCCTGGGCCCGGTCACGGGCCGGCTGCTGGCGGAGATGATGACGGGCGTCGAGCCGTTTGCGGACCCGAGACCGTTTGCCGCGGAGCGCTTTCGTTAAAACCTGTGTGGTTCGCATGGCGCTTGCGCCACGGCTGTTTTCGCGGCGATATGTTTCGCATCGGCTTATCGAGGCCTATCCAGGAGTGCGCCATGAAGATGAACATCGAGATTGAGTGTACGCCCCTTGAGGCCCGCCAGTTTCTGGGACTTCCGGACGTTCAGCCGATGCAGAATGCCGTGATGGACCAGCTTCAGCAGAAGATGGCGGAGAATCTCGACAAGTTCTCGCCCGAAGCGATCATGAAGGACTGGTTCGATCCCAAGATGGCGGAGCGTTTCCAGGATATGTTCGTCAACATGTCGGGACTAGGGACCGGGCGAACAACAAAAGACAAGAAGTAGAGGCGGCGACGCTGTTAAGCTGCCGCATCGGCTTCGCGGTCAACGCTCAGGAGCGGACGCTGGTTCAGCGGCTTGCCGTGCGTGTGGTGATGCGGACCTCCGACGTCAGCGTTCTGTGAACCGGACACTTGTCCGCGATATCGATCAGTTTCTGCCGCTGATCCGGGTCGAGCGTTCCTTCCATCGCGATCTCACGCTCGATCTGATCGAGCGTGCCGGTTTTGGTCTCACACTCGGCGCAGTCCTTTGCATGAACCTTGCTGTGCCGCAGTCTGACGGTGACGCGATCGAGCGGCAGCGCCTTCCGCTCGGCATACAGTCGCAGGGTCATCGAGGTGCAGGCGCCGAGCGCCGCAAGCAGGAGATCGTAAGGCCCCGGTCCGGTATCGTCGCCGCCGACCGGTATAGGCTCGTCGGCCTTCAACCGATGCGGACCGACAGTAACCGTCTGCTGAAATTTGCCGCGGCCGGTTTCCCGGACGACGACGTCGCGCGATTCTGGGTTTTCTGCGGCGCTGGCGGGCCGCGGCTCAAGGTAGCGCTGCGCCCATGAGGCGATCACCTCCGCCACGTAGCCGGTGTCGCGCTTCTCGCTTAGCAGATGATCCGCCCCAGCGAGCGATATGAAGCTTTTGGGATGTTTTGCGGCAACGAAAATGCGGGTGGCGTTGTCGATGCCGACGATGTCGTCGGTCGGAGAATGCAGGACCAGCAGCGCCCTTCGCAGGTTCGCGATCTGCTCCGTCAGGTTGTGCTCGGCGATATCGTCGAGAAACTGCCGGCTGATCGGAAACGGGCGGCCGGCGAGGGACACCTCGACCGCGCCTTGCTCGTGGATATCGGTGACGTGATCGGCGAACAGGCGCGTGACATGTGCGGGATCGGAGGGCGCGGCGATCGTCACCACCGCTTCTGCTTCGGGAATCCGTGCCGCGGCAGCGAGCACGGCCGCGCCGCCGAGGCTGTGGCCGATCAGAAGCGCCGGCGCCTTGCGCGTCTGCCGCAAATGGTCGGCCGCCAGAACGAGATCAGCGATATTGGATGAGAACGTGCTGTTGGCGAATTCACCTTCACTCGCTCCGAGGCCGGTGAAGTCGAATCGCAGAACGGCTATCCCTCGTCCTGTCAGCCCCGTGGCGATGCGTCTTGCCGCAAGCACGTCCTTGCCGCAGGTAAAGCAATGCGCGAACAGCGCATAGGCCACAGGCTCGCTGTCGGGGAGGTCCAGCGTGGCGGCGAGTTTATGACCGCCTGATCCCGAAAACTGGAAACGTTCGTGCGGCACGTCTGGCTTCCTTCTTTTGCGCAGTCGAATCAGACTTCAAGCCTTGCCGAGCAGCAGCGGAAGCTGGCGTGGGCCGCGCACGCTGCCCTCGGACCACTTCACCCCGCCCGACGGATCAAGCCGGAACTCCGGAATTCGTTTGAGCCACTCCTCGATCGCAACAAGCATCTCCATGCGGGCAAGGTGAGCGCCGACGCAGCGATGGATGCCGACGCCGAAAGCGATGTGGCGGTTCTCCTTGCGGTCGATGATGATCTTGTCCGCATCGGGAAAGACAGCCGGGTCGCGGTTGGCGGCCGGGAAGGACAGCAGCACCATGTTGCCGGGCTTCATCGGACAGCCGCTCACGGTGGTTTCTTTCATGACCTCGCGCCCCGATGTGGCCGGCGCGAAAGCGCGCAGGAATTCCTCGATGGCGGTCGGTATCAGTTCGGGTTCTGCGATGAGACGCTCGCGATCCGCCGGCGTTTGCGCGAGATGCCACAACGAGGAGCCGATGGCGCTCCACGCGGTGTCGATGCCGGCGACCAGCAGCAACCGCAGAGCGCCCTGGACGTGCATATCCGTCAGCGGTTGCCCGTCCTCGCTCCGCGCATTCATCAATGTCGCGATCAGGTCGTCGGTCGGGTGCTTCTTTCTTGCTTCGATCTGCTCGGCGAAATAGCCGACCATTTCACGAACGGCCTGCATCACCGCCGCGTCATCATTCAGGCCGACTTCAAGTATCTCGTGAATCCACTTGATGAAGAGATCGCCGTCCTTTTCCGGGACGCCCAGCATGATGGTGATGGCGCGGGTCGGAATGTATCGCGTATAGCGGGCCGCCGCGTCGCAGCCTTTCTCGTTTATGAAGCCGTCGATCAGTTCATTGCAGATCGCGCGTATCCTCGGCTTCAGCTTCGCCACGGCTTCCGGCGCAAAAGGCGGGAGCAGGATCTGCTTGGCGTGCTTGTGCGCGGGCGGGTCCGATGTGATCGGCGGCGCCGGCGGCGGCGGCTCCGGGCGGAAATTGCGAACCACTACGCGGCGCGAAGAAAAATGCTCGGTGTCGCGGGAGATTTCCTTGACCGCCTCATAGGTGGTCGGCAGGTAGACCCCGAGAAAGCGGTTGGTGTGAGCGATGGGACACCTGGCGCGCAGATCGTCCCAGATCGGGTAAGGATTTTCGGTCCAGCGAGGGTCGGTATGGTCAAAATCGTGAACCCAGTCGGTGACGGGGGCAGGGCTGGACATCGATTCCTCCGGGAAATGATCGCCACCGTCCGACGCCGGATCGCTGGCGCTTGAACTATCAAAATACGACCTCGGTCCTTCTCGATAATGAGAGCGATCTGTGGGGAGTTGGCCTGCGCGAATCGCACCTTGTCCTGCAACCCGGCCGGGGCGGCGCCATCGCCGATGGCGCGGGTCCCGCCTGACGCGTCGAGTTCAAATGCGCGAGCCTCCGGCGCTTTTCAGGACCGGCGCGGATCCTGAGAAAACTGACATGCAGGGCTGTCCTTTGAAATAATGGGTGATCTCTTCCGCCAAGGATAACCCCGCTTTCGGCATAGCGCCATCGCCGCCCGTCGCATAATCCGGGGACAAAGAACCTATGGCATTGGTTTCATTATAACATGGGGCCGCTCGATGGCGGCGTCGCGCCTCGTTTAGCCGGCCCGAGCCATGTCCGGGGACCGCCGGTCTTTTCCGAGCCGTCCATCTTTTGTGCATCGACAGGCCGGCATTTCTTGCGTTGCAGCAGGAAAATTGCCACTGAAGAACCGGTTTTTCAGGAGCAGCGTGATGTCCAGTCTGATGCCGTTACCTCGTGCAGGTCAGCCGGAGTCTGACGCCGCCGACCTCGATGCAAGGCTGCGCGACGATATCCGGCTGCTCGGCCGTATTCTCGGCGATACCGTGCGTGATCGCGAGGGACCGGAGGCGTTCGATCTGGTCGAACGCATCCGGCAGACCTCGATCCGCTTTCATCGCGATGACGACAAGCCCGCGCGGCGCGAACTGGAAGCCATCCTCGACGGCATGTCGACGGACGAGACGGTGCTTGTCGTCCGCGCCTTCAGCTACTTCTCGCATCTCGCCAACATCGCCGAGGATCAGAACAATATCCGCCAGATGCGCAGCCAGACCCTCGCGGGTGGGGCGCGGCATCAGGGTCGGCTGGCGCATACGCTTGCCTGCGCGCGTAAGGCCGGGTTCAGCGCGGCCGAGTTGCGAGACTTTTTCGACAGCGCCGTGGTCAGTCCGGTGCTGACCGCTCATCCGACCGAGGTCCGCCGTAAAAGCACCATCGATCGCGAGATGGAGGTCGCGGCGCTGCTCGACCGTCGCGAACGGATGCAACTCACGCCAGACGAGTACGAGGCCAGCGAGGAACAGTTGCGCCGCGCGGTGCTGACGCTGTGGCAGACCGATCTCCTGCGGCGGACCAAGCTGACGGTGCTGGACGAAGTCGCTAACGGCCTGTCGTTCTACGACTATACCTTCCTGCGCGAGGTGCCGCGGCTGCATTGCATGCTGGAAGATCGCCTGCACGATCCCGAGGAAAGCAGCGCCGCGAACGAGATTGCGTCGTTCCTGCGGATCGGAAGCTGGATCGGCGGCGATCGCGACGGCAATCCCTTTGTGACAGCGGACGTCATGCGCGGCACCCTCCACTGGCAGGTCTCGCGGATACTGCGTCACTATCTCGATGAACTGCATGAACTCGGCCGCGAACTGTCGCTGGCCGCCGATCTCACCGATGTCTCGCCGGAGTTGAGCTCGCTGGCCGAACGATCGGCCGACACCTCGCCGCATCGCCGCAGCGAGCCTTACCGCCTCGCGGTGTCAGGCATTTACGCGCGGCTTTCAGCCACCGCCGTGAAGCTGAAAGCGGACACGCTGCGTCCGCCATACGGCGCGGCTCCGCCCTATGCCAGCGCCGCCGAGTTCAGTGCCGATCTCGATATTCTCCACCACTCGTTGACCGCGAATAACTCGGAGGTGATCGCGCGCGGGCGGCTGCGCAAACTACGCCGCGCCGCCGACTGTTTCGGTTTCCATCTCGCCTGCCTCGACTTGCGGCAGAACTCCACCGTTCATGAAAGAACGATCGCCGAACTGCTCGCCGCCGCCAGTCCGGGCACGTCCTATCTGACGCTGGACGAGGAGGCCCGTATCGTCCTGTTGCTAAGGGAACTGCGCAGCGCGCGTCCGCTGACGTCGCCGTTCATCACATACAGCGAGGAGACGCAGGGCGAGCTTGCGGTGTTCCATGCCGCGGCGGAGGCGCACGGAACGCTTGGCCCGGATGCGATCCCTCAATGCATCGTCTCGATGACCGAAGGCATTTCCGACCTGCTCGAAGTCGCGTTGCTGCTGAAGGAGGCCGACCTGGTCGATCCCACCGGGCACAGCGCCATCAATATCGTGCCGTTGTTCGAGACCATCGAGGATTTGCAGGCCTGTGCCGGCATCATGGACCGGTTGCTGTCGCTGCCGGAGTATCGGGCGCTGGTCGACAGCCGCGGCGGCTTGCAGGAGGTGATGCTCGGCTATTCCGACAGCAACAAGGACGGGGGTTTCGTTACCTCGGGATGGGAGCTTTACAAAGCCGAGATCGGCCTGGTCGAGGTGTTCGAGCGCCACAAGGTGCGGCTGCGCCTGTTTCACGGCCGCGGCGGATCAGTCGGCCGCGGCGGAGGGCCGAGCTACGACGCCATCCTCGCGCAACCGGGTGGTGCGGTGAATGGCCAGATCAGAATCACTGAACAGGGTGAAATCATCTCCAGCAAGTATTCCAACGCCGAGGTGGGCCGCTCCAATCTGGAGATCCTCGCCGCCGCCACGCTGGAGGCCAGCCTGTTGCAGCCGCGGCAGAGCGCTCCGAGCCTGGAATACCTCGACGCGATGGAGTCGCTGTCGTCGCTTGCCTACAAGGCCTATCGCAACCTCGTCTTTGAGACGCCGGGTTTCGAGGACTACTTCTGGGCGTCCACCGTGATTAACGAAATCTCCACATTGAACATCGGCAGCCGGCCGGCGTCGCGCAAGAAGACACGCCGGATCGAGGATCTCCGGGCGATTCCGTGGGTATTCAGTTGGGCGCAATGCCGGGTGATGCTGCCGGGCTGGTACGGGTTCGGCAGCGCGGTGGAGGCGTGGATAGAAAGTCATCCCGACAAAGGCATGGCGTTCCTGCAGGAGCTTTACGGGGAGTGGCCCTTCTTCCGCATGCTGCTTTCCAACATGGACATGGTGCTCGCGAAAAGTTCGATCGCGATCGCGTCGCGTTATGCCGATCTGGTGCCCGACGTTGAACTTCGCGAGGCGATCTTCGGACGCATCCGGCGCGAGTGGCATCTCACCATCGACAAGCTGCTCGCCATCATGGGGCAGGAGCGGTTGCTTGCCGGTAACCCGCTGCTTGAGCGCTCGATCCGCAACCGCTTCCCCTATCTCGATCCGCTCAATCATGTGCAGGTCGAACTCCTGAAGGACCATCGCGCGCAGTGCGAGGATGAGCAGGTGCTGCGGGGTATCCAGCTCACCATCAACGGAATTTCCGCGGGCCTGCGCAACAGCGGCTAGAGCATTTTCCGGCGAAGTGGAAACCGGTTCGCCGCAGGAAATGCGACCAGACAATAACAGGATGTCATCCATCCGTCCGCCTGCGAGGTTAGCCATGCCTGATGATCCGACCCTGGCCACGCTCGCCGCCGATCTCGCGGCGGGCCGTACCACGGCGCGCGCCCTGGTCAGCGACTGCCTTGCGAAAATCGCGGACCAGGCGGGCGAGGGCGCGCGCGTGTTCATCCAGGTCGATGCGGACGCCGCGATCGCCGCGGCCGAGGCCATGGACAGGCTGCGCGGGGTCAACGCCGCGCCGTCGCCGTACGCAGGCATTCCGGTTTCGATCAAGGATCTGTTCGACGTCAGGGGACAGGTCTCGCGTGCCGGGTCGCTGGCGCTTAAGGATGCGCCTCCGGCCGCGAAGGACGCCCCGGTCGTGGCGCGCCTGCGCCGGGCCGGCTTCGTGGTGATCGGGCGCACCAACATGACCGAATTCGCCTATTCGGGTCTGGGCATCAATCCGCACTACGGCACGCCGAAAAATGGCTGGCGACGCGACGTCGGCCATGTGCCGGGCGGATCGTCGTCGGGCGCGGCAGTCTCGATCACGGATGGCATGGCGCACGGCGCGCTCGGCACCGACACCGGAGGATCGTGCCGGATTCCGGCGGCCTATTGCGGCATCGTCGGCTACAAGCCGACCGCGCGCCGCATTCCGCTCGATGGCGGCGTCCCGCTGTCCGTCACGCTGGACAGTTACGGTCCGATCGCGCGTTCGGTCGGCTGCTGCGCCGTGCTGGACGCGGTTCTGGCGGACGAACCGGTTACGGCGGTCGCGCCGCGCCCGGTGAGAGGACTGCGGTTTGCCGCGCCGACCACGGTGATGCTGGACCGCCTCGATCCCGCCGTTGCGTCGGCCTTCGAGCGCGCGCTGGACCTTTTGGCCGATGCCGGCGCGTTGATCGATCACATCGCCGTTCCCGAGTTCGGCGAGGTTGCGGAACTGAACATCGGGGGCGGATTCGCCGCGGCCGAAAGCTGGGCCTGGCATCGCGCGCTGATCGCTGAGAAGGCGGAATTGTACGATCCCCGCGTCCTCAGCCGCATTCGGTACGGCGAAGGCCTCAGCGCGGCGGATTATGTTGATCTGCTCTCTGTTCGACGCGCGATCATCGGAAGTTTCGGGCGTCGCGTTGCGCCATACGACGGATTGCTGTCGCCGACCGTTGCCATCACGCCGCCGCGGATAGCTGATCTCGCCGATGATGCGGCCTACGTGAAAGCCAACATGCTTTCGCTGCGCAACTGCTCGCTGATCAACATCCTCGATGGATGCGCGATCTCGCTGCCCTGTCATCGCGAGAGCGAGCCGCCGGTTGGCCTGATGCTTGCCGGGACGGGTGGAGCGGATCGCCGGATTTTCGAGCTTGCGGCGGCGATTGAGCCGATCGTTCGCGGCTGAAGCCATTCCGGCTTTTGTCGCGGCGCGTATCGTGAGCGCGCTGCCGCGCCGGGAGCGTTTTCAGCTTCGCCACATTGTTGAAGGATTTGTTGCGCAGCTTTCAACGGCGGCCATGGCGTTTTCGTGCGAAGCGAGCACCGGATTCGCGTGAAGAGAATCCGTCAAACAACAATCCGGGAGCTTCGCTTCTGATCCAATCAGAAGCGAGCGTGCTCCGGAGCTTTTCCGGCGACGTGGATGATCCGTTCGCCGCAAGAAGATACGACGATCATGAGGATGGTGCGATTCAACCTGATCGGATGATGCTCCGGGGAACCAATATCAGCGTGAAAGCGTTGACAACGGTTTTCGTGATATGCCTTTGCACGATGGGGAAGCTACGATGAGGGGTGTGGGTCAGCACGGAATTCGGCGTATTCTTTGCGTCTTCCCCCGATACACGTCCTCGTTCGGAACGTTTGAACACGCCTATCCGCTGACCGGTGGCGTGCAGGCCTTCATGCCGCCGCAGGGACTTCTGCTGATCGCGGCCTATCTTCCAGCCGATTGGAAGGTCCGTTTCATCGACGAGAATATACGCTTCGCGACGGATGAGGACTTCGAATGGGCCGAAGCCGTGTTCGTCAGCGGCATGCACATCCAGCGCCAGCAGATGAACGATATCTGTCGCCGCGCCCACGCCTTCAATCTTTCCGTCGCGCTCGGCGGGCCATCGGTCAGCGCCTGTCCGGATTACTATCCGTCCTTCGATTATCTTCATGTCGGCGAACTCGGCGATGCCACGGACGAACTGATCGAACGGCTGGCGCGCGATCCGTCGCGACCCGCCGCTCAGGTGGTCCTTAAAACCGCCAGCCGGCTGGACATGGACAAGTTTCCCATTCCCGCTTACGAACTGGCCGACATCAAGCATTATTTCCTGGGCAGCATCCAGTATTCCAGCGGCTGCCCTTATCAATGCGAGTTCTGCGACATTCCCGGCCTGTATGGCCGCAATCCGCGCCTCAAGACTCCCGAGCAGATCACCCGCGAACTCGACAAGCTGCTGGAATGCGGCATCAGCGGCTCGGTCTATTTCGTCGACGACAATTTCATCGGCAACCGGAAGGCTGCGCTGGAGCTTCTGCCGCATCTGATCGAATGGCAGAAGAAGACCGGTTACGTGTTGCGCTTCTCCTGCGAGGCGACACTGAACATCGCCAAGCGTCCGGAGATACTGTCGCAGATGCGCGAAGCATTCTTCGCGACGATCTTCTGCGGTATCGAGACGCCGGATCCGGTTGCGCTGAAGGCGATGCACAAGGATCACAACATGATGGTTCCCATCATGGAGGCGATCAGGACGTTGAACGATTACGGCATGGAGGTGGTCTCCGGTATCATTCTCGGACTCGATACCGACAAGCCCGAAACCGGCCAGCATTTGCTGGAGTTCATCGATCACTCCCGAATCCCGCTTTTGACCATCAACCTCCTGCAGGCGCTGCCGAAGACGCCGCTGTGGGACCGTTTGAAACGCGAGAATCGCCTGATCGATGACGACGGCCGCGACTCCAACGTCGATTTCCGTTTGCCCTATGATCACGTCGTGGCGACCTGGCGCGATTGCATGGGTCGTGCGTACGAACCTGAAAAGCTTATGGAGCGCTACGAGTACCAGATCCGCGAAACCTATCCGAAACGGATCCAGCCGCGCACGCCGCAGCAGAGGTCATGGCGCAATATCAAGCTTGGCCTGACCATGCTTCGCAACATTTTCTGGAAGGTGGGGGTGCGCGGTGATTACAGGCGCGTGTTCTGGAAGTTCGCGCTGCGCAGGCTGGCTCGGGGCGAGATCGAATATCTCATCAGCTCGGTTCTGGTTGCCCATCACCTGATCATGTTCGCGCGCTCGGCCTCGCGCGGCAAAACCAATGCTTCCTATTATTCGTTGAAACTTCGGGAAACCGCCGAAACCGCCGTTTCCGCGGAACATAAAGCGGTCGCGACCGTGCCGACCCTGCGGGCTGACAGGTCGAGCGGCCAGCGGGTCACGCCCGTCTGATAAAATTCACCTCAATAAATCGCTGGACCAGCGAGCTTCGCGGGCGCGGCGGTGCAAGGCCGGGATGGCAGGAGCACCTGCGTCAAAAGTCCCATGAGCCGAGATCATTTTGACGTGAGCGGCGCGGACAAGGGCGTGATCCGCCCTTGCTTGTAGTCTATCCGGGGAACGGCTAGAGTCTATTCTTTGTTTGAGCATGTTCTTTTTCCGAAAACCGGTTTCCACTTTTCGGCATCATGCTCTAAACGTGGCGCCCGAGATCGACGCATACTGTCGGAAGCGGACCGACCGTCCGCGGTTTCAGGGTCTGCTCCAGGGGCTTTCCGGAAATTTGCCAGGCGATGGGTTCTCGACGGAACGGACAGCATATGCATGAGAGAAATCCCGATGCGGCCGATATGACCAAACCGGATAGGCGATCGCTCAGCATCGCTTTCGGGTTCGAGCGGGTCGGGCTGATTGCGATGCGCGCGCCCATCCTGTCCTGCATCATTCTGCTGGCCATGGTCGTCGGCGCCGTGTTCGGGATCCAGCGCATCACAATTGATGACTCGCTCAGCCAGTTGTTCCGCTCCGATACCAAGGAGTATCGCCAGTACGAGGAAGTCACCAGGCGCTTTCCGTCGACTGAGTTCGACGTGCTGGTCGTGGTCGAGGGCAAGACGCTGCTCGAACGCGATAACCTCGAAAAGTTGCGTGATCTGGTCACCGATCTGCAACTGGTGGACGGTGTGCGTGGCCTGATCTCGTTGTTCTCGGCGCGTCAGGCGCCGGAGCCTGGCAAGCTGCCCGCGGCGCTGTTTCCAGCCGAACTGCCGCAAGGTGCTGAATACGACCATTTCATAGAGACCGTGAAGTCCAACGAGATCATTCGCGGCAAGCTGCTGTCGGAGGATGGCACGCTGGCGCTGGTCGTGCTGTCGCTGGAGCCGGCGATCGTCAGTGACAGCAAGCTGAAGGCGACCATCGGCCAGATCCGCCAGGTCATGAACGACGATCTTGGGGACACCGGACTCACCAAAGAGTTGTCCGGCGTGCCGGTGATGCAGCTCGAAATCCGCAACGCCGTGGAGCGTGACGGGATCATCTACAACGTCGCCGGTATCCTGGCCGGCTGCCTGATCGCGATCGTGTTCTTCCGCAAGGTTTCCTTCATGGTCGTCGCGGCGTTTCCGCCGCTGCTTGCCATCCTGCTGTCGTTGGGCGTGCTGGGCTGGGCGAACTTCAGCCTCAACATGTTTCTCAATGTGATGACTCCGCTCATCATGGTCATCAGTTTTTCCGATTCGATGCAGCTGACATTCGCGGCGCGCGACCGCCTGATCGCCGGTGAGGACAAGTATTCCGCCTTCCGCAATGCCGTGCTCGTCGTCGGGCCCGCCTGCGTCCTGACCCATGCCACCGCCGGAATTTCCTTCATCGCGCTGCAATTCTCGAACTCGGACCTGATTCGCAGCTTCGGCGAGGCCGGCCTGCTGGCGACGATCATCGCGCTGCTCGCGGTGCTGTTGCTGGTGCCCGCCTTCGGCGTTCTGCTGGTTCGCGACGAACGGCGCTTCTCGGAGAAGTTCAAAACAGCGGACTGGGGTGTGCAGGCGCTGCGCCGCTTCTGCGCCTGGATCGCGGAGCGGATGGTGGGGCGTCCCGGCTTTTTCAGCGTGCTGGCGTTGCTGGTGGTCGGTGGACTGGCGGTAGTCTACGCCAGCCTGGAGCCGCGTTACCGGCTCGCCGATCAGGTTCCGGACAAGGAGCAGGCGGTGGCGGCGAGCGGTCGCCTCGACGCCAAGCTCACCGGAGCCAATCCGATTGACATCCTGATCGAATTCCCCGCCGGCGAAACTCTGTATTCGCCGCAGACGCTGGCCACCATCGCCGCGGTCCACAAGCTGGTGGAGGAGCAGGCCGGCGTCGGCAACGTCTGGTCGATCGAAACATTGCGGCGGTGGCTTGCCGAAAAGGCCGGCAGCCACGATGTCGCGACCCTCAAGGAATATGTCAGCGTCATTCCCGAGCATCTGGTGCGTCGCTTTATCTCTGAGGACCAGACGGCGGTCGTGGTGTCGGGCCGGGTGCCTGACCGCGATTCGAGCCAGATTCTGCCGGTGGTCGAGAAGCTCGACCGCGCTATGGATGCTGTCAGAACAGCGCATCCCGGTTATGAGATGGCCGTCACCGGCCTGTCCGCCATCGCCGCGCGCAACAGCGCCAGTATGATCGAGAAGCTCAACCACGGTCTTACGATCGAGTTTGTGCTGGTTGCGGTCTTTATCGGATTGGCGTTCCGTTCGGTCGTTGTGATGTTTGCCTGCATCCTGCCCGGAATTTTCCCGGTCGTGCTGTCCGGCACGTTGTTGTGGTTGCTCGGGGAAGGGCTGCAATTCGCGAGCGTGGTCGCGCTCACGGTGTCGTTCGGCCTTGGACTGAGTGCGACCATCCACTTTCTCAACCGCCTGCGGTCGGAGACCGGGCCTGGCGTCGGCGCCGGCAAGGCGGTTGAGCGCGCGACCGTGCTGATGGGGCCGGCCTTGATTCTCACCACCGTGGTGCTGGCCTGCGGTCTGGTGGTGACAGTATTTTCGGATCTGCCGTCACTGCGGCTGTTCGGCTGGCTCAGCGCCTTCGCGATGGTCGCCGCTCTGGTGGCGGACTTCCTGATCCTTCGCCCGACCGCGATGTGGCTGATCACCTTTGCGGAACGTTTCCGCCACGGCGCCGTGGCGAAGCCGGCCGAATAAGCAGCGCCGGCGGCACGGCTTGACGGCGGATCAGTAAGTCCTCAGCGACGCGCCATGGTGATGGAAACGTTTCTGATTTCGTCCCTGGATGTGATCCTGACCGATTGCCGGTTGCCCTGGGTACGTATCGTCAGGTTCGCGGCAAAGCCGGCGGCTTGCGCGAACACGTCGATCCCGCCGCCTCCCGCGCGGCCGTGCAGGGAGCCGAAGAGGTTCCGGCTGGCTACGCTCCAATGCCCGGTAATCTCATTGCCATGGCTGGCGACGTCGCTGGAGAGATCGAACCTGTAGCTGGCGCTGGCGCAGTGCAGGCTCTGGTTCATGGCCGTGCCACGGCCGTCCACCTTGTAAGACGCCTTGCAGCGAATGTTCTCTTTCGATCCGTCGGACAGGGTGACGGTGCCTTTTCCCGACCAGTTGCCCGCGAATCCTGTGAACGGAGCAGACTGGGCGAAGCTCGCCGGGGCGGACAATGCGAGGCCCGCGACTAAACCGGCGATGATGGCGGATCCCCGAATCAGCCTGATGGCAAACTGCTTCATGTCCGGTTTTCCTTATCAAGCAGGTGCTTTGCCAATGCTTCTCGAGTTGCATCAAGCGAATAAGTTCTACTGTGCTCGCGCGGTTCAATCGGGGCGGATGAACCGTGAAAAACGAGAGGATGACACTTGACGGGCCATCGGCAAACCTGCCACGGAGCATAGCAGAATCCTTGCGCGTAATTTAGTCGATTATTTCAGCCGTGTTAAAAATTATCATCTGAAAAACCGCTTGGGTGCAGCCGGGCAATCGCCGGCCGCCGCAAATTTAGCCGTATTCGCAGCGCTTTTGACAACCGCCGATGTACCGGAAGGGTGTGCTCAGGAATGGTCCAAGTCGATCGTGTTCGCTGCGCGCCGCGGCAGCCAACAGGTTTGGGACGTCGACACGCACACGGCGTCGAAACGGCTGTGTTCCTTGCGGACTGTTTCGGTATGGTCTCGATAAAGAGTGACGTGATCTCTTCCAAAGTTTTGAAAAGCCTGTCGCCGGGTCTGCCCAGTATCGTGCAGGTTTGAGTTCTCCCTCGTTGCAATGAAGGATTATGATGTCCAAAATTTTACTATCGTCCGCCCTGCTCTTGTCCTTCGGATCGACTCTGGCAATGGCGCAGGTCCAGAGGCAGCCCCAGCTTCAACCGCACAGCGGGACTGAGGCGGAACACCGCGCTTGCGTGCGAGATGTCAGCCGTTTTTGCCGCGCCGTGATGGATCAGGGTGATTTGACGGTTCTCGCATGCCTGCAGCAGTATCGCCCGAAAATTTCCAAGGCGTGCAATCAGGTTCTGCTGAGCCACGGCCAGTAAACCCGACCGGTCATCTTTATTCGTTCCTTTTTGTCGCAGCGCCAGGCGGCTGGGCTAAAAGGCGAAAGATAGCATTGGTTTAGCTCGCGGTTTCCCCTATATGGAACGCGGGCTATTCTGCCCCGTCGGTTTTGGAACCTGCGGGAGGCCCGATTGCGATTAAGTCAACGTAACCGGTCCTGATGCCTTCCTGATGCCCGCCGCGAACCAGCTACGATCCGGAAAGACCCATCGCGACGAGAATTTTCCCGTCGCGTCGCGTCTCATTCACCCGCGTCATCGCGCGTTGATTCTCGCATTCTATAATTTCGTCCGGACGGCGGACGACATCGCCGATCACGCCGAACTCGGTGAAAAGGACAAGCTTGCCTGGCTCGACCTGTTTGAGAGCGAACTCCTGGGACAGGGAGACAGCCAGCCCGAAGCCGTCAACCTTCGCAAGGCGCTGGCGCAACGGTCGATGCCGCCGCGCCACGCCATCGATGTGCTGAAGGCGTTCCGGATGGACGTCACCAAGCTGCGCTACGAGACCTGGGACGACGTGATCGATTATTGCCGCTACTCGGCGATGCCGGTCGGGCGTTTCATGCTCGACGTGCATGGCGAGAGCATGTCGACCTGGACCGCGTCGGACGCCCTGTGCGCCGGCCTGCAGATCAACAACCATCTTCAGGATTGCGCCAAGGATTACAGGAATCTCAACCGCGTTTATCTGCCGCGCGATGCGCTTGCCGCCTCGGGCGTCTCGGTGGAAATGCTCGGGGAGGACAAATCCTCGCCGGCGCTCCTGCAATGCCTGCACGCGCTCGCCGGACGGACCGAAGTTTTGCTCGACGAGGGCCGGCCGCTCGCGGGCGAGATCAGGGATACGAGGCTGGGACTTGAAGTCGGCGTGATTCAGATGTTCGCCGACAAGATCGTCGCCTTGCTGAAAGCGCGCGATCCTCTGAGCGAGACGGTTCATCTCAAGCCGCTGCAACTGCTCGGTTACAGCGCCGCCGGCATCACCATGGAAATGCTTCGCCGCTTGCTGCGGCGACGGCCGGTGTCGAACCCTGCGGCCGGCGCATGACAATCGCGACGACAGCCGACGCGAGTTCGGGAGAAACCGCGTCCAACAGTTCGTTCTACGCGGCGATGCGTATCCTGCCGCGCGCGCAGCGCGAGGCGATGTTCCAGATCTACACGTTTTGCCGCTATGTGGACGACATTGCGGATTCGGACCGTCCACGGTCCGAACGGCAGGCCGCGCTTCAGCAGTGGCGTGACGATATCGACGCGCTCTATCAGGGACGCGCGCCGGAACGGTTGCGCGATTACGTCGCCTCCGTTGACGCCTTCGGCATGCGCCGCGAGGATTTTCTTGCCGTCATCGACGGTATGGAAATGGACGTGCTGGCGGATATTCGCGCGCCTGAGGAAGCCACGCTCGATCTGTATTGCGATCGCGTCGCCAGCGCCGTCGGACGGCTGTCGGTCCGGGTGTTCGGCTTGCCTGAGCAGGACGGCATCCTGCTCAGCCACCATCTTGGCCGCGCCCTGCAGTTGACGAACATCCTGCGTGACCTCGACGAGGACGCCGCGATCGGCCGGCTGTACGTGCCGCGCGAGGAACTGCTCCGCGCCGGTATAGACTGCACCGATCCGGCCGCCGTGATATCGAGCCCGGCGATCCCCGAAGTCTGTGTCCGGCTCATGGAGCGGGCGCGGACGCATTTCGTCGAATCGGACGAGATCATGAATCGTAACGCGCGCCGTGCCGTGCGAGCGCCGCGCATCATGTCGAAATATTATCACGCGATACTGGATTTGCTGGAGGAGCGCGGTTTTCAGCCGCCACGTTCACCCGTCCGCGTGAGCTACGCGGCGAAGATCGCCATCGTCCTTCGGTATGCGTTGATCTGATGGAACGGACCGTTCATATCGCCGGTGGCGGCATTTCCGGGCTTGCGGCGGGCGTGCGCCTGGCCGACGCCGGTTATCTGGTTCGCGTGCACGAGGCCGCGCAGCAGGTGGGCGGCCGTTGCCGTTCCTATTTCGACGGCGCGACCAATCTGACGATCGATAACGGCAACCATCTGGTGCTCTCCGGCAACAACAATGTGATGGCCTATGCACGCACGATCGGCTCCGAAGCCGGCCTGCGGGGGCCGCCGGAGGCCGAGTTCCAGTTCATCGATCTTGCCGCCGATAAACGCTGGACCCTGCGGATCAACGACGGGCGCGTTCCATTCTGGGTGTTCGACCGCACTCGCCGGGTTCCGGACACATCACCCGCCGATTACTTCGCGCTCGCGCCGCTGATCTGGGCGAGCGCCGGCACGCGGGTCGGCGACGCCATCAAGTGCGAGGGCGTGCTTTACAAGCGGCTGGTGCTGCCGCTTCTGCTTGCGGCGCTGAACATCGATCCGCCCGATGGATCGGCCGGCCTTGCCGGTGCGATCATTCGCGAGACGTTGCTGGCGGGTGGGCAGGCGTGCCGCCCGTTGATCGCGCGCGACGGGCTGAGTTCGGTGCTGATCGAGCCGGCGATCGGTTACATTCGCGCCAGGGGCGGCAGCGTCGATGTCGGCCACGAGGTGAGGCGTCTCACGATGGCGCACGGCAGGGTCACGGAACTCGCGCTCGGCGATCAGACCATCGCGCTCGGGCCTGAAGATGCCGTCGTGATGGCGGTTCCGCCGCGCTCCGCGGCCATGTTGCTGCCCGGCCTGACCGTGCCGACCAGGTTCCGCGCCATCGTCAACGCGCATTTCCGTTTCGTTCCGCCGCCGCATCATCCGCCGATGATCGGCGTCGTGAACGGCCTGATCGAATGGCTGTTCGCGTTTCCGGACCGATTTTCCATCACCATCAGCGGTGGCGACCGGCTGGTGGACATGCCGCGCGAGGAACTGGCGCGGGCGATCTGGAAGGATATCTGCGCGGTCGCCGGCCTCGAGGCCGAGATGCCGGCCTGGCAGATCGTGCGCGAGCGCCGCGCCACATTCGAGGCTTCGCCCGAGCAGAATGCCCTGCGTCCGGGAACCCTGACGGCTTGGAAAAACCTGTTTCTCGCCGGCGACTGGACTGATACGGGGTTGCCGGCAACCATCGAGGGATCGGTTCGCTCCGGAAACCGGGCCGCCGATCACGTTCTGAAAACCCGCTCAATCTGAGACGTCAGTCGCCATGAATTCCATCAACGCCACAGCCGCGCCGATCGACGATAATGTTCTCGGGGACCGTATCGGCGCCGCGACGCGCGGGCTTCTAAGCCTCAAGCAGTCGGACGGTCATTTTGTGTTCGAACTCGAGGCCGACGCAACCATCCCGTCCGAATACATCCTGATGCGGCATTACCTCGGCGAACCCGTCGATACGGTGCTCGAAGCCAAGATCGCGGCTTACCTCCGCCGCATCCAGGGCGCGCATGGCGGCTGGCCGCTGGTGCATGACGGCCCGTTCGACATGAGCGCCAGCGTGAAGGCCTATTTCGCGCTGAAAATGGCCGGCGATTCCATCGACGCGCCACACATGGCGCGGGCGCGCGAGGCCATCCTGTCCCGAGGCGGCGCGGCGAATGTGAACGTCTTCACGCGCTTTCTGCTCTCGTTTTTCGGCGAACTGACGTGGCGCAGCGTTCCGGTGCTGCCGGTCGAGATCATGCTGCTGCCGATGTGGTCGCCGTTCCATCTCAACAAGGTCTCCTACTGGGCGCGCACCACCATGGTGCCGCTGATGGTGCTGGCCGCGCTGAAGCCGCGCGCGCGCAATCCGCGCGGCATCGGCATCCGCGAACTTTTTCTTGAGGATCCGGCGACGGTAGGCACGCCGAAGAGGGCTCCGCACCAAAGTCCGGGCTGGTTCGCGCTGTTTACCGGCTTTGACCGGGTCTTGCGGCTGATAGAACCGCTGTCTCCCAAGTGGCTGCGGGCGCGCGCCATGAAAAAGGCGATCGCGTTTGTCGAGGAGCGCCTCAACGGAGAGGACGGCCTCGGCGCGATCTTTCCGCCGATGGTCAATACGGTGATGATGTATGACGCGTTGGGATTCCCACCGGAGCATCCGCCGCGCGCGGTGACGCGACGCGGCATCGACAAGCTTCTGGTCGTCGGCGAAAATGAGGCCTACTGCCAGCCATGCGTGTCGCCGATCTGGGATACCGCGCTGAGCTGTCACGCGCTGCTCGAAGCGGGCGGACCTGAGGCCGTAAACAGCGCCGGCAAATGCCTCGATTGGCTACTTCTGAAACAGGAACTGGTTCTCAAGGGCGACTGGGCGGTGAAACGTCCGGACGTGCGGCCGGGCGGCTGGGCGTTTCAATACGCCAACGGCCACTATCCCGATCTCGACGATACCGCTGTCGTGGTCATGGCGATGGATCGGGTGCGCCGGAACGGCCCGAATGGTCGATACGACGAAGCGATCGCGCGTGGTCGTGAGTGGATCGAGGGGATGCAGAGCCGGGACGGCGGCTTTGCCGCGTTCGATGCCGACAATCTTGAATACTACCTTAACAACATCCCGTTCTCCGACCATGCCGCTCTGCTCGATCCGCCGACCGAGGATGTCACCGCGCGGTGCGTCTCGATGCTGGCGCAACTCGGCGAGACCGTGGACAGCAGCTCGTCCATGGCGGCGGGAGTCGAGTATCTGCGCCGGACCCAGCTCGCGGAGGGTTCGTGGTACGGCCGCTGGGGCCTGAACTACATCTACGGCACCTGGTCAGTGCTCTGCGCGCTCAACGTCGCCGGGGTCGATCACCAGGATCCCGTGATCCGCCGGGCGGTGAACTGGCTGGTGTCGATCCAGAATGCCGATGGCGGCTGGGGCGAGGATGCGGTCAGCTACCGACTCGACTATAAGGGATTCGAGGGAGCGCCGACCACGGCTTCGCAGACGGCCTGGGCGTTGCTGGCCTTGATGGCGGCGGGCGAGGTCGAAAATCCTGCGGTGGCGAGGGGAATCAAGTACCTGATAGACACACAAACAAAAAAAGGTCTGTGGGACGAGCAGCGCTATACGGCCACGGGCTTTCCACGCGTATTTTATCTGAGGTACCATGGCTACTCCAAGTTCTTCCCGCTCTGGGCGCTGGCGCGGTATCGGAATTTGAGAAGCACCAATAGCAAGGCGGTAGGGGTCGGGATGTGAGTTTGGGGACGACGATTGACGTGTCCGTGGGCGATGCCCTTGACCCGCGGCCGGTATTGATTGTGACCGGTCTGGTTCAGGAAGCCCGCATCGCCGCAGGCCCCGGCATGACCGTCATTTGCAGCAGCAGCAATCCCCGGCAGTTGCGCAAGCTTCTCGACCAATTCGATTCGTCCACGGTGCGCGGCGTGATCAGCTTCGGCGTCGCCGGCGGGCTCGATCCGTCCCTGAAATCGGGAGACGTTGTCGTTGCAACGGAAGTCGTGAACGGTCCTTCGCGGTGGCGGGCAGGCCTCGCTTTGAGCGAGGAACTGATCGACGGCACCGGTCTGGGCGGTCAAAAGGTGGTGCGCGCCGGGCTTGCCGGCGTCGAGCAGGTCGTGCTGGGACAGGCCGGCAAGGCGGTGCTCCATGCGACGACCGGCGCTTCGGCTGTCGATATGGAAAGTCACATCGCGGCTGCTTATGCGACGGAGGCAGGTCTCCCTTTCGCCGCCTTGCGTGTGATCAGTGATCCGGCGACGCGGGCGCTGCCGGCGATCGCCCGCAACGCCATCAAGCCGAACGGCAACATCGACCTGAAGAAGGTGCTGAGCGGCCTTGCTCGAAATCCGCTGACTTTGCGTGCGCTGGTGTCGACCGGAGTGGATTTCAATCGGGCTCTGCGCTCCTTGCGCGGATGCCGTGTTTTTCTGTTGGGCGGTGCGACTCTCGCTCCGGCGGATTATCCAGCGGCGCCGGCCGCAAGATCCCGGGGGCCAGGCCATCGAAAAGGCCGCGCCGGAGAGCCGGTTCCGGCAAGGCGCTTTTCCGGTTTGCGAGCGAGCGTGCCTCAACCCGCCCGGCTTTGATGGGCTGAGCCGGGTCGACTCTTCAAACATGCGATCGCGTTAGAGCATTTTCCGGCGAAGTGGATACCGGTTCGCGTGAAGAAAACGCGTCAAAACAAGATCATAGAGCCTCGCTTCTGATTCCATCAGAAGCGAAAAGGCTATAGGTTGAAGCGCGTTGCTGTGTTGGCGAGGTCGCCGGCGCATTTGCGGCGACATCTGGTTCCAGGGGAACCGAGGCTTCGCAACCCACGGCGTTTTCCAGCGAAGCACATCCTTCGGCGTGACCCGAGGGTCGGGATACCGGCTCGCGTGAAGAACACGCGTCAGATCAGATCACATAGCGTTTTCGAGTGAAGCGGGCGCTGGTTCTGGTGAAGAAAATACATCCAATCAAAGCCCAAGAGCCCCGCTTCTGATTCCATCAGAAGCGGGGCTCCCGGATTTCCCGGTTGAGACCAGACCGGCTAATCCGGAAAGCTCACAACGGTGTTCTTTTGCTGCGAGTCTGCGCGGGCTGCGGGCCTGTCGCGAAACGGTGTCACGCTGCGGTAGAGTCCTTCTGTTCCTTTGCCGCCTGCTTGGCAGCGGCGGCGGCAGCTTCATCCTTGCGGATTTCCGACAATTTCTTCTGAACCTGCTCGGCGAAGATGTATTGCGCGGGACGCTGCGTGCTGAGATCGATCTCGGGCGCCATCGGGCCCGTGGTCCGGACCCCGCGCAAGGCCACCCACATGGTCTTGAGCGGGTTGTTCAAGGCGGCGGTGGCGGCGGTCGGCTCGTATCCGCAGTGCGCCATGCAGTTGGCGCACTTTTCATACTTGCCGGTCCCGTAGGAATCCCAGTCGGTGGTCTCCATGAGTTCCTTGAAGGTTTTGGTATAGCCTTCGCCGAGCAGGTAGCAGGGTTTCTGCCAACCGAAAATGTTGCGCGCCGGCATTCCCCATGGCGTGCAATGATATTCCTGATTGCCGGCGAGGAAGTCGAGGAACAGGCTGGAGTGCATGAAACTCCACTTCTTGCCCTTGCCGAGCGCGAAGACATCACGAAACAGTTTTTTGGTCTTGGTGCGGTTCAGGAAGTGCTCCTGATCGGGCGCGCGCTCATAGGCGTAACCCGGCGACATCGAAACGCCGACGCCAAGCTCGGCCGTGAAGTCGAGGAACTTTGCGATCTCTTCCGCCGGATAATTGTCGAAGATCGTGGCGTTGACGTTGACGGTGAAACCCCGTGCCTTCGCCGCCTTGATGGCGGAGACCGCGCGATCGAACACGCCCTCCTGGCATACCGACTTGTCATGGTGCTCGCGCAGGCCGTCGAGATGCACGGAAAAAAACAGATAGGGCGAGGGCTCGAACAGATCGAGCTTTTTCTCCAGCAGGAGCGCGTTGGTGCAGAGCGAGACGAACTTCTTGCGCGCGACCAGTCCGCGCACGATCTCGCCGATCTCCTTGTGGATCAGCGGTTCGCCGCCCGGAATGGCGACCATCGGCGCTCCGCATTCCTCGGCGGCGTCCCAGCATTCCTGAGCGCTCATGCGACGGTTCAGGATCGCATCGGGGTAGTCGATCTTGCCGCATCCGGCGCAGCCGAGATTGCAGCGGAAGAGGGGTTCCAGCATCAGCACAAGCGGATAGCGCTTGCGGCCCATCAGCTTCTGCTTGATCAGATACCCGCTGATCTTCAGTTCTTTGAAAAACGGTATTGCCATAATCGAGTGTTCTTTCGGGAGTTAACAGCTGAAAATCTGAAGGGGATCAAGCTGAGGTGAGTTCAGAGGGAAGCCGGAATTCAATGTTCTCTTCGCGTCCCGGCAGGACCGAGACAGCGACCGGCCTGATGCGCTTCAAGGCCTCGATGACGTCGTCGACCAGGACTTCCGGAGCCGAAGCGCCCGCGGTAACGCCCACGGCTTTCGCCCCTTCCAGCCACTCAGCGTTGAGTTCGCTGCCGTCAGCGATAAGATAACTGGCGACGCCGACCTCGGTGCCAATTTCCCGCAGCCGGTTTGAATTGGAACTATTGGCTGCGCCGACCACCAGAATGACGTCCACCAGCTTGCTCAGGTCTCTTACCGCGGATTGGCGATTCTGCGTTGCATAGCAGATATCCCGCGTATCGGGACCTTGAATATCAGTAAAACGCTGCTGGAGGGCGATGATGATGTCCTTGGTGTCGTCGACGCTCAGCGTCGTCTGCGTGATATAGGCCACGGGCGTATCGGCGGGCAGCGTCAGGGCCGCGACGTCGTCGACATTCTGAACAAGCAGGACGGGTCCTGGAACCTGTCCCATAGTTCCCTCGACCTCGGGATGGCCGGCATGGCCGATCAGGATCAGGGTCCGGCCCTTGGACGTGTAGCGTTTGCCCTGGTTGTGAACCTTGGTGACGAGCGGGCAGGTGGCGTTGAGCACGGGAAGACCGCGAGCGGCGGCCTCTTCTTCCACGCTTTGCGCCACGCCGTGAGCACTGAATACGGTCACCGCCTTTGGAGGGACCTCCGACAGATCCTCGACGAAAATCGCCCCTTTATTCTTCAGGCTTTCGACGACGTATTTGTTGTGTACGATCTCGTGGCGGACATACACTGGGGGACCGTACTTCTCCAGCGCGCGTTCGACAGTCTCGATCGCGCGGACAACGCCTGCGCAGAATCCGCGCGGCTGTGCCAGCAGAACTTCAATCGGACGAGGATCAGTCAATTCGCACCTTATGCATTATGCTGTAACTCCATATAGAACCGGACGGTCTTCTCAAAATCGCGCGCGCCTTCAAGAAATGTCACAGACGTATAATCTGCGAGCCGCCATTTCCGGGTTTCAAAGCTATGACATATATGGCATTTGCGTCAGAACAAAACGCTCCGATGCCGCAGACTCCTAGCCCGCGGCCGATCCCGGAACAAGATCCCCGGTATTATGATATAGGGTTAACCTGCCTGAATGGCCCTCACTCATTCGTCACTTGCCGTTCGTGGAGTCGACTATATCAAGGCGCTTGAATCATCGGCAATCTCCCGAACCAAACCCTTCCGCGGGTGTTACGCACCTTATCCATGTCTCTGAAATAGCATAAAAACTCATTATAGCGTTTCGAGCGAAGCAGGTATCGCCTCGCGTGAAAAGAACGCGTCAAAACAAACGCCGGTCCGCTCGTGGTGCGTATCCGTATACGGTAGCAGAAAGAAAGAATGTGCTGACAAGTACTGTTGTTTCAATCGTTAAGGCTTGCACGCGATTTGCCTGGGCTACTGCATTGATTGCGACCGTCCTGGCCGCCGGGGCTGTCTTCTATTCGGTTAAGAATTTCGAAATAAATACGGATATCAATAGGTTAATATCTCCCGACCTGGATTGGCGGCAACGCGACATCGCGTTCGAGAAGGCGTTCGACCGGGAGAGGCTGATTCTTGCGGTCGTGGAGGCCCCCACGGCGGAGTTCGCCAGTGCCGCCGGCGCTATGCTGGCCGCGAAGCTCACCGAGGATCATCGCCATTTCGAATCCGTCCAGTTCCTGGGCGGCGGGCCGTTTTTCGAGCGCAACGGCCTCTTGTTCCTCCCCACGGAGGAGGTCAAGCAACTCACCGGCCAGTTCGGCGAGGCCGCGCCGCTGGTCGAGATCATGGCCGGCGATCCGAGCTTGCGCGGGCTGACCGCCGCGCTCGAAACGGCGCTGGTTGGCTTGAAGCGGGGGCAGTTCGAACTCGACAGCACCGCTAGGCCGTTCTCGCTGATCGCCGGGAGCGTCGAGGACGTGCTGACAAAGGGAAGCGGCGTCTTCTCCTGGCGTCAGCTTGCAAGCGACAAGCCGCTGCCGGATTCCGATCGCCGCTCGCTGATCCAGATCAAACCATACCTCGATTTCAACGCGCTGGAGCCCGGAAAGGACGCCACCGATGCGATCCGTAACGCCGCCTCCGATCTGGATATCGCCGGCAAGTTCGGGGCGCGCGTCCGGCTGACCGGGCCGGTTCCGATCGCCAACGAGGAATTCGCCACCGTGCAGGAGGGGGCGATCGTCAACGGCGTGGGGACGGTGCTGATCGTGCTGGTGATCCTCTGGCTGGCGTTGCGCTCGCCGAAAATCATCCTCGCGGTGTCCGCAACGCTGTTCATCGGATTGGCGATCACGACGGCGGTCGGCCTTATGATGGTGACATCGCTCACGCTGCTGTCGATCGCCTTTGCCGTTCTGTTTGTCGGTCTCGGCGTTGATTTCGGCATCCAGTACAGCGTCCGCTACCGATCCGAGCGTTTCAAGTCCGACGATCTGGAAAGGGCGCTGGTGGTGGCGGCCAAGCGTTCCTCGGTCCCGCTTTCGCTGGCGGCGCTGGCGACAGCGGCGGGCTTCCTGTCGTTCATGCCGACTGATTACAAGGGCGTTTCGGAACTCGGCAAAATCGCCGGCGTGGGCATGATGATTGCGTTTTTCGCGAGCATCACCATTCTTCCGGCCCTGCTGCGCATTCTGAACCCGCCGGGCGAGAAAGAGCCCGTCGGCTACGCGTTTCTGGCTCCGCTCGATCGCTTTCTCGAAGACCATCGCGTGGCGATCGTCGGCGGCACGATCGCGGTCGTCATTCTCGGCGCGCCTGCGCTTTACTTCCTGCGGTTCGATTTCAATCCGATCCACCTCAGGAGCGCAAAGGTCGAGTCGATCGCGACGTATCTGGATTTGCGAAAAGATCCCGATACAGGCGCGAACGCCATCAATGTGATGGTCAAGTCCGAACAGGAAGCGCGGCAGGTCGAGGCCCGGCTCGCCGAGGTGCCTGAAGTCGCAAGCACCCGGTCGCTCGATAGTTTTGTGCCCGCTGACCAGCCCGCGAAGCTCAAGCTGATCGCGCGGGGCGCCAAAATTCTTGACCCCGCGCTCAATCCGGATTCGATCGATCCGCCGCCCTCGGACGAGGAGAATATCGACGCGCTGAAGGGTACCGCCGATAGCCTGCGGAAGGCGGCAGGCACTCATCAGGGGGCGGGTGCCACTGCCGCGAAACGGCTGGCTGACGACCTGACCCGGTTGGCTGATTCGAACCAGGCCACGCGCGAGAAAGCGCAAGCCGCGTTCGTCGAGCCGCTTAAGATCATGTTCGATCAGCTACGCAACTTGCTGAAGGCGGAGCCTGTCACGCTTGAATCCCTGCCGCCGGATTTCGTGAATCTCTGGAAGAGCGAGGACGGCATTACCCGTGTCGAAGTATTGCCGCGCGGGGATCCGGACAACAATGAAACGCTGCGAGAATTTGCCAGCGCCGTGCTTGCAGCCGCGCCCAACGCGATCGGCGGGCCGGTATCGATTCTCAAGTCCGGCGACACCATCGTCAAGGCGTTCATCGAGGCCGGGCTTTGGGCTCTGGTCTCCATCAGCATTCTGCTCTGGCTGGCGCTGCGGCGGATTACCGATGTGCTGTTGACGCTGGTGCCGCTGCTGGTGGCCGGAGCCGTCACGCTGGAGATATGCGTGTTGATCGGACTCCCGCTCAACTTCGCCAACATCGTGGCGCTGCCCTTGCTGCTCGGCGTCGGCGTGGCGTTCAAGATTTATTATGTCACGGCATGGCGATCCGGCAGAACGAACCTGCTGCAATCAAGCCTGACACGGGCGATCTTCTTCAGCGCCCTGACAACCGCGACTGCTTTCGGGAGCCTGTGGTTGTCCAGTCATCCGGGCACGGCAAGTATGGGTAAGCTGCTGGCGCTGTCACTCATCACCACACTTGCCGCGGTGCTCCTGTTTCAGCCCGCGTTAATGGGTCGCCCCCGCGATGTCGGGAAGTAGGCAGATGTCGCCGACAGGATCATCGGATGCCGTGCCGGTGGTCGATGCCTTGTTTTTGGACGAGGTTTTGTGTGGCTTCGCGGTCTTGGCTGTGCCTGTCTTTGAGGCAGTCGCGCCAGGGGCGTTGGACGCACTGGTCGAAATCGGTGGGCCGACGCGGGTCCACGTCTCGCCGCCGCAAAGAAAGCCGAGCACGCAACCTTCGATCTCGAGTTGATCGGGCGATGCAAGCTTGATCGTCGACTCGTATGTCTTGCCGTCCTTTGCGTTGTAGACTTGGCCTTCCCACGCATCCTTGTCGGCCTTCTTCTTCATATCCAGAAGGATCGGCATCCCCAGCGTCGGCCGGCTCCTTTTGGAGGCGTCCGGATTGTTCCGATCGACGCCGCCAGGCTTTTTCTCCCACGCGACAACGCCCCACATCGAGCCGTTGCATTCGGCGACGCGAATGTTGGCGACTCCCTCGGCAACGCGCCAGTCACCGGTCGGATCAGCCGCTCCGGCGACACCGGAACTCGCCGTCATCACGGTTGCCGCGACAAGGGAAGTCATGGCGGAAGTTCTGCAATAATCTAGAATACGCATGGGATGTCTCGAGCGCTGGAGCATATTTTCAAGCCTGTGCTGAGGGTAGAGGATTGGGGATCAGTGACAAAGTCGAATGCCGTATTCACGTTTTTCAGTTGACGAAGCGGTCATCAACCGAACTATGTAGCGGATGCTATATCCAAATCTAGACGTTTCCGAGATGTTTGTGGAGCGGCAGGCGCAACGCAGCGCGATGCACGTCCGCCATCTCAATGAACAGCTTGTCAGGGTTCTGAAGACCATCGGCTATGACGTTGGTTTCCAAAGCGGGCAGGGTCAATATCTGGTCGATCGCGATGGCGCGCGTTATCTTGATCTACTGAGCGGGTTTGGCGTTTTTGCGATCGGCCGGAACCATCCGGTGTTGCGGCATGCGCTGAAAAGCGTTCTCGACAGTGATCTTCCCAATCTCGTGCAGATGGATGTCTCCACGCTGGCCGGTGTTCTGGCCGAGCGGCTGCTCGATCATATTCCTTATCTCGACAAGGTGTTTTTTGCGAATTCCGGAGCGGAAAGCGTCGAGGCCGCCATCAAGTTCGCGCGCGTCGCCACCGGGCGGACCGGTATCGTGTACTGCGATCACGGCTACCATGGCCTGACCTACGGTGCACTCTCGCTGACGGACGACAAGAATTTCCGTGGCGGATTCGATCCCCTGCTGCCGGATTGCAAGGTGGTTCCCTTCAATGATCTGGCCGCGCTGGAGCAGGCGCTGTCGTCGCGCCAGATCGCGGCCCTCATCGTCGAGCCGATCCAGGGCAAGGGCGTCAATATGCCCACCGATGAGTTCCTGCCCGGAGCCGCCGCGTTGTGTCGCAAATATGGCACGCTGTTCGTGGCGGATGAAATTCAAACCGGTATCGGCCGTACCGGACGGTTTCTGGCCGTCGAGCACTGGAACGTCGAGCCGGACATGGTGCTGCTGGCCAAGGCGTTGTCCGGCGGTCATGTGCCGATCGGCGTGGTGCTGACCCGCAAGCACATCTTCGACAAAGTCTTCAACCGGATGGATCGCGCCGTCGTGCACGGTTCGACATTCGCCAAAAACGATCTCGCGATGGCGGCCGGCATTGCCACGCTTGAAGTGCTGAAAGCCGAGAATCTGATCGAGAACGCGGCGCGGCGCGGCGCGGAATTGCAGCTGGCGCTCAACCGCATGGTGCCCGGCTATGAACTTCTGAAAGAGGTGCGCGGCAAGGGCCTCATGATCGGCGTCGAGTTCGGGCCTCCGAAATCGCTGCGCCTGAGAGCGTCCTGGAATCTGCTGGAAACCGCCAACAAGGGTCTGTTCTGCCAGCTTATCACCGTGCCGTTGTTCAAGGATCACAAGATCCTCACCCAGGTCGCCGGTCACGGCAGCCATACGATCAAGCTGCTGCCGCCGCTCATCATCAATGACGAAGACTGCAAGTGGATCGAGACCTCGTTCGACAGCGTCATTGCCGCAAGCCATCAGGTTCCAGGTGCGATCTGGTCGCTCGGCAAGACCTTGATGGATAATGCCGTCCGCAAGTCGGCGTGACGCCCTTACCGTCTGCTGAACGAGTGCAATCAAATGCGCCGGGGAGATTCTTGCAACCCGGCCCGGAAACTCAAAGATGCCTGTCGTCAACCGCGTTGCCGATCTGCAATCCGATATCGCCGGCTGGCGCAGGGATATCCACGCCCACCCGGAGTTGCTCTACGACGTTCCTCGCACCGCCGCGTTCGTGGCCGACCGCTTGCGGGAGTTCGGCTGTGACGAGATCGTAACCGGTCTAGGCAGCACCGGCGTCGTCGGCGTCATCAAGGGCAGACGCCCGGCGGGCGGGGAGGTCAAGGTGATCGGTCTGCGCGCCGACATGGACGCGCTGCCGATCCAGGAGGAAACCAACCTGCCTTACGCCTCGGCGACGGCCGGCAGAATGCATGCCTGCGGTCATGACGGCCACACCGCGATGTTGCTTGGCGCCGCGCGCTATCTCGCGGAGACGCGGAATTTCGCCGGTGAGGCGATCGTGATCTTTCAGCCGGCGGAAGAGGGCGGCGCAGGCGCCGCGGCGATGATCAAGGACGGGCTGATGGATCGTTTCAGGATCGATCAGGTCTATGGCATGCATAACCTCCCCGGCGTTCCGCTCGGAGCCTTCGCGATCCGGCCGGGGCCGATCATGGCCGCGACCGACAGCGTCGATTTCAGGATCGAGGGTCACGGCGGCCACGCCGCGCGTCCGCATCTGTGCATCGACCCGGTGCTGGCAGGTTCGCAGCTTGTCATGGCCCTGCAATCGATCGTGTCGCGCAATGTCGATCCGCTGGAATCGGCGGTGATTTCCATATGCGAGTTCCGCGCCGGCAGCACCCGCAACGTCATTCCGCAGACGGTCGAGTTGCGCGGAACCGTCCGCGCCCTGAAGGCCGACGTGCGCGACCAGATGGAGAAGCGGATTCGGGAGGTCGCCGCCGGCGTGGCGCTGACAACCGGCGCCAACATCGATGTCAAATTCCGGCGCGGCTATCCGGTCACGGTGAATCATCCGGAGCAGACGGAAACCGCGATCAGGATCGCGAAAGAGATTGCTGGCGACGGCAATGTTCACGGGACGCCGCCGATGATGGGTGGGGAGGATTTCGCCTATATGCTGGAAGCCCGGCCCGGCGCTTTCATCTTCATCGGCAATGGCGACAGCGCGGGCCTGCATCATCCCGCCTACAACTTCAACGACGACGCCATCGCATATGGCTCGTCGTACTGGATCAGGCTGGTCGAGACCACGCTGGCGGCATAAGCAGCTTTTGAACACAAAAGTGGCTATGAATCAGCGGCCATCACGCCGCCCGGTCGCGTTGCAGGTGTGTCGCGGCAATTTTCAGATCGTCGACGAAACGCTTATATTCGCGGGCTCTGTCGTCCTGGTCCGGCAACCGCAGCAGATAGGACGGATGCACCGTCACCAGCGCCTTGCGCCCGTCCTTCATATCGATCAGCCGTCCGCGCGACTTGTTGATCGGTGTGATCTTTCCGAACACGCTTTGCGCAGCGGTTGAGCCCATCGCCACCACCAGCGCCGGATTGACCGCCGCCAGTTCGCGCTCATACCATGGGCGGCACGCCCTAATTTCCGGCGTGTTCGGCTTCTGGTGCAGCCTGATCTTGCCGCGCGGCACGAACTTGAAGTGCTTCACGGCATTGGTGACGTAAACTTTCGTGCGGTCGATTCCGGCTTCCTTGAGTGCGCGGTCAAGCATCTGCCCCGCCGGGCCGATGAACGGTTTCCCCGCGAGGTCTTCCTTGTCGCCGGGCTGCTCGCCCACCAGCATGACCTGTGCGTGCGCCAGTCCTTCGCCGAACACGGTCTGCGTCGCATCCTTCCAGAGGGGGCAGGCGCGGCAGCCGGCGGCCTCTTCGCGGAGGCTTGGGAGGCTGTCATGGGCTGAGGACTGGCGTGCCATTGGCTGCTCCCGCTTCTGCGGTTTCCTGGGCATGGTGGCCTCGGTCGCGATCATCTCGCTCGAGGCGCGGCTTGCGTTCGCGATCAGGGATTTAGAGCCATTTTGGATTGAGATTACGCATAACCGGCGTGATTGAAGAAGTTGATGCATTGGTCTGGAGAGAAGAGATCGAGGATAGAACCGATCCTGTTCCAGAGTGCGGGGATCGATCGCTCGGCGGCCTTTCGCAGATGGGCCTTGAGCTTTGCGAACGCCATCTCGATCGGGTTGAGGTCGGGCGAGTACGGCGGCAGATAGCGCAACTGCGCGCCAGCGGCCTCGATGATTTGTCGAACATCGTCGTTCTTGTGGGCGGGCAGATTGTCCATCACCACGATGTCGCCTGGCTTCAGGGTCGGGACCAGGCATCGTTGCAGGTAGACGCGAAAGATCTCGCCATTCATCGGCTCGTTGATGACAAAGGGAGCGGTGATAGCGTCGTGGCGCAGTGCCGCGACGAAGGTGGTGATCTTCCAGTGACCGTGTGGAATCTTGCCGACCAGGCGTTGGCCACGGCGGCAGCGGCCACGCAATCGCGCCATGTTGGTCGAGGTGCCGGTCTCATCGATGAAGACGAGGCGGGCTGGATCAAGCAGCCCTTGTTGCGCTTTCCAGACCTCGCGGGCCATCGCCACGTCGGGCCGATCCTGCTCGGTCGCGTAAACGCTTTTTTTTGAAGCTGATGCCGCGCCGGTCGTAGAAGCTCCACACCGTTGCCACGCTGACCGTAATGCCGCGCTCGCGCAGCAGGACCCGGACTTCTTCAAGCGTGATATCCGACTGTGCCCCAATCAGGTCGAGCAGCCACGCGGCATGCGGCTCAAGAACCGCGCGACGATGACCGCGAAGGCCGCTCGGCGCCGTTCGTCCGTCAAGCCGCCACTGACGGACCCATTTGATCGCGCTGCTGGCACTCACCGAAAAAACCTTGGCCGCCGAGGTTGCCGAAAGCCCGCCCGCAACCGCACCAATCACCCGCTCGCGCAAATCAGACGAATAGGCCCGTGTCATCGCTGCCTCCGAATCAAGACAGCCAAACCCTGGCCCAGAAAAACCCCTCCGTGAATCCTCAAACGAGTCAGATCAACCCAAAAAGACTCTAATCAGCGAAGCCTCGGGCAGGTTCCGCCAGTATTTCTTCGGCATTTCAGTTTGCATCGCCTTCACCTTGAGGCGGGCCGTATTGAAAATGCTGGCGTAATAGCTGCGCCAGACTTCTTCGAGCCGGTCTCCGGCCGGCGCCTCGTCGCGGCAGACGCCCGGCGTGAACGACAGCCGGTTATCGTTCCAGTGCGCACAGGTGTCGGGCGTCAGAATCGACCAGTTCATGTCCGCGAAACGCCGCATGAAAAAGGGAGCGGCAAGTTCGACGATGTGATGCTCGGGCTCGAACCAGGCGATGAAATGGGTGTCGCGTTCACGGCCGATCTCGCGAAACCGCACGAAGGCGTGCATCTTGTGTTCGTCGCGGCGGACCGCCCTGACCATGTCCCTTATTCTGACGACATCCTGGTCGGTGGCGATATCGAGCAGATCGTGGTTCATGCGCAGTCGCCACAGCAGGCGATAGAGCAGGGCAAACCGCTCGGGATCGCGATGCAGGATCGCCGCCTGCGCGAGTTCGATGAACCGCGCCGGGATATTGAAGGTGCTGACAAACGGTCCGTCGGGCAGAGCCGCGGCGGCGGGTGTAAACAGGTCAGGTTCGTTGCCGGGCGCGCGCCAGACTACATCGTGCGGGGCGGCATTGTTGAGCGCGAGCGCGCGGGCGGCGCGGCGCCAACCGTCGAAATCGGTTTCGCCGTCGAGGATGATGTGGCGGGTCAAAATCCGAACCCCAGTTGCACGGCTTTCGGCTTCAACTGCTCCGCCAGCGTCATGCTCTCCAGGGCTTTCGGCGACTGCCGGTGGTCGGCAAGAACGATGAAGGGCAGCGCCTTGTTTCGGGGGACGTGCAGGCGCGAAAGGTCCGCGGCGCGGATCGAGGTGTAACGTCGCGCGGAGAGAATGCGGTCCACGGCTTTGGTTCCAAAACCCGGCACCCGTAGCAGTTCTTCCCGGCTGGCGCGGTTGATGTCGAGCGGAAAGCGATCGCGGTGGCGCAGCGCCCAGGCGAGTTTCGGATCGATGTCGAGCGGCAGCATCGGGTTCGTGGCATCGACGATCTCGCTGATGTCAAAGCCATAGAAACGCATCAGCCAATCGGCCTGATACAGCCGATGTTCACGCATGAGAGGCGGAGCGCTCAAGGGCAGGGCGCGGCTTGCGTCGGGGATCGGGCTGAAGGCCGAGTAATAGACGCGCTTGAGGCGGTAGGAGCCGTAGAGATTGGCGCTTGTGCTCAAGATCGTTTGATCCGATGCGGCATCGGCACCGACGATCATCTGCGTCGTCTGGCCGGCCGGCGCGAAGCGTGGCGCTCTCACGCGCGCTGTGGCGTCGGCCTTCCTTGCCTCCTTCGCTTCATCCAGCTTCAGCCGCAATCGTCCCATGGTGCGGCGGATGGCGCGCGCATCCTTCTCGGGCGCAAGCTTCGCGAGGCTGTCCTCCTCCGGCATCTCGATGTTGATGGAGAGGCGATCGGCATATTTGCCGGCCTCCGTGATCAAGGCATCATTCGCGTCGGGAATGGTCTTGAGATGGATGTAGCCGCGAAAGCGATGTTCCTCGCGTAGTTTGCGCGCGACAGCGACCACCTGCTCCATGGTATAGTCCGCGCTCCGGATGATGCCCGAAGAGAGAAACAGCCCCTCGATGTAGTTTCGGCGATAGAAGTCGATGGTCAGCCTGACCACTTCGTCGATTGTGAAGCGGGCGCGCGGCACATTCGACGATGCCCGGTTGACGCAGTAGAGGCAGTCGTAGTTGCAGGCATTGGTCAGTAGCACCTTCAGCAGTGAAATGCAGCGTCCGTCCGGCGCATAGGAATGGCAGATGCCCATGCCGGGAGCGGTCGAGCCGAGACCCTTGCCGTCGCGGCTGTCCCGCAGTTCCGTGCCGCTGGAGGCGCAGGAAGCGTCGTACTTGGCGGCGTCAGCCAGGATTTCCAGCTTGCGTTGCAGGTTCATGCTTTCCAATCCTTTGGCGCCACAACCAAAACAAGGTTGGCGATCCCCCGGGCGAAAGCGTCGCCGGAAAGGTCCCGGTTGACTCTTGGCCACGGCGGGCATTTACTAGAACATATAGTGAACATTAAGGCTTGTCACGGGTTCTGATGTCACGGACGGATTTTTGATCATGCCTGGAACCGGAAGCAGTGCGGGAAAGCTTGCGCGCCTGCGTGACCGCATCGCGCGGATTGAGACCTGTCATGGCGGCGCAATGTTAGGCAGGGCGGCGCTCGACCACGCGGAGATGGATGCGGTGTTGCAGGGCGGGCTCTCGCGCGGCGCCGTGCACGAGGTGTTTGCGGAAGGACGTCACAGCGCGGCGGCGACCGGATTCATCGCGGGTCTTGCGCGGAGGATATGTGCGAGACGGCCGCTGCTTTGGGTTCGGCAGGATTTTGCCGCACGCGAATCCGGCGCGTTGTCGATGTGCGGATGGCGCGAACTCGGTCTTGATCCGCGTCTTCTGGTGATGGTCCACGTAGCCGATGCGGAGAGCGCGCTGCGGACGGCGTCCGACGCGCTGGCCTGCGATGCGCTCGGCGCCGTGGTGATGGAGATATGGGGCGAGACGCGTCTGTTCGATCTCGTCGCCAGCCGCAGGCTGACGCTGGCCGCGCGTCATTCCGGCGTCACCGGGTTGCTGCTGCGGGTGGCGGCGACGCCGCTGCCTTCGACGGCGGAGACACGATGGATCGTGCGCCCGGCGGCGAGCTGGCCGTGCGCGGCCTGGCAGGCATGGGGCGCGCCCGTCTTCGAAGCCCGGCTTGTGCGTAATCGTCATGGCCAGACCGGTCAGTGGATCATGGAATGGAAATGTGATGAGTGCCTTTTCCGTAACGCCTCGTGCTCCGGCCCGCAGGCGCATCCTCAGCCTGTGGTTGCCGCGCCTGCCGGCCGACCGTATCCGGCGAAAGTCGTTCCGCTCCGGCGAGCGGGATAACGACCGGCCTTGCGTCATCGTCGCCAAACAAAACAACGCGATGGTCATTTCCGCGCTGAATGACGCGGCCGCGCGCCTCGGCCTGACGATTGGCCTGCCGCTGGCCAATGCCCGCGCGATCTGTCCCGACATCGACGTGTTCGATGCTGACGAGACGGCGGACGCGCGGACATTGAACGGCATCGCCGACTGGTGCGACCGCTTCACGCCGCTGGTGGCGCTCGATCCGCCGCACGGCTTGCTGCTGGACATCACCGGCTGCGCGCATCTGTTCGGCGGGGAGGCGGCGCTGATGAATGCGTTGTGCAGCGCGCTGACGCGACAGGGCTTTGCCGTCAGCGCGGCCATCGCCGGCACGCCGGCCTGTGCACGGGCGCTGACGCGTCATGTTCATGGCCGGATCGTTGCGCCCGGCGAGGAACTGGAGGCCGTCGCGCCGCTGCCGGTGTTCACGCTGGGGACGGATGATGAGATCACGCGCGGGCTGCGCCGCGCCGGCCTGAAAACCATCGGCGATGTCGCCGTACGCGGACGCCATGAGATCGCCGCGCGTTTTGGGGCAGCTTTCACGGCGCTCCTGGAACAGACGCTGGGGCAGCGCGACGCGCCCATCAACCCACGCAGGCCGCCGCCGGATTATATCGTCGAGAAGCGGTTCGCCGAGCCGATCGCCACCGACAGCGCCATCGCGATGACGCTGGCGGGTCTTGCGCGCACGCTGATCGCCGCGATGGAAAAACAGGGCAAGGGCGCACGGCATCTGGAAGCGGGTTTTTTCCGCACCGACGGCGCGGTGCGCGTCATCACGGTGGAAACCGGCCGTCCCGTCACGCGCGGCGAGATCGTCGATCGCCTGTTCCGTGAGCGGCTCGATGCGCTGGCCGACCCGCTCGATCCCGGTTTCGGCTTCGATCTGGTGCGGCTGTCCGCCGTGCGAACCGAATCCGTCGTGCACGAGCAGCGCGACCTCGATGCGCGCGTTCAGGACAATGACGAAGTGGCGGCGCTGATCGACCGCATTGCCGCGCGCATCGGCAGCCATCGCGTCGTCGTTCACCTGCCGCAGGATACTCATATTCCCGAACGCGGAGCGCTCTCATTGCCGGCGCAACAGCATTTCGTGATGGCCATGCGCGCCGAGTGGCCCGCACGTATCGGAAGCGAGCCGCCGTTACGGCCGTTGCGGATGTTTGCGCGGCCGGAGCCGATAGAGGTGACGGCGATGTTTCCCGATGGCCCGCCGGCGCAGTTCAAATGGCGCCATCGTCAGTGTCTCATTGCCCACGTCGAAGGCCCCGAACGCATTGCCATGGAATGGTGGAATCGCTGCGAGCGGGCCTTGTCGCCCGAACCCGACGATGAATTCATGCGCCTGCGTCCGCCGCGAGGCGAGGTTGCGGTCCCGCGCGCCGATGGCCATGCGCTGACGCGTGATTATTTTCGTGCCGAGGATAAGGGAGGCGTACGTTATTGGCTTTATCGCGAAGGAATTTACGGGCGTGAAGTTCAAACGTTCCGGTGGTTTTTGCACGGGATGTTCGCATGAGGCCGACGCGCGACACTCCGTGCTATGCCGAAATCGGCATCGCCACCAACTTCTCGTTCCTTCATGGCGCGTCGCATCCGCAGGAGTATGTACATCAGGCCAGCGAGCTTCGGCTGCCTGTCATCGGCATTGCCGACCGCAACACGCTGGCGGGCGTGGTGCGCGCCTATACGGAGCTAAAAAATCCCGAAGTTCGTTATAAGCCGCGGCTGCTGATCGGATCGCGCCTCGTCTTCATCGACGGTACGCCTGACATTCTCATCTATCCTCGGGACCGGAATGCCTATGGCCGGCTCTGCCAGTTGCTGACCCGCGGCAAGCGGGCCGCGACGAAGGGCGAGTGCCATCTGAAGCTGGATGATCTTCTGGATTTTTCCGAAGGGCAGCTGCTTGTGCTGGCCTTGCCGCATCGTCTTGAAACGGCGAGAGCCATGGAGGTGCTGGACCGGTTGAGGCAGGCTAGCGCGGACGGCGTCTGGCTCGCGGCAAGTCTGCTCTATCGCGGCGACGATCGCCGCCGCCTGTTGCGATTGCAGCGGATCGCGGCCACCGCTCATGTCCCGCTGCTTGCGACCAACGAAGTGCTGTACCATCACCCCGCACGCCGTCCGTTGCAGGATGTCCTCACCTGCGTTCGCGAAAAGACCGCGGTCGATGCCATCGGCCGAAGGCTTGAACTCAATGCCGAGCGTCATCTGAAATCGGCGTGCGAGATGGAGAAGCTGTTTCGTGATCTCCCGGAAGCGATCGCCGAAACAATGCGGTTCGCATCGCGCATCGAATTCACGCTCGACCAGCTTCAGTATCAATATCCCGACGAGCCTGTGCCGCTGGGCAAGAGCGCGCAGCGGCACCTTGAGGATCTGACGTGGGCGGGCGCTCACAAGTACTTTCCGGTGCGTATTCCGCCCAGGACCAGGAAAGTCCTGCACAAGGAGTTGCGTTTGATCCGGCGGCTCAAATACGCGCATTACTTTCTCACCGTGCACGACATCGTGCGGTGGGCGCGCGATCAGGACATTCTCTGCCAGGGGCGCGGATCGGCTGCGAATTCGGCGGTGTGCTACGTGCTCGGCGTCACATCGGTGGATCCCACCAAGGTCGACTTGCTGTTCGAGCGCTTTATTTCCAGGGAACGGCTGGAGCCGCCTGATATCGACGTCGATTTCGAGCATTCGCGCCGCGAGGAGGTGATGCAGTATGTCTATCGCCGTTATGGCCGTCATCGCGCCGCGATTATCGCCACCGTCATTCATTATCGGCCGCGCAGCGCCATCCGCGATGTCGGCAAGGCGCTGGGCCTGACCGAGGATGTCACGGCGGCGCTTGCCGACACGGTGTGGGGAAGCTGGGGCGATGAGGTCAGCGACGCGCAGATCAGGCAGGCGGGATTTGATCCGCGGAACCCGATGGTGCGCCGCGCCGTCGCGCTCGCCACCGAGCTGATCGGGTTTCCGCGCCATCTGTCACAGCATGTCGGCGGCTATGTGCTGACCCAGGATCGGCTCGACACCTATGTGCCGATCGGCAATGCGGCGATGGAGAATCGCACCTTCATCGAGTGGGACAAGGACGATGTCGACGCGCTCCGGATGATGAAGGTCGACGTGCTGGCGCTGGGAATGCTGACCTGCATTCGCAAATGTTTCGATCTGATGGCGGAGCACAAGGGAGAACGGCGGGAGCTGGCGGATATCAGGTCGAGGGACGACGACGAAGTCTATCAGATGTTGCAGCGAGGCGAATCCCTCGGCGTGTTCCAGGTCGAAAGCCGCGCCCAGATGAACATGCTGCCGCGCTTGAGGCCGCGCACGTTCTACGATCTCGTCATCGAGGTCGCCATCGTTCGCCCCGGACCGATCCAGGGCGACATGGTGCATCCTTATCTGAAGCGGCGGGCCATGGACCCGGAGAAGATCGACTATCCCTATCCGAAGAACGGCGACAGGAACGAATTGCGCAACGTGCTGCACAAGACGCTCGGCGTGCCGCTGTTTCAGGAGCAGGCCATGCGCATCGCCATCGAGGCTGCGAAATTCACCTCCGAGGAAGCCAACGGCCTGCGTCGCGCCATGGCGACATTCCGTCATGTCGGCACCATCGGAAAATTCGAAGCCAAGATGGTCGGCAACATGATCGCGCGCGGCTATGATCCGGTGTTCGCGAGAAACTGTTTCGAGCAGATCAAGGGATTCGGATCCTATGGTTTTCCCGAAAGCCACGCGGCGAGCTTTGCGCAGCTTGTCTATGTGTCCGCATGGCTGAAGTGTTTCCATCCGGATGCATTCTGCTGCGGTCTTTTGAATTCGCAGCCGATGGGTTTTTACGCGCCGGCGCAGATCGTCGGCGATGCCCGCAAGAACGGCGTCGAGGTGCGGCCGGTCGACGTCTCGTTCAGCCATTCGCAGAACACGCTGGAAGAGCGCACGGGCAGGTATTGCGCCGTGCGTCTCGGCTTTCGCCAGATCGACGGATTCAAGTGGGTTGATAAGGATGAGGAGCGGGGCAGGCAGCAGGCGGCCGATAAGGAGTTGTTCCCTCCCCCCTTGTGGGGGAGGGTCAGGGAGGGGGGTGAGCTACAAGACCAGTGCTTGAGATGCTCTCCTCTCCACCTCTCCTCCACAGGGGGGGAGAGAGCAGGCAGTGCGTGGATTGGAACTTCAAACCCGTCGTCGCGAGAGCAGCTATTTTCTTCTTCGCTGACATCCGATGACTGGGGTGAGCGGATCGTGGCCGCGCGCCAACACAGGCCGTTCGCCTCCATTGAGGACTTTGCCCGCGCCACGAAACTGCCGAAGCGAGCTCTGATCCTGCTGGCCGATGCCGATGCCTTTCGCTCGCTCGGGCTGGACCGCCGCGCGGCGCTATGGGCGGTGCGCCGCCTGCCGGATGACGTGCCGCTGCCATTGTTCGAAAGCGCCATCGCGCGCGAACTGCCTGACGAACATGCCGCGCCTCTGCCTCCGATGCCGCTATCCGAGCAGGTGGTAGCCGATTATCAGACCGTGCGGTTGTCGCTGAAGGGCCATCCGATGGAATTTTTGCGCGGGACATTATCAAACGAGGGCGTGGCGAGTTGCGCCGAGGTTTGCCATGCCAATGACAGGCGGCGCGTCAGATGCGCGGGCGTGGTGCTGGTGCGGCAGCGGCCGGGCAGCGCCAACGGCGTCGTCTTCATGACGCTGGAAGACGAGACCGGAATTGCCAATATCGTGGTGTGGCCGAAGATCATGGAGCGCTACCGCAAGGAGGTGATGGGCGCGCGGCTGATCGAGGTGGAGGGCCTCATCCAGAGCAGCCCGGAGCGGGTCGTCCATCTTGTCGCAAGCAGGCTCGCTGATCGTTCAGCCGAACTGATGCATCTGGCGAACGACGCGCTGGTTTCCCGTCACCCGCTGCCGCAACCCGCCGCATCGGCCGAACCGTTCAGTGACGATCGCCGTGATCAGCCCGCCCATGCGGCGCAACGCGTCCGTCACCCCCGCAATGTGCGTATCCTGCCACGCTCGAGGGATTTTCATTGAAAAAGCCGCCTCTCTGTCGCAAGAGCGCGCTGTACCGATTCATATTTCTTTCTTGCGGCGGATTGAGCGCCCCTCGTTCAGACGCCAGTTACGGAGAACCAGCATGAGCGACGCGGAGCAGGGCAAATCCATCGGGACGGCGGACCTGCAGGCCGCCGCCGCCCGGCTCGCCGGCCGCGTCGTTCGCACGCCGCTGGTTCATTCGCGCACGCTGTCGGAGATCACCGGGGCCGAGGTCTGGCTCAAGCTGGAAAATCAGCAGTTCGTCGCCTCTTTCAAGGAGCGCGGCGCCGCCAACAAGATTCTCACGCTGTCGGAAGACGAGGCGAAGCGCGGCGTCATTGCCATGTCCGCGGGTAACCACGCCCAGGGCGTCGCCTATCACGCTCACAATCTCGGAATCGCCGCCACGATCGTGATGCCGAAATCGACGCCTTTCGTGAAGGTGTCGCGAACCAGGAAGCTGGGCGCGCGGGTTCGGCTCGAGGGTGAGATCCTGGCGGAAGCCGCCGCCTTTGCCCGGCAACTGGCCGCCGATGAGAATCTTGTCTTTGTTCACCCTTATAATGATCCGGCGGTGATCGCCGGGCAGGGCACGGTGGCGCTTGAGATGCTGGAAGATCAACCGGCCCTCGACTGCATCCTCACGCCGGTCGGCGGCGGGGGGCTGGTCGCAGGTTGCGCGATCGCGGCAGCGGATCATACGTCGCAGGTCGAGGTCATCGGCGTCGAGGTGGAATCCTACGCCGCCGTGGTGCAGCATCTCGCCGGGCGTCCGGTCTCGGTCGGCGGCGCGACCATCGCCGAAGGCATCGCGGTGCGCGATGTCGGCGCGCTGCCGCTGGCGATCCTGCGCGAGCACGGCATCGAGGTGGTGACGGTGGCTGAGCGCATGATCGAGAAGGCTGTCATCCAGATGCTGGAAATCGAGAAGACCGTGACGGAAGGCGCGGGCGCGGCCGCGCTCGCCGCGCTGATGAGCGATCCCGGACGGTTTGTCGGGCGCAAGGTCGGCTTGATCGTCTCCGGCGGCAACATCGATACGCGGACGCTCGCCAATGTGCTGATGCGAGGGCTGGTGCGCGACGGCCGGCTGATCGATCTCGTGGTGGAGATTTCCGACAAGCCGGGCGCGCTGGCTGAACTCGCATGCATCATCGCCGAACTCCGTGGCAACATCGTCGAGGTGCAGCATCAGCGCCTGTTCAGCGCACTGTCCGCCAACATGACCGAGGTCGAACTGGTGATCGAGGCGCAGGACACGGCGCACGGCAGCGCGATCGTCGCCGGGCTGGAAGCCAAGGGTGTGAGAGCGCGCCGCCGTGACCGGCTGGTGCTATCGAGGGATTGAGAGCGCAATCACATTGGATGGTTGCGGGCCGTTACCGGAACATGGAAGCATGAAGGCGTATCCAGAGCCTTCTCGCTTCTGATAGAATCAGAAGCGAGGCTCTATAACCTTGATTTAACGCGTTTTCTTCACGCGAACCGGTATCCACTTCGCTCGAAAACGCTATAACATGACGGATGTGCGGACAATGACCTGATGCCCAGGATTTACACCGATCCCGCCGCGGTCGTCGATGACATCATCCGCGAGACCGGTCCTCGCCTGACGGTGGGACTGCCGCTCGGGCTCGGCAAGGCCAATCACATCGCCAATGCGCTGTATCGCCGGGCGGCGGCCGATAGTGATCTTGACCTCACGTTTTTCGCGGCGCTGACGCTGGAGAAGCCGCGCCCGTCGAATGAAATGGAAAGAAGGTTCATAGCGCCGGTGATCGAAAGGCTGTTCGGCGAATGGCCGGACCTCGACTACGCCTCCGCGTTGCATAAAGGTGACCTGCCGCCGAACATCAAGATCATCGAATTCTTCTTCCTGGCCGGAAAGTGGCTTCGCAACACCTATGCCCAGCAACACTACGTCGCCGCCAACTACACTCACGCCGCGTCCTATATCCTCGACCACGGCCTCAACGTCATCACGCAACTTGTGGCCAAGCGCGTCGTCGGCGGCGAGACGCGCTACAGCCTGAGTTGCAACACCGATACCACGCTGGATCTCCTGCGCGCCCGCGCCGCCGGCCGTGCGTCGTTCAAGCTGGTGGGGCAGGTCAATTCGCAATTGCCGTTCATGCCGGGGGCGGGCGATTTGCCGGCCAGCGAATTCAGCGCAGTCCTCGACAGTCCCGCTACAGACTTTCCGTTATTCGCGCCGCCGTCAGAGCCGGTATCCGACACCAAATATGCCATCGGCCTGCATACCGCCGGATTGATCAGGGATGGCGGCAGCCTGCAGATCGGTATTGGCCAGACCAGCGACGCGCTGGCGCAAAGCCTGATCCTTCGTCACCGCGACAACGCGCGTTTCCGCGAGATCGCTACGCGGCTTGCGCCGGACAGGACGATGGCGGAGACCGCGCCGTTCGCGATCGGCCTTTATGGCGTCAGCGAAATGGTGTTCGAGGCGTTTCTCGGGTTGATCAAGGCGGGCGTGTTGAAGCGCGAGGTCGACGGCGCCGTCCTGCATGGCGCGTTCTTCCTCGGATCGCAATCGTTCTACCGCGCCTTGCGCGAGATGACGCCGGACGAACTATCCCGCATTCAGATGACGGCGGTGTCTTTCACCAATGATCTTTATGGCGATGAGGCCGGCAAGCGCCACGCCCGCGTTGATGCTCGTTTCGTCAATAATACGATGATGGCGACCCTGATGGGGGCTGCGGTTTCCGACGGTCTCGAGAACGGTCAGGTGGTGAGCGGCGTCGGCGGTCAGTACAATTTCGTGGCGCAGGCTTTCGCGCTTCAAGGCGCTCGTTCGATCCTCACGCTGGAGGCGAGCAGGCGGGAGAAAAGCGGCGTGGTGTCGAACATCCGCTGGGCTTACGGTCATGCCACCGTTCCGCGCCACCTGCGTGATATCGTCGTCACCGAATACGGGGTCGCGGACCTGCGCGGAAAATCCGATGCCGACGTGATCGCGGCGATGCTCAACGTGGCGGATTCGCGTTTTCAGGCCGAGCTGATGCGGCAGGCCAAGGACGCCGGCAAGTTGCCGAAAAGCCATGAGATACCTGCCGTTCATCGCGAGAATTTCGCCGGCCGGATCAAGGCTGCGTTGAGGCCTGCGCACGCGGCCGGGCTGCTGCCGCGGTTTCCCTTCGGCAGCGACTTCACCGAAGTCGAGCAGCGGCTGATCCCTGCGCTTGAAACCTTGCGCGACGCATCGCGCTCCCCGCTCTCGCTGATGGGTTTGCTGATGAAGGGATTGCGTCCCGGCGATGTGTCGACTCAGCCCGCGCTCGCCCGCATGGGGCTCGATCATCCGACGACGTTATCAGACAGGCTCTACCGTGCGCTGCTCAATGGCGCGCTGAAGGAGAGCGGGAAGTAAAACACGGTGCCGCAGTCGCCTCGCGCGCTGAGCGAGAACGATAGGTCATCGGTTCTTGTTGGTCGGCTTGCGCTTCTCGATGAACGCCGCCATGCCTTCGGCGCGATCCTCCAGCGCGAAGGTCGCACGAAACAGGTCGCGCTCGACGTTCATGCCTTCCGACAGCGTGGTTTCGAAGGCGCGGTTCACGGCGTCCTTCGCCATCGCCGCGGCTGGACGCGACATCGACGCGATTTTTTTCGCGGCAGCCATCGCCTCGTCCATCAGCTTGTCGACGGGCACGACGCGACTGACGAGGCCCGAACGCTCCGCCTCGGCTGCGTCCATCATCCGCCCGGTGAGGCAGAGGTCCATCGCCTTGGCCTTGCCGATGGCGCGGGTCAGGCGCTGCGTGCCGCCGATGCCGGGAATGGTGCCGAGGGTGATTTCGGGTTGGCCGAATGTCGCGTTGTCGGAGGCGATGATGATGTCGCACATCATGGCCAGTTCGCAGCCGCCGCCGAGCGCGTAGCCGCTGACCGCCGCGATCGTCGGCTTGCGGCAGGTGGCGATACGGTCGCCGCCGATGGCCTTGAAGTCCTCGTTGAGCATATCGATGAAGCTTTTCGGCTGCATCTCCTTGATGTCGGCTCCGGCGGCGAATGCCTTCTCGTTGCCGGTGATCAGGATGCATCCGATTCCGTCGTCGGCCTCGAACCCGTCGACCGCCGCTGCGATCTCGCGAAGCACCGCGAAAGACAGCGCGTTGAGCATTTTCGGGCGGTTCAATCGGATGACGCCGACCTGGTCCTTGCTCTCGATGATGATGTGCTCGAAAGTGCGCATGGTCGGTCCCGCTTTGTGATAGAGCCTTTCCGCTTCTGGTAGAACCAGAAGCGGGCTCTTACTTTGATCTGACGCGTTTTCTTTACGCGAACCGGTGTCCATCCTCGGGTCAAGCCCGAGGACATGATTCGCTTGAAAACGCCCTGGCCGGTCGTGAGGAGTACGTGGCGACCGACGACAATGTGCCCGCGGTCGACTCGCGCCGCAAGGTCGTGTGGACCGTTCCCGCGCGAAGCGGGTGAAACCTTCCCGCTTCTGGGGTCATCAGAAGCGGGGCGCCCGGATTTTGACTCGATGTGTTTTCTTCGCGCGATCAGCGGCCGTGTGCGGATATCAGGCCATGAACATCCGGGCGGCGGAGCCGATCATGAGCAGGCCGCCGAAGGCGATGAAGATCTTGCCGATCAAGGAGGTCTGGTTCCAGGTAGAACTGTCGTTCGCGGCGGTCTGGCCGGTATCGGCGTTATGAGAGGTCGGTGCGATGTCAATCGAGGCCAATGCCAGGCTTGGTGCAACCTGATGGTTCCCGGCCACCGTGCGATCGATTTCATTGATCTCATCGGAGGAAACGATATCAACGCGAGCCGCGGGGGAGGAGGTGTTGTCGGGGGGCAGCGCGCCGTCTTCCTGATTGACGGCCAGCATCTCGCCGGCGCTGTTGGCAAGCGCGCTTGCTTCGGTTTTTGGGGAATCGTCCCCCGACAACCCTGCGGTGCCGGCGGGCATCTCGACGCTGGCGTTTGCGTTGGCGATCGTCGGCGGCAGCGGTATGGGCTTGTTGCTGTCCTGGGCTGTGGAGGCGGTCGTTTCCTCCGCTTTTACATTGGCTCTGGGTTCAGGTTTGACTTTTCGTGTGCGTGCGGCGTGCCGCTTGTGCGCGCGGTGCTTGGAAAACTTGCCAAGCTTGATCGGCGCTCCCGCCTGTCCGGGATGGGTGGCGGCGGCCACGCCTGCGGGTTCCGCGGCGCTGTCGGTCGCGCGCATTGGCCCCGCGAAGCCCAGTAAAAGCCCCGCTGCGATGATCAACGCCGAGCGCCCGCTGGCTCCGATGCTCATGACGATCTCCCCGTTTGTCGGTCCCTGATCGGCAAGAGAAACGGCGGGAGTGGCCAGACCGGGGCAGAAAAAGGGAATTTTTCGACCTTAACGGCGAAACCGCGGTCATCCGTCGCCGGCCGGAACTGCTTGTTGCGTTCGATGGAACCGCAGCACTTGCTGCGCCGTGGATTGGCGCAGACGTTCGTAAGTCTGTCTCGCGGCTTCGATATCCGTCACTTCGACCTGCGTCAGATCGCGGCGCATGTCGATGATGGTTCTCACCGTTGTCCAGGAGAGGCCGCTGACCTTGGCCAGGATAAGGACGCCTTCGGTATCGGATTCGACCATCATTTTTTCGGCGATTGAGATCGAAACGTTGGCGAGGCAGGCGATGGCGGCATTGGTTTCGTCGAACTTTCTGGCTTCCGCGAACGAGGCGACTTCCTGCTCGTCCAGCCGTCCGTCTTCGTACAGCGACCTGACCAGTCCGTGCGCGATCGTGGTTTCCCTTCCGATCGCCTCTGGCGCCGAGCGTGCGCGCCGCGCCACCTCGCCGACCACGGCCGAAACGTCGTTCGCCTGTTGGGGGTAAGCCGCCGCGAGACGCGCCCGCACCGTGGCGGAGGCCTTGGCGATCAGCTTCAAATAGTGATGCCGGGGGATCGACGGCCGCATTCCGATGCAGGTTGCCATGTCGTCGTCGCCTTCGGCGCGTTCGACCAGCCGCGTGAAGCCGAATTCGGAGAATTCCGCGTCGGCATTGTTGACGGTGCTTTTGACGACGGCGTCGTTGCCCCGCTCGATCAGCGCGTCGGTGACCGCGGCGCTCAAGACTCTGCGCGTGGAGATCGCCAGCAAATGAGCCTGGCTTTTGCTGCGGACGTTCTCGATCAGCGCGTCATCGCTGAGCCGCTCGGATTGCGACAGCACCGGAGCCGCGACTTCGATTAGGTCGTCGAAGGCGAGGGCGCGAATGATCTGCGGCGGAGCCTTGGCGACAGGAGCAAGACGCCTGGCAAGCAGTGCTTTCGCCGAACTCTCGATATGGCGGATCAGGCAGTTGAAAACGTCATCGAAGAGCGTGACCTGCTCGTCGGAATAATCGACCGTGCTGTTCAGGAACAGGTCGGTGACCCGCCGCAGCGTTTCGATCCGCCGCGCGATCGTCCATGGACGAGAACGGTCTGGAGCTCATCGAGCAGATCCGCCGACCCTGCCGATTTGGAAGCCATGGCTCTTTCCTGGAGTGGCTCTGTCCCGGTGTCCGCGGCGATGTTCCGGTCGTTCTGATCCGGGGATTGCGGCCCGCCGAACGCGGCGGAATCAATATGGATGGGTAGCAGCGCAGGAATTTAAGGTGAAAGCCTTAAAGTCCGGGTATACTGGCCCCGGCGCCTCGAATATGCTTAATGCATTATTTCCAAACGGAAATTTCCGCTTGCCTGAGCGGGTTGCGGATTTTGGCTTCGGTGTCGGACGGCCTCTTGTGAGGCGGCCCTCTTCCGGACTCTCTGGCGCTTGCCCTTTCCGCCGATTCGGGCACAACCTAGAGCGGGATGAGGAAAAGTGTGTAGCGGTTTTCCGCCCGCATCCCGCTCTAAAATGTTGGAATAGATCACGATGGTTTTGGATCGATTCGATCCAAAACCATCGTGATCTAGCCACGGCCGGACGGCTGATATCTGTAAATTGAGAAGATTTTACTTTGCCAATCGAACCTTCTTTCCTGCAATCCCGACCAATTCCACGAGACGGCCAATGAGCGCGACACAGGCGGCTTCCGATGAAGCTCTGATTGCCCGGATCGCTCAGGGCGACCGCCTCGCCATGCAGGTGCTGTACGGGCGCCATCACGTTAAGGTCTTTCGGTTTGGACTGAGGCTCGTGCGGAACGAACAGATCGCCGAAGACCTTATCAGCGAGGTTTTTCTCGATGTATGGCGTCAGGCTGGCAAGTTCGAAGGCCGATCCGCCGTCTCCACCTGGCTGCTGGCAATCATGCGTTTCAAGGCCCTTTCTGCGCTTCGCCGCAGGAAGGATGCCGAACTGGACGATGAGACAGCCAATGAGATCGAGGATCAGTCCGATGACCCGGAGGTGACGGTACAGAAAAAGGATACGGGTAACGCGTTGCGCAAGTGCCTGATGCAGCTTTCAGCGGAGCACCGGGAGATCGTCGATCTCGTCTACTATCACGAGAAATCGGTGGAAGAGGTCGCCGAGATTGTCGGAATTCCCGAGAACACCGTGAAGACGCGGCTGTTCTACGCGCGCAAGAAACTGGCCGGTCTGCTGCAGGAAGCCGGAATAGAACGAGGATGGCCATGACAGTGGCGAAGAGGGTTGCGGACGGCGGGCCGGGAGATGTCGAAGGGCTGTTGCCGTGGCATGCCGCCGGTACGCTAAGCGCGCGTGACACACGCCGGGTCGAGGAAGCGCTTGCCAGCGATCCGGGCCTGGCGAAGCAATATGCGGTAATCCGGGATGAGTACGCCGAAACCATTTCGCTCAATGAAAGCCTCGGCGCTCCGTCCGCCGGCGCGATGCACAAGCTGTTCGCCGCGATCGAGGCCGAGCCGGCAGCGCGGGTTCCGGTAGCGCGCGTTGGCCTGTTGGCGCGTCTGTCGCGGTTCTTCGGCGACCTCTCGCCGCGCGCGCTGGCGGCCGCCGGCGCGGTCGGAGCGCTGGTGGTGGTGCTTCAGGCCGGCGTGATCGCCGCGATGCTGGCGAAGGACGATGGCGGCCAATCGTTCCAGACCGCCTCTCACCGCGCGCCGGATGCGCCGTTGACCCGCGGATTGAGCGTGGAATCGGGACCGCAGGCACTGGTGCGGTTCGCACCGGACGCCCGCATGTCGGATATCGCTGAATTCCTGGACAGTTATCAGGTGACGGTCGTTTCGACCTCCCGCAATGGCCTGTTCCGGCTGCGCTTCGATCAGCACAAGGATCTTCCTGGCCTGTTGAGCAAGCTCCAGGGCGAAAGGATCGTCAACCTGGCGGTGCCTGCCGAGTAGCGGACGTGAACTTTATTCCGATCGTGACCCGTTTCCGCCTTGAGGTATGAGAAAAGTCCACGATGGAGAACCGCGTGATGCGCCAGCGCATGACGGGCAGAATGAAATGGAGCGGCGCGCTCTTTGCCCTGACGGGTCTGTGCTGGCTCGCAAGCGATGCTTCGCCAGCCCATGCGCAAGGCAATATGCAAGGTTTCAGGGGCTCTCCGAGCTTCGGTATGCAGGGGCGCGCGCCGATGCCATCGCCGGGCGGCGGCATGACCGGATTTCCTGACCGGGGCGGGGGACCGCGCGGCATGGGGTCGGGCTTGGGATCGGGTTTGGGCCTGGGTCTGGGTTTGGGCTACGGGCTGATGCTCGGCGCGACGGGAGCTTCCAGCAGGGCCCCCTATGTCGAAGTCCCTGACCGCGCCATCGAGCGCGACGAAAATGTGAACCGCCGGCCATCGCGTCCCCAGCCCCGCAAGACGGTCAGCCGTGAACGAAAGCCGCGAAAGCCGGTTATCGGGGTCACGGCGTCAGGTATTTCCTACATTCGCTACGCGCCCAACACCTTTCCGGCTTGCGCCCGCGGCAATGGAGCGATGAGCGGCGACTGCAACGGCCGTCCGTTCGTGGTCGACCTCGGAGGCAATGGCCCGCCGCCTCGGGATCAGAACAGCGGGCCTCGCCGCAATGCGGGGCAGGCGGCGGTGACGCGCAATTATCTGCCCGGCGAGATCGTCGCCGAGACGGAAACGATGGGGGAAGCGCAACTCACGGCGCTGGCGCGGCGGCACTGGTTGCAGCTAATCGCCTCGCAGGATTTTCCGCTGACCGGCAGTACGGTCAGCCTGTTCCGCATCGCAGGCCGCCGGCCGGTCGAGGATGTGCAACGCGAACTGCGCGCCGATGAGGCCGTGCGTTCGGCGCAGCCGAATTTCCGTTATATTCTGCAGGACCAGAATACGGAGGCCGTCACCGAAGGCGATCCTGCGCAATATGCGCTGGCGAAGCTGCGGTTGCCCGAAGCGCATAGGCTGGCAAATGGCGAGGGCGTCATTGTCGCGGTGATCGATTCCGCGATCGACGTCGATCATCCTGAACTCGCCGGCTCGATAGCGGCGAGTTTCGACGCGCTCGACGGCAAGGGTAAGCCGCACGTTCACGGCACCGGGGTTGCCGGCGCGATCGTCGCCCATGCGCGGCTGATGGGGAGCGCGCCGTCCGCGAGGATTCTCGCGATCCGCGCGTTCGGCGTGACGCAGGGTGCGGCCGAGAGCACCTCGTTCACCATCTTGAGAAGTCTCGATCACGCGGCGGCTTATGGCGCGCGGATCATCAATATGAGTTTCGCTGGTCCGAAGGATGCACTGGTCTCGCGCGGCATTGCCGCCGCGGCGGAGAAGGGCATCGTCCTGGTGGCCGCGAGCGGCAATGCAGGTCCAAAATCGCCGCCGCTCCATCCGGCCGCCGCCGCGCAGGTGATCGCGGTCAGCGCGACCGATGCGGACGACCGGCTGTTCCCGGCCTCCAATCGCGGCAGTCATGTCGCGGTCGCGGCTCCCGGCGTCGATATCTTCCTTCCCGCGCCGGACCGTAAATATCAGATGACGTCGGGGACTTCATTCGCCGCGGCTTACATCAGCGGTCTCGCAGCGCTGATCCTGGAGCGTCGTCCGGCGCTGAAACCCGCCGAAGTCCGGGCCATCCTGATGACGAGCGCGCGGGACCTCGGGGCGCCGGGCCGCGATGATCTGTTCGGGGCCGGTCAGGCGGATGCGTATCGCGCGGTGCAGTCTGTCCCGGACAACGCCGGTCCCGCCGCTGACAAGGAGATGCCGGCCATCGCGGTGTCCGGTCCGGCGACTGTCGTATCCGGTAGCGCCGATGAAGCGGCTGGTGAAACCGCGTCTTCAAGCGAGCAGCAGCCGGCGCCGGCGGGTCTGGAATCGCGCGGCGCTGATCCGTCCGCGAGATAGATAACCTTTCCATACCCTTTAAAAATTTTCAGATCGTCTTGAACGTTTTTCCGGGGCGCGACGACAGAACAAGTGTGGGAGGCCAAACTCCCCGAGGCTATATCAGGCGCGAGCGCCCATCCACCCCAGCGCCCATATGGCTTGACCCGTCCGGTTGTCCCCCCGGACGGGTCTTCTCATTGACTGGATGTTCGAATGCCAAATTTTGGCCGCGGCAGAATGCGAATTTGACCTGCCTGTCGTCCAGGGGAGTTCTGACGAACTGGAAACGGAACTCTCCGCCCGTAAATAAAGCTTCGGGTATGAGGCGTTTGGAACGAAAGAAGGAGCGTAAAATTGAGAATCATCTGGAACCTTAAACTTGTCGCCGCGGCCGCCGTGATGGCCGGACTCGTCGCAGTCCTTGGTAGCCACACCGCCTCGGCAGCTCCTTTGTCGCCAGCCGCGATTGTTGCTCCCGCAGGTGTCACGCCTCACGTCGAGCAGGTCCAGTACTATGGCTATGGCCGCCGATATTATCGGCCGCGGTACGGCTTCGGCCCGCGATATGGCTTCGGTCCGAGATATGGTTATGGTCGGAGATACTATGCGCCGCGTCGCTTCTATGGTCCCCGGTACTATGCTCCCCGACGCTTCTATCGTTACTGAGTTTCAAACCCCGCTTCGGCGGGGTTTTTCTTTGATCTCCATGCTCCTCTCGCTCACCATCCTCTATCCGGCTTCGCTTGCTCGGGAACGACTGGGCCATCTCCGTATTATATCCCGGCAACAAGGGAGATTGCGATGGACTGGAATCGTGTCGAAGGAAGCTGGAAACAACTCAAGGGCTCCGTGAAGGAGAAATGGGGCAAGCTGACGGACGATGATCTTGATGTCATCAACGGCAAGCGTGAACAGCTCGAAGGAAAAATTCAGGAGCGCTACGGATACCAGAAAGATCAGGCCAAGAAGGAAATCGACGATTGGTTCGGTAGCCGGAAGTGGTGATCTTCAAACCCCGCCAAGAAGGCGGGGTTTTTCGTTGCAGGTCAGGTTTGTCTCGATCGGCCGCGAAGCGGAAGACCTGTTCGCCGAAAGAAGATGCGACCGAATAATCATTTCAGGGCGTGGTCGGATTCAACCTGATCGGATCATGCCCGCCATTCCATTCCCGGCCGAGTAACCACGGCTTCCCCCTTGTCGCAGTCTTGTGGACCCGGCCGTCCGGACACCTGTCTCGACGTCTCGCGAAGCCGCGCATGACCCCCATCCTGAGGCCGCTTCCACAGTGGGGACATATTCACGCCACAAAGTGCTGGACTTCGCCAAAGTTTTCCACAGAATATCCAGAAATTGCCTGAATTGATTCGGTTCGTTGCGTCTGCGTCCGTTTTCCTCCCTGCGGACTGTCCCCAACCATGACCCAACGATACGACGCCGGGCGCGCGCCCGACCTCGCTCAAGACATCCTCAATCGATGGTGTGTGCTTGCCGAACAGCGGCTCGATTTTCTGATCGAGCTTTATGAAAGCGGCAGGTGGCGACGCTACCATTCCGAAAATGCCTTCATGGACAACCTGCGTGAGGCAAAGGCCGTCGTCGAAACCTGGCGCGCGCTGGCCCAGCGCGAGGCGACGCCGGACAATCGGGCATTCGACTGGTCGCGGCTCGATCGGCCTTCGCAAACCCCTGCCGTTTCTCAGCATGGCGCCGGGCAGTCGTCAGCCGGAGCTGCGATACCTTACGCGCCGCGGGTGGTTGTCGGCTTACAGGAAGGGGCGACGCCGCGAGCGAAGGACGAAGTGCCGGCCGGAAAGAATGCGCGGGATGCTGATCGGCCGACGGGGATTTTGCCGGATCTGAAAACCCTTCAGATGCGCTATCCGATCCTTCGATACGCCAGAACAGGGTGATCCGTCGCGAAGGAGTACGTCACATCAGAGTCCTTCACCGCTTCATGGAAACGGGGAGAGACCCTGTCTTTATGTTCTGACGCGTCGTCTTCACGCGAACCGGATTCCATCCTCGGGTCGGGCCCGAGGACCTGCTTCGCTCAAAACGCTATAGAAACTCATTTCAACGCACCGCGTTGGCGCCGATGACGATCTGCGTGAACTTGGCGGCGCCAGCGGCGGAAAGATCCGGCGTCACGGGCCTGGCGTGGTCAAGTCCGACCACCGCGCCGCGCGGCGCATCCGAAATCACGTTGGTGTTGACCAGCGCCGTGCCTGCGCCGTCCACGACCGAAACTCCGATGCCGATGAAGGTTTTACGGATGACATTGCCGGTGATCGCGACATCGCGGAGATATTTGCCCCAGCCCGCGATGATGCCGAACGACGGTGCGTTCTCGATGAGGTTTCCGGTCACCGACGTATCCGCCTCGATATAGATGCCGATGCCGGCGTCGTCGTCGGGCGCGGTGCCGATCGGTCGCTTCGGCAACAGGTTGCGGATGATGTTGCCTTGCACGACCGCAAGCCGGCCGCCCTTGTTGAAGTTGCTGACGGAGACGCCGACCGCCGCGCCGTCCACGGTGTTGCCGGCGATCACCGCGCCCTCGAAGGCGAATTCGGAATAGAGCGCCACCTCGCGCACATTGCTGATGCTGTTGCCGGTGATCTGAATGTTGGATGCCGAGTTGCCGCGCACGGCGGAGTAATCGCAGTCGCTGATGCGGTTGCCGCTGACGATGACATTGCCGGCGCGGAAGGCGTTGATGGCGTTGCCGTGCTGGCCGGAGCCGCCCTGGCCCGCCTTGATGTTCTCGATCCGGTTGCCGGTGACGATCGAGCCGTCGTCGCCGATGGCGGTGCGCAGGATCTCGATGCCGTTATCCCTTGTCTGGCGAATGGTGTTGCGCGCGATCGTCAATCCGAGTGCATCGAAGGAGACGATTCCCGTCGTCTCGATCTTCTCGATGAGATTGCCGCTGATCTCGCCGGCGGCATTTTCGAGCCAGATGCCGTTGCCGCCGCTGCCGGTGATCGCGCAATCCATGATCCTGACATCGCGTCCGCCGAGGCAATGGACCAGACCGCGCCGATCGGGAAGGGGAACGCCGCCGCCATCGAGGGTGAGATCGCTGAGGCCGATGTGGTCCGCGCCCTCGGCTGCCAGTAGCGAAGCGCCGCCGGTGAAGGCGAGCGTGGTCGCGCCGCGCACGCCGACAAGTTGCGATCCCTTCGCGAGCAACAACGGTCCCGTGCGATAGACGCCGGGGGAAAGCGCGAGCGGTGCGTTGGCGCGCGCGGCCTCATTGATCGCCCGTTGCAGCGCGCGGGTCTGGTCGCCGGTGGCGTTGGGCCGCACGCCGTAATGAGCGGCATCGCGCCCGAGCGTCGATGTCAGCGGCGCCGCGCGAACTGCATTCGCCGGCATCGCCTGCGCACCGATGATGCCGGCGGCGGAAGCTCCGAGGATATGGCGGCGGTCGATATCCATGGATGGCGGATCCTTTTGAGGCAGGCGAGCATCTTACGTCGATCGTGTTTTCGAGCAAGGCATGTCCCCGAGCCTGACCCTGGGGATGGAAATCGGTTCGCGTTAACGCGGCGGCGGGACCGCGGGGTTGTGGGGCACGAACAACCGTCCGCGCTCGACAACGATCACGACGACCAAAGCGGCGATGGTGCAAAGGAAGGCGCTTGCTGTGAACCGCAGCATGGTGCCGTTGAAGTCCTGTCCGATCATGGCGCCGACGCCGCTGCCTATCAATGTCGTGATCGAGCCGAACAGGGATGAGGCGGTTCCGGCGATATGGCCTTGCGGCTCCATCGCGAGCGCGGTGAAGTTTGAGAACATCAGCCCGAACGCGAACATCGTGCCGATCGCAAACACCATGTAAACCGGAAACGATAGCCAGCCCTGCCACGCCGCGAGCAACGTCAGCGCAGCAATCACCACCGATCCCGTCAACGCGCCGTGCGAAATCACCCGCATGCCGAACCGGCCGACGATGCGGGCGTTCAGAAAACCAGCGGCGGCGAGGCCGGTGGCGATGGCGGCGAAGGCGAGCGGGAAATAGTCGCCGAGGCCGTAGATCCCGGTGAAGATCTGTTGCGAACAAAAGACATAGGCGAACAGCACGCTCTGCACGCCGCCGGCCGCGAGCGCGTAGCCGATGGTCTGCCGGTTGGTGACGGTCTGACGGAATGCGTCGAAGACGTTTGCGGCGGTCAGCGGCTTGCGCCCCGCGGGCGGCAGGGTCTCTGGCAATCGGAGCGCGCACCACAGCAAAGCGAGCAGGCCGTAGGCGGTCAGCACCACGAAGATGCCGCGCCATTCCGAGAACAGCAGGATCGCCTGTCCGAGTGATGGCGCAAGCACGGGCACCGAGATGAAGATCATCATCGCAAGCGACATCACGCTCGCCATGCGCCGGCCACTGTAGCAGTCGCGCACGATAGAGGTGGCGATGACGCGGGCGGCCGAACTTCCGATTCCCTGCAGCACGCGCGCCAGCAGCATCGTTTCAAACGAGGACGCGACCACCGACAACAGGCCAGCCGCGCTGTAGAGCAGCATTCCGCCGATCAGGATCGGGCGGCGGCCGAACCGGTCCGACAGCGGACCCATGATGAACTGGCCCGCGCCGAAGCCGGCCAGATACACCGAGATTACGGCCTGGACATGATTGGGGTGAACGATGGCGTAGGCATCGCGGACGTCCGGCATCGCCGGCAGCATCATGTCGGTCGCGATCGGGTTCAGCGCCATGATGCAGGCGACGAGGGCGACGAATTCAGGGAACCCTCTCGGCTGATGGGCTCGCGACACCCATCCGTCCATATCGGCGTCGGTCATCGATGTGTCTCGAAAGGATCGGTACGCAGCCATATCGATGCCGCCGGAGTCTGATTCAACCGCGTTGAATCAGACTCCGGCTTTATCTCTTTGCGATTGAGCGTGATCATATCCGAAAACCGGTTTCCACTCTGCGCTGGCGCGGCCCTTCGGGTCGGGATCATGCTTTATTGCGCGGCACAGTGCCCGTTTCGAATATGGCTGTCCATTTGATTTGACGGTCTTGTCACGCGAACCGGATTCCGGGTCGACCCCAAGGACATGCTTCGCCTGAAAGCTCTATAGCCTCGTCTGCCGCGCCGCTTTCACCATTTCCATGAGCATGGCCTCGCCGGCATCGACGAGATGCGCCAGCGTCATGCCGCCGGGAACGGCAGCCGAGCCGTCGCGTTTCAGCGCCGGAACATGAATGAACGCGGCGAGCCGCGGCCCTGCCTGATGATCGGCGGCCTCGACGGCGCGCCAGCAGAGATAATTGCAAAGGTAGCTGCCGGCATCGCGGGAGGCGCGGGCGTCGATGCCCGTCCGGCGTGCCGCGTGCAGCAGCTTGAAAACATGCGGCCCGAACGCACGCGCATTCGCCGTGCCCGCGATCGCGCCCTTGCGAATCCGCGCCCCGTGCTGGTCCGGCCAGATCGTCGTCATTGCGTTTCGCGCGCGCGTCTCGATCCGCAGCCAGCGGGTGCGCGCCGCGAGACCGAACATCAGGAGCGCGTGCGGACGATGCGTCGCAAGAAGCCGCGGCAGTTCAGAATCCACCGTCGCATACGCGACATCGAAGATGTGGGTTGTGATCGTAACGTCGTCCAGCGCGGGCCGGCGCAATCTCGCGAGTTGCTTCACCAGCGGAACAGTCGGATTGAACGGCGCGCCGGGAAACGGGCCGAAGCCGGTGATGAGGACACGAAGGGACGTCGTCATGGCCGGGCTTGTCCCGGCCATCCACGTCTTGCCTTTGGAAGTCTGCCACTAGGGAAGACGTGGATGCCCGGCACACAGGCGAGCGAAACGCCGCCGTTCTTCGAACTGCTACGGCCGAGTATGACGATCGTGGAAACAGCGCAATTCACCGCAGCAGTTCCGCGATCTGGCTTGCTCCCAGCGCCGGCGTGACGCGGCCCTCGGAAACCGCGGCCTCGGTCGCCTTCACTTTCTCGCGGATCACTGGATCGTTGCGCAGGCGCGCCTTGATGCGATCCTCGAACATCGACCACATCCACTTCACCTGCTGCCGGCTGCGCCGCTGCGCGAACTCGCCGGATCTGTTCATCGCGGCGCGGTGCTCGACGATCTTCCGCCACAGCTCCGGGATGCCTGATCCGGTCAGCCCTGAGTAGGTCAGCACCGGCGGAGACCAGTGCTGCGAGCGGGGGACGAGAATTTTCATCGCGGAGCGATAGGCCGCGGCGGCGGTGTTGGCGCGTGACAGATTATCGCCGTCAGCCTTGTTGACCGCGATCATGTCGGCGAGTTCGACCAGACCTTTCTTGATGCCTTGCAGTTCGTCGCCCGCGCCGGGCAGCATCAAGGCGAGGAAGAAATCCGTCATGTCGTACACGGCGGTTTCCGACTGTCCCGTTCCCACGGTTTCCACCAGGATCACGTCGAAGCCCGCCGCTTCGCACAACAGCATCGCCTCGCGGGTTCTGGCCGCGACGCCCCCGAGCGTTCCGGCGGCGGGCGAGGGCCGGATGTAGGCGGCTTCCGCCGCCGCCAGCCTCGCCATCCGCGTCTTGTCGCCGAGGATCGAGCCGCCGCTGCGCACCGAGGAAGGATCAACCGCCAGCACCGCGATCCTGTGGCCACGCGCGATCAGGTCCATGCCGAGTGCATCGATGGTGGTGGACTTGCCGACACCCGGCGAGCCGGTGATGCCGACGCGGATGGCGTTGCCGGTCGCCGGCAGAAGCTCCTGCACCAGTTCGCGCGCGGTAGCCTCGTGATCGGCGCGGCGGCTTTCGATCAGGGTGATGGCGCGCGCCAGCGCCGCGCGGTTGCCGGCGCGGATATCGGCGGCGATGCCGGGGATAGCGAGCGGGCGGTTCATTCGGCGTCAGGCTTCGTATCGGGAGGGCGGTCGCCGCCGAAGATCGCAAGGCCCTGCGGCGACAGATGCGCCTTGAAGGTCTCCCACGGCACGAACACGGTATATGAACCCTCGGCGTAGGGACCGACTGCGTAGGGCGAGTAATGAAACGCGAGGCCGGCGCTCTTGCCGGCCACGGTGGAAGGGGCCAGCGATATGGCTCCGACCTTCAGCAGCGCTGGCAATATGCCCTGGTACCAGTCGATGTCGCCGGAATCCTCGATGCCGCGTTCCTTCTTCTCGGCCTTTACGGCGGCGATAGCGGCGTTGCGCAGCGTTTTCAGCGTTGGGCCGGTGTCGGCGGTTTCCTTAAAGAACGGACGGATGCTGATCTGCTTCCTCGTCTCTTCGTCCCAAAGGATCGTATCAATGAGCGTATTGGGATGCGCGCGCCCGGTATAGACATAGTCGGTGCGCACGATGCTGACGTACCGGTCACCGACATTCGACGTTTGGGCGTAACTGCGTTCGAAGGTCCAAGCGCGACCGTCGCGGAATAATTCCGGCGATGTCTTGAATTCCTTCGCCGCATCCGCGCGGTTCTTCTCGACCCAATGCTTGCCTTCCGCGAGCAGGTTCTCCGCCAGCGGCGCATTGGCCCTGATCTGCTTGTCGAGCGTGACGCTGGCGTCGATGTATTTCGTCTTGACGGCGACGTCGGGCTTGGGTTGGGCCGCGATGGTGGGAGCGATGCCTGCGAGTACCAGGGCTGCCGCGAGACATGAAAATTTCTGAAGCGAAATCACGATGGAACTCAGTCTGGTGATCATGGCAACCCTCGTCATGGCCGGGCATAGCCGTTCGAAGAACGGCGTCGCTTCGCTCGCCTATGTCCCGGCCATCCGCGTCCTGGAGTCCGGATCATAGAGACGTGGATGCGCGCGACAAGCGCGGGCATGATGGTCATTTGTGGAGAGTTTAAGAACGCCTGTGCTACTCCATCGTCGTTCCGTGTCCGAGCCGCGCGCTGAGCTTGCGGATCAGGTCTTCGGCGGCGTCTGCGATCACCGTGCCGGGAGGAAAGATCGCCTCCGCGCCGGCTTTATAAAGCGCATCGTAGTCCTGCGGCGGCACCACGCCGCCGACGATGATCATGATGTCGTCGCGGCCATGTCTTGTCAGCGCTGCCTTCAGTTCCGGCACCGCGGTCAGATGCGCGGCGGCGAGCGAGGACACGCCGAGAATGTGCACGTCGTTCTCGATCGCCTGCCGCGCGGCTTCCTCCGCTGTCGCGAACAACGGTCCGATATCGACGTCGAAGCCGATATCGGCGAAGGCGGAAGCGATCACTTTCTGGCCGCGGTCGTGGCCGTCCTGGCCGATCTTGGCGACGAGAATTCGCGGACGGCGGCCCTCGGCCTCATCGAAGGCGTCGATGAGCCGTTGCAGCTGCTCCACCTTGTCGGACATCGCGGACACCTCGCGCTTGTAGACCCCGGTGATCGACCTGATCTCGGCGCGATGCCGGCCGAACACCTTCTCCATTGCGTCGGAAATTTCGCCGACGGTCGCCTTGGCGCGCGCGGCGTCGATCGCGAGCGCCAGCAGGTTGCCGTTGCCTTCGCCGGCCGAGCGCGTCAGCGCCGCCAGCGCGGCATCGACATCCTCCTGCCTGCGCTCGCCGCGCAATCGTTTCAGTTTCTCGATCTGCAGGCTTCGCACCGCCGAGTTGTCGATCCTGAGCACGTCGATCGGCGTCTCATGCTCGGGCTTGTACCTGTTGACGCCGATCACGACCTGCGCTCCGGCGTCGATCCTGGCCTGCGTCCGCGCCGCCGCTTCCTCGATGCGCAGCTTCGGCACGCCGGCCTCGATCGCCCTGGCCATGCCGCCGAGTTCCTCGACTTCGCGAATATGGCCCCAGGCCTTGATTGCGAGATCATGCGTGAGCCGTTCGACGTAATGCGAGCCGCCCCAGGGATCGATGATGCGCGTGGTGCCGCTCTCCTGTTGCAGGAAAAGCTGGGTGTTGCGGGCGATGCGGGCGGAGAAGTCGGTCGGCAGCGCCAGAGCCTCGTCCAGCGCGTTGGTGTGCAGCGATTGGGTATGGCCTTGCGTCGCCGCCATCGCCTCGATAGCGGTGCGGATCACGTTGTTGAAAACGTCCTGCGCGGTCAGCGACCAGCCGGAAGTCTGGCAGTGGGTGCGCAGGCTGAGCGAACGCGGATTCTTCGGATTGAACGGCTTCATGAGCTTCGCCCATAGCAGCCGCGCGGCGCGCATCTTGGCGACTTCCATGAAGAAGTTCATGCCGGTCGCCCAGAAGAACGACAGCCGCGGCGCGAAGCGATCGATGTCCAGGCCCGCCTTGAGGCCCGCGCGGACATATTCGACGCCGTCGGCCAGCGTATAGGCGAGTTCCAGGTCCTGCGTCGCGCCGGCCTCCTGCATGTGGTAGCCCGAAACGGAAATCGAGTTGAACTTCGGCATCCTGCGCGAGGCGTAGGCGAAGATGTCGGAAACGATCCGCATCGAAGGCGCGGGCGGATAGATGTAGGTGTTGCGCACCATGAACTCCTTGAGGATGTCGTTCTGAATGGTGCCCGAGAGTTTTTCCGCCGGCACGCCCTGTTCCTCGGCCGCCGCGACGAACAGCGCGAGGATCGGGAGCACCGCGCCGTTCATGGTCATCGATACGCTGATCCGGTCGAGCGGAATGCCGGCGAACAGCGTGCGCATGTCGTAGATAGAATCGATCGCGACGCCGGCCATGCCGACGTCGCCCGAAACGCGCGGGTGATCGGAATCATAGCCGCGATGGGTGGCGAGGTCGAAGGCGACCGACAGCCCTTTCTGGCCGGCGGCGAGGTTACGCCGATAGAAGGCGTTGGAATCCTCCGCCGTCGAGAACCCCGCATACTGCCGGATGGTCCAGGGCTGGTTGACATACATGGTCGGGTAGGGGCCGCGCAGGTAAGGCGCGATGCCGGGCCATGTGTCGAGGAAGTCGATCCCGTCAAGATCGGCTTCCGAATAGGCGGTCTTGACCGGAATGCCTTCCGGGGTCAGCCAGACTTCCGGGGAGCGTTCGAAGCCGCCGGCGACGGGAGGCGCGACCGGCTCGAACGCCACGTCGGCGAAATCCGGAACGCGGGCCATCATCGATCAGTCATGGTCCGGGTGCTGGTGGCTGATGATGGTCGCCATCTTATCGGGTCCGTAATTTTCGGGTGTAGTGTGGCTCGGCAGGTTGACGATGGTCGCAATCCACCCCAGCCGGGATTCAGTTCCGTATTGTCCGGTCGGCACCAGCAGGTCGGGCCGGTCGAAAGCGCCGGTCATGATCTCGATGCAGGGGCCGCCGATGCGGCTGAAGCTCAATGGCGTGCCGCAGGCGGCGCAGAAAGCGCGCTCCGCGATCGAGGACGAACGAAACGTCGCCGGCGTGCTTCTGGTCCAGTGAAAGTTCTCACGCGGGATGTCGGCAAAAGACGCGAACGGCGCGCCGGCGGCTTTCTGGCACATCCGGCAGTGGCAGATGCTGATGCGCACCGGCGGGGCCGTCAGCGCGAAACGAATGGCGCCGCATTGGCATCCGCCGGTCAGCGACGGGCTCATCTGCTCTGTCATGGTTGCTCCAGTCGCTGCCAGACCTCGTTCAGCACCGCCAACGCATCGTTCCCCGCGAAGATGAAATCGCGCACGCCTGCCTGGCGCAACACAGGTTCCAGTTCATTCGGTCGTCCCGCCAGATAGATATGGCCTGCACCGGCGGCATGAAAGGCCCGCGCTGCAAGCACCGCCTGTTCGGCATAGACCTCATCCGAGGAGCAAAGGCAGACCATTCGAGCGCCGGATGCCTTGAAGGCTTCGGCGAGCGCGTTTTCATCTTCTCGCCGAGCGGCGCCTTCGACATCTCCCTGCCGCGAGCGGGGGGAGGGCGGATCGACGGCCTCGATGCCGCCGGCCTCGAAAAAACTTCTGGCAAAGGCCGCGCGCGCGGCGAAGCCGGCAGGGACGCCGAGAGTGGCGAGCAGGATCTTCGGCCGCGCGCCGGTGGCCTTGAGCCAATCGTCGGAATGATCGCGCAGTTGTTCGAAGGGGGCGGCCAGCCGTATCGGCGTCAGCGCCTCGAAGCTGATTTTTGCCTCGCCGGAGGGCGCGAGCGTGACAGGCTCCACATCGAGCACGTCGATCGGCGTTTCGTGCAGGTCGGGAAATTCGCTGATGCCGGTGAGCACGTCGCGCCGTTTGGCGACACTGGTCTGGCGCGCGTCGCGCGTCGCGGCGACGCCGCGCTGGATCAGGTTCTGTTCGAGCGCGGCGAACGCTCCACCCGCTCTCTCGGTATCCTGAAACAGCGCCCAGCTCTTTTGACAAAGCTCGCGCGTCAAGGTCTCGATGCCACCAGAGCCTGCCGCCGGATCCGCGACTTTGGCGAGGTTGGCTTCCTCCAGCAGGATGAGCTGCGTGTTTCGCGCCATGCGTCGCGCGAAGCCGTCCGGCAGGCCCAATGCCTGCGTATGCGGAAGCACGCAGACGCTGTCAGCGCCGCCGAGGCCCGCCGAGAATGCCGCGACGGTGGCGCGCAGCATATTCATGTAGGGATCGCGCCGGGTCAGCATCCGCCACGAGGTCTCGGCGGCAATCAGCAATGGCCTCGGCGCGAGGCCGCAGGCCTGCTCGACCCGTGCCCACAACAGCCGCAGAGCGCGGAATTTGGCCAGCGTCAGGAACTGGTCGGCATCAGTGCTGAGCCGCGCGTGGATCATGCCGCGCGCGTCATCGAGAACGACGCCGGCGCTTTCGAGCGCGCGGAGATATGTGACCGCCGACGCAAGGACGAAGGCGAGTTCCTGAGCCTCCGATCCGCCGGCGTCGTGGATCACGCGGCCGTCGGCGACAAGGAACGGCCCCTTGAAGCCTCGGGCGGCGAGCGTCTTCGCGGTCTCCGTCGCGGCCGCAACGATCTCAGCCCATTCGTTGGTGCTGGATCCGGATGTCGCGCAGGCACCGAGCGGATCGAGACCGAAATGGATATCGCAGGCGGCCGGGTCTATTCCTTTTGTCCTGATGTGGTCTGCGATCTGGAAAGCGACCCCGAGCGATTGCGGGGCGATGTGCAACTCGATGGTGATGCCTGCATCGAGAAAGACGCCGTCCAGCACTCTGGCGACAGCCTTGGCGGTCGGCGGCAGCCCGAAACCGCGCGCGCCGTTGGCCCCCGCGAACACCAGGGTCAGGCCGCCGGCGCCGTTATCGAGGTCGTGCAGCGCCTGCGCGTTGGCCTGCGCGGGCTCGGGATGATCGATCCGCTGCATGATCCGCCATGGCGTGGCCGCGGCGCGGCCGGCGATCGGGGGGGCACCTTCCGCGCGCGTGTAGATCGGTTCGATCCGGAGACCGTCATAGGTCTTTCCCACCAGCCTCTCGAAGGGCGCGCCCTTCAGCACGCCATCGACCAGCTTGCGCCAGTCGGCCGCGAGCGCCGGTGCGAAATCGGCTGCCAACGGCGGATCGATGGGTTCATGGGGAGCAGCGGGCATTGTTCGCTCGTGTCCGGCAGAATCCGGATTCTCAAAATGCCACGCAGCGGCGGACAAGCCAAACGGTCGTTTGCGCGCGATCAGGGAAGGTCGGGGAGGCGCTCGATTCCTGCGGTCGATATGTCGGCCAGCGCCCTGGCCGGTGTTTGCCCTGCGATAATGCGGTCCGGCGCGATTTCGGCAAGCGGAACCAGAACGAAGGCGCGCTCGAACAGGCGCGGATGCGGTAGCGTCAGTTCCGGCTTGTCGAGAATGGCGTCGTCATAGGCGATCAGGTCGAGGTCCAGCGTGCGCGGTCCCCAGCGTTGTTCGGCGGCGCGGTCGCGGCCGAATTTCTTCTCGATCTTTTGCAGCGTGAACAGCAAAGCGTGCGGGTCGAGGCCGGTGTCGATCTCGATGCAGGCGTTGACGAAACGAGCCTGTTTCTCCTCGCCCCATGGCGGCGTGGCGTAGTCGGACGAACGGGCGAGCAGCGCGGCCTGCGCCATGCCGCGGATGTTGGCGATGGCCTTGCGGAACGTCTGCCTGACGTCTCCGACGTTACCCCCGAGCGCGATCAGGACGCTGGCCATCGCGAAGGCTAGTCCCTGCCGCGGGTAAGTGAAATGCCGACGTCGTCGAAGATCGCCGGGATCGGCGCGTGCGGCTTGTGCACGGTGATCGTGATCGTCCTCACGCGCGGATAAGCCGCCAGCACCGCATCGGCGACCGCTCCCGCGGCGCGTTCGAGCAGCTTGTAGTTGGCGTCCTTGAAAGCGGCGCTGGCCGTCGCCACCACGCCCGCATACGATACCGTATCGGCGAGCCGATCGGTGCGGGAGGATTCGGACAGGTCGGTCGACAGTTCGATGTCCATCACGAAGCGCTGGCCGACTTCGGTCTCGTGCGCCATGACGCCGTGCTGCGCGTGAATCACGAGGCCGCGGATAAAAATCGTATCGGTCATGGTTCAAAAGATCCCGGCTGTGTTGCGGTCTCGATGGCGTGCGCCACCCGCAGCGCCTGCACCGTCTCGGCCACATCGTGTGTGCGGATGATGCGCGCGCCGCTTCTTGCCGCGATCAGATGCGCGGCGAGCGAGCCGCCGAGCCGTTGTTGCGGCTCTGATGGCGTCACCATGCTGATGAAGCGCTTGCGGGACGCGCCCACGAGAACCGGCAATCCGAAGGTCTGCAATTCGCCGAGCCGGGCCAGCGCGATCATGCTCTGTTCCGGCGTCTTGCCGAATCCGATACCGGGATCAAGGATGATGCGGCTGGCGGGTATGCCGGCTTGCGCCGCGATCTTCAGCGATCGTTCGAAGAACGCTGTGATGTCCCGCATGATGTCGAGCGTACCATCGGGCTTGTCCCGGTTATGCATGACGACGACGGGCGCGTTGCGCGCGGCGACGACGCGGGCCATGTCGGGATCGCGCTGCAATCCCCACACGTCGTTGGCGATCGCGGCCGCGTTCCCGAGCGCCCACTCCACCACCGGGGACTTCATGCTGTCGATGGAGACGGAAATTCCAAGCGCGACCACCGCGGCGAGCACCGGCTCCAGCCGCCGCATTTCCTCGTCGCGCGAGATCGGCTGCGCTCCGTAGGGGCGGGTTGACTCCGCGCCGATATCGATGATGTCGGCCCCGTCCGCGATCATGCGGCGCGCCTGCGCCACGGCCCGGTCGGGCGTCATGAACTGACCGCCATCGGAGAACGAGTCGGGGGTGATGTTCAGGATCCCCATGACCGCCGGGCAGGGGCGCGACAGCAGCGCCTCAAGCGCGGGATGACGTGCATCATCCGTCACAGCTCTGGACATGGAATCCGCCGAGGTCATGCGGTGGCTTTGCGCGGTCCCGGACAGGCTGTCAAGGCGCGAAAAGCTTGTTCAGGGAAGCCCGGCTTGCAACGATGGAAAGCTCAATAGGTGATCTTGAGCGGAAGCTTTCGCGCTTGCGCGATCAGATCGCCGATCGACTTTTCCGAGGGAAGGGCGCTGACAAGCTTGCGCTTGGCGTTCGCGTCTTTCATGGCCTGAGCCAGGCGAGCCGGGTTCCGGTGCGTCAACTCCCGTACCGTGGTGACGCCGGCCGCGCGCAGCAGCTTGGTCTTGCCGTTGCCCATTCCGGGAATGCGCATGTAGTCGGCGAGGTTGGCCCACTCCAGCAGTTGCTGTTCGCTGATGCCGGTCCGGGCGGCGAGCGCCTTGCGGCCTTTCGACGTGCGCGCCGCTTCGAGGTAAGCATCGGTTGTTCGAATGCCGATCGACCTCAGCTTCTTGGCTTCGAAGGCGCTCAGCCCTTCGATCTTGGAGATCGAGTATGTCATGACGTTCGGAGATGCCGGGATGTTTTTCGGACGCCGGCGAACGTCGAACGTCCCATCCGGTTTCGGGAAGCCGCGATCGCGTTCTCCGCACCGGCTGTCGCACCGAACATCGCTTCAATCCTGGACTGAATCTTGGATTGAACCCTGCCGGCCGCTCTTCCCTTGCTGTGAAAGACCGGAATCGTACCGACGGCCGCTCGCGCGACAGCGATGCCAGCTATCGCGGCACGCCGCTCCACCAGATCGTTCATGGTACCCCGCCTCCGCCGGTTGCTCGCCGGCTCGTTATTTATGCTTTCATCATGATACGCCCGAGATACGAAAGACAAGCCAGGAAACAGGACAAACGGCTGTTGACATGCAATCGCACCGCGAGTGTTGCCAAGATGCAAGACTCGCGTGCCTGGTTCACGTCGAAGACGCGATCGTCTGTCACTTGTTAGAATGATTCCGCACGTTGATCCGCTGATAGCTCGGGCTGAAAGATTTCGAGCGCTCTCGCGGCGGTCGGCCGGCTTCAATCGGCGCGGAACTTGAAGTAGAATAAGGGCTCGACGACGGATCACGAGAAGAGGCGCTCATGACGAAGACCGCGACCGGGATCGGCGATACCGATCAAGGCATCTTCATCGGCAAGGGTGAGCAGCCGGTGTGGCTGACGCTGGGCCTCGCCAATCGGCACGGTCTTGTCACCGGTGCCACCGGAACAGGAAAAACCGTATCGCTTCAGGTGATGGCGGAAGGATTTTCTCGCGCGGGCGTGCCGGTCTTCGTTGCCGATATCAAAGGCGATCTGTCCGGCATTTCAGAGCCGGGCGAAGCCAGGGACTTCATACTCGACCGCGCCAGGACGATGGGGCTTGAGTTCCAGCCCGATCGGTTCTCGACAATTTTCTGGGATGTTTTCGGTGAGCAGGGACATCCGGTGCGCGCCACCGTGTCGGAAATGGGTCCGCTGCTGTTGTCCCGGATGATGGATTTGAACGAGACCCAGGAGGGCGTGCTCAACATCGCCTTTCGGGTGGCGGACGAGCAGGGACTGATGCTGCTCGACATGAAGGATCTTCGCGCCATCCTGTCCTTCATCGCCGAACGTGCGGCGGAACTGACGACGCAGTACGGCAATGTGTCCAGGCAAAGCGTGGGAGCCATTCAGCGTCGGCTTCTGGTGCTCGAACATCAGGGCGGCGACAGGTTTTTCGGTGAGCCGGCGCTGGATCTGAATGATTTCATGCGCACCGATCGCGACGGCCGCGGCATGATCAACATTCTGGCCGCCGACAAGCTGATGCAAAACCCGCGGCTTTATGCGACGTTCCTGCTGTGGATGTTGTCGGAACTGTTCGAACGCCTGCCGGAGGTCGGCGATCCGCCGAAACCGAAGCTCGTGTTCTTCTTCGACGAGGCGCACCTTCTGTTCAACGACGCGCCCAAGGCGTTGATGGACAAGATCGAGCAGGTGGTGCGGCTGATCCGCTCCAAGGGCGTCGGAGTTTATTTTGTTACCCAGAATCCGATCGACGTTCCGGACAAGGTGCTCGCTCAGCTCGGCAACCGGGTTCAGCATGCGTTGCGCGCATTCACGCCCCGCGACCAGAAGGCCGTCGCAGCGGCGGCGCAGACGTTCCGGCCAAATCCGAAGCTGGACACGGCGCGGGTCATCACCGAACTCGGCAAGGGCGAGGCTCTGGTATCGTGCCTCGAAGGCAACGGAACGCCGGCCGTGGTCGAGCGTGTGATGGTGCGGCCTCCGTCCGCCCGGATCGGCCCGATCTCTCCCGAGGAACGCAAGGCGCTCATTGCCGGCAGCCCGGTGAAGGGAAAGTACGACACCGCGATCGATTCCGAATCGGCATACGAACTGCTCCAGAAGCGAGTCGAGGATACCGCGGCGGCGGCTGATGGATCGAACGGCGGCGTTCTTGGTCAGATAGGATCGATCGTCGGCAGCATATTCGGTACCAACACCCCTCGCGGCAGATTGTCGGCCGGGCAGGTGATCGCGCGCAACGTCACGCGTTCCGTCACCAACAAGGTGGTCGGAGGCATCGTCGCCGATCTCGGCAAGTCGGTCGGCGGTTCGGTCGGCAGTTCGGTCGGTCGCGCGCTGGTGCGCGGCGCGCTCGGAGGGCTGCTGCGGCGGTGAGCGCGCGGGCGGTTACGGGCCTCCGCCGCATGGCTGCGGCGTGGCGCGGATAAGCGAGACGGTTTGCAGCCGGGAGCGCATCTGATAACGCAGAGCGCGCGGACGATGCCGCCGCGTGACAACGGAAAAATGCCCGTGCTGAGATGGCCGTCGTTCCGGCGCCCGCTGGATGTCCTGTTTCTCGTGGCCTGCATCCTGCTGACCGCCGACGTTCTTGTCCCGGAGATCTGGGGCCACGGCAAGACGAAGGATTATCCGCTGTGGTACTGGGCGGGGCAGCAGATCCTGCACGGCGGCGATCTGTATCCGCACGGGCCGAACGATGGCTTCGCATTCCTTTATCCGCCGCTATCGGCCATTCTGCTCGCCCTGCCGAGCGCCTTCGGAAAGCTCCCGCTTTATCTCGGCCTGTGCTTGCTCAATGCCGCCGCATGGTGGATGACGGCGCAGCTCTCCAACGCCATGACAGGGTCGGGCAAGACTCCTGACCCCTGGCTCGAAGCCCTGCCGGGCCTTGTGACGATTCCGTTTGTTTTTGATATGTTTGATCTCGGGCAGCCCAACCTCGTTCTGCTCGCGATGATGCTGTTCGGCTTCTGGTGCCTGTGGCGGGGGCGCGGGTGGCTGTCGGGAGGCATGTTCGCGCTCGCGGCGGCCATCAAGGTCTTTCCCGTCGCCGTGCTGCCGTATCTGCTTTGGCGCCGCCATTGGACAAGCGCGATAAGCATGGTCGCGTTCCTGGGCGTTTTGCTGTTTCTGGCGCCGGCTCCGATCCGCGGCTTCGACCGCAACGTCTCGGAACTGACCACATGGTATCGTGGAATGATCGGATCGAACTCGGAGCACGGGTTCGGGCAGCGTGACGCCCAGAACTGGTCCTGGGTCAATCAGTCCATCATCGCGGTCACGCATCGGCTGGTACGTCCGGTCAATTATAACCAGATCGATCCCGCCAAGCCGGCGCAATACATGAACGTCGCCAATGTCGATTACAGGACGGCGAACTGGATCGTGCTGGCTGTCTTCGCCGCGATAGGGCTGGGCTTCATCGCCATTATTCCGGCGCGGGCGAACATGACGCAGAGATCGATCGCCGAGGAGGTCGGGATTCTGTTCTGCCTGATGACGCTCGCTTCGCCGCTGGCGCGTCAATATTACTTTGTGTGGCTGTTCTTTCCGATCACGGTTCTGTTTCATCGCGCCGCGCTCGATGGCCGGCCCAAGGCGCGGGCGATCTCGCGTCTGGCGCTCGGCGCATCGTTTGCGCTGATGGCGCTGTCGCTGCCGGTATTTCCGAAGATTCTTCAGGCCGCCGGAAACAACATCGCGGCGACTTTCGTGATGGTGGCGGCACTGGCCTGGCATATCCTTAATCCGCCGCCGGCGCGCGATCCGCATTCGACCGCGCAACCGCGAATCTGAAAGATTGTCCGACCGCAATTCGAGGGGAAACAGAATGTCCGGCACGTCGCAACTGCAAACCGTCCTCGACCACATCGATGCCGATTTCGACAACAGCCTGGAGCGGCTGTTCGCGCTGTTGCGCATCAAATCGATCTCGGCCGATCCGGCATTTGTTGATGATTGCAAGGCGGCCGCCGATCATCTCGCGGCCGATATCGCGACACTGAATTTCGCTTCCGAGGTTCGCCCGACCGCGGGTCATCCCGCGATCGTCGCCAAAAGCAACGGCAACACCGGGACAAGGCCGCATGTCCTGTTCTATGGCCACTACGATGTTCAGCCGGTCGACCCGCTGGATCTGTGGCATCGCACGCCGTTCGACCCGGTGGTCACCAACCATGCGGACGGGCGCAAGATCATCGTGGCGCGCGGCGCGGAAGACGACAAGGGCCAGTTGATGACGTTCGTCGAGGCCTGCCGCGCCTGGTTGTCGGTGACCGGCTCACTGCCGCTCGACGTGACGATCCTGATCGAGGGCGAGGAAGAGGTGGGCTCGAAAAACTTCGTGCCTTTCCTCGAACAGAACAAGAAGGATCTCGCCGCGGATTTCGCCTTGGTGTGCGACACCGGCATGTGGGATCCCGACACGCCGGCGATCACCACCTCGCTGCGCGGTCTGGTCTATGAGGAGGTGATCATCAAGGCCGCGAACCGCGACCTGCATTCCGGCCTTTTCGGCGGTGGCGCTCAGAACCCGATCAGGATCCTGACCCGAATCCTTGGCGATCTTCATGATGATGACGGCCGCATCGCTATTCGCGGTTTCTATGATGACGTGAAGGACTTGCCGCCCCAGATTCGCGCTCAATGGGCTGAACTCGATCTGACGCCGGATCGATTTCTGAAGCCGATCGGGCTTTCGATCCCTGCCGGTGAAAAGGACCGTCTGCTGATCGAGCAGCTATTGTCGCGGCCGACCTGCGACATCAACGGAATTGTCGGTGGCTACACGGGAGAGGGCTCCAAGACGGTCATTCCCGCGCAGGCGTCGGCGAAAGTGTCGTTCCGCCTCGTCGAGGGCCAGCAGCCCGGCAGGATACGTGACGCCTTCCGTGCTTTCGTGAAGGAGCGGGTGCCGGCCGACTGCTCCGTCGCGTTTCTCGATCACGCCGGCGCGCCCGCGATTGCGCTCGACTGGAATATGAAGCCGCTGGCGGCGGCGAAGCAGGCATTGACCGAGGAATGGAATAAGGAAGCGCTGTTGATCGGCTGCGGCGCGTCGATTCCGATCGTTGCCGATTTCAAGACGTCGTTGGGGCTCGACACCGTGATGGTCGGCTTCGGTCTCGAAGACGACAACATCCATTCGCCCAACGAGAAGTACGACCTGAAAAGCTTTCATAAGGGAATCCGGTCATGGGCCCGGATTCTCGCGGCGCTGGCCGAGGCGCCGCGCTGAAGCCATCTGGCTGAAGCTATCTGGCTGAAGCTATCTGGCTGAAGCTATCTGGCTGAAGCTATCTGTATGTGACAACGCCGCCCGGAATTGGGCGGCGCTGGAGTCGACGTGCAGAGGGATGATAGCTGAGCCTACATCAAATCGCCGCTGGAGTCTTTCACTTCTTCATGGGAAACGGTGAAAGGACTCTATGTCTTGACGCGTTTTTTTCACGAGGACAGGTCACGCCGCTTCGCCGGAAAATGTTTCAGTTTCGGTGCCGCTGAATTGAACCATTTTCGCCGCTCGCGGTTAACTCCATCGCCATCGTGTCGCCGATAATGGCGGCTGGATCGGCAGGCGGCGGGGCGGATGGCATGGCGGTCAGGCGCGCTCGTCACGGGGGAGCTTCTCGATGAGCGTACTTTCGATCGCCGGGTTCGGTGTGTTCGTGACCGGTCTGGTGACGGTCGCCTTCGGAATTCCCATCAAGGAGTTCAGCTTCGGCGATACCATGATCGTATCGGGCGCGGTCGTGTCCTGTACCGGTCTGATAATGGTCAGCCTGTCGGTCGTCGTCCGTGAATTGCAAAAGGTCGCGGACCATCTCAACTCAGGAGACCGGTTCGGCTCCGGAGCGGTTGCTAACCATAGTGGCGTCCATGCAGGTGATGTCCGCGTGCCGATTCCGCCGGGCCGGCCTGTCGCGGATAGTCCGCCACCACTGGCGGACGGCGATCGGATCGCGCCAGATCCGAGAAGTGATCTGCGCTCAGCCCCCTCCGTGCTGTCGCAACGCCGGCAGGGGCAAGCGCCCGAGCGCGATCACGTGCCCGCCGACCGCGATCGCGCGACAGTTGCTTCCGTCCCGGATGCTGAATTCCCGGCATCCTCCGACCAGCCGTCGCAGCCGAAGCCACGGCGCAATCTTCTGTTCGCATCCACGGTCAGGGAGCGCGAGCAGGGGCGCGCGGAACGGTTCGGCCTGTCCGCTCCCGCGGTCCACGCTCCGGATCCTGAAACGCCCAAGCCGGCCTCAAGAGGCGATCAACCGGCGGACGCTTCGGATCGCAACGCTTCCCCGGCCACTGTGCTCAGATCCGGTGTTGTCAACGGAATGGCTTATTCGCTTTATTCCGATGGCGCGATCGATGCCCAACTCCCGGAAGGAGAGGTGCGGTTTGCGTCGATCGATCAATTGCGCGCGCATCTCGATCAAGGTTCCCGCCGATCCTCTTAAATAAAACTCTGTGTGTGTCCGCGCCGTTCTTGTCATGCCCGCAGCAATCCGCTCATATCATACAGGTTGCGTAAAGGCCGATTCTGATCGCATTCGGAGTGTATCGATGCTTCGCGATCCGGAAAATTGAAATCATGAGTGATTCAGCCAGTAAAAGTTTTCTGGACCTCACGGCGGAGATCGTGTCCGCCTACCTCAGCAACAACACGACGCCCGCCTCGGAAATTCCCGCCCTTATCAACCAGGTGCATGCGGCGCTGACGCGCGTGTCTTCCGGCCGCGGCGAGCTGCCGGCGGAACCGGCCAAGCCGGCCGTGCCGGTCAGGAAGTCGATGACCGCTGACTACCTGATCTGTCTGGAGGACGGGAAACGTTTCAAGTCGCTCAAGCGCCATCTGCGTACGCAGTACAACATGAGTCCGGAGCAGTATCGGGACAAATGGAAACTCCCCGCGGACTATCCGATGGTGGCTCCCAACTACGCGGTCACGCGATCGCAGCTGGCCAAGAACATGGGCCTCGGTCAGCAGCGCCGACGCCGAAAATAAGGGGTCGCTGACTACCGAACGTTAGGATTATTATCCGAAACCATCACCCGGCGCGGCATTCGACTGTCAAATTTTGATGAAAATGCTATCCCCGGAGCGGTATTAGCCTCTAGGATGTATGACTATATTCCTAGAGGGGCCGCTCAATGCTTCTGATCCATCCATCCACTTCACCCGCGTCCGTTCGACCGTCGCCAACTTCGGCGACGCGAATTTGTCACGCTATCGCGCGACTGGTCGCTGAAGAGTTCGAACTCGATGCTGCCGCGGTGATAGCGCCGACCCGCGGCGCGCCGCGCGCCGCATATGCCCGGCAGGTCGCGATGTATCTGGCGCACGTTGGTTTCGCGCTGAGTTTCGAGGCGATCGGCCGTGCCTTTGATCGCGATCGCACCACGGTCTCTCATGCTTGCCGCGTCGTCGAAGACAGTCGCGACGACGCCGGACTTGATCGCCGGCTCGCGGCGCTTGAGGCGATGTGCGCGGTTGTGATGACCGCTTCGAAGGAGCGTCCGATGCCGGCGTCTGATCGCGGTAGCCGGCAATCGTCGCGCCGCTCCAAGAGCAGGCCGGCGAAAATCGTGGACCGGTTTCGCGCGCGGCATCTCGCGCTGGCCGAGCGCGAGATCATGACCGACGCGGGCGTTGCGACCGTGATGGTCGATGACAGCGAGAGTCCTCTCGCCTGGCTCGCGCGCCGCAAGGGCCGCGACGGACGCGCCATGATCAGCCGGGATCAGTTCGCGGCCGGCGAAAGACTGCGCGCGGATTTCACGCGTGGGAATCTCACGCCGCGGGTGACCTCGAACTGGTCGGCGCCGACCGGAGGACGCCCGCGCGGGTCTGGGGCCGGCCCCTGTGAGATGACCGATCTGATCGTCGCGGCGCGGCAACGGGTGCGGCTGGCGCTGGAGGCGTGCGGACCGGAATTTTCCGGCCTGCTGATGGATGTCTGCTGCTTTCTTCGCGGACTTGAGGATGTCGAGCGAGAGCGCGGCTGGCCCTCGAGATCGGCGAAAGTAGTCCTGCAACTGGCGCTGGACAGGCTCGCCAGACACTACGGTATTCAAGCGCGCGCGGAAACGAGTGCCCACGTACGGACCTGGCTGGCGAGCGATGCAAGATTCACGAGCGGTTAGAGCATGATCCCGACCCGAAGGGCCGCGCTAGGTGTTCAGTCCCGGCATTTGATGGATTGGATCGATGATGAATCGATCGGGCTCTGAAGTCCATCGTTTGCAGATGAACTCGTAGGGTGTGAGGCCTTTGAGCGTCTTCAGCCTTCGACCGAAGTTGTATGCCTTGATGAAGTCCTGAAGGTGCCGGCGCAGTTGGTCATGATTGTCGTAGTGGAAGCGCTTGACGGTGGCGTCCTTGATGGTGCGGTTCATCCGTTCCACCTGTCCGTTGGTCCAGGGATGGTTGATCCTGGTGAGCCTGTGCTCGATGCCGTTCTCGTCGCAGACGCGATCGAAGATGTGGTGGAACGCATATTTGTGACGGGCGTGGTTGGTGAACTGGATGCCGTTGTCCGTCAGCACCGTGTGGATGGCATAGGGAACTGCCACGATGAGGTTGCGCAGGAACTGAGCCGCGACCATCTTGCCCGCCTCTTGGTGGAGCTCGGCGTAGGCGAACTTCGAAGTGCGGTCGATGGCCACGAACAGGCGCAGCTTGCCCTCAGCCGTCTGCACCTCGGCGATGTCGATGTGGAAGTAGCCGATCGGGTAGCTCCTGAACGTCTTCCTGATCGGCTTGTCGCCTTCGACCTCCGGGAGCCGACTGATGCCGTGACGGTGCAGGCAGCGATGCAATGAAGACCGCGACAGGTGCGGGATCGTTGGCTGAAGCGCGTAGAGGCAATCATCGAGCGGCAACAGGGTATGCTTGCGGAAGGCGACGATGATCGCCTCCTCCTCGGATGAGAGCGCCGTCGAGCGCGGATCTTTCGGTCCCGTCGGAAGGTCGGCCACCGAGGTCCGCTTCTTCCATTTTGCGACGGTCTTCTGGTTGATCCCGTAGCGTTTCGACAGCGCTCTCAGGCTCTCTTCACTATTTTGTATTGCTCGACGGATTGCCTCTGTCGTCGTGGCGCTCCCGTGAAGAACCTGTCCCATAGCGCATCCTTCCATTCTCCGGAAAATAATGCACCATCAAATGCCGGGACTGAACACCTAGGTCATCGACTCATTAAATCGCAACCAGATGCGGATTGAGGCGAGCTTGATGGAGGTGAGGAAGTTGTCGTCACGTTTGTCATATCTGGTGGCGACGGCGCGATAGTGCTTGATTTTGTTGAAGAAGCGTTCGACCAGATTGCGCTTGCGATAGAGCCGTCTGTTGAATTGCAAGGCCGCAACGCGATTTGGCATCGGCTTCACATTGGCTCTCGCGCCGCGCGCGGCCAGCGTTTGACGCAGGGCGTTGGAGTCGTAGGCCCGGTCGGCCAGCAGCACGTCGCCGCGTTCGACGGTGTCGATCATGTCCTGCGCGCTACGCCCGTCATGGGCCTGGCCTTCGGTGATCTTGAGGACGATCGGCAGGCCGCAGGCATCCACCAGCGCGTGGATTTTGGTGGTCAGCCCGCCGCGCGAGCGACCCATGCAACGGGATCGCGTCTGTTTTTTTGACCGTTGGCCGCATGTTGATGCACGCGGATCGACGACGAATCGATCATTTGGATGTCGCCATCGTAAGCCTTTGAAACAGCCGACAGAATGCGATCCCACACGCCTGCCTTGCGCCACCGGTTGAAGCGGTTCACGCAAGTGGTGTGCGGGCCGTAGCGCGCTGGAATGTCCGCCCACGGCGCACCGGTGCGCAGCCGCCAGAAAATCCCGTTCAGCACCCGCCGATCATCCACCCGTGCAACGCCGCGCGACTTGTTCGGCAACAGCGGCTGGATCACAGACCATTCAAAATCCGTCAGATCAAAACGTGCCATTCAATCCTCCCACCTCTGGAGATTGAATCACGCATCCCGTCCAAACGGAATCCCGTTTATGGGTTCGTGACCTAGAGCGTTTTCGAGCGAAGTGGAAACCGGTTTTCGGACAAGATTATGCTCGATTAAAAAATTAGCTTGGGGTCTGGTTCAACGCAGTTTGGATCAGACTCGAGAGCATGATCCGCTCATGTTGAATCGGATCGTGCTCTGGAAATTTGTCCGGCCGCTTTTCTTGCGGCGACGGGTACCCGTCATCTACTTCGCCGGAAAATGCCTCAGGCCGCGGCGGCCAGCGCTTCGCGCGCGTCCCTGCGAATGCGCTCGACCATGGCGCGCAGCCCGTTGGAACGTTGCGGCGTGAGATGCTCGCGGAAGCCGAGTTCGTCGAAGACGGCGATGGCGTCGGTGTCCAGAATGTCCTGCGGTTTCCTGCCCGAATAAAGCGTCAGCAGGATCGCGATCAGCCCTCGCACGATATGCGCGTCACTGTCGCCGACATAGGTCAGCACCGGGGCGCTGTCAGGGCCGCGGCTGGTCCGGAGCGATAGCCAGACCTGGCTGGCGCAGCCCTGCACCTTGTTGGCCGCGGAGTGCTCGGCCTCGCTCATGGGCTCAAGGGTGCGCCCGAGTTCGATGACGTACCGGTAGCGGTCGTCCCACTCTTCCAGGAGTTCAAAGTTGTCCCTGATCTCGTCGATCGTCATCACGGCCCGTGTATAGTGTGTCCCACCGGGCCAATATAGGGCCAAGGACGCATAAAATCGATACGGGTCCCGGATCTACGGGATTTGTTCCCTCGGAACGGCGTTCGGAGCGGCGAGACGCCATTCCGCCTGCAGATCCTCCGGCGTCAGGGTATCATGCTGCGCGTCGCCGGAAGCCGCCGTTTCGACGGCCGGGACGGTGTCGATCGACCCCGTATGATCGGGAGGGCGCTTGTCGGTGATGATCCGGTAGAGCTTTTTCGCGCCGTCTTGCGCGCGCTGGCCGATGACGGCCGCCGCCTGGCCGCCGACTTCGCAGGCGGCGGGCTGCCGCGTGCAGAATTGAGTCATGTCCGATACGGCAGCCGTGGCGGCCGAGACAGCCTCGGAAGCTCCGATCCGGGGAGCCTTGTTGGCCTCGGGCGCCTCATCCCTCGGCAGCAGCACGAGCACCAGCCCGAGCCAGAATGCCATGCGAAGCAGGAAAAACATGTCGCGTCCCCATGCGTCTTTGATCTTCGTCGCGTTGCGTTGAATTTCGCAATCTGTTCCCTTTCGTATCAAATGGTCCTGAATCCCCCGTTTGTCCGCCGCCGTGGGACCCAACAAAATCCTGTAAACGGCGCTCGAATTCGATTCGGCGTAAATTTTTGCTTGATGCGTGTTCGCGCCGGCGCTCGCGCCCTGCGGCGTCGCTGGTGGTCGACATCATCCTATGCGGTGATGGAAACCTTGCGTTCACCATCCGCGCCGAAGAAGGCGTTGCGAGGCGATAAAGAGCCATCCGCGTGTGCCGTTTCGTGACGAAGCGAGGTGCGCCTTAGCGTTCGCTTAAGTTCGCTCTGACACGTTGGACCCACAAAATGGGGGCGTTCCGGCACGTCGAGTGCGACGTAAGCTGAAGCGCAGGCGACGTGACCGCATTGAGCATCATCAAGGACCGTCTCGACGCGTTGCTGCATCCGTCGGCGCGATACGACGCGTTGACGCGGACGCGGCATCGAACTTTCATGGCGCCGCGGCTGCTCGTGAGCCTGGCCGCGCTCGCGGCGTTTCCGATATATCTGGCTATCCGCGGTGCGCCGACGGCGCTGGAGGTGGCGGCGTTCGCCTGGCTCGTGGTGCCGATTCTGCTGTCCTACTTTTTGTCGCGGACCGGCCGCTACGAAACCGCGCACATGCTGTCGTCGATCGCGCTCGCCGGTCTCGTCATGATGATTGCGATTCCGACCGGCGGGATTGGATCCTTCGCTACCGTGTGGCTCGTCGTGATTCCACTGGAGGCGGCGCTGTCCGCGTCCCGCCGCGTGGTCGCTTTCGCCTCGATGCTTGCGGCGGCGTGCCTGCTCGCGCTGATGGCGATGAGTTATCTCGATGTTCCGCCGCCCGATGCCGGCGTTGCGGCGCATGGCGGTTTCATGATGTTCGGCGTTGCGTCCGCCCTGATCTATGCTGCGGGCGTCGCGTTCGGCAGCGAGACCTTGATGCGCACCAGCGCCTCGATGCTGAACGTCGAGGAAAACCGCTATCGCCTGCTGGCGCGCCACATGTGCGACGTGATTTCGCGTCACAGGCGCAACGGAGCCGTGCAGTTCATTTCGCCGGCCGCGGAATCTCTGCTCGGCGTGCCAGTATCGGAGTTGCAGGGCCATGGTCTGTTCGACCGGGTCCATGTCGCCGATCGTCCGGCCTATCTCACCGCGCTCGCGGCGGCTGCGCTCGGCAAGGGCGCGCAGAGCGTCGAATTCAGGCTCAGGCGCGACGCCGCGTCCGATGCAGAATTCGAGGGGCACCCTTCCGGGAATTTCATATGGGTGGAGATGCGGTGTCAGCCGCTTGAGCCGTCCTCTCCGGCCGAACCCGAAGTCGTCGCGGTGATGCGGGACGTTACCGACAGGAAGCAGCAGGAGCACGCGCTGGATCTGGCGCGAACCGCGGCCGAGCGCGCTGACGCCGCCAAGACGCGATTTCTCGCGACCATGAGCCACGAACTGCGCACGCCTCTCAATGCGATCATCGGATTTTCGGACATGATCGTCCAGGAGGCGACCCTGCCGCTCGATGCAACGCGCCGCAAGGAGTATGCCCAGCTCATCAACGATTCCGGCCAGCATCTGCTATCGGTGGTCAACAGCATTCTCGACATGTCGAAAATGGAATCCGGAAGCTTCGAGATATTGCCCGAGCCGTTCGCGCCGCGCGAGGTGCTGCTCAGCGGCAGCAATCTGCTCGCGCTCAAGGCGCGCGACAACGACATCGAACTGGTCACGCGTGTTCCGGAGAATCTGCCGCAGATGGTCGGCGATCCGCGCGCGTTCCGGCAGATCGTTCTGAATCTGGTGTCGAACGCGATCAAGTTCACCGAGCGTGGCGGCCGCGTCACGATCTCGGCCCGCGTCGAGGGAGCGCGCATGGTGCTGCGCGTGGTGGACAACGGCGTCGGCATCGCGCAGGAAGATCTCAAGCGGATCGGCGACCCTTTCTTCCAGGCTGGAAAAACCTACCAGCGCCGCCATGAAGGGACCGGGCTCGGGCTGTCGATCGTCAAGAGTCTCGTCGGGTTGCATGGGGGCGAGATCGACGTGCAGAGCAAGGTGGAAGAGGGGACCACGGTCACCGTGATGTTGCCGCTGACGCTCATGCCCGCCGCGGAGCCGCCATCGAACAACATCGCCACGCTGACGCCGGCCTCCCGCTCCGGCAAGCAGGACCAGGGTTATCGGGTGAGGAAGAGTGCCTAGAAAAGTTGTTGGAGAGGATGGGATGCGGCCACGCCGTCGCGGCGTGGCGACCGGAAAGAGCGGGGCTGACGAGGAGCGTGGTCTGGCGATGCGCATCCTCATGCACAGCCCGAAAGATCTGGTCGCGGGGGGCATGGCTTTTGCCGCCGCCGGCGCGATCATCGCCAACGCCATGTTCATGCAGGCCGGCCATCATCCGTCGCCGATATTCGGATCGGCTGTTACGATTTCTCCGGCGCGGCAGGGCAACGCGGTGCAGCAGGGCAATCCGTTGCCGCGGCCTCGCCCGGTCGAGGCGGATGAGACGGGACGGGCCGAACCGCGCGCGAGAGCGGCGAATGCGCCCGGCAATCCCGTCCAACAGGCCGGGCCGCATAGCGATCCCGTTGCCGACATCATCAATGCGAATCGCCGCATCGCCGCCGTGCAGCGGGCGTTGACGGAATATGGCTTTGGTCAATTGAAGCCGACAGGAACGGTCGGGACCGAAACCCAGGCCGCGATCCGGAAATTCGAGCAGGCGCGCCGGATGCCGGTGACCGGACAGATGTCGGACCGCCTCGTGCGCGAGCTTTCTGCCTTGACCGGGCGGCCGATCAATTAGGGCATGATCCCGACCCGAAGGGTCGGCGCCAGCATAAAGAGGAAGCAGGCTTTCGGGATTTGGCTCTAGAGCCTTTTCGCTTCTGATTGAATCAGAAGCGAAGCTCTAGATTGTTGTTTTGACGCGTTTTCTTCACGCGAACCGGTTTCCACTTCGCCGGAAAATGCTCTAGCGGCCTTCGAGCGCTATCGCACTCCGTAACTGGCCACCCGGATGCCGCCGAAAACCGCGAGGCCCGGCGCGAGGAATCCGGTCGGATTCTGGTAGCGGAAGTCCAGGAGATTATCGATCCGTCCGAATACCTTGACCTGGTCGCTGAGTGCGTAGTCGCCGCGCAAGTTCACCAGCGTATAGCCGGGCACCGTGATTCCGGATGCCATCCCGTCGCGGGTGACATCGAGCCAGTCGTTGACCCGGACCAAAGTTGCCGACAACGTCAACGCATCAAGCGGAAGCCAGGTCGCGGTTGCGCTCCATTTCTCCTTGGGCCGGCGCAGCAGTTGCATGCCGGTGGCGGCATTGACGGCGCGGATGAAGGTGTAATCCGCGCGGATTCCGAAACGTTCGGTGATCTGCGCCGCGACGAAAGTCTCGGTGCCCTCGGTCGTCGCGCTGTTCACGTTCACCAGTGAGGTGAACGTGGAATTGTAGTCGATCAGGTTGGTGATGTCGTTTCGGAAGTAGGTCGAGCCGAAACGCACGCGGTCGTTGAACAAAGGTTGCTCGAAACCGGCGTCGAAGCCCCGGCTGTCTTCCGGTTGCAGGTTGGGATTGGCGAAGAAATTGAAGGTCGGATAATCCCGGAACAACTGGCTCAGCGAGGGCGCCTTGAATCCCGTGCCGTAGCTTGCTTTCAGCTTGGTTTCGGTAACGGGAACAATGACCGCCGGCGCAATCCGGTAAGTCATGCGGCCGCCGAACAGGTCGTTGGAATCCTGGCGGACATTGGCCACCAGGAAAAAGCGGTCCGCGAAAGCCGATTGCAACTGCACGAAACCTGCCTTGTTGCCGTTCCTGGCGGCAAAATCGGCGGTGTCCATGCGATCGGTCTGATGCTCGGCGCCGACGATCAGATGGTTGTCTCGCGTAATCTCGGTCACGGTGCGCCAGTCGAATTTGAGGCGTTCTCCCGTGGTGATCGTCGCGGCCGGGTCGCCCGGACCCACGTCATAGGCTCTGCTGTTCGTGAAATTGAGACCGAAGAAGCTCTGGACGCGTCCGTCGAACAGCGACCACACGGCCTCCTGACGGTTGAAGAGTTGCTGGACGGCGTGCGTGCTCTGGCTGGCGTTGGGAGTGCTTGGAAATCCGCCGTCGCCCGTGAACAGCAGCGTCGAGTCGGTATAGCGGACCACCGAATTGACGGTCAGATACTCATTGAGATCGACTCCGAGCTTGGTCGAGTAAGTCATGTTGTCATAGTTGTTGCCGATCGCCTGCCGCCCCGGCGGCAGAAGCTCGGGCGGCGTGACCGGAACGTCTCCGGCATGGAGATGGGCGACGTTGACCGCGTAGTTGAAGTTCCGTTCGGCGCCGCTCAGTCCGAGCGTCTGGTTGAAGGTTTTGAACGAGCCGGACTCGAGTGAGCCGGTGACCCGCGCCGGACCTTCGCCCTTTTTCGTGATGATGGAGATGACGCCGCCGATCGCGTCGGAGCCGTAGAGTCCGCTCTGCGGGCCCCGGAGGATTTCCATCTGCTGGATGTCCGCCGTGAGAAGGTGCGCATAGTCGAACGCGCCATTCGAGTTGGCGGGATCGCCGATGTCGATTCCGTCGAGCATCACCTTGGTGTGGTTGGCGTTCGTGCCTCGCATGAAGATCGAGGTCTGGGCGCCAGGTCCGCCGGCTTGCACCACATTCAGGCCGGGAGCCGTCCTGAGGATATCCGGAACGCTGCGGTGTTGCTGGGTCTGGATATCCTGCTCGGTGACGACGGTGATGGAGCTGGCCAGCTGGCCCGCGGGCGTCACCACTCCCGTGGGGCTGACTACGGTCGAACCCATCGTGCCCGGAACATGAGTCTCAGCGACAGGAGTTTGCCGGGGAGCGGGGCGGACGACACGGCGTGATCGCGAAGTCGTGCGGTGTGCGGGCGCCATCGCTCGATCCGGGGGTGGCGCGATCCGGATCGGAGGCAGCAGGTTGGGAGAGGCGGATTGCTGCGCGCTTGTGGGCGTATTCAGGCCGATCGATCCCAGCGAGGCGAGGAGGGCGGAAGCAAGCAGGCTTCTGCGATAAGCTCCGGACACGAAGGCGGCGGACATAAGAAAACCTCGGCTGGACGTCGGTGGCACGTCACAGCGAACGAGGTTTCACAGGAGCCTGCGCGGCGCCGATGAAGCGGATGTCTGTAGTCCCCGACTGACATCTTCGCGTGTGACCACGGGTTGACGGCAGGTCTCCTGGCTCGCGGGTCGTTACCTGACGTCGCCTTCCCGGGGCCGAGATGTCCCAGTGGCGTGTGACGCAGATTCGCCGCTTACAGTTGCGGGGGCAGCCGTGGCGTTGGAATGATCCCGGTGTTAGGATGATCCCGCACCACGTTCCCTTTTGATCTCCCAAGGGAGAACCGTCGCCGATCTGTTTGGGGGGGAACAAAGTCGATGTCAATCGACGGGGCGATCGAGTTCCGGCTTTTCCCCGTGGCGTTGCATATCCGCAGCAGGAGCGCTTTCGAGCGAAGCATGTCCTCGGGCTTGGCCCGAGGATGGATACCGGTTCGCGTGAAGAAAACGCGTGCGGCCTGACAGAACTGTAGGCGGTTGGCGACCGCGCTTGCGTCAGACTATTTCGCCGCGCGCCGCGGCGGCGGCATTGCGGATCGCGTCCATGTTGGCCTTGTAGGATTCCATCGTGCCGCCCTTGAACACCGCGGAGCCCGCCACGAAGGCGTTGGCGCCGGCGGCGGCCAGATCACCCGCGACGTCGGGTCCGACCCCGCCGTCGACCTCGATGTCGATCGGCCGTCCCCCGATCATCGCGCGCAAATCCCGAATCTTGTCGACCGCAGAGGAGATGAACTTCTGGCCTCCGAAACCGGGGTTGACCGACATCACCAGCACCAGGTCGACCATGTCGAGCACGTATTCGACGGTGGACAATGGCGTTCCGGGATTGAGCGTGACCCCCGCCTTCTTGCCGAGGTTGCGAATGGCTTGCAGCGAGCGATGCAGGTGCGGTCCCGCTTCGACGTGAACCGTGATGTGGTCGCAACCTGCCTTGGCGAAGGCTTCGAGGTACGGATCGCATGGCGAGATCATCAAATGGGCATCGAAGATCTTCTTGCTGTGCGGACGCATCGCCTTGATGACATCGGGCCCATAGGAGATGTTCGGCACGAAATGGCCGTCCATCACGTCGAGGTGGATCCACTCGGCCCCCCCCTGATCGACGGCGCGAACCTCATCGCCAAGCTTCGAGAAGTCCGAGGCCAGGATCGACGGTGCGATGACGAGAGGACGCGGCGCAAAAGTCTGGGACATGAACGTTTCCGGAAATATCAGCGGAGCTTGAGAGAGCCCCGCGTAACATGAGCCGCGCCCCGGAGCAATGCGCGGTCGTGTTTTCGGCGGTCGTCTTTATGAGCGGTAGTCTTGGGTTCGCCGCATCCGCATCATTGCGCAGTCGGCGCTGATTTTCATGATCCGATAACCATACACAACAAGTATTCGGTCCTTGTTTCGAAGTAATACGGGGCCGTATGCATATACCGAAAGTATTTCTACTCGCCGGCTGCCTCGGCCTTGCCGGCTCCCACGCCTGCGCCGAAAACGATTTCACGGCTTCGTTCCGGCTGCGCGGCGGATTCGACACCAATCCGCTGCTGGCGATCGGTCAGGGCGGCGGCAGCCTGTTCGTCGCCGCCGACACGGCGTTGGCCGCGGGCATGAAGACCGATGGCTACACGCTAGGCGTCGCGGCGGAAGCGACCGCCATGCACTATGCGCAGCAGCGGATAACGCCCACTCGTGGCGGCAAGGTGATCCTGCGCGGCTCGATCGGTGATGACGATCTGAGGCTGGATTCCACATCGACCATTGCCGACGTCAGCAGCTACACTCTGCGATCGTCCGAATTGATCCAATCGGTCAGGGCTGAATCCCGGCGCGGCCCGATCAAGCTGTTCGCTACGGCGGAGGGGGGACGGTCGAGCCTGAATCAGGCCAACGCGATCTTTCAGGATTTTCTCCCCGACCCTCAGCAGCATCTGCGGGGCACGCTGATCCCCGGCGTCAGCCTCGTCAGCGGAAAGTTCGAAATCGGCGCGTCCGTGAATCTGTCGGCGCGGCGCTACCTGCAGGAGTTCGATGTGTTCGGCTATCGTCGCGACAATGAGAGGGTGCAGCCGTTTCTGTTCGCCAAGTATGGCGGCGATGCCGTGACCGCCTTTGGCTCCGTTTCACGGTTGTACGGGACGTGGCACGATCCCGATTTCACCAATGTCGATCGAATTCTGTTCGATGCAAGTTTAAGCTGGCGCGCGGCGCCTTTTGGAATTGACCTCACGGCATGGCGGCGCGCGAGTGAAACCACGTTTCCCATTTCGCCGATCACCATCGACACCGCATATTCAGCGAGGGTCTCGTGGAATTGGGAGCCGAAGATGACGCTGGCGGCCTCGGTGGGCTATTCGATTTCCGAGTATCTGGATTCGCCCTTTCGTGCGCGGACTCTCACTTGCGGCGTCGGCGCGATTCGCGACTTTGACCATGACCTGAGCGTCAGCATCGATGTCGCCTATGCAAGAGGCTTGCTGATTTCGGGTGATCAGTCGAACGGGCTCGTGGTGATGTCGTCGATCACGAAGCGCTTCTCCGCGGCCCCGCCCGAGCCGAACAAAGCCGCATCCGCCGCACCGGCGTCGTGCGGACGGGGATGCCCCGTCCGCCTTCCACCAAGCTAGAGCACGCTCGCTTCTGATTGAATGAGAAGCGAAGCTCTGGATCTTTGTTTGGACGCGTTTTCTTCACGCGAACCGGTGTCCACTTCGCTCGAAAACGCTATAGCTAGTGGCAGCCGCATCCGCCGCCGAGCAAGCCGCCCGAAGAAAGGCTGCGGCCGAGCACCGCGCCGAGCACGCCGCTCTTGCCCGTGGTGACCGCGGTGTTGACGACAAGCGCGCCACGTCCGTTGAGCAGTCCGACCACGCCGCCGCGGCCGGTCAGCACGTTCGCTCCGATACCGATCCCCTGGCCCTTGTTGGCGAAAGCCGGCGCGCTCATGAAAGCGCTGACGACTGCGGCGAGAACGAGAATTTTCTTCATGACGGTTCTCCTTGTTAGATGCGCGATACTGCGCACCAGGAGAGCATCCGCCGGTCAAACCGCTACTTCAAGTTGTACTGAAAACTAACCTTAAATACGTCGATTAATCCACGTAAATACACCAACTATACTTTAAATACATACCGCTTTGCTCAGGAGAAAAACCTATGCGCCTCGATTGCGGTCAGCGCGCAAACCGGTCCTTCCATGCCGGCAATGCATCCGGAAACGGAAGTGCTTTTGCTTCATAGACGCCACGCGCGATCGCGCGAGCCACCGTGTTGGCCGCAATCATTCCGAGTTCGGTCAATTCGACGAACGGATCGATGGGCTTGTCTCCGGTAGCGGCAGCGAACACGATATCGCCGTCCAGCGGCGCGTGAACCGGATAAATCGCCCGTGCGAAACCGGTTTGTGACATTATCGCGAGCCGCCTGGCCTGCGGCTTGGTGAGCACGGCATCGGTGACGACGATGGCGAGCGTGGTATTCTCGCCGGCCTTCGCTGTCGCGCCGTCCTTCAATCGCATCGCCAGCATATCCGGCGTGAACGACGGCGGCAGCCCGCGTCCGCCATATTCGTCGCCGGTTTCAAATGGCACCGCCCAGAACCAGGGGCCATCTCCGACTGTGACGCTGCCGACGGCGTTCACCACGGCGAGCGCCGCCACTTTCACGCCGCCGGGCGTGGCCGCCGAAGCGGAGCCGATGCCGCCTTTCAGATTGGCGGTCGTCGCGCCGAGTCCGGCGCCGGTGCTGCCGAGCGCGAAATCTTCTCCCGCCGCCGCTGCGGCGGCGTAGCCAAGATCGCGATAAGGCGCAAAACGACCCCACTTCTTGTCGCCACCGTTCAAGAGGTCGAACACCACCGCGCCGGGCACAATCGGGACGGTCGCGTCGCCGATCACGAAGCCGCGCCCCTGTTCGGCGAGCCAGGCCTGAACGCCGCCGCCGGACTCGACTCCGAAAGCGGAGCCGCCTGACAGCGCGAGCGCGTCGATCCGCTCCACCGTGTTGACCGGATCGAGCAGGGTGCTGTCGCGGGTGCCCGGCCCCCCGCCGCGCACGTCCATCGCCGCCACCACGGGGGTGTCGAAAAGCACCGCCGTCACGCCTGACGCCAGCCGTGCGTCGTCGGCGTGGCCGACACGGACCCCGGAAATGTCGGTGAGGAGGTTCTTCATGGTTCAGTCTCGTTCGCGGGCGGATGGAAAAGGGTTGCTGTCAGATGACGGCAGTCGCGAGGCCGGGTCAATCGATCACGTCTGATCACAAATGTCGCGGAAGGAACCGAGGCTCTTGCATCGCGGGGCGATGGCAGGGCAAGTAGCCGCATGATTCACGACGTTTCCGTTCCCGCCGCGATGGTCGCGGGCCTTGTCAGTTTCCTGTCGCCCTGCGTCCTTCCGCTGGTGCCGCCCTACCTGATCTATCTTACCGGCGCCACCATCGAACACGTTTCTCACGACGAGACGGCCAAGACCTCAAAGCGGGCCGTGATGCTCGCCGCCTTGATGTTCGTGTTCGGGTTTTCCACGGTCTTCGTCGCGCTTGGCGCCAGTGCGAGCTTCGTCGGCAGTTTTATCCGGGCCTGGTCGGCGGAGTTGTCGATTGTCGCGGGTATCGTCATCATCATCATGGGCCTGCACTTTCTAGGGCTGACGCGGATCGGCTTCTTGATGCGCGAAGGGCGGCTCACGGCCCCTAAGCCGGTCGGGTTATGGGGCGCCTATGTGATGGGCCTCGCCTTCGCGTTCGGGTGGACGCCATGCATCGGGCCGATCCTGGCGGCGATCCTATCGGTGGCGGCGGCGGAGGCCACCGTCGTAAAGGGAGCCGGTCTGCTTGCGGTATATTCAGCCGGGCTCGGCATTCCGTTCCTGCTGGCGGCGCTCATGATTGAAAGGTTTTCCTCGCTGTTCAACCGGCTGAAACGCCATCTCACCAAAATAGAGCGCGGAATCGGCGTGCTGATGGTGCTGACCGGCGTAGCATTCCTCACCGGAACGATCTCCAACGTCAGCATCTGGCTGCTGGAGACCTTTCCGGCGTTGCAGAACTTCGGATGACGGGAGGAGGCCGTCGCCGCTTGTTCTCCGACCGGAGCATGGCTCTTCGCTGCTTTCGAGGGAACGATGCAAGGACCTGAAAGGAACGCCTCAGTTCACAAAGCAGGGTCGATTTCAGCGTAGTTGCCCTTGTCGTCCCACTTGTAAATGACATAGTCGATTTGCCTGATGTCACCCTTCGCATCGAATTCCAGCTTGCCGAGGACGGTATCCCACGCGCCTGCCTTGATGGCTTTCATCACCTTCATCGGGTCCGTGGTGCCCGCTTTCGCTGCGCCCTGCGCCCACACCTGCATCGCCGCATAGGTGTAGAGTGTGTAGCCTTCCGGATCGATGCCCCTGGCCTTGAATTTCTCGACGACTGCCTTGGCGGTCGGCTTGTTGCGCGGGTCGGGACCGAAGGTGAACAGCGTTCCTTCGGCAAGCGGGCCGGTGATGGAGGCAAACTTCTTGTCGTTCAGCGCATCGCCCGCCATCATGATGGTCTTGAGTCCCTGATCACGCATCTGCCGCAGGATCAGTCCGGCTTCCTGATAATAGCCTCCGATGAACACCAGATCGATGTTGTCGCGCTTCAGGCGGGAGACGATGGAGTTAAAGTCCTTGTCGCCCTTGTTGTAGGACTCGAACATTTTCTCCTGAAAGCCGGCCTTGTTCAGCGCCTTCTTGGTTTCGTCGGCGAGTCCCTTGCCGTAGGTGGTCTTGTCGTTGAGGATGGCGATGTTCTTGTCTTTGAAATTTTTGACGATGTATTCGGCGGCGACGATGCCTTGCTGGTCGTCGCGGCCGCAGACGCGCAGCACGTTCCACAGCTTGCGTTCCGTGAACAGCGGGTTGGTGGTGGCCGGTGTGATCTGTAGTGTATTTCCGTCGGCGTAGGCTTCTGAAGCCGGAATGGACGACGACGAGCAGAAGTGTCCGGCGACGAGCGGAATGCCCCGGCTTGCGATTCGTTCAGCGATGGAGCGCGCTTGCTTCGGGTCGCAGGCGTCATCGCCGACGAACAGCTTGAGTTTCTTGTTGAGCACGCCGCCCATATCGTTGGCATCGGCGACGAACTGCTCGGCGCCGTTATGCAACTGGCGGCCGAAAGCGGATTCGCTGCCCGTCATCGGGCCGGCCACCGCGACGGTGATGTCCTGGGCGAACGCCGTGGCCGACAGCGCCAGGGAGGCGCAAAGGGCCAGGCAGATCAGCTTCAATGATTTCATTCGAGCGAGCCTCGCGGAGGTAGGGCAGGTTACCATGTTTGACATTGCGGACATTGTCCGATGATTTGCCGCCGGTGTCATGGACAAATTTTCGAGCGCCGTTTCATCCGGCGACAGCCACCTGGTCACGCCGGGCCAGAGTCTTTCACCGCTTCACGGAAACGATGAAAGACTCTATCTTTATGTTTTTGACGCGTTTTCTTCACGCGAACTGGATTCCATTTCGCTTGAAAACGCTATGGTGGAGCGAATTCCGCATCCACGTCATCGCCCAGCAAGCGCCTGCGTCAGGCATGGCGGCCGCCTTCGAGATAGGCTGCGCGGATTTCCGGGCGTTGCAGCAACTCCATGCCTTCGCCGCTCATCGTGATCAGCCCGTTGACCATCACATAGCCGCGATGGGCGAGGCGAAGGGCATGATTGGCGTTCTGCTCGACGATCAGCACCGTGAGATGGTCCTCGTTGTTCAACGCGCGGATGGCGCTGAAAATCTGCCGGGTGATCAGCGGCGCAAGACCAAGCGAAGGTTCGTCCAGCAATAACAGGCGCGGGCGGCTCATCAGCGCGCGGCCGATCGCCAGCATCTGCTGCTCGCCGCCGGACAGCGTGCCGCCGCGCTGCGTCATGCGTTCCTGTAGCCGCGGAAACAATTTTAGCACGCGATCCAGGCTGGCGGCTCGCTCAGCCTTGCTGCCGGGCGTGGCGTCCGCGCCCATCTGCAGGTTCTCCGCGACCGTCATGCGCGGGAAAATGCGCCGCCCCTCCGGGGACTGCGCGATGCGCAGCCGAGCCACCTCGTGCGTCGGCATGGAGCTGATGTCCTGGCCGTCGAACAGGATCTGGCCGGCGCGGGCGCGGGGACGGCCGAAAATGGTCATCATCAAGGTCGATTTGCCGGCGCCGTTGGCGCCGATCAACGCGACGATCTCGCCGGCCTGGATTTCGAGATCGATGCCTTTCAGGGCTTCGATCTTGCCATAGGCGGCGCGCAGCCCGCGAATGGCGAGCAGGGGCGTTGCGCCGGCGTTCATACGTCGCCCTCCATCACGGCGGCGGCGGTGTCCTCGTCGGCGCCGAGATAGGCAGCGACGACTTTCGGATCGTCGCGCACCGCGCGTGGCGTGCCGTCGGCGATCTTGACGCCGTGGTCGAGCACAATGATGTGGTCGGAGATTTCCATCACCACGCTCATGTCGTGCTCGATCAGAAGGATAGACGTGCCGAAGTCGCTGCGGATCGACAGCAACAGCTCGCTCAAGCCCGCGCTCTCGTTGGCGTTGAGCCCCGCGGCCGGCTCATCGAGGCAGAGCAGCGCGGGCTGCGCGCACATTGCGCGCGCGATCTCCAGGCGGCGCTGGTCGCCGTAGGGGAGGTTGCCCGCGGCGTCGTCGGCGCGTTGCAGCAGGCCGATGCGGTCGAGCCAGTCGCGCGCGGAATCGATTGCCTGCTTCTCCGCGGCCCGGAACGACGGGGCGCCGATCAGGCCGAGCAGGCTGAAACCGGACGCGCGCATCAACGCATTGTGCTGCGCGACCATCAGGTTCTCCAGCGCCGTCATGCCGGGAAACAGGCGGATGTTCTGGAAGGTACGCGCCACCTTGGCGTATTTGCAGATGCGGAAGTCGCGCAGGCGATCGAGCCGAAAGGTCGCGCCGTCATCGTGCACCAGGCGCATGGCGCCTCGCGAGGGCCGGTAGAACCCGGTGACGCAGTTGAACACCGTTGTCTTGCCCGCGCCGTTCGGCCCGATCAGCGCGGTGATGTGGCGGCGCTGCGCGGTGAACGACAGCTCGTTGATGGCGAGAATGCCTCCGAACCGCATCGTCAGTCCATCGACGTCGAGAATGGGAGCAGGCGTCGTCATCCGCGGCCTTCCTTGACCAGCGACGATGATATCTCGGTCGGTTTTTGCAGGAACACGGTGGGAGCGCGATGGCTGACGAGACCGCGCGGCCGCCAGATCATCAGCAGCACCATGACGCCGCCGAACACCAGCATACGAAACTGGTCAAGGCCGCGGAACAACTCGAATCCACCGATCATTGCGATCGCGGCGAGCGCCACGCCGAGTTGCGAGCCCATGCCGCCCAGGACGACGATGGCGAGCACCAGCGCCGATTCCTGAAAGGTGAAGGACTCAGGGCTGATGAAGCCCTGCCGGGTCGCGAAGAACGCGCCCGCGAAGCCGCCGAACATCGCGCCTATCGCGAAGGCCGAGAGTTTCGTTGTGGTGATGTTGATGCCGAGCGCGCGGCAGGCCACCTCATCCTCGCGCATCGCTTCCCAGGCGCGGCCGATCGGCAGCCGCCGCAGGCGGATGGTGACCCAGTTCGTCAGCAGCGCTAGCGCAAGGATGATGTAGAACAGGAAGACGAGGCGATGCGTGGGCGAGAACGGAACGCCGATCAGCGCCGCGAAGCCGTCGTCGCCCCGCGTGAGGGGAATGCCGAACACGGTGGGGCGCGGGATGCCGCTGATCCCGTTCGGCCCGCCGGTGAGATCCTGCCAGTTGAGGATGACAAGCCGTATGATTTCCCCGAACGCCAGCGTGACGATCGCGAGATAGTCGCCGCGAAGCCGCAACACCGGGAAGCCGAGCAGCACCCCCCAGAATGCGGCCAGCAGGCCGGAAACCGGCAACAGCGCCCAGAACGCCCACGAACCAAGTTGCAGGAAGTCGATCGCGACGTAGGGATAGGTCTCGATAAAATACGGAAACGGCAGCCCGCTCTGCGCCAGCAGCGCGTAGGAGTACGCGCCGACGGCATAGAACGCCACGTAGCCGAGATCGAGAAGTCCGGCGAGACCGACCACGACGTTGAGCCCCCAACCCAGCATCACATAGGTCAGCACGAGGATCGCGAGGTCGAGCAGGTAGCGCTGATTATAGAAGATGACCGGCACCAGCAGGGCGAAAATCAGGAGCGCGGGTATCAGCAGGCGGCCCAGCATTGCGAATGCACGGCGCACGGTATCCGGCAGTTCGACGCTGCCGACGGGGCCGGTCCAGCGCTTGATTGTTTCGACGATGATGCTGCCGATGAATACCGCGCCGACGACGGCCGCGAGTTCGCCGAACCGGGTCCAGTAGGTCAACTGTCCGGATGGGCCGGTTTCGGTGCGGATGCCGATCATGAGTGAGAACAGCACCAGCGCCAGCAGCGCGCTCACGACCGCGTTCTTGATGATGGCCGCGACACCACGATCGCGCGTGGCGGTTTGTTGGCTCAAAGCGGGCGCTGTCACGTCCGGACCGTCAGACTTTTTCGACTTCGGGACGGCCAAGCAGGCCGGTAGGCATGAAGATCAGCACGATGATCAGGATCGAGAAGGCTGCAACATCCTTATACTCGATCGAAAAGTAAGCCGACCAGAACGTCTCGATCAGCCCGATCGCAAGGCCGCCGAGCATCGCGCCGGGCAGCGAGCCTATGCCGCCGAGAACCGCGGCCGTGAATGCCTTGATGCCGGCGACGAAGCCCATGAAGAAATCAACAAGGCCATAATACAGCAGGTACATCATTCCGGCGACGGCGGCGAGCGACGCCCCGATCACGAAAGTCATCGAGATGGTGCGATCGACGTTCACGCCGAGAAGCGCCGCCATGGTCTGATCCTGCTCGCAGGCGCGCATATCGCGGCCGAAGCGCGTACGCGACACGATGTAGCTGAAGATCGCGAGCAGCACGATGGTGGTGGTCACCACCACGATCTGGACATTGGATAGCTGGACCGCGAAGTTTCCAGAATCGTGCAGCGTGTAGCCGCCGGTGATGAGCGGCGGGATCGGCTTGACCTGCGCGCCCTGGGAAACCTGCGAAAAATTCATGAGTACGAACGACATGCCGATCGCCGACAGCAGCGGCGCGAGTCGAAACGACTGGCGCAGGGGCCTGTAGGCGATGCGCTCGACAACCCAGCCGTAAACGGCGGTGACGGCCATTGAAACGATGAGCATGACGAGCAGGATCAGCGGCACGGCGGAGAGGCCCATCGACATCAGGATCAGGAAGGTGATCAGCGCGATGAAGCCGCCGATCATGAAGATGTCGCCGTGAGCGAAATTGATCATGCCGACAATGCCGTAAACCATCGTATAGCCGGTCGCGATCAGCCCATAGATCGAGCCGAGCACGACGCCGTTGATCAGTTGCTGGGCAAAATAATCCATGCGCCGCCGTAATCTGGTATTCCGAATGCGACTTATATCAGACGCGGTAACGGGCTCCGGCAGCCGACCGGCGCGTCTTGAATCAATGTCTAACAGTGGCGCTCGCGTGCGGCAACCGCAGCCGTTCAGCGGGGCTGGCGGCAGCGTATAAAGGCTGTGCATTTCGCCGGTGTTTCGCAGGCTCCGGGTCTTGCAGGCTCCGGGTCTTGCAGGCTTCGGTCGAGCGGGGAAGCGGGGAGCTGCAAGGGCGACGGGAAATGTCCTGCATTCCGGCGGCCACGGCCGGCGGTTGTCCACAGAAGCGGGTCTTGTTAAGGTTAACAAAGGGTTTCCTTTGCGCTCCCGCGTTTACCCGGCGTTAATCACCGTCAAGGCCTTGCCGGCTCTCGACACGGCCACGCGAAAGCGGGTGGCGCATGACCAGTTCCTGGCGCATCAGCACCGTCAACGGAGCGTTGCTGGCGCTCTATTTCATTCCGGTCTGGACCTTCGTCGCATTCAAGATCGTGGCGTCGCCGGTGCACGGACTTTACGATCTGGCCAATGTGTCGGTTGCGTTGTTTCTCAGCGACCACCTCCATGTCGTAGCGATGGACCTTGTGCGTTTCGCCTGGCTTCTGGCGCTCGGCAAGATGACGGTGGTTGTGTTCTTCGCGGTGTTCCTGGTGATGACCACGCGCGCATCGGTCCGGAAGTCAGGCAGCTTCGATGAGGCGCTGGCGCTGGCTCTCGGCATCGGCAGCTCCATCGCCTTCGCCAGCATGGTGATGGCGTCACAGGTCGGCGAGATGGCCGCGCTGCGCCTGCATGCGACCGAACTGCTGTTGCTGCTTGGCGGCGCGATCCTGATGGCGACCGAGCCGCCGTTCCAGCGCGACCCGCCGGTGCGGCCTTGGCCTTCGCAGCCGAACGTCCAGCCTTTCACCAGTTCCAGTTCCTGAATTATCACGCCGGTTTTCTGGCCGGGTGGCGAGAGCCTTCCCGCTTCTGACGGAATCAGAGGCGGGGCTGTCAGATATTGATTTGACGCGTTTTCTTCACGCGAACAGGCCATCCATCCTCGGGTCAAGCCCGAGGACATGCTTCGCTCGAAAACGCTCTATTGCTGCATCAAAAATCCGGTCACCGCCTCGGTGAAGGCATGTGATTGTTCGACGTTGGAGATATGTGCGGCATCGAGAATGGTCATGCTGGCGGAAGGAATCCGGCTGCGGATGTATTCCCCGGCCGCGACAGGTGTAGACTGGTCGTGCCGTCCGGCGATGACCAGCGTGGGGCTTTTGATGCGGGGCAGCAGCTCGCGCTGATCCAGGGTGCTCAGCGCCTCGCAGCAGGCGATATAGCCTTCCACCGGGGAAGCGCTCAGCATGGCTTTGATCTTCGCGGTGATCTGGGGTTCGCGTTCGCGAAAGCCCGTGGTCAGCCAGCCGCTGATCACGGTCTCGGCGATCGCGGCGAGGCCGCCTTCCTTCACGGTCTTGATGCGGGCGTGCCAGTTGGCCGGATCGGGATAGTAGCAATTCGTGTTGGCGAGAATGATGCGGTCGAAACGTTCCGGCGCATGTGCTCCGAGCCATTGGCCGACCATGCCGCCCATGGACAATCCGCACCAGTGCGTCCTCGCAATATTGAGGTCATCGAGAATCGCCAGCACGTCCCGGCCAAAGCGCTCCATCGAATAGGGACCGGGTGGAACGCCGGACTTGCCGTGACCGCGCCGGTCATAGCGGATGATCCGGAACAGCTTGGACAGCGCCGCCATCTGCGGCTCCCACATCTGCAGCGTGCAGCCGAGCGCGTTCGACAGCATCAGCGTCGGGCCGCCATCGCGCCCCTCGACGGAAACATTCAGCAGGCAGCCATCCGCATAGATCATGGGCATTGTCGTTTCTCCTGCCAGCCACAAACGTTTGAAACGGGAACGATTCCATCGCCGTCTCTTTCTTTTGCGGCCGTCGTCCTCTACGTCAAGGGTGGACGCTTTCGGAACAGCGTGACCGCCGACAAGAGGGCAGGCTCATGGCGATGACAGTGAACGGCGAGGTCGAACTCGCAGCCTCTCGCGATCTTGTATGGGCCAAGCTCAACGACCCCGAAGTCTTGAAAAGCTGTATTCCCGGTTGCGAGGAATTCATCAAGGTCGACGAGAACCAGTTCCAGGCCGTCGCCAGATTGAAAATCGGTCCGGTATCCGCCCGCTTCAAGGCCAGGGTGACGCTCAGCGATATCGACCCGCCGAACGGATACAGGATTGCAGCCGAGGGGGAAGGCGGCGTGGCCGGGTTTGCAAAGGGTGAATCAACCGTGGTGCTGCTCGATCATCATGGAGGCACTCTTCTGAAGTACGAAGCCGCGGCGCAGATCGGCGGCAAGCTGGCGCAACTGGGGCAAAGGCTGATCAGCGGTACGGCCAGGAAGCTGGCCGGTGAATTCTTCGCGAAGTTCGCCAAAGCCATTGAGGGATAAGCGCGACTTAGGGGCAGACCTATTTTCGGCGCGACGACCGGCGCCGCCCGCGCGAACCCGTTATTGGGGCGGCTCATATCGTGCTATAAAGCGCGATCATTCCGACGTGCGACCGTAGAGAGCGCCAATGGCCAAGATTTCGCTGATCGTGAACGGCGAACCGACCACCGCCGACATCGATCCTCGCACGTTGCTGGTGCGCTTCCTGCGCGAAAACCTGCGTCTCACCGGCACCCATGTCGGATGTGACACCTCGCAGTGCGGCGCCTGCATCGTGCATCTCGACGGGAAGGCGGTGAAGTCATGCACCATGCTGGCGGTGATGGCCGACGGGCACGAGATCAGAACCATCGAAGGTCTCGCAGCCGACGGCGCCCCGCTGCATCCGATGCAGGAGGCGTTTCGCGAGCACCATGGTCTCCAGTGCGGTTTCTGCACGCCGGGCATGATCATGAGCGCGATCGATATGGTTCGCCGCAAGGGCTACGCTCTCGACGAGCGTACCATTCGCGAGGAACTGGAGGGCAATCTTTGCCGCTGCACCGGCTATCAGAATATCGTCGCATCGATCGCGGCCGGCGCGACCGCGATGGCCAAATCCGATCGCGCTTGAGTTCCGATTTACAACCCCGCGGAACGACACCAGAGACCCTGAGCCATGTACGAATTCAAGTATCATCGGCCGGACACCTTGCAGCAGGCCGTCAACCTGTTGGCCGAGAACGAGGACGCCATGTTGATCGCGGGAGGCCACACGCTGGTGCCGGTCATGAAGCAGCGGCTTGCCAGCCCCGCGCACCTGATCGATCTTTCTCATATCGAAGGGCTTGATGGCATCGAGATGAGGGAAGGCATGCTGGCGATCGGCGCGACCGCGACGCACGCCGATGTCGCCGACTCGCCGATCGTGCGCGAGGCCATCCCGGCGCTCGCCGAACTCGCGGCGATGATCGGCGATCCCGCCGTGCGCCACAAGGGCACCATCGGAGGCTCGCTGGCCAATAACGATCCCACCGCCGATTATCCGGCGGCGTGTCTGGCGCTCGGCGCCACCATCGTCACCAGCAAGCGCCGGCTGGAATCAGATGACTATTTCCAGGGAATGTTCTCCACCGCGCTGGACGCGGATGAGATCATCGCACAGGTGATGTTTCCGCTACCGAAGCAGGCGGCCTATCAGAAGTTTCGCAACCAGGCATCGCGCTACGCGCTGGTGGGCGTGTTCGTCGCCCGGCTGCCGTCGGATGTGCGTGTCGCCGTCACCGGCGCAGGGGCCGACGGCGTGTTCCGTCTGGCGGCGTTCGAGGAGGCTCTGAAAAAGAGCTTTACGTCGAAGTCGCTCGAAGGGTTGAGCATCCCTTCCGACGGTCTCAACAGCGACCTGCACGGCAGCGCGGAATATCGCGCGCATCTGATCGGGTTGCTTGCGCGGCGCGCCGTTGACGCAGCGAACGATAGGGCATGACATGCGAGATCCTCGCCGCGCCGGGCCGGATCTCATGATAGCGGAATCGGCGCTGCCATCGTCCGTCGATGCCACGCTCGATCTGCTGGCGAAGCACGGCTATTTCGCCGAGCGGTCCCTGGCGACGGTGGTGTTTCTCTCGCTGCGCATGGCGCGGCCTTTGTTCGTCGAGGGCGAGGCGGGTGTCGGCAAGACCGAGATCGCGAAAGTGCTGTCGGCCGCGCTGGGCCGCAGATTGATCCGGCTGCAATGTTACGAAGGACTGGATCTGGCCTCCGCCGCCTATGAGTGGAACAGCCACGCTCAGTTGATTGCGATCCGGCTGGCGGAAGCGGCGGGTGATACCGATCGCGAGCGGTTGTCGAGCGACATCTTCGCCGAGAGGTATTTGATCAAACGGCCGTTGCTCCAGGCCCTGGAGCCGGATGTCCGCGGCCCGCCGGTGCTTCTGATCGACGAGCTCGATCGCGCGGATGAGGCTTTCGAAGCGTTTCTTCTGGAAATTCTCGGTGACTTTCAGGTGACGATCCCCGAATTCGGCACCGTCAGGGCGGCGCCGCCGCCGATCGTCATCGCGACGTCGAACAGGACGCGTGAAATTCATGACGCCTTGAAGCGCCGCTGTCTCTATCACTGGGTGGATTACCCTTCCGCCGAGCGCGAACTTGCGATCGTCAGGTCAAGGGTGCCCGGCATATCCGCCGCATTGTCGCAGCAGGTCGTGGGCTTTGTGCAGGCGCTGCGCAACCGGGATTTCTACAAGAATCCGGGCGTCGCCGAGACGATCGATTGGGCGATGGCCCTGACCGAACTCGATACCCGTTTGCTGACGCCGCAGATCGTCGGCGATACGATCGGCGCGCTCCTGAAATATCAGGACGATATCAGCCGGATGCAGGACGACGTCGTGCAAAACCTGCTGAAAGAAGCCGCCACCGATCCATAAGGCGGAATTCGCATGGCTATCAATCACTTTGATTCGCCGACCGGCCACATCGCGGACAATGTCGCCGGCTTCGCCCGCACGCTGCGCGCTTGTGGTCTTCCGGTGGGTCCCGGCGCGGTCATCGACGCGCTGAAGGCTTTGCGTCTGATCGACATCGGCAATCGCGCGGACGTCTTCAGCACGCTTCAGGCGATTTTTATGACGCGCCACGACCATGCGCCGATATTCGCCCAGGCCTTTGATCTTTTCTTCTGCATCGCGGAGGAAGGGAAAAACATGCTGGATCCGGTCCAGCCGCTGGACCAGGCCAGGAAGCCGCCGCCGTCGGCGTCCCGGCGTGTTCTTGAGGCATTGTCGCGACCTGCGATCACGAGCGAGCGCGAGGCGCCGCAGGGACAGGAGATGCGGCCTTCAGTCTCCGATCTGGAGGTGCTGCAAAAGAAGGATTTCGCGCAGATGAGCGCAGCCGAACTGGCCCAAGTCACGCAGATCATCGCGAACATGAAGCTGCCGCAAGCCAGACTGCACACACGACGTATCCGGCCCGATCCACGAGGGTCGCGGCTGGATTTGCGCCGCACGCTGCGTGGCGGGCTGCACACCGGGGGCGAGATTGTCGATATTCATCGCCTTGGGAGGATCGACAAGCCGGCTCCGATCGTAGCCCTGCTCGATATCTCCGGCTCGATGAGCGAGTATACCCGCCTGTTCCTGCATTTCCTCCATGGCATCACAAACCGGCGCGGGCGCGTTTCGGTCTTTCTGTTCGGAACGCGGTTGACGAATGTCACGCGCGCGTTGCGGGCGCGCGATCCCGACGAGGCGCTGGCCGCCTGTTCCTCGGTGGTGGAGGATTGGGCGGGGGGAACGCGGATCGCGACCTCGCTCCACGATTTCAACAAGCTGTGGAGCAGGCGCGTGCTCGGGCAAGGCGCCGTCGTCCTGATGATCACTGACGGGCTGGAGCGGGAGGCCGGCTCCGAACTGGCGTTCGAGATGGATCGGCTGCACCGATCCTGCCGCCGATTGATCTGGCTGAACCCGCTATTGCGCTATGATGGCTTTGAACCCAGGGCGCGAGGCATTAAGATGATGCTGCCGCACGTTGACGAATTTCGCCCGGTGCATAATCTGTCATCCATCGAGGGACTCATTGCCGCGCTTTCCCAAGCACCGGGACGACATGGTCGCGGCGCCGCCCGCGGCTTGAACGAGGGGCATTATGCTCGATCGCGATGAGGATATTCTGAAGGCGGCGGAAAGTTGGGCGGAGGCGGGCAAAGGCGTTGCGCTGGCGACGGTCGTTGAGACCTGGGGCTCCGCGCCACGTCCGGCGGGCTCGGGTCTTGTGGTCAACGAAGACGGAACGTTTCTGGGCTCGGTGTCGGGCGGCTGCGTCGAAGGCGCCGTGGTGACCGAGGCGCTCGACGTGATCTCCAGTGGAGCGCCCAGGATGCTGGAGTTCGGCGTAGCGGATGAGGCGGCGTGGACTGTCGGCCTGTCATGCGGCGGCAGGATCCGCGTATTTGTTGAGAAAGTGGTGTAGCGCCATTGGCGTATGTTGATGCATTTGATCCCGGACGTTTCTCGTGAACCTTGCCACCCTTTCAGCGATCAATGCCGAGCGAGCCGCGCGGAGGCCGGTGATCGTGGTGACCGATATCGGTAATGGCGCGCAGCGCCTCGTGAAGGCCGTCGACATCGCCCGTGATCCGCTGCATATCGAACTGGAGCGTCATCTGCGTATGGGCAAGAGCAGCGTGATTGAAGTCGAGGGCCGGAAGCTGTTTCTGAACGTCTATGCGCCGACGGCAAAACTTGTGATCATCGGCGCGGTTCATATCAGTCAGGCGCTGGCGCCGCTGGCGCGTTCGCTCGGCTATGACGTCACCGTGGTCGATCCGCGCTCGGCATTTGCAAGTCCGGCGCGCTTTCCTGACGTGAGGCTGATCGCTGAATGGCCGGACGTTGCGCTGCCGCCGCTCAACATCGATCATTATACAGCCTTCGTTGCTCTCACTCATGATCCCAAGATCGACGATCCCGCGCTGTTGCACGCGCTGGAGCGCGACTGCTTCTACATCGGAGCGCTGGGTTCGCGGAATACCCACGGTCAGCGCGCCGTTCGCCTGAAAGCAAAGGGCGTTTCCGAGGCCGGCATCGAACGCATTCACGCGCCGATTGGCCTGGAAATCGGCGCGATCACGCCCGCCGAGATCGCCGTCGCCATCATGGCGGAGATCACGGCGCAGCTACGGTTGCCGAAAGCGAGCGCGGCATGAAATTTGGCCCCGCTACTCCGGACGACGCCCTTGGCGGCGTTACCGTTCATACCCTGCGGCAGGGTGCGTTTGTGCTCAAGAAGGGCACCATCATCGGTCCAATGGAGGTTGAGGCGCTCAACAGAGCGGGGGTGAAGGAGATCGTCGTCGTCCGCCTCGAGGACGGCGATGTGTCCGAGGATGTGGCGGCCGCGGACGTCGCGAAAGCCGTCGCCGGTGAAGGCGTCACGGTGGAGCGGGCGTTTACCGGCCGGGCCAATCTGTTCGCCGCGCGGGCCGGCGTGCTGGTGATCGATCGCCCGGCGGTCAACCGTATCAACAATATCGATGAAGCCATTACGTTCGCCACGCTGCCGGCCTGCAAGCCGGTCGTGCAGGGGGAGATGGTCGCCACCGTCAAGCTGATTCCGTTCGGCGTGGAGGCGAAGCTGCGCGATGCCGCGGTGGCGGCGGCACGACGTGACGTGTTGCGCGTTTTGCCTTACCGTATCAAGCGCGTCGGCATCGTCTCGACCATGCTCCCAGGTCTTGCGCCGAAGGTAATCGACAAGACCTTGCGCGTGACCGCCGAGCGTCTTGCTCCGGCGGGCGCGACCATCATTGCCGAGCGACGCGTGCCGCACGAGGAGGCCGTGCTGTCGGCCGCGATCAAGGAAATGCTCGATCTCGGCGCCGAGCTGGTCATCGTGTTCGGCGCATCCGCGATCGCCGACCGTCGCGATGTCATCCCCGCGGCTCTCACCAGCGCCGGCGGCGTGGTCGAGCATTTCGGCATGCCGGTCGATCCCGGAAACCTGCTCCTGATCGGGAAAGCGCGCGGCGTGCCGGTGCTGGGTGCGCCGGGCTGCGCGCGGTCCCCCGTTGAGAACGGGTTCGACTGGGTGCTGATGCGCCTTCTCGCCGGATTGAAGGTCGCCAAACGCGACCTGACCGGCATGGGAGTGGGCGGTCTGCTGATGGAAATCGTGACGCGGCCGCAACCGCGTATCTCACCTGCGGCCGACAGTAACTGCAATATCGCCGCGCTGATCCTCGCCGCCGGGTGTTCGACCCGCATGGGCGGTCCCAACAAGCTGTTGGCGGAGGTAGGCGGCAAGCCGCTGCTGCGCATCGTGACAGAGCAGGTGCTGGCATCAAAAGCGTCGAGCGTAACCGTGGTCACCGGCCATCAGGCCGCGGAGGTCGAGCGCACGCTGCGAGGGCTTAACGTCACATTCGTATATAATCCGGATTTTCCCGAGGGCCTTGCCAGTTCCATCAGGGTCGGGATCGGCGCGATCCCGAAAGAGGCAGGAGGCGCGCTGGTCTGCCTTGGGGATATGCCGCTGGTCGATGCGGATCTCATTGATCAGCTGATCGCGGCCTTCGCACCGGATCGCGGCCAGTTGATCGCCGTGCCTGTCAGCGACGGCAGGCAGGGCAATCCGGTGTTGTGGTCGCGGCGCTTCTTCGGCGAGCTCATGTCGCTTGACGGCGACATTGGCGGGCGCCACCTGCTCGCGAGTCATGCCGCGGCGGTGGCGGAAGTCTCTGTCGATACTCACGGCGCGTTCTTCGATATCGATACGCCTCAAGCACTGGCGGCGGTTCAACGCGGCTGACACCGCTCTGTCAGAGGCTCCATTGAAAACTTCACTTTCGGAACAGGGCGCTGATGCGTCCGTAAACGCCGTTGCGGTCGAAACTATCCTGCACGAGACCGACGCCGGCCGACCATTCCAGCACCCCGGTCCTGAAACCCGTGACGTGCGCGCCGAGCCGGTACTGGGTGCTGAACCGATCGGTGGACATGGATACTTCGGGTCCGATCCAGAACCGGTCGAACAAGCGCCAGCCCGCCGCGGCGCGGGCGCTGTAAACCGAGTTGATGGTGGTGACGGCGGCGGCGGCGGCGACCATCATCGCCGGCGTGGGCTCCCACCAAAGCTCGCTCGCCAACTGGACGCCGAAACGGCTTCCGCTCAGCTTGTCGATCTGGACGGCGGGTTTGAAGCCACGGATTTCGATGGTTGGACCGGCAAACACCCGGACCTCGAGATCACCGCGCTTGATTCGCCAGCCGGGCAGGGCCGAGGCGCGGAAGATGTTGGTGGTGAAGCGACGCGTCGCGGTGTCGTAAAATTCAATGTTGTCGGACATGAACAGGCGAACCAGAAAGCCGTCCTTGTTCAGGTCGCCCTGAGGAGCCAGCAGCATTCCGTCATAGCCGGCCAGTCCGTTGCGCCAGACGTCGACGCCGCTGAAAAACAGGAATCGTTCGGGTTTGGAGCCGCCGATGAGATTGTCGGTCAGCGGTGGACCGGTTACGGGCTGGGCCGCTGACCGACTGATCATCGGCCACGCCAGCAAGGCGGCCATGCAAACTGCGCGCACGCTCACCAACGTCCCCGAGCCCCCGCAAGCTCCAAACGCCCCTACGTACAACTACTGATAGCAGGCGGGCGGGGTGTCGCGTAGTGAACAATATGGAAACACCCTCAGGGTTTTTTTAACCTTTGAGTTTTCAAAGCGGCCGCGCGATCAGGTTTTCCACCGTGACGCCGTTGCGGGTTTCGATGGTCTCTGCGATCCATCGACGGTGACAATGCTGATGGTCGCGCTCATAGCAGAGAATGCAGACCGGTCCGGACTGCCTCACAAGCGCCGAGAGTTGGTCGATTTCCTCGCGGGCCTGCGGCGTCTTCAGGTGCGCGGCGTAAATCTCGTGCAGCAGGTCGAATTTGCCGCTGCGCCGGGCCAGCCTGCCTTGCTTTGGCGTTCCAAGCCCCCGCAGGTGCAGGTAGGCGATGCCGCGATCGCCGAGACTTGCGGCAAGCTGGTTCTTTGAGAAGCCGGGACGGCGGGACGATGTGACCGCGCGGACATCGACCAGCCACTTGATGCCGGCCCGTTGGAGTTCGTCGAGGACGGCATTGGCCGGGGTCTGCTCGTAACCGATGGTGAAGAGGGGCGTGGGTGACTTCATGCCGTGTTCCTTTACGTCACCCGCGCAATCAACTCCATCGCGCCCGCAGGTGCGCGCACCTTGCCTTCATGAATCACATAGGCGAACACGTCGCGCGGCGCTTTCTTCGGTCGGGCTTCGTCCACGCGCGGCAGATCGTCGGGTTCCTCCCCCGCGGCCCATGATTTAAAGCGCTTCGCCCAGGCGTCGAGCTGCTCCGGAGGATAGCAGGTCCTGATCTCGTCGCTGCCCCTTTGCAGGCGCGCATAGACGAAATCCCCGACGACATCGGCGATCGCCGGATACTTGCCATGTTCGGCGAATACGACCGGGACCTGGAACTGGCGCAGGAGCGAGATGAAGGCCGGCGTGCGGAAGCTGTCATGGCGCACCTCGACGACGTGCCGCAGCGTATGTCCCTCCAGCTTTCGCGGCAGGATCTCAAGGAACTTGCCGAAATCGCATTCGTCGAATGCCTTGGTCGGCGCGAACTGCCACAGCACTGGTCCGAGATGGTCGCCCAGTGCCAGCACGCCTGAATCATAGAAACGTTGCACCGAATCGCCGGCTTCGGCCAGCACCCGGCGATTGGTAGCGAAGCGCGGGCCCTTCAGAGAGAATATAAAGCCGTCAGGCACCTCGAGCGCCCATTTGCGAAAGCTTTCCGGCTTCTGCGATCCGTAATAGGTGCCGTTGATCTCGATCGAGGTCAGCTTGGAGGCGGCATATGCCAGCTCTTTCGCTTGCGCGAGCTTCTCCGGGTAGAAGACGCCGCGCCAGGGCGCGAAGGTCCAGCCGCCGATTCCGATATAAATGTTGCCTGCTTTACTCGCCATTGGGGCCCTGCCTCTTGCGGACGCTCGGATCGTACCTACCTTAAACGCAACGGCGATGTCGAAGCCCGCTCCATCGCCGGAACGACCACGGGATGACTGGGCTGCGCCGGATGTACGCGCGCTCCGTTGTTCGTGGTCGTTGGCTTCGGCCAGCTCCCCATACATCTTCGGCTTTTATCGGGATTGGCTTTTATCAGAATTTCCCGCTCCCGGCCGGTTCGGTCCTGTGTCCGCTGGCCTGATGCCCGTCATCTTGGCATTGCCAGCCGCCGCGGATATATGCTGGCGCCATGAATCAAGCCATCAGACCGGAGCCGGTCGAGCCATCAATCAGTATGCCGCGCCAGCTTTCGGTCGTCGTGCCCACCTTCAACGAGCGCGACAACGTGGTTGCGTTGTACCAGAAGCTGACCGCTGCGCTGAAGGGAATCGCGTGGGAGGTCATCTATGTGGATGACAATTCCCCCGACGGAACCTCGGACGTGGTGCGCGAACTGGCCGCGGTCGATCCCCGTGTTCGCTGCATCAGGCGCGTCGGCCGCCGCGGGCTGTCCGGCGCATGCATCGAGGGTATTCTGGCCTCGAGCGCGCCGTGCGCCGCGGTGATGGATGCCGACCTTCAGCACGATGAAACCCGGTTGCCGGCTATGCACGGGCTGCTGGAAAGCAACGCCGCCGACCTCGTCGTCGGCAGCCGCTACATCGAAGGCGGCAGCGCAGACAGCTTCGACAAGCAGCGCGCGGGCTTCAGCATGCTGGCAACCTCGGTCGCGAAGAAGCTGCTGCGCATCGAGATCGCCGACCCCATGAGCGGCTTTTTCATGATTCGCCGCGACCGTTTCGAACGGCTTGCGCCTGAGCTTTCGACCCAGGGCTTCAAGATCCTGCTCGACGTGATCGCGACGGCGCGCGGCGCGTTGCGTGTCCGGGAGATTCCCTACACTTTCGGCTCGCGTCTGCACGGCGAGAGCAAGCTGGATTCGATGGTCGCGCTGGACTTCCTCGGCCTCGTGCTGGCGAAGCTGACTCATGATGCCGTATCGCTGCGGTTCCTGCTGTTTGCTCTGGTGGGATCGGTCGGCGTCGTCGTGCATTTCGTCGGCCTGTTTGTCGCGCTCGAAGTGCTGGCCTGGCCATTTCCGCACTCGCAGGCCTTCGGCGCGATCCTGGCGATGACGAGCAACTTCCTGCTCAACAATTTCCTGACCTATCGCGACCAGCGCCTGAAAGGACTTGGCATTGTTCGCGGCCTCCTGATTTTCTATCTGGTGTGCAGCGTCGGCCTGCTCGCCAATGTCGGTGTCGCGTTTTCGGTCTACGATCAGAAGCCGATCTGGTGGCTGGCGGGCGCGGCCGGTGCGCTGATGGGCGTGGTCTGGAATTACGCGGTGTCCAGCCTGTTCGTCTGGCGCAGGCGATAGCACGGCGATGCGCCTGGCCGGGACGTGGTCTGTCCGCGCCGTCGTTCTTACGGTCCTCGCGCTGGTGGCGTTGCGGCTGGTCTGCGCGGCGCTGACGCCGCTGACCTTCGACGAAGCCTATTACTGGACATGGTCGAAACATCTGGCCGGCGGTTATTACGATCATCCGCCGCTGGTGGCGGTGGTGATCCGCCTCGGCGCCATGATCGCGGGCGATACCGAACTCGGCGTGCGGCTGGCGTCGATCCTGCTCGTGCTACCGATGAGCTTTGCGGTTTACCGCACGACGATGCTGCTGTTTGGCAGTGCGCACGCGGCGGCGTCCGCGGCTGTTTTTCTCAATGTCACGCTGATGGTCGCGGCCGGCACCGTGATCGTCACTCCCGACGCGCCATTGATGGCGGCATCGAGTTTCGTGCTGCTGTTCCTTGCTGAACTGCTGGTGAGCGGGCGCGGCGCCTGGTGGCTCGCGGTCGGCGCTGCGGTCGGCGCGGCGCTGCTGTCGAAGTATACCGCGCTATTCTTCGGACCGGTGATCCTGATCTGGCTGTTGACTGTACCTGAGTTGCGGCGCTGGCTGCGGACGCCGTGGCCCTATCTCGGGGGTCTGGTGGCGCTGGCGATCTTCTCGCCGGTCATCATCTGGAATGCCGAGCACCATTGGGTGTCGTTCGCCAAGCAGTTCGGCCGCGCGCGCGTCGATCAGTTCACCCTTCGCTATATCGTCGAACTGATCCCGACCCAGATCGCCTTTGCGACGCCGCCGGTGTTTGCGCTCGCCGCGATGGGGCTGTTTGCATTGTCGAAGCGCGGCGAGGGCACGCGCGCCGCGCGCGTGCTGATCAATGCGACGGTGTGGACGCTGACGCTCTATTTCGTCTGGCATTCGCTGCATGGCCGCGTCGAGGCCAACTGGTTCGGGCCGATCTATCCGGCGCTGGCGATCGCGGCGGCGGTCGCTTCCGACGTCGCGCGCTGGCAGCCGTGCGGCCGGAATTTCGCCGATGCGTGCCGCCGCTGGGCGCTGCCGGTGGGCGTCGGCATGTTCGTGGCTCTGGTGGTGCAGGTGAACACCGGCGTTCTCTCGGCCTATCGGCGTGATGCCTCGGTGCGCAGCGTCGGCGTTGGGGTGCGCGAGCTTGCCGCCGGGATCGAGGCGTTGCGCGATAAAAACGGCGCACGGTGCGTGCTCGCTCAGGGGTATGGCGTGACGAGCTGGCTCCGGTTCTACCTGCCGGAGGGCACATGCGTCGCGCAGCACTTCGAGCGCATTCGCTGGATCAACGCCCCGCCGCCGGACGCGGACCAGCTCGCGGGCCGGCTGCTTTTCGTCGATGACGGCTCCAGCAACTGGCCGCCGGTTGCGCACTCTTTCAATCAGGTCGAGAAGATCGCAACCCTCGAACGCAAGCGTGGTCCGCTGACGATCGAGACCTTCGCGATCAATGTGGTGGCGGAGCCCAAGGGCGACGTGCTCGCGCCGCTGCCGGTGGAACTGAGGTAGCGCGCGTGGTGCTTGTACTTTTCGCACCAATGGTCCGTGCTGGAATGCGGACATGCGATATCGTCACTGTTGATTTTTTGGATTGAGCGTTTGCGCCAAGGGATTGTCGGCATTCCGGCCACTGTGGTAGCGGCGTTTGTCCTCTATTTGGTTGGGCATTAGATGAACGGGCCGACTGAACTCCAGAAATCGCTTGTGAAGGAAATGACATATGTCCGGGGGCGGATAATAATGTCTTACGCGCAGGTCGAATTTCTGCTGGCCGATATCGCAGTAAAGCTAGAGCTGAAGTTTCCTTATCCAATCGACAAGCGTATCAAGGCGGTGCGGCGCATTGCAGAGCGCGAAGGCTACGAGGCCTATAGGTTTGAGTTAGAGAAGGCTTGCGAGGATCTTCTGAAGTACAACGATCTGCGCAAATCTAGCGCATGGTTTCATTTCATTGACCACCGATAGGAAAGAGAATCATCGCTTCGAGCTTCTGATGTATGAGCGGGAGGGAGAGGGAAAATTCAAACTGATGCGGGCTTATACAACGTTGCCCCAGCTACAGGATGCTGCAGAAGACATTACGGTCTATGTGCAAAACGTGGTTGATCTGTTTAAGCATATTTATCTCGAAAAGAAGCTCGAAGAATAGATTTAGATTGGCACCGGCAACTTTCAGGGTCGCCATGGAAGAGTTCAAGTTGCATTTCCGAGTGAGTTTGCGTTGCCAGCGATAAAGCCATGCGTTTCCGCTAGGCTTTTTTGTATTCGCTGTGCGACGTAGTGCTTCCGTTCTGCATCGCGTTCGGCGTGACGAGTCTCGAGCTTGTAAAAATGAAAACCCCGGCATCGCTGCCGGGGTTTGCATTTCGTGAATTGCTCGAACGAGTGGATCAGAAATCCATGCCGCCCATGCCGCCGCCCGGCATCGCCGGGGCAGGGCTGTTCTTCTTCGGCAGTTCGGCGACCATCGCTTCGGTGGTGATCAGAAGCGAGGCGACGGATGCGGCGTTCTGGATCGCGGTGCGCACGACCTTGGTCGGGTCGATGATGCCCTTGGAGATCAGGTTGCCGTAGTCGCCGGTCTGCGAGTCGAAGCCGTAGGAATACTGCTCCTTCTCGAGGATCTTGCCGACGATGACGCTGCCGTCCTCGCCCGCGTTGATCGCGATCTGGCGGGCCGGCGCGGACAGCGCCTTGCGCACGATCTCGACGCCGGTCTTCTGGTCGTCGTTCTGGGTCTTGATGCGCTTGAGCTGCTCGGAAGCACGGAGCAGGGCGACGCCGCCGCCCGGCACGATGCCTTCCTCGACCGCCGCGCGGGTCGCGTGCATCGCGTCGTCCACGCGATCCTTGCGCTCCTTCACCTCGACCTCGGTCGCGCCGCCGACGCGGATCACCGCGACGCCGCCCGCGAGCTTGGCCAGACGCTCCTGCAGCTTCTCGCGGTCGTAGTCCGAGGTGGTCTCCTCGATCTGCGCCTTGATCTGCGCCACGCGCGCCTCGATGTCGGCCTTCTTGCCGGCGCCGTTGACGATCGTGGTGTTTTCCTTGTCGATCATCACCTTCTTGGCGCGGCCGAGCATCTGCAGCGTGACGTTCTCGAGCTTGATGCCGAGGTCTTCGCTGATCGCCTGACCGCCGGTCAGGATCGCGATGTCCTGCAGCATGGCCTTGCGGCGGTCGCCGAAGCCTGGCGCCTTGACGGCCGCGACCTTGAGGCCGCCGCGCAGGCGGTTGACCACCAGCGTCGCCAGAGCCTCGCCCTCGACGTCTTCCGCGACGATAACCAGCGGTTTGCCGGTCTGCACCACGGCTTCGAGCAGCGGCAGCAGTTCATTCAGCGAGGACAGCTTCTTCTCGTTGATCAGGATGTAGGCGTCGTCCATCTCGACGCGCATCTTTTCGGCGTTGGTGACGAAGTAGGGCGAGATGTAGCCGCGGTCGAACTGCATGCCCTCGACGACATCGAGTTCGGTCTCCAGCGACTTGGCTTCCTCGACGGTGATGACACCCTCGTTGCCGACCTTCTTCATGGCGTCGGCGAGGAACTTGCCGATTTCGGAATCGCCGTTGGCCGAGATGGTGCCGACCTGGGCGATTTCCTCGTTCGAGGTGACTTTCTTGGAGTTGCGGCTGAGGTCTGCGACCACGGCTTCGACGGCGAGATCAATACCACGCTTCAGGTCCATCGGGTTCATGCCGGCGGCGACCGACTTGGCGCCTTCCTTCACGATTGCCTGGGCCAGAACCGTCGCGGTGGTGGTGCCGTCGCCGGCCGCGTCTGCTGACTTGGAGGCGACTTCGCGCACCATCTGCGCGCCCATGTTCTCGAACTTGTCGTCAAGCTCAATTTCCTTGGCGACGGTGACGCCGTCCTTGGTGATGCGGGGCGCGCCGAACGACTTTTCGAGCACGACGTTGCGGCCCTTCGGACCCAGCGTCACCTTCACGGCATTGGCGAGGATGTCCACGCCGCGCAGCATCTTGTCGCGAGCGTCGACGCCGAATTTGACATCTTTGGCTGACATGTTGAGTTGTTCCTTTGAATGATCGTGCAGGGAATGGCGCTCAGGCGGCCTTCTTCTTGGCGGGCGCGACGTCGGTGAGGACGCCCATGATGTCGGATTCCTTCATGATCAGGAGATCCTGACCCTCGATCTTGACCTCGGTGCCGGACCACTTGCCGAACAACACGCGGTCGCCGACCTTGAGGTCGATCGGGATCAGCTTGCCGGCCTCGTCGCGGCCGCCGGGGCCGACGGCGACAACCTCGCCCTGCGAGGGCTTTTCCTTGGCCGTGTCGGGAATGATGATGCCGCCTGCGGTCTTCTCTTCTGCGTCGATGCGCTTGACCACGACGCGGTCGTGAAGCGGACGGAATTTCATGCAGTCCTCCTAAGACATTGAAAATCTGTGATGTTTGTGAATTCTGGCAGTCAATACCAGCGAGTGCCAGCATGACCGCACAGGACATAAGGCACGCTCGGGACGTGGACAAGGGTGAGAGGCGGATTTTTTAAGCAATCCAGGGTGGAGACTGCCAATGTGGTTCATCCGATCCTCGCAACGGCAAATCCATTGTTAGCAGGCGCGGTAAGTCGCTGCCAGAACTAAGTTAATCAACATGCTATTCTGTTGCCCACCTTGCGATCGGGGCGGGGCGGTGTCACATTTTCTGGATGATCCGTCGAAGAATGGCGGCCGTCAGCCAACGGTTCGAAGCCGGGTCTATGGAGGCATTGGCGCGATCGGGGAAGCCAGTCCGTCACTTCGCCGATGGCGCAGCCTCCTTCCAGGGAGGTTTGGACATGGTTTCGAAGGATGATGTGCGGCCCGGCGGCGTTACCGACGACTTTCGCAAGCAGGTGCTCGGCTATGGTTTGACGACTGCGGAAATCCTGTACCGCCGGCCCGATCGGCAGTGGCTGTTGCAGAGTTACGTCTGGCAGAATTACGACATGTTTCCGAAGTTTCCGGTGCTGTGCGACTTCCTCGCCTTTTGGGAAAAGCAGCTCGACGGTCCACTGGTTTCCGTGACGGTCGCGCATTCGAGGCTGATCAAGCCTGCGGAATTGCGCGCGGTGGATGGCGTGTTTCGTCTGCATTGAGGCGAGCCTCACGATGGAACGCCGCCGGCTCTTGCCGTTCCGCAGTTGGAGGCGCGCGTCTTGACGCTGGCGTGGCTGCGGGTCATGTGATGATCACGAATGCGCGCAGCCGTGTCACGATCGCTTCCTTGCGTGGCGAGCGACAAGAGCCTGCTGACGGCGAGGAGAGGTGATGGGTGATATTGTCACCGCGGGCGTTCTGGTGATCGGAGATGAAATCCTGTCCGGCAGGACGAAGGACAAAAACATCGGATTCATCGCGGAATACCTGACGAATATCGGAATCGATCTCAAGGAGGTTCGAATCGTCGCCGACGACGAATCCGATATCGTCGCGGCGGTGAACGCGCTTCGGGCGCGTTACACCTATGTCTTCACCACCGGAGGGATCGGCCCCACGCATGACGACATCACCGCCGACAGCGTCGCGAAAGCCCTGGATGTCAGCATCGATCATCATCCCGAAGTGGTGGCGCGTTTCAAGGAGCGCTACCAGAAGCCCGGCGAGTTGAATGAGGCGCGGTTGCGGATGGCGCGCATTCCCCAGGGAGCCCAACCGATTCAAAGCGCAACCATTCTGGCGCCCGGTTTCCGCATCGACAACGTTATCGTCATGGCGGGCGTGCCTTCGATCATGCAAGCGATGATGGATATCGTCGCGCCGACGCTGCGGGTCGGCGATCGGATGCTGTCGGAATCGGTGCGCGGCAACTGCCGTGAGGGTGACATCGGCACGCCGCTGCGCGAGATCGCCGAGGCGCATCCGGACACCGCAATCGGCAGTTATCCGTTCCTCGACGAGAACGGCAAGCCGAACACGAGCATCGTGGTGCGATCCCGCGATCAGGCCAACCTGACAACGGCAATGGACGCCGTGAAGGCGATGCTGGCGACGCTCAAGGTGCTTCAGTAACGGTCATTCGTTGTTCCTGTTGGCGTGCTTGCACTCAAGTCCAGGGACATGCTTCGCTCGAAAGCGCTATCAAGAAAACACTCCTGACGGAATCACCAAGTGAGCGCTCACAAAACACCCGACAAGGCTTTCCCGGTGTCCTGGGACCAGTTTCATCGCGACTGCCGCGCGCTGAGCTGGCGGTTGAACGAGACCGGACCCTTCCATGCGGTGGTCGCGATCACGCGCGGCGGTCTCGTTCCCGCCGCGATCGTGGCGCGCGAACTGGGTGTCCGCGTGATCGATACGGTGTGCATCGCAAGCTATGATCATCTCCACAAAAGCGAACTGAAGGTGCTGAAAGGCATCTCCGATATGACGGTGAAGCTCGGCGGCGGCTCAGGCAGGAATCTTCTGGTCGTCGACGATCTTGTCGACACCGGCGCCACCGCGCGCGTGGTGCGCGGCATGATTCCGGATGCGCATTTCGCTACCGTCTACGCCAAGCCGCTCGGCAAGCCGCTGGTCGATACGTTTATCACCGAGGTTTCGCAGGATACCTGGATCTATTTTCCGTGGGATCTCGATCTTGCCTTCGCCCCGCCATTGCGCGACGGCGCGGCGTAGAAATTCTTCGCCGTTCCTGCCTGCAACAGGAAAGAAAACGCGGTCGTTTCAAACGGGATAATGCGTCACGCTGTGATCCATCGTGCGCGCATGGCGGACATCGCGCGATCTTACATAAAAGTGCGACGGGTTCTTCCTATGATCGACATCGTGACATCGAATCCTGAGCGTCATGTTGTGTCAAGGTTGACAAGCCATGGGTCGGCGGGCCAATCCGATCGGACGAATTAAAGGAAGCAGCCCATGATCGAATTCTTCTTCGATTGCGCCAGTCCCTGGACCTATCTCGCTTTCCACAACATCCAGCCATTGGCGAAAGAATTCGGTGCGCAGATTTCGTGGCGGCCGGTTCTGGCCGGCGGAATATTCAATGCCGTCAATCCGAGCGTTTCCGCCGCGCGGGAAAATCCGGTGGCGGCGAAGGTTCACTACTTGAAGAAGGATCTCGCGGATTGGGCGCGGCTGGCTGGACTCACGATCAGGATGCCGCCGACGGTGTTTCCAGTGAACAGCGTCAAGGCGATGCGCGGCTGTCTATGGCTCGGCAACGACGCGATGGTGCCGTTCGCGAGGTCGGTGTTCGAGGCCTATTGGCGCGATGACAAGGACATCTCGCGTGAACCGGTGCTGGCCGAGATTTGCAGGTCGCTCGACATCGATCCTGAAATGCTTCTGACCGGCATCGGAGATGAGGGTATCAAGAACGAACTCAAGGCCAACACCGACGAGGCGATCGCGCGCGGCGCGTTCGGATCGCCGACGATCTTCCTGAACAAGACAGACATGTATTTCGGCAACGACCGTCTGCCCCTGATCCGCGAGGCGTTGCAACGGAAGAAGGCCGCGTAATGCTCGCGGCGATTCTTATTCTTCCTTCACCTTTGAAGCGAGATAGGCGCGGGCGCGCGTCACCAGTCGAATCTGCTCGGAGTTGTTAATTCGCATCGCCGCGACCATCTCGACCACCTTCTCGGCCTCTTTCAGCCTGGTTTCGGCGGCGATACGACGCCTGCCTTCGTTGCCGAGTTGCTCGCCGATGGATCGGTGGGATTGATCCAATGCGTCCCATTCCGCCTTGGCGTTGTTGATTGCCTGAGCCTGGGATTCGATGAGGTCGGCGGCTTCCGCGCAAGCCTTTGCGGCATCCTTCACGACGACGCCATGCCAAAGCTCGGTGAGGTTGCTCTGATAGCCGTCCTTGAGCATCTCGGCGTCCTGCCGCAACCGCTCCACCAGGTTCGTCACGTCGTCGGTTGAGGTCATGGGTGCATCTCCTGCATCGTTTCATTGCCGAGTGAACGCATTTGCAGAACGCGCGGGTCCTTTGCAATACCGCCATTGCATTTCCCCTATAAGTGTCTGAAAAGAAAAGCGCGCGGGCATGGCGGAATCGGTAGACGAAGGGACTTGAAATCGCCGCCCCCATGGCGAAATTGGTAGACGCAACAGACTTAAAATCTGTAGTCCCGTCAGGGACGTACCCGTTCGACTCGGGTTGGGGGCACCATTTTGTGAACCGGCGCCGGCCCGCTCCGCCCGCAGGCGCGCCGGTGACAGCGAGAATCTGGAGACAGGACAGGTGACCGATTATCGAGTCTACATCCTTAACGACAAAGGCCACATTCAGAGCGACACGCTCATCGTGAGCGATGATGACGCCCAGGCCATCGAAGCTGCAAAGAAGTTGGTCGGCGTCCGTCACGTGGAAATGTGGGACGGGGAGCGTCTGGTCGGACGCTTCAAGACGACGCCTGACGGCTAGAAACTGTTTCAACTGCGTTGAATCAGACTCGTCGCTTATTTTTTGTTAGAGCATGATCTTATCCGAAAACCGGTTTCCACTTTTCGGGATCGTGCTCTAGTCGGCGGCCCTGATTTAAGCCCGCGCCATTTTGGGATAAGTTCGCATGACCCAGCATCAGCGCAATATCATCACGCCGATCGATCCGGTGAAGCTGGATCGTCTGGCGGAAGTCGCGGTCAAGGTCGGCCTGCGGCTTGCGCCGGGACAGGATCTTCTGATCACCGCGCCCGCGGTGGCGCTGCCGCTGGTCCGGCGGATCGCCGAACATGCCTATCGGGCGGGGGCGGGGCTGGTGACGCCGTTTTTCTCCGACGAAGACATCACGTTGTCGCGTTACAGGTTCGGGCCGGACCAGAGTTTCGATCGCGCCGCCGGATGGCTCTATGAGGGCATGGCGAAGGCGTTCGCGGCCAACACCGCGCGGCTTGCCATCGTCGGCGACAATCCGATGCTGCTGTCGGGCGAAGACGCAGCGAAAGTCGCCCGCGCCAACAAGGCGAATTCCGTGGCCTACCAGCCGGCGCTTGAAAAGATCGTCGGTTTCGACGTCAACTGGAACATCGTCGCTTATCCGGGCGAGGCGTGGGCCAGACTGATGTTTCCCGACGACAGCCCGGACGGCGCGGTGGCGAAGCTTGCGGAGGCGATTTTTTCGGCCTCGCGCGTCGACGACGATGATCCGGTGGCGAACTGGACCGCGCACAATGCGGCGTTGCGCCAGCGGACCGACTGGCTCAACAGCCAGCGCTTCCATGCCTTGCATTACGCCGGACCGGACACCGACCTCACGGTCGGTCTGGCCGACGGTCATGAATGGGTGGGCGGCGCTTCCATGGCCAGGAATGGCATCATCTGCAATCCGAACATCCCGACCGAGGAGGTGTTCACGACGCCTCATGCCTTGCGGGTCGAGGGGCGCGTCCGAAGCACCAAGCCGCTGTCGTATCAGGGCACGCTGATCGAGGGGATCGCGGTGCGCTTCGAGCAGGGGCGGATCGTCGAGGCCCACGCGTCGCGCGGCGCCGACGTACTCAACAAGGTGCTGGATACGGACGAGGGCGCGCGGCGGCTCGGAGAGGTGGCGCTGGTGCCGCATTCCTCGCCGATTTCGAAGAGCGGTCTGTTATTCTACAACACGTTGTTCGATGAAAACGCGGCGAGCCACATCGCGCTCGGCCAGTGCTATTCGAAGTGCTTCGTCGGCGGCGAGAAGCTTTCGCCGGAGCAGATAGCGGCGCAAGGCGGCAACAAGAGCTTCATTCACATCGACTGGATGATCGGGTCAGCTGAGACCGATATCGACGGCATCAGCGGCGACGGCAGTCGTGTTCCCGTTTTCCGCAAGGGCGAGTGGGCGCAAGCCGCCCGCGCCTGATCGTTCGATCGGCCTCAATGCGGTCACGAGCCGGTGCTTTTTCGCAGTTTGCCGGGCCTCTCGCCCGGCATCGTCAATGGGGACCCATGCCGGACCGAACCGCGAATGACCGTCGTCTGCGGCTGCCCGCGGTCGTCGCTCTCCTCATCATGGGTGGCGGTCTTGGCGGTTGCGCCAATCTCGGCGACAGCGCCGTCTCGGGCGCGTTCGTTGATCCCGCGAAGTATGATCTCTATGACTGCCCGCAACTTGCCCAGCAGCGCAGGTATCTGGCGACCCGCACGGCGGAGTTGCAGGGGCTGATCGAAAAGGCTCACACCGGCGTCGCGGGTGTCGCCGTTGCCGAAGTCGCGTATCGCAACGACTACATCACCACGCGCGCGTCGGCCAAACTTGCCGATGAAACGTGGCGGAAGAACAGATGTGACGAGGCTTCCGCGGCGCAGGAGACGCCCGCAGGCGACGCTCGCAAGTAATCTTCGTCAGGTGCTCTTCCTGATGAAGGACGGGCCTGGACCATCCCGGTTCAGGGCCGCCAATTGTAGATCCAGTCCTGACGCGCCAGCATACGCTGCGGACCCATCGCCCTGATGGCGAGATCGCGCGCCGAGGCGGCGACGCCCCGAAGATGGTAGATTCGTCCATTTAGTTGCGCGGTGTCTTGCATCCGCGCAACGCGTGCGCGGCGCAGCCCGGCGTAACGCGCGAGCGCGGACGCGACGCTTTCGGAGTTCCCGTTCGCGGCTTCGCCGAGACACCGCGCCAGAACCGCGGCATCCTCGATCGCCATGCCCGCCCCCTGCGCGGCGAACGGCAGCATCGCATGGGCGGCATCGCCGAGCAGGGCTGTGGTGTCGCGGTGCCACGCGGCCATCGGCGGCATCGTGAACAGCGCCCATTTGCGCCAGTGGTCCACCGCGTCGATCATCAAGCGCGCGGGCTGGGGCCAGGACGCCTGCGCGAAAGCGCGCTGGATCTCCGCGGCATCTCCGACCGCGCTCCAGCCGGGCTCAGTCCAGCCGCCAGGGACGACCGCGACCAGGTTGATCCGGCGCCCTCCCGACATCGGATAGGTCACGAGATGCGCGTCCGGACCCATCCAGAGCTGGATGCGCGGCGCGGCCATGTCATGCGGGAGTTGAGCGGTCTCGACGGTCCCACGCCATGCGATCAGGCCGGAAAACAGCGCCGCAGCGTTCGGAAAAAGCCGCCTGCGCAAGGCGGACCATACCCCGTCAGCGCCGATCAGCGCCCATGCGGTCTCCTGCGGGTGTGTCGTGCCGCCGCACACCTCGGCATTCGCGCCGGTGGCATATGCGGCCGCGTCTTCGGCGTTAGCGCCGAGACGCAGCTCGATGCCGGGATGATCGTGAACCTGCTCCAGCAGGGCCGCCTGCAGGTCGGCGCGATGCATCACCCAGTAGGGCGCACCAGCGCGCGAGGCGGCTGCCTCGCCAAGCGGGAGGCGGCAGATCTCGCCGCCGTGCCTTACGCTCATGATGCTGACGGCTTCCGGAATTAGCGCGCGGGCGGACAGCCGCTCATGCAGGCCGAGCCCAATCAGGATACGCGTTGCATTTGGCGAAAGCTGCAGCCCCGCGCCGGCCTCTTCGAGGCGTTCGGCCGTTTCGATGACGAGGACGCGAAACCCTCTCGCCGCCAGCGCCAGCGCCGCCGTCAAGCCTCCGATTCCGGCGCCGGCGATGACGACTGTGCGTAACGTGCGCACAGGGTGGATCAGGCGGCCTTGTCCCTCACCACGCATCCGGGAGGACGGGACTGTCCGGGACCTAGGTCGGCCGCGAAACGATACAGCGTCGAGCAGTAGGGGCAGATGATTTCGCCGTCGTCGCCGAGATCGAGAAAGACGTGCGGATGATCGAACGGAGGATTGGCTCCGACACACATGAACTCCCGCGAGCCGATTTCAATGACGGCGACGCCGGAATCGTTATGGAAGTGGGGAACAACGTGATCGGACATGCTTTCAACCTCAGGTCGTCGCCAGACATCGATACACCGATGACGACGACATCGCGCGGTACCATACTTGTCGGCGCTTCGAATTCCTATAGCGTTTTCAAGTGAAGCGTATCCTCGGGCTTGACCCGAGCATGGTCGGGTTCGGGTAAAGAAAACGCGTCAGATCAAAAAGCCAGAGCAATTTTCCTGACTGACTCGGAAGCGAAGTTCTAGATTATTGTTTTCACCGGGCTTTTCGCGAACCGGTTTCTCGTTCACCTAGAAAATCTGCCGTTTCGTTAGCCATGCAGTTCGACACAATCCTTTCGTTCAAGGGAACCCCTTTTTTGGTGGGACAAGCTGTGCTTGAAAAACGGCATACCACCTTGGGCGTGCAACGAAGGCGCGCCGCGATCGGGATTTTCAATGAGCGAGCGGCGAACGGGCAGCGCGATGACGGCGGCGGCAATCTGCGCGGCGGCGTTCGCCGTGCTGGCGCCACGCGCCACGGATGCCGGAGCCGTTCTGGTTGCCCAGGATGACCCCGTCCGGCTCGCAGATCTTCAGCTTGAATCCGTTCTTCGAAACGATCCTGCGCTGATCGGGCGCAACATCGAGGCGGCGCTGGCGTCGCAGGATCCGGACCTTGCGGGTAGTTTCGTCGATCTTGCGGAAGCCAGGGGGATATCGATCCCCGGCGATTTGACTCAACGCGTCACCGAGGCCGCCGAGGAAGAGAATTCCACCAAGGGCGTCGCAAAGAGATTCTTTTCCGGGCTGGTCACGGGCAATGCCGTCGATGGAGCCAGTCTTTCGGGCACGCTCGCCGGCGATCTTTGCGTATTCGGTGATGTCCGGGACATCGTGCGGGAGGGAAGCCATCTGGCGAAGGGCGAGGATACCGATCGGCTGTTGCTGGGGCTTGCTGTCGCGGGCGTCGCCGTGACCGGCGCCACCTTCGCGACCGTTGGCAGCGCGGCGCCGGCCCGGGTCGGGCTTACCCTGGTCAAGGATGCCCGCAAGGCCGGGCGGCTCGGTGAGGGCCTGAGCCGGTGGGCAGGTCGTTCGGCGCGCGAGATGGTGGATATGCGGCAACTGCAAAAGGCCTTTGCGGCGGGGTCGCTGGCGCAACCGCGCGGACGGCGGTCGCCATCAAGGCCGCGGTTCGCGCAGAGAAAGCCGGCGGACTGGTGCGGCTCGCCAAGGATGTCGGCCGCATCAGCGAGAAGACTGGGACGCGCGGTGCGTTCGACGTTCTGCGGATCGCTCAGGGGCCGAAAGATGTGGCGCGCGCCGCCCGCCTTGCAAAAGCCAAAGGCGGACAGACCCGCGCGATCATCAAGATCCTGGGACGAGGGGCGCTGCTGCTCACCGCCGGTGCATTCAATCTTACGATGTGGGTGTTCAGCGCCGCGCTGGCGCTGTTCGGTTTCCTGTCATCGATCAGGGCCGCGACCGAGCGCCTGACGCTCTCATCGCTGCAACGTTCAAGGGCCAGGCGTCAGCGCCGACTTTCCGCGGTGTCGTCGCCGGCGTAATCGTCCAACCGATCGTTGCTGGCCATCCCGTCTCCACCCAATCACGGAAGCGCTGATGCCGAGCTTTCATCACGGCGAAGTTGAAGTCTCCTACCTCGACGAGGGCGAGGGCGATCCCGTCGTTCTCGTGCACGGCTTTGCGTCGAGCAAGAATGTGAACTGGGTGTATCCGACCTGGGTGTCGGAATTGCGCAAGAACGGATTCCGGGTCATCGCTCTCGACAATCGCGGCCATGGCGATTCCACCAAGCTCTACGATCCGGAAGACTATCACATCGGCACGATGGCGAGCGACGTCACAGCGCTGATGGATCATCTTGGCGTCGCGCGCGCCGATGTCATGGGGTATTCGCTTGGGGCCAGGATCATGGGAATCCTGGCCCATACAAGGCCCGAGCGGGTACGCTCCGGAATCTTCGGCGGGCTTGGCGTCGGCCTGATCGAGGGCGGCGGTCCCGGCGAAAGCGTGGCGAGGGCGCTGGAGGCAGCCTCGCTCGACGACGTTGCCGATCCCTTCGGCCGCACGTTCCGCGCATTCGCCGATCAAACCCGTTCAGACCGTCGTGCGCTGGCGGCCTGCCTGCGCGGATCACGGCGGCTGATGACGGAAGCGGAAGCCGCGAGCATCAGCGTGCCGACGCTGATCGCGGTCGGCAGCAAAGACGAAATCGCAGGCTCCGCGCAGGCGTTGGCGAAGATCATTCCCGGCGCGGAAGTGCTGGATATTCCGAACCGCGACCACATGCGGGCGGTGGGCGACAAGGTCTATAAGGACGGCGTGCTGAAGTTTTTGTCACGCCGGCCGTAAGGCGGATCATGGCGGTGGGCGAGAAATCGCGCCGCGGCGATCAGCACGACGAAGGTCGCGACCCAGACCATTCGCGCGCCGTAGCGGTCGTGGGGGCCTGATAAAACGCCGCAGATGAAGGCATTGCCGAGCAGCGCGACGGTGACCGTGACGGCTAGAAGATCGACGTCGTCAAGCCGCCGGCGCCACAGCGCGGCGAGGGCGATCGCGGCAAGCAACAGCATCGAGGCGAGTGCGACCGGGACGTGGATCCAGTTGATGGCCGTGAATTTCATATTCCAGTGCTGCTGCCGCGCGTCGCGCATGGTCTTCACTTGTTCCGGCAGATAGCGCTCGATGATGCCGTAGGTGTGCGGTATCCATCCGGTGTTGCCTTCGCCGGTGTCGACGCTCACCAGTTGCTCTGCCGTTGCTTCGACCGCGGCTTCGGCCTGCCAGAGCGGGTAGGCCACCAGCGCGTGCGTGGCGATGAACTCCATCTCCCCGTTCATGCCCTCGAAGCGGCCGAGCTTGTCGAATATGCTGTCGTTACCCCAAAGGAAGTCATCCGCCGTTGCCGGCAGTTGATCGCGATAGGGGCACAGCTTCAGCTTGATTTTGTCGCAGTGGTCGTTGAGATAGCGCGCCACGATACCGTCCTGCATCATCCGCCCGAACGATACGGCCGCGCCGCCGGGCGTCCAGGTAAGCTGACCCGTCAACGTGAAGTTGGCGGCCAGCAGCATGGCCGCGCCGGTCACGATGGTGAGGGAACCCTGGATCAGGCCTCCGGTCTGAAGCCTGGGGCCGAGCAACGGCTTGACGATCCATCCCGCGCAGCACAGGCCCAACAGAACACCGAACGTCGCCGTGTGGCTGGCCGCTGCGAAGGACGTAAACAGAAACAGCGAGATCCTCTCGGCGATCGAGAGCTTGCCGTTATGCGCAACGAGGATATAGAGCGTGAGCACCGCCAGCCCCGCGAAAATGTCGGTCAGCAGCATGCTGGCGAGCCAGGGTAGCGCCGTGGCGGCGATCAGGATCAGGGCGATCGTGAGAAGCCGCAATGGCTGCGCCATGTTGAGCACGCGCAGCGTCAAATGCAGGATCCACAGCGTCAGCAGCGCCTGGCATGCCAGGTTGATCCAGAAGTAGGAGCCCTGGCCCAAATGAAGATAGATGCCATACGCGTTCGAGCGGCTGATCTCGAGATGGCTCTCGTACCATCGCGCCAGATAGCCGCCGGTATCATGTTGAAGCAGCGGATAGCCGTTCCAGATCGCGGGGGCGAGCAGAAGAATGGGAATGATGACAGCCGCGATCCAGGCCCAAGGTGCTTCCATGGAGCGCCTGTATAGGACTCGGGTGGAAATGCGTGTTCCTCCGGTTGCGCGGCCCGCCGTTACGCCTATCCCGCCGTTACGCCTATTGAGTGTCCGGCGTAAATGCATAATTTGCTTGAGGTAAATCGATCCGCTCGGGAGATCCCCTGATCAAGGGTCCGGATCTTAAGCAGGCCGAATGAATATTCGCTGAACGGCAAGGACAACCACCTCGCGCCATGTTAAACTGCGAGGCAGAATTCAAGGTTTCGAGACGACCATGGCGATCCAGCACGTCAATCCGCAGAACCCCAAATTCGCTGCGCTCGATCCGATCTGGGATCGCGTCCGCAGCGAGGCCGAAGACATCGTTCGCCGCGAGCCTGAGCTGGCGGCCTTCATCTATTCGGCCGTTCTTCACCATGATCGGCTCGAGGCTGCGGTGGTGCATCGGGTCGCGGAGCGGCTCGACCATTCGGCCCTGTCAGGCGACCTGATCCGCCAGACCTTCGATGAGGCGCTTCGCGACGATCCCGACATCGGCAACGCGTTTCGCGCCGACCTGGTGGCGGTGTATGACCGGGACCCGGCAACGGCGCGGTTCATCGATCCGCTGCTCTATTTCAAGGGGTTCCAGGCCATTCAGACCCACCGCCTTGCGTACTGGCTCTTCCAGAAAGGCCGCAAGGATTTTGCCTATTACCTGCAAAGCCGTTCCTCGTCGGTGTTTCAGGTGGACATCAATCCGGCAGCCAGGATCGGCCGCGGCATTTTTCTCGATCATGCCACCGGGTTTGTGGTTGGCGAAACCGCCGTTATTGAAGATGACGTGTCGATCCTGCATGGCGTGACGCTCGGCGGCACCGGCAAGGAGAACGAGGACCGCCATCCGAAGATCCGTCACGGCGTCATGATCGGCGCGGGCGCGAAAATCCTGGGCAATATCGAGGTCGGACATTGCGCGCGCATCGCGGCCGGATCGGTCGTCGTGAAACCCGTGCCGCACAATGTCACCGTCGCCGGCGTTCCAGCCAGGACGATCGGTCCGGCCGGCTGCTCGGAGCCCTCGCGCACGATGAATCAGATGCTGAACGCGACACTCGAAACATGAGCTTGCCGAGGTTCTCCGGAGCATGAACCCGAAAAGTGGTTTCCACTTTTCGGGATCATGCTCTAGAAGCTCTGCGAACCCTTACATCTGGAGATTGTCGTGAACGTTCAGGAAGTCAGGAAACTCGACGCCTACCTCAAGCGCGTGTTCGGCAACGCCAAGATTCGGGTGGTGCCGCGTCCGAAGAAGGACGACTCGGCCGAGGTCTATATCGGCGAGGAGTTCATTGGCGTGCTGTTCGTCGATGACGAGGATGACGACCGCTCGTTTCAGTTTCAGATGGCCATCCTCGAGGAAGATCTGGCCGACGTTGGTTAACGATCTTGGGTTAACGATCTTGCCCCGGGCGCACTTGCTGCGCGAGCCGTTCCATCGCGCCGGCAACGTCGCGCCACCTGGTCAGCCATTGTCTCGGAAAACGGAACGTCAGGTCGGCATCGCCGATCCGGCGTTCGCTCAGGCACATGCCGGGCGTCATGGCCTCGCGCGTGCATCGCGTCACCAGCGCGGGTGACTGCGCGATAAACAGGTCCTCGCCGGCATATGGCGTTCCGTCGCGGAATGCGTGCATCGATAATCCGTCCTCGGCCTGCGCGCGGGCCGCATCCAGATAGCGCGGGTAGATTGTCCGCACGAGGGTGTCCGGCGCCAGAGAATCGTGATGGGCGGCAATCGACAGGAAGATGCGGTCCAACGCCCGCGGTTCATCTTCGGCGCTTTCGGCGGTGACACGTCTTGGCGCGTCGGGCGTGGCGAGCGAAGGATAGAGGAAACTCAGATCGATCCGCTCCTGCGGTCCGGAATGCCTCTGAACTTTCACGCGGAAGGCGCGCTCCGGCACATTGAACACGGTTTGCCCAATGCTGACCGGCAACCGTTTGTTGTCGTCAGGTGCTTTGGGAGTCCAGGTCGGCCACAACAGATAGGCGACCGCGGTGATCGAAGGCATCGCGATCACGGCGGCGGCGAGAAGCGGGGTCAGGTGATGGGCGCGAGATTTACGTGATCCGCGCGACCGACGCGGAGCGGACAGCAGCAAGGCCATGGGATGGACATTTCCGAGAGGACGAATCAGCCCGCGACTATGCCACGCAATGTGAAGTTTTCATGCGAGAGAGCGGAAGCACTCGCAGTTGCCACGCAACTCGCGGCGTGCGGCGCGTTAACCTTTTCTTAAGGATGAGGTGGCGGGTCAGGCGGCATTTTGCGAAGGGGGGGCGTCGTCGTCGTGAACGGATGCCCCTTTGATGTCGCCGAATGCGTTGAACTCCTTCTTCTCCCTGTGCATCGGGTTCGCCATCGCGGGCGCGCTTGCCAGCGGTTATCAGGCGTTGGTCAAACGGCCGGCCGGCTTCGGATTGCTGCAGCAGGGTGTCGTCGCCCGGGCGTTTGCCGCGGTGCCGTTCCTGGTCTTCGCGGCGCCCTTCATCATCATGCGCAATACACTTCGCGGACGACGCATTGAGCGCCGCCGTTTCGAGTTCGTCATGATGGCGACGGTTGTCGCGGGGTTCTGGAGCCTGATGTCCGGCACCTGCGTGGTTCTGACGCTGAAGGCGGTCGGACTGCTCGCCTGAGCGACGCCGTGGCATTGTCGCCTCTGGAGTGTTTTCGCTATAGCAGGAGACCGTCATGGCGACTTACGAACTCGATGGGCAGGGGCCGGATCTCCCTGAAAGCGGACGCTATTTCATCGCCGAAACCGCCGCGGTGATTGGCAGGGTCCGTCTGCGCGAGAATGCGAGCGTGTGGTTCGGCGCGGTGCTGCGCGGGGATCATGAGTGGATCGAGGTGGGAGCGGGTTCCAACGTTCAGGACGGCTGCACCTGCCACACTGACGAAGGGTTTCCTCTGACCATCGGCAGCGATTGTACCATTGGCCATAACGTTATTCTGCATGGCTGCACGATCGAGGATGGCGCGCTGATCGGCATGGGTTCGATCGTGATGAACGGTGCGCGGGTTGGTCGCGGCTGTATCGTCGGCGCCGGCGCGCTCATCACCGAAGGCAAGCAGTTCGCGGAGTATTCCCTCATCGTCGGCGCGCCGGCGCGCGTGATCCGCACGCTTGAGCCTTCCGAGATCGAGACGACGGGAGGCGGCGCGAAGGCCTACGCCGCGAACGGCCAGCGTTTCCAAAAAGGCCTGAAGCGAACAGGCTGACCCGGTGGAACCTCAACGCTGGGGGTCGCAAAAAGCCGTGGTCGTGGCGTATCTCTTGGGTTAGATGTGGACACCGGTAACAGGCTGGAGAACGTAGCGATGCGGATGCTTCGACATGCGGGCGTTTTGGCGTTTGTTCTCGCGATTGCGTCCGGCGGCGTTATTCTGATCGAGGCCTCGGCTACAGCAGCGGCCCAAACCGCGGAGAAAACCATGACGACAGCATCGGGTTTGCAGATCACGGACACCAAGGTCGGGGATGGTCCGTTGCCCCAGCCGGGCCAGATCTGCATCATGCATTACACCGGCTGGCTCTACGAGAACGGACAGAAGGGCAAGAAATTCGACAGTTCGGTGGATCGCAACGAACCCTTCGAGTTTCCGATCGGCAAGCGTCGCGTGATCGCAGGTTGGGACGAAGGCGTCGCGACGATGAAGGTCGGCGGCAAGCGTACGCTGATCATTCCGCCGGAACTGGGTTACGGCGCGCGCGGCGCCGGCGGCGTCATTCCGCCCAATGCGACGTTGATTTTTGACGTCGAGTTGCTTGGTCTGAAAGGTTGAGATGCTGGCAGCCGGCTGCTTCATAGGTAGCGCGCTGATCGGCTCCAGAGCGGGAAGAGACAAGGTGCGGCGCGGTTTTCCGGCCGCGTTCCGCTTCTCAAAAATACTGAAGGCGATACGTTCATGACCCTGGATCGATTCGATCCAGGGCCATCATGATCTCGAGCATTTCGCTTCTGATTGAATCAGAAGCGAAGCTTTGGATTGTTGTTTGGCGCGTTTTCTTCACGCGAGCCGCTATCCATTCTCGGGGCAACCCGAGGACATGCTTCGCCCGAAAACGCTATAGTCCTCGTCAGCTTTCCCAAAAAGGGTGCGGCCAGCCTCTTGGGGGAAGGCTGGCCGCGCGCGAGCCGGTCTGGGGACGGGGAGGGGTATGACCGGGTCGCGGGTCTCGTATTGGCCGCCTATCGGGAACTGGCCGTCGCCACCGCCGGATGGTTGTCATCCAGTGCGACCCAGATATCGGGATCGCTTTGCGATTGTCTTTTCATGAAGCGATAGCCGGTCTTCGTCCAGGCCATGACGTTCTCATTCTGGTTGTCGAGGATGAACTCGCCCTTGTCGGTCTTTACGGTCAGGACGGCATGGCCGTCGCCCTGCTTGTCGCGGACGACCGTGACCAGCAATGCCTCGCGTGGCCATCCGGCGTCTATCAGCATCTTGCGCTTCAACAGGACGTAGTCCTCGCAATCTCCGTGACCGTCGGTGGGAAGCGACCACTTTTCGACGACGCCCCAGTGATCCTTGTCCGTCATCGGCTTGACGGTTTCGTTGACCCAGCGGTTGACCTTCAGAAGATCCCGCCAGGCGTCTGGCGTTAAGACGATATCGCGCGGCTGCGTCGCGCCGGGGCGGCACTCTTTCGGAGAGTCGTTGCAGAACTCAACCCAGCCGATCGGAGCCCGTGTGGTGTCGCCGAGACTTGCATAGAGCTTTTCTGCTCCCGCGGCGCCCGCCGATGTTGCTATTCCCCACAGGATGGCGCCAACGACCGCCAGTCCCACTCCCTGTCCCCTGTTGAGCATTGTGGCCCCCGTTTCTTGTTGGGACCACATTTCGCACAAAGAATTTGCGCCGCCGCTAAGTACTCGAAGTGTATTCGACGCAAATACGAGTCAAGTTCTCAGCTAATTGAATCAATACTTGAATCGATATTGATTCAAATTTTAGCGATCGTCCTTGATTCAAATTTTAAGTATTAGCGATTGAATCCCGATTGAATCAGGGTTCTCGCAGCGAAAACGCGATTGCCATTAACCTTGAGGATCGCGGATTTCTCCCGTGACGGAAGCGGACGGCGGCGATCGGGGCGTGATTTTTCGAGAACGGCCGTTTACCGGGCGGTGACGCTATTCGCGAGAGCGCCGGAATGCGACTCCCGAATGAGCCCGAGTACGATGCCGATTGACGGCGCTACGCTCACACGACCAGCGCCTGGGTGAGCCTGTCAATGAGGCGTTCTTGATGCCTTAAGCATGAAATCGGACCATGCTCAAGAAACCATTGTCCGGCTTGAGAGCGTCAGTAATTCCACTGGAGCTGGAATCTCAGGACATCGGCCTTGTATCGTTCGTAGGGAGCGTTCGCCAGATCGGTGCGATTCATCATGTGATAAACCGCTGTAAGCTCGATCTCTTTCGTGACCTGCCACTCCACGCCGAATTCCCAATCATTGACGTAGTTGTGTGGAGCGTTGCGCTCGAACTTTTGACCGCCCTCGAAGTGCTGCCATTTAACGAATGGGAACAGCATTCCCCATTGTCCCGCGTTAAGTCGATAGTTTGCGAGGACGTAGCCGCCGCTCAGCGAGGATTCAGTGAGCATTGTCTGAGTGTCGTTCAACTGAGGTCCCCGTCCCCAGTTCCATTCCGCCTGAAACCCGAAGGGCTGCGGATAAAGCACGGCATGGACCCCGACGCGCTGATCTTTAAATCCTTTCGCGGGGGCATCCATGATTGGAGTGACTCCGTTTATGGGGCCTGTCGATGTAACGAAGCGGCCATGGACGGCCTGCACGCCTGCTTCAAAAATCTGCCCGTTGCCAAACATATACGGATAGGTGAAGCGGACGACCATATGCATATCATTGTTCTGTTCGACACGGTTGGCGCCCTGTCCGTTGTAGACGCCGAAGGCGAACACGCCGTAGTCGCCCGATCCCTTCAGATTGTTCGATACGAGATCCTTGAACCGTTCGCGTATATGAGCCGGGGCCCAGTAGAAGAAGGCGCCGATGTCGCGCTCATCCCGGCAGCAACTGTTGAGTCCGTCATTACGGTCGAGCGCAAGGCGATTTTGGCTGGATTGCAAGTTTTCAAAGCTGAAGGGGATTTTTGATTGCCCGACCCTGACGCGGAATTCCTTCTTCTGATCGAAGGCGATGTCGGCGTAGGCATCCCTTAGCTGACCAAAATGGCCTGTGCTGGAGCCGGATGGCGTGCTGGCGAAATCAGGCTGTAGATACACGTAAAGATTATCGCTGACATCTCCGTACAAGATCACACGTGCTCGCCTGATCAGAAAAGAGCTGTTCTCGCCTACCGATTTATCCGGCCAGTACGAGACTGCATCCTTGTCTCCGCCCACGGTGCTGGCGGAGCGGAATTGCGTGTAGCCACGAATTTTGAGTTTGTCGTACCACTCTTTTTTCTCCCTGGATTTTACAACCGGGAGATCATTGTCCTGCGTGACGGTCCGGTGGGCGACGGTTTGTCCTGAGCCTTGCTGTGCCTGCCGGCTTGAGCCCCTCTGCGCCCGCTGGCCTGAACCCTTCTTTATCTGCTGAAAAGTTCCCATCATGACCCTGTTTTTACCGGGCTCCGTGTAAACCTGCTTGGTCACTGTATCGACATACAGTTCCATTTCCTGGGCGCCGGCCGGGGAGAGTTGGGATGTAGCCAAAACTAATCCAAAGCCGCATACTGCCGCGTTGAATTTCTTCTTATTCATTATTGCTTCGCCTCTTTTCAGAGATCCGTCACTGGAACCCATTGAAACCGGAGGCGTTATTTCAGGTGCTTATGACACGCTTATTACACCGCGGAGGCTGAGGCCATTTACCTGGCGGTAACGTCGTCTTCAAGAGTGTCGGGATGTTGCTCGTGGATGAATTCGAGCGCGAAACCTTCTTCCAGATTTCGTACCACGCGGGACAGCACCTTGCCGAGTGCGACCCTGGACTGCAGCGGGGGCGTCTTTTCAGCCGAGACGGCGGCGCCTGACATCGAAAGGTCGATGATCCGGCATGTCATCCTTGTTCCGTCCTCGAGGGTGAGGATCGCGATCGGGTTGCGGGGCATAATGCGGTCGTGGCGGCGGTCTTCCGGAAGGTTGAGGATATCGCGATTGGCGAGCCAGGTGAGTTGCGAGGCCAGCTTGTCGCGCTTGCGCGGGGTCGCGCTGATGTTCATGGCGAACCCGCTGTCGATAATGCGGGTGATCCTGCCTTCGACCCGGCCGATGTGGTCGAGATAGACAATAACGCGGTCGCCGACATGGCCGATACCGGGCGCCAGCATGGCCAGCCCGCCGGGGGACATGTTGATAACCTGGCAGGGGAACTCGCGCCGATCGGGCAGCATGTAGCGGCCCAGCAGGTGAACCCTGACCCGCTGGAAGCGCCGGCGCTCAACCGGTAGGTTTGAGATTTTCTGCGCCAACGCCATAAATCGGCCCGCCGGTCGACCGGTGATCGGTATCAAGAAACCCTACGAGTGTCAGGGTTAACGCGGAGTTAGCCTGTAGCGTTTTCGAGGAAAGCCTGTCGTCGGGCCTCCCCCGATTGGATGGCGGCTCGCGTGAAGAAACGGCGTCGACATCCAAATCGGTGATGGCTGCCCGCTCAAGCGCTTCCGAACACCCGCTTGAAGATCGTGTCAACGTGCTTGAGGTGATAGTTGAGGTCGAACTGCTCGGCGATCTCGGCGCCGGTGAGATATTTCGTCACGTCGGCATCGTTCTTCAGAAGCGTTTCGAAGTCGCCTTCGCCGCGCCACACCGGCATGGCGTTCCGCTGAACCAGCTTGTAGGCGTCCTCGCGGCTCGCGCCTTTTTGCGTGAGCGCGATCAGCACGCGTTGCGAGTGCACGAGTCCTCCGAGACGGTCGAGGTTCTTTTGCATGTTGGCGGGATAGACCAGAAGCTTGTCGATCACGCCCGCGAGGCGGTTGAGCGCGAAGTCGAGCGTCACGGTGGCGTCCGGGCCGATCATCCGTTCGACCGAGGAGTGCGAGATATCACGTTCATGCCAGAGCGCGACGTTCTCCAGAGCCGGCGTCACATAGGCGCGCACCATACGCGCCAGCCCCGTGATGTTCTCGGTCAGAACCGGGTTGCGCTTGTGCGGCATCGCCGACGAGCCTTTCTGGCCTTCGGAGAAGAACTCCTCCGCTTCCAGCACCTCGGTGCGTTGCAGATGGCGGATTTCGATGGCAAGCCGCTCCATCGACGACGCGATGACGCCGAGCGTCGCGAAGAACATCGCGTGGCGGTCACGCGGGATCACCTGGGTTGAGACCGGCTCGGGGATCAATCCCATCGCGCCCGCGACATGCTCTTCCACGCGCGGATCGATCTGGGCGAAGGTGCCGACCGCGCCCGAGATCGCGCAGGTCGCGACCTCCCGGCGGGCCGCGGTCAGGCGCTCCCTGGCGCGCGAGAACTCCGCATAGGCGTAAGCGAGCTTGAGGCCGAAGGTCACGGGTTCGGCGTGAATGCCGTGCGAGCGGCCGATGGTCGGCGTCATCTTGTGTTCGAACGCGCGGGTCTTCAGCGCCCCGAGCAGCTTGTCGATATCGGCGATCAGGATGTCGGCGGCCCGGCTGAGCTGTACGTTGAGGCAGGTGTCGAGCACGTCCGATGACGTCATGCCCTGATGCACGAAGCGCGCCTCGGGACCGACGATTTCGGCGAGGTGAGTGAGGAAGGCGATGACATCGTGCCTGGTTTCGCGCTCGATCTCGTCAATGCGCTGAATATCGAAAGTGGCGTCTTTCGCCTTTGCCCAGATAATCTCGGCCGCTTCCTTCGGAATCACACCGAGTTCGGCCTGGGCATCAGCGGCGTGAGCCTCGATCTCGAACCAGATCTTGAAGCGGGTCTGCGGCTCCCAGATCGAAACCATTTCCGGGCGGGCGTAACGGGGGATCATGAACGGTCCTTGAGCTTTTCGGAGGCTTTTCAAGCTCACGCTCTAGCAGAGCCGCCGTAAGCAGACAAACGACGCAAGGTTGTCGAGCGGACATAGGCCTGCTCGACCTCGCCGCATGAATGCGCCAGCTGCACTGGTCTCGCCGTCACGAAGCGCGTATCTTCATGTCCATGAGGTTGAAGTCGAGTATTTGGGTCGCTGCCTATCTGCGCCGTTGCCAGTGCGAGGGCGTTTTCGGGGCGGTGCGCCGCCGTGGAGCGGATGAGGCAGGTGCCGTTTTCGTCAAGCTGGCGTTGCTCGACGGCAATGCGATGCTTTACGCCCCCGCGCCGCAGGCCGTATACGACGACAGCCGGCCCGTGGAGCGTGTGTTCGCGCCTTCTTCGGTTGAGCCTGTCGCCGAGCAGGCGGTCGAAGAGCGCCTTGCGAAAGAAGTTCGATTCGATCCGGATGCGTGGATCGTTGAAATCGAGGACAAGGCAGGACGGCATTTTCTCGACCTGGCACGGGGATAGGGGAATACAGCCGAAGTTTCCCGCGACGGTGAGCCGCAGTTTTATGCCTCGATAAGACTTTTCTTTTGATCCGAGCTAACCATTTCATGGGCACGGATCCTGCCAGGAAAAGAGAAGAGGAATAACGTATGAAATTGGCTAAGCGGGCGTCCGGCTTGATGAAGGCTTTCGCCGTCGTCCTGTCGTTGGCGCTTCCCTTGATGTTCGCTGTTTCGGCAGCGGACGCCCGCATCGGTGGGGGCAAGAGCATGGGGTCGCGCGGCTCGCACACCTTCTCCGCGCCGCCCGCCACCAGCACCGCGCCGAACGCGGCGCGTCCGTTCGACCGCACCATGAGTCAACCCGGCCGTCCCGCCGCAGGCGCCGCGGCGGCTGGACGCTCCGCCCGGCCGGGCATGGGAATGCTCGGCGGCCTCGCCGCGGGATTCCTCGGCGCTGGCTTGTTGGGCATGCTGTTCGGCGGCGGCCTGTTCGGTGGTCTCGAAGGTCTGTCGTCCATCATCGGCCTGGTGCTCCAGGTCGGCCTGATCTATCTCCTCGTGCGTTTTGCGATGTCGTGGTGGCAGCGGCGTAATGCGCCTGCCTATGCCGGACCGACGCCGGGCTCCGCTGCTCAAACCAATGCCCGTAGCGGTCTCGGTTTCGGTTCGGTGTCAAACGCCGCGCCGCTGGAAATCACACCATCCGACTATGAAACCTTTGAGCGCCTGCTCGGAGAAATCCAGGCCGCGTGGTCAAAGGAAGATGTCAATACCCTGCACACGCTGGCGACGCCGGAAATGGTGTCATACTTCACCGAAGATCTCCGGGCCAACGACGCCCGCGGCGTGGTCAACACGGTGTCGGACGTCAAGCTTCTGCAGGGCGATCTCGCGGAAGCATGGCGCGAGGGCGTGACCGATTATGCCACGGTGGCGCTGCGCTACTCGCTGATCGACAAGACCACTGAGCGGGCCAGCGGCCGCATCGTGGATGGCGGTGACCAGCCGCAGGAAGCGGCCGAGATCTGGACCTTCGCGCGTCGGGATGGTGGAAAGTGGGAATTGTCGGCCATCCAGCAGACCTGACCGGTCGGGATGATCATTCAAAAGGCGCCGCGACAGCCTCGCGGCGCCTTTTTGTTTGCGCTCAATTTGTTTGCGCTGAACGAAGGGCGGAAAATGGCCTGGAGCGTTTTCAAGCGAAGCATGTCCTCGGGCTTGATCCGGATGGACACCGGTTCGCGTGAAGAAAACGCGTCAAATCAAAATCATGGAACCCGTTTCTGATTCCATCAGAAGCGGAGGGACTCGGGCGCGAAAACGTCGTGGCAAAAGCGTCGGGTTTCAGAGGCTGCGCCCGTCGATCGGCGTCAATGTAAGGCGGGACAACTCGATGCCGTCGATGCAACTCACATTGAGGGCGACCACCTCGGTGCCATCAGGTTTCTTGCCGCGCGCGAATACCTCGACGCCGCAGTCGATGCAAAGCTGATGCCGGATCATTTGCTTGTTGAACAGGTATTCCTTGAGATTATCCTCGCCCGCCCGGAGTTGAAAACTTTGAGGCGCGAGAAACGTGATGTGCAATCCCTTCTTGGTGCAGATCGAGCAGTTGCACGCGGTCACCATGGCAAGATCAGTTGTGCACTCGAAGCGCACCTGCCCGCAATGGCAGCCGCCTGTGTAAGTTTTCCCATCCTGCATTCTTGACCCTCCAACGCGAAGCCTGGAGAGAATACCAGATCGCTGCCACGACTGGCAGCGAGTCCCGGCCGAGACAGTTCCGATCGCTCGTGGCTCTTACTCGTCGATGCCGCGGGACACCGCGATGGCGGAACTGGTCTTGGTGCGGGTGCAATGCATGTTCAGCCGCCGGAAGCGCGTTTGCACGTCGTCGCCGCGTAACAGGCCCATGCGCTTCATGCAGCGGGTCGCGCCTCTCAGCGTATCGGCGATCGGAATCGTGAAGATGATGGCGGAAGCTCGCGCCACTAGATCGTAAAACTCGGGATTCGGCTTGCGGGTGTCTGTGCCCGCGATCAGTTCATTGGTGAACTTGCGGTTGGAGCAACCGAGGATCAACTGCGTGGTCGCGGGATGCGACAGGTAAATCACATTGGCTGCGGTCTTGCCGATGTTCAGGCCGTCGATCTGGCTTTTAAGTTGTGCGGCCAGGTCGTCGCAGCGGTCGGCGAGGGCCGGTGGAGAGGCAAGCATCGCCGCCGCGGCAACACAAAGGCTGGCGGTGAGGCAGCGGCGCGGGCTTGTCATTCAACGATCTCCCGAGAGAAACAATCAAGCTGGCTGGCGGTGGATAGGTTCGCGCCCGATCCGGCCAAACTGCGCCTCAAAGCCTGATGGCATACTCAGAACAGTCACGAAGTTGCGGGACGCGCGGGGCACGGATCACGGCTCCAGCGTCACCTGCAGGCCGTCATCGCTTTCGACATGCACATAACGCGGGGCGATCGGGCGGCCTCGTCCGCTCGCCACGGTAACAATGTCTTCCAGCGACGCGACGCGCGCATCCGCCTCTGGCCGGGAAAGGATCAAATCGGCGTGAAACAGACCTTCGGACTCAAGACCTGTTGAATCGATGTGGGCGGCTGCGAGTGTCGCGAGGCTGTTCTCGAACTCCTCGGCGTCGCGGAAACGGCGCTGGATGAAAGTTACGCCGCCCAGCTTTTCCGTAACCAGGCCGCGCTGGGCGAAGGTCTTTTCAAGCGAGTCATAAGGAAACATCCGCAGCACGAAGGAAATGATCCATGGTTTCTTCTCGGTTGCATCGAGCAGCTTGCCGAACGTCTTTTCGGTGACATAGCCGATGCATCCCGTGGACAGAATGACGTCAGCGGGCTTGATGATGCACGCGTCCTCCGCGGAAAGCGGCTGGCTTTCGAGGTCGGCGACGATACCCTGATCGAGAAGCCCGACGCGCGTTGCATAGCGAACGGCCGGCGCGGATACGTCGAGGCCGATAAACCGTGCGAGGCCATGATCGGGCCAGCTTGCATAGAAATTGCGGTCGAGCTGCATCAGCTCTTCGGAAGACACGGCCTTGATCTCGCGCCGGGCGTAGCGATGGCGCAGGCCGCCGAAGGTCAGAGGGAAGCGATGCACGGCGGCGTTGATGCCGTATGAGCAGCCGACGTCGAGCACCACCGGTTTGGATTCGGTGACGGACGCCTTGGCGGATAATATCTGGCGGATGACCGGCTCGGCGACATCGGTGATCATGTAGTCGAGGTCGCCCAGGGTCGAGAAATACGACCTTGGATCGTCCTGGATATAGATGTCATCGAAGACCGCCTTGGCCTGATTGATCCGAGAGAAATCCACCTTTAACAATGCTTCGTCCTTTTTCGAGAGCCTCATTGTGGTTTACGCTTCCAGCGCACGAGTTGTTTATTGCAGAAACCAGGACGAAGATAAACCCATATGCCGTGATGGATGGTCAACACTCAGGGATGGAGGCACCTGACAATTGCCGCGGAATCATGCAAAACAGCGCATTCACGAAGCTCGTCATCACCAGTGAGCATTTCAGTTTAGCCGATCATGCCTGTCATCCCTCCGAATAAGCCTTACCGCATTGGCCGCTCCCGCACCGGGCTCGGCCTCTTCGCCACCAAGCCAATCAAGAAGGGCACGAAAATTATCCGGTACGTCGGACGGCTGCTCGATTGCACCAAGGAGAAGGACGACGCGGTCGAGAACAAGTATCTCTTCCAGATCACCAGCCGCTGGACCATCGACGGCTCCATGCGCTCGAACATCGCGCGCTATATCAACCACTCCTGCAAACCGAATGCGGAGTCGGATGTTCGCAAGATCAAGCGCCGCGTGGATATTCGCGCCATCAAGGACATCGCGCCTGGCGAGGAGATCAACTACGACTACGGCACCGAGTATTTCAAGGAGTACCTGAAGCCGATCGGCTGCAAGTGCGACTCCTGCGAAAAGAAGCGAAAGAAGCTGCGGGCGGCGGCGCGCGAGGAAAAGAAGCACTCTCGGGGGAGCGCTGAAAATAACGCCGGCCCCAAGCCCGGTCGCAGAAGGCTGAACGGGCACAAGGCGAACTCCGCCGCTCCAAAGAAGTCGAAGACGCTGTCGACAGCTAAGGGCGGACGATCAAAGAGGTTTTCCTGAAACGGCGTTGATCTGCTGTCGCCGCTTTCATGCGGCCCCCTCGATCTCGGATTGGCAGAGGCTGCGTGCGTTGGGCAATCCAGTGAAGGCCAGTGAAGAATTCCGCAATCGCCCCTGAACGCGGCGTTCCTGACAGACTATATTCCAGCATGAGACCAGTGCGGGAGGGGAGTGTGTGGCGGCTACCCGCTTGCGTCCCGCTCGCAAATAGATCCGATCACGTTGATGGTTCTGGAATCCATGCGATCCGGAATCATCGTGATCCGGGCCGGGATATGGAGCAGGATCATGAGCGCCAGCATCGTGGGATGGGCTCATACGCCGTTCGGAAAACTGGACACTGAGACCGTCGAAAGCCTTGTGGTAAAGGCCGCAACCGACGCGCTGGCCGATGCCGGGGTTTCCGTCGGCGATGTCGATGAGATCGTGCTCGGGCATTTCAATGCCGGCTTCTCACCGCAGGATTTTACCGCGGCCCTCGTCCTGCAGGCCGCTCCGGAACTCCGCTTCAAGCCGGCGACGCGGGTGGAGAACGCCTGCGCCACCGGATCGGCGGCGGTGCATCAGGGCATCCGCGCGATTGCGTCCGGGGCGGCAAGGATCGTGCTTGTGGTCGGCGTCGAGCAGATGACGCGGACCGCCGGTCCGGAGATCGGCCGCAATCTGCTGCGCGCTTCCTATCTGCCCGAAGATGGCGATACTGTCGGCGGCTTTGCCGGCATTTTCGGCAAGATCGCGCAAGCTTACTTTCAGAAATACGGTGACGCCTCGGATGCGCTGGCGATGATCGCGGCGAAGAATCACAGGAATGGCGTCGCCAACCCTTACGCGCAGATGCGCAAGGATGTCGGCTACGACTTCTGCCGTTCCGAGAGCGAGAAAAATCCCTTCGTGGCGGGGCCGCTAAAGCGCACGGACTGTTCGCTGGTGTCTGACGGTGCGGCCGCGCTGGTGCTGACGGATGCCGACACGGCAAGGTCGGCGCGCAAGGCGGTCAGCATCCGCGGGACCGGCCACGCGCAGGATTTCCTGCCGATGTCGAGGCGCGACATTCTCGCGTTCGAGGGCTGCACGGTAGCCTGGCGGCGGGCGCTGGCGAAGGCCGGCGTCACGCTGTCCGATCTCTCTTTCGTCGAGACTCACGATTGCTTCACCATTGCCGAACTGATCGAGTACGAGGCCATGGGGCTGACGCCGAAGGGGCAAGGGGCGCGCGCCATCAAGGAAGGCTGGACGCAGAAAGACGGCCGGTTGCCGGTCAATCCGTCCGGCGGCCTGAAGGCCAAGGGGCATCCGATCGGCGCCACCGGCGTTTCCATGCATGTGATGAGCGCGATGCAACTCGCGGGCGAGGCGCCCGAGGGCATGCAGATCAGGGACGCCAGGCTCGCCGGCATCTTCAACATGGGTGGCACGGCGGTTGCGAACTATGTTTCGATTCTTGAGCCGTTTCGATAGCCTCTAACAACGCGCATCCTTCAAGACGCGGAGCGAAAGAGTATACGGATCAGGGGTGTCCCAACGGGACTATGCGAGCGAGCCGGAAGTAAACATGCGCATCATCGGGCACTTCATCGGCGGCAGGAATGTCGAGGGCGCATCGGGACGTTTTTCAGATGTGTATCAGCCGATGACGGGCGAGGTGCAGGCCAGGGTCGCACTGGCGTCGAAAGCCGAACTGCGCGAGGCCGTGGAGAATGCCAGGGCGGCGCAGCCGGCCTGGGCGGCGACAAACCCGCAGCGCCGCGTCCGCGTGCTGATGAAGTTTCTCGAACTGGTGGCGCGCGACAATGATGCGATCGCCGAACTGCTCGCCCGCGAACATGGCAAGACCATTCCCGATGCCCATGGCGACATCTTCCGCGGCGTGGAGGTTGTCGAATACGCCATCGGCATTCCCGAACTGATGAAGGGCGACTTCACCGAGAACGTCGGTCCCGGCATCGACAGCTATTCGATGCGGCAGCCGCTCGGCGTCGTCGCCGGGATCACGCCGTTCAATTTCCCGGCGATGATCCCGATGTGGAAGTTCGCGCCGGCCATCGCCTGCGGCAACGCCTTCATCCTGAAGCCGTCCGAACGCGATCCGGGCGTGCCGATGAGGCTGGCCGAATTGATGCTTGAGGCCGGTTTGCCGCCCGGCATTCTCAATGTCGTCAACGGCGACAAGGAGGTGGTGGACGCCATTCTTGACGATCCCGATATCGCGGCGGTCGGCTTTGTCGGCTCCTCATCGGTCGCGCATTACATTTATTCTCGCGCCGCCGCGACGGGTAAAAGGTGCCAGTGCTTCGGCGGCGCCAAGAATCACATGATCATCATGCCCGACGCTGATATGGATCAGTCGGTGGAGGCGCTGGTCGGGGCGGGCTATGGTGCGGCCGGTGAACGCTGCATGGCGGTGTCGGTCGCGGTTCCCGTCGGCGAAGCCACGGCCGACCGGCTGATGGAAAAGCTGATCCCGCGGGTGGGAAGCCTGAAGATTGGGCCGTCCACCGACGCGTCCGCCGATTTTGGTCCGCTCGTCACCAGGGCGGCGCTGGAGCGTGTCAGGAATTATGTCGAGATCGGCGTCAAGGAAGGCGCCACGCTGGCGGTCGATGGCCGCGGATTCAAAATGCAAGGCTACGAGAACGGATTCTACATGGGGGCCAGTCTGTTCGACAACGTTACAAGGGACATGCGGATCTACAAGGAGGAGATTTTTGGTCCGGTGCTCTCGGTGGTGCGCGCGAAAGATTTCGAGGAAGCGGTGGCGCTGCCGTCCGAACACGACTACGGCAACGGCGTTGCGATCTTCACGCGAGATGGTGACGCCGCGCGCGAATTCGCCTCGCGCGTCCAGGTCGGCATGGTCGGCATCAATGTGCCGATCCCGGTGCCGGTCGCCTACTACACCTTCGGCGGCTGGAAGCGCTCGGCCTTCGGTGACCTCAATCAGTACGGTCCGGATTCAGTTCGATTTTACACCAGGACCAAAACCGTCACCTCGCGCTGGCCCTCCGACGTCAAGGAAGGGGCGCAGTTCGCGTTCCATAGCAAGTGACCGGCAGGGATCGCGTATGCAGTTCGCGCTGACCGAGGAGCAGATCGCTGTCCGCGACATGGCGCGCGACGTCGCGAACCGCAAGATCGCGCCGTTCGCGCTTCAATGGGATGAAGAGAAGCACTTTCCGGTTGAGACGATGCGGGAGGCGGCGGCGCTCGGGATCGGCGGCATCTGCATTCGCAATGATGTCGGCGGCTCGGCCTTGAGCCGGCTTGATGGGACGCTGATTTTCGAGGCGCTGGCGCAGGGTTGTCCCACCGTTTCGTCGTTCATCTCGATCCATAACATGGCGTCGTGGATGATTGATGCCCATGGTTCGGACGAGCAGCGGCGAAAATGGCTGCCGAAACTCTGCACCATGGATCTGCTGGCGAGCTATTGCCTGACCGAGCCCGGCGCGGGATCGGACGCGGCCGCCTTGCGGACCCGCGCGAGGCGCGACGGAGACCACTACGTCGTCGACGGACAGAAGCAGTTCATATCGGGAGCCGGCGCGAGCGACCTCTATGTGGTTATGGTCCGCACCGGAGACCACGGCCCGGATGGCGTTTCGGCGCTCGTGGTCGAGCGCGGCACACCGGGCGTTTCGTTCGGCGCCAACGAACGAAAGATGGGATGGAATGCGCAGCCCACGCGTGCCGTGATCTTCGAGAACGCGCGGGTGCCGGTCGCCAACCGGATCGGCGCGGAAGGTGCCGGGTTCAGGATCGCGATGGCCGGACTCGACGGCGGACGGCTGAACATCGCCGCGTGCTCGCTCGGCGGCGCGCAATCGGCGCTCGACAAGGCGCTCGGTTACATGAAGGAGCGCAAGGCGTTTGGCAAGCGGCTCGACGAATTCCAGGCCCTGCAATTCAAGGTCGCCGACATGGCGACCGAGCTTGAAGCGGCGCGAACTTTTCTTTGGCGCGCGGCTTCCGCGCTGGACCGGGAGGACACCAATGCCACCATGCTGTGCGCGGTGGCTAAACGGCTGGCCACGGATGTCGGCTTCGATGTCGCCAATCAGGCGCTGCAACTGCACGGCGGCTATGGCTATCTCAGCGAGTACGGCATCGAGAAAATCGTGCGCGATCTGCGCGTGCATCAGATCCTGGAAGGGACCAACGAGATCATGCGCCTGATCGTGTCGCGCAAGGTGATCGAGGGGGCGCGATGATGGTCGCAACAAGCAATGAGCCCGACCTGATCACGCGGCGCGAGGGGAGCGCGGGCATCGTTCGCCTCAACCGTCCGAGGGCCATCAATGCCGTTACGCTGGACATGTTCCGAGGGATCCACAAGGCGCTGGACGAATTCGAAGCGGATCCCGAGGTCGGTCTGATCCTGATCGAAGGCGCCGGCGAGCGCGGTCTGTGCGCGGGCGGCGATATCCGCTCGCTCTGGGAAAGCGCGAATGCCGGAGGTGATCTCGGCAGGGTGATGTGGCGCGAGGAATACCTGCTCAACGCGCGGATCGCGAAATTCCCAAAGCCCTATGTCGCCTTCATGGACGGCATCGTCATGGGCGGCGGCGTCGGATTGTCGGCGCACGGCGCGCATCGCGTCGTCACCGAAAGAACCAGACTCTCGATGCCGGAGGTCGGTCTCGGCTTCTTCCCGGATGTCGGAGGAACCTGGCTGTTGTCGCGCGCGCCTGGTGAAGTCGGAACCTACTTCGGGCTGACCGGCCAGAACATGAACGGAGCGGATGCGATCTACGCCGGCCTTGCCGATGTGAGCGTGCCGTCGAGAAAACTCGCCGCGTTGCGCGAGACGCTGGTCGATCTTGGCGCCCGCGCGGATTCAGCCCGCGTGAGAGCTGCGATCGCGGGATTTGCAGCCGACGAATCCGCGAGTTCTGTCACGGCGATCCGACCCCGGATCGATGCGTGGTTCGCCCATGGCCGAATGGCCGACATCCTGACGACCCTGCAACGTGACGGGTCCGAACTCGCGCGGTCAATCCTCAAGGTACTGAACGAGAAGTCGCCACGCGGTCTTGTCGTGACGTTAAAACTGCTGCGGCTCGCACGCGCCTCGGCCACGCTGGAGGAGTGTCTGGCGCGGGAATATCGCGCCGCGCTTGCGGTCTTTGCGAGCGACGATTTTCGCGAAGGCGTTCGCGCCGCGATCATCGACAAGGATCGCAATCCGAAGTGGTCGCCGGCGGCGATCGGCGATGTTACGCCGGAGATGATAGCCCCCTATTTTGCGAATGCCGGTGCGGACGAACTCGTGTTCAGTTAGAGCATTTTCCGGCGAAGTGGATACCGGTTCGCCGCAAGAAAATGCGACCAGACAACCATTTCCAGAGCATGGTCCGATTCAACTTGATCGGATCATGCTCTAGAGCAAAAGAACAAGTCACCTCGACGGGAGGTCAGCATGGCGGCCATAGCGTTCATCGGTCTCGGCAACATGGGCGGACCCATGGCTGCCAACCTCGTCAAGGCCGGCCACAGTGTGGTCGGTTTCGATCTCGTTCCGGCCTTGTGCGACGCAGCCAGAACGAACGGCGTGACCATCGCGGGCAGCGCAAGAGCCGCGGTGACAAACGCGGACGTCATCATCACCATGCTGCCGGCGGGCCGGCACGTGGTGTCGGTCTGGACCGATGTCATGCCCGCGGCGACCAGGGGCGCGCTGATGATCGATTGTTCAACCATCGATGTCGAAAGCGCCCGGCGGGCCCATATGCTGGCGGCGAGGGCTTCCCTGCATTCGGTCGACGCGCCGGTCTCGGGAGGCGTCGCGGGCGCGAGGGACGCAACGCTGACGTTTATGGTCGGGGGAGAAGTTGAATCCTTCGAGGACGCAAAGCCTTTCCTGGAAGCAATGGGCAAGAAGATCGTCCATTGCGGCCGGGACGGGACGGGGCAGGCCGCCAAGATCTGCAACAACATGATCCTCGGCGTTTCGATGATCGCGGTCGCCGAGGCCTTCGTGCTGGCGGAAAAGCTCGGCCTGTCGCATCAGGCGCTGTTCGATGCCGCATCAAAGGCGTCGGGCCAGTGCTGGTCGCTCACCAGCTACTGTCCGGTGCCGGGACCGGTTCCGACATCGCCCGCGAATAACGACTACAGACCGGGTTTCGCCTCGGCGCTGATGCTGAAGGATCTGACGCTGGCGAGGGCGGCGGCGGATTCCACCGGAACGGTGACGCCGCTTGGACAGCACGCGCAGGATATCTACAAGGCGTTCGATGCGGCCGGAAACGGCGAGGTCGATTTCTCGGGAATCATCCGGCATATCCGGGCGCTTGCGGAAAGCAGCGGCGACCGATGACGACGTTTTGCGCAGGTGGCTTTCCTGAAATTCAGGCGTTCAGGCCAAAAGCTGGGGAGGCGTGAGTCGTGAACGAGGTGTGGAAGCAACCATCGGTCTCGCTCGAAGCCTACAGGCAGATGGTGGGCCAGGAGATCGGCGTTTCCTCGTGGCACCTGATCGATCAGAAGCGGATCGATCTCTATGCCGACGTGATCGACGACCATCAGTTCATCCATGTCGATCCCGAGCGGGCCAGGAAAACAGCTTTCGGCGCGACCGTCGCGCACGGATTCCTGACCATGTCGCTGCTCAGCGTCATGTCGCATCAGGTGATTCCGCCGGTCACCGGCGTCACCATGCGGGTGAATTACGGCTTCGACCGGCTCCGCTTCATATCGCCGGTCAAATCCGGATCGCGCGTCAGGGGTCGCTTCACGCTGGTGGAGGCGACGCTTCGCAAGCCTGGCGAACTGCTGTCACGCACCGCCGTCAGCGTCGAGATCGAGGGCGGGACGCGGCCGGCGCTCGCCGCCGACTGGCTTGCCCTTTTGTACTTTTCCTGACGACCACCCTGCGCCGCTTGCATGCGTGACGCCCTTCATACCCAGGCCGCGGTTCTCGGCGCGGGTCCCGCCGGTCTGATGGCCGCGGAAGTGCTCGCGCGCGGGGGCGTGCGCGTGACTGTGTTCGACGCCATGCCGTCGGCGGGCCGCAAGCTTCTGATGGCGGGACGCGGCGGTCTCAATCTGACGCACAGCGAGCCGCTGCCGCAGTTTCTGGCGCGCTATGGCGCGGCCGCAACGTATTTGCAGCCGGCGATCGACAGCTTCACGCCGGCGGCGCTGAGACAATGGGCCGGCGATCTCGATCAGCCGACGTTCGTGGGATCCAGCGGTCGCGTGTTTCCGAAAGCGTTCAAGGCGTCTCCGCTGTTGCGTGCGTGGCTCAAGCGGCTTGATACGCTTGGCGTGCGGCTAGCGCTGCGGCATCGCTGGAGCGGCTGGGACCACGACGATCGCCTTAAGTTTCAAACGCCTGATGGCGAGCGCACGGTGGCGGCTGACACGACGGTCATGGCGCTCGGTGGCGCGAGCTGGCCGCGGCTTGGCTCCGATGGCGCATGGGTCGAGCAGCTCGCGTCCAGAGGGATCGTTGTTTCGCCGCTGCGGCCGGCCAACTGCGCCTTCGACGTAGCGTGGAGCGACGTCTTCCGCGATCGCTTCGAGGGCCAGCCGCTGAAGAACGTCGCGCTGTCATTCGGCCCGCATACGGTACGCGGGGAAGCTCTCGTCACGCGTGAAGGCATCGAGGGTGGAGGGATCTATGCCCTCTCGGCGGCGTTGCGCGAACGCATCGACATCGCGGGAAACGCTGTTTTGTACATCAACCTTCGGGCCGATGCCGCGACGGATCAACTCGCCGCGCGCTTGAGCACGTCGCGAGGAAAACAATCGATGTCCAACTGGCTGCGTAAAGCGGCGGGTCTTTCGCCGGTCGCGATCGGGCTATTGCGGGAAGCGGCGACCGATCATCATCCGGCATCGGCGCAGCCGGCATCGCTTGCGGCTTTGATCCATGCCGTTCCGCTCACGCTGACGGGCATCGCGCCGCTCGCGCGGGCGATCTCCTCCGCAGGCGGAGTTGCGTTCAGCGAAGTCGACGACGACTACATGATCAGGCGGTTGCCGGGTGTGTTCGCGGCCGGCGAAATGCTGGACTGGGAAGCGCCGACCGGCGGCTATCTATTGCAGGCGTCGTTCGCGACCGGCGCGGCTGCCGGACGAGGCGCGCTGAAATGGTTGCGGCGTTAAGCTCTCAGGCTTGCTCGATCTCTTCGCGAAGCATTTCCAGCTCTAACCAGCGATCCTCGGCCTGTTGCAGCTCCGCCTGCGCTTTGGCCAGCGCTGCGGAGGCCTGATCGAAGGCCGCGCGGTCTCTCGCATAGAGGTCGGGATCGTCAAGGCGGCGCTGTTGCCTGGCCATCTCAGCCTGAAGCTTTTCGATCGATTTCGGGAGCGTTTCCAGCGCGTGTTTCTCGTTGAAACTGAGCCGCCGCTTGCCAGCAGCCGGTGCGGGCTTCGCGGAACGGCCTGCCTCGGGTACGGGTGCGGCTTTCGTCGCCTCGCGCTTGAGGTCGGCGCCGCGCTGCGCCAGCATGTCGGTGTAGCCGCCGGCGTATTCGATCCAGCGGCCATTGCCTTCGGGAACGATCACCGAGGTCACGACGCGATCCAGGAAGTCACGGTCGTGGCTGATCAGGATCACGGTGCCCTCGTAGTCTCCGAGCATGTCCTCTAGTACGTCGAGCGTTTCGAGATCGAGGTCGTTGGTCGGCTCGTCCAGCACCAGCAGGTTGGATGGCTTTGCCAGCGCGCGCGCCAGCATCAGCCGGCCGCGTTCGCCGCCGGACAACACCTCGAGCGGCGTGCGCATCTGCTCTTGTGCGAACAGAAAATCCTTCATGTAGCTGACGACGTGCTTCGGCTTGCCGCCGACCATGACGTGATCGCCGCGTCCTCCGGTCAACGCCTCCGTCAGCGTCGATTTCGGATCGAGGCTTTCGCGGTGCTGGTCGAGCGTCGCCATCTCGATGTTGGCCCCGAGCCGGATGGCGCCGCTGTCGGGGGTGTCGGCTCCCGTTAGCATGTTGATCAGCGTGGTCTTGCCTGCGCCGTTGGGGCCGACGATGCCGATGCGGTCGCCGCGCTGGATACGGATCGAGAAGCCGTCGACGATGGTCCGCTCGCCGTAGCGCTTGCTGATGCCTTTGGCCTCGATGACGAGCTTGCCGGATTTATCGGCCTCCGCAGCGGCGAGGGTCGCGCTGCCCGCCGTGCCGCGATAGTCGCGGCGCTGCTGGCGCAGTTCATGAAGACCGGCGAGCCGCTTGACGTTGCGCTTGCGCCTGCCCGAGACGCCGTAACGCAGCCAGTGTTCCTCGGCGACGATCTTGCGATCGAGCTTGTGCTGGTCGCGTTCCTCTTCGGCCAGCACCTCGTCGCGCCATTCCTCGAACTTCGCGAAACCCCGGTCGATCTGTCTGATACGGCCGCGGTCGAGCCATGCGGTGCTGCGTGAGAGATTGGACAGGAAGCGGCGGTCATGGCTGATGAGCACCAGCGCGCCGCGCCGCGCGCCGAGCTCACCTTCCAGCCATTCGATGGTGGTGAGATCGAGATGGTTGGTCGGTTCATCCAGCAGCAGGATGTCGGGCGAGGGGGCCAGCACCCGCGCCAGCGCCGCGCGCCGGCTCTCGCCGCCGGAGAGGTGCGCGGGATCTTCCTCGCCGGTGAGGCCGAGCTGTTCGACCAGATAGCGGGCCTGATAGGGATCGTCGCCGGGGCCCAGCCCCGCCTCCACATAGGTCAGCGTGGTTTCGAATCCGGCGAAGTCCGGCTCCTGCGGCAGATAGCGCACGGTGGCGCCGGGCTGCACGAAGCGGCTGCCGCTGTCGGGCGCGACGAGGCCGGCTGCGATCTTCAGGAGCGTGGACTTGCCGGAGCCGTTGCGGCCGATCAGGCAGAGCCGCTGGGATTCAGATACCGTGAGTTCGACGCCCGACAAAAGCGGCGTGCCGCCGAACGTCAGCGCGATATCCTTCAACTGGACGAGCGGCGGCGCCATCGTCTTCAGCCCTGCCGTGCCGCGCAGGCGCGCCGGATGCGGCGAATGGCCTGGTCCAGCGCCGAGAGGAATGCCGAACGATCCCTCGGCTGGAACGAGCGCGGGCCGCCCGTCATTTCGCCGCTCGCGCGCAGGTCGGTCATCAGGTTGCGGACGGCGAGCGTCATTCCGATCGACTGCTCCGTGAATGGCTTTCCGTTCGGCGCGATCACGCTGGCGCCCGCTTTGACGCATCGGCTCGCCAGTGGAATGTCCGCCGTGATGACGATATCGGTCTTGCCGGCGCGTTCCGCGATCCAGTCGTCGGCCGCATCCATGCCGGGCCCGGCCGCGATGCGTTCGATCAAGGGGTGGTCGGGCACGCGGATATATCCTCCCGCCACCACGCTGACGGACACGCCGTGCCGCTCCGCGACGCGATAGATTTCGTCCTTCACCGGGCAGGCGTCGGCGTCAACGTAGAGGCGAATGGCGGTCAATGGCGGATCGGCTGCACAGACATCATGGCAGCGGGTGTTACTCCATGTGAAGGCGGATTGCGAGCACGGTGCGGAAGTCTAAATTCGACGGCAGAGGTGCATGTGGCTGTTCAACATATATCTGTGGTTGTATGAACTGGATTCATTCCAGATGGCGTGACCGCTTGCGAAAGCCGACCTTGCAGCGCAATAGGTCGTGAAGTTTATGGAATTGCGCGGTGTTTTTGATCTTTTCTCGGTTTGGTGACGGCTCGGACCGCCGGGGTTATCCGAAAGACGATGGCCCAAGGATGGTCAAAGGAACCATGGCGGTTGCGCTGGCGCGCTGCGCTGCTAAACTTCCGAAAAAACATTGTCTCGTAGGCCTGCCGAGCGGCTGCGGAAAGACGGATTCATGGATGATGATATCCAGCGTTGCGTTGATGCCGGGACCGGGTCGCGCGACAGCTTTCGGGGGGTGGAAGCCGCGATGACCGCGGCGAGCGCTATCCGTCCTTCGCCGAGCGCCGACGCCGCCGTTTATGCCGCGCTTGATCTCGGCACCAACAACTGTAGGTTGCTGATCGCCTCGCCGGCAAGCGGCAGCTTTCGGGTGATTGATTCATTTTCGCGAATTGTCCGGCTGGGCGAAGGCATCTCATCGACAGGGTATATCAGCGAGGCGGCGATCGAGCGGACGATCGCGGCGCTTGCGATCTGCCGTGACAAGATCCGCGCGAGGAAAGCGGGCCGCCTCAGGCTGATCGCGACCGAAGCGTGCAGGGCGGCTTCGAACGCCGAGAGTTTTCGCAGTCGCGTCGCCGCCGCCACGGGCATCCAGCTTGAGGTGGTGGATCGGGAGACGGAAGCCGCGCTCGCGGTGATCGGTTGCTCCCCGCTGGTTCATCCCAAAGCGAGCGGTGCTATCCTTTTCGACATCGGCGGAGGCTCGACGGAGCTTGTTCGGATCGAACGCCGTCGCGAAGGCGACCTGAGCACCAGGGCATGGATCTCGCTTCCGGTTGGTGTCGTCACGCTGGCCGAGTGTTTTGGCGGGCACGACATCACGCCGCAATCTTACGCGTCCATGGTGCAAGAAGTTGCCGGTCATATTGCTACGTTCGCGGAGGCCTATGGCCGCGACCTTTATGGAATGCACCTTCTGGGCACCTCGGGCACGGTGACGACGCTTGGCGGTCTCCATCTTGGCCTCGCGCGCTATGATCGCCGCAAGGTTGACGGCATCTGGATGAACGACATCGAGGTGACCCAGGCCATCGCGCGACTCTGCGGCATGGATTATCAAAAACGGGTCGCCAACGGCTGTATCGGGATTGAACGTGCCGATCTGGTTCTGGCGGGCTGCGCCATCCTGGATGCCATTCGGCGGGCCTTTCCCTTGCCGCGTCTGCGGGTCGCGGATCGTGGTCTGCGTGAAGGCATGCTGGTTGAAATGATGCGCGAGGATGGCGCATTCAACTGAGTTGATGCACAAGAATGATCTTCCGCCATTGCCGGGCAAAAGCGCCAAGCGCATCTGCGCGCAAGCGACCCGGCAATCCATCCGCGTGAACGAGACCAGGATGTCAACAGCGCGGCTTGCTTTCTGATTGGATGCCCGGATCAGGTTCGGGCGCGACGGTTCGATATGGCGAAAGACACCACCGGCCGGCTGCATGTGACCGTCAAAACCGGCGGCAAGCGAAAGCTGTCGTCCAAGCTCTGGCTCGAGCGGCAGCTCAACGATCCCTACGTGGCGCAGGCGAAACGCGACGGCTGGCGCTCGCGCGCGTCCTTCAAGCTGATTGAAATGGACGATAAACACCGCTTCCTGAAGCCCGGCATGACGGTCGTCGATCTCGGCGCGGCGCCCGGCGGCTGGAGTCAGGTCGCCGCGAAACGCGTGGGGGCCGCCGAAGGCAAGGGCAGGGTGATTGCCATCGACCTACTGGAGATGCCTGAGATCGTCGGCGTTACCTTTGCCCGGCTCGATTTTCTCGACGACAGCGCTCCCGACAAGCTGCTCGCGATGATGGATGGCGCCGCGGATGTCGTGCTTTCCGATATGGCGGCCAACACGACCGGCCATCGCAAGACCGACCAGCTTCGGATCGTGGGCCTGGTCGAAAGCGCGGCGGCGTTCACGTCCGACGTGCTGCGGCCCGGCGGAACGTTCATCGCGAAAGTTTTCCAGAGCGGGGCGGATGCCGGTCTGCTGGTGCAACTCAAGCGTGACTTCCAGACGGTCCGCCATGTGAAGCCCGCCGCGAGCCGGCAGGACTCCTCAGAACGCTATGTCATGGCGACGGGCTTTCGCGGTGGTAGGAGGGATAAGTGTTAGTCGGCTCAGTCTGCGTACGATAACCAGCCCTTGAAACTGAAACCGGCATAGAACAAGCTGACGTTGGAGAATCCGGCCTCTTGCAACATCCTCTCCTCTTCCTCCGGCGCGAGTATTGATAACCTGTCGGCTATGGCCTGCCGTGACTTTTCCATCTGATCGGGACTTGTGTCATGCCGCGCACCGAATGCGACGTGACGAGCGATCCAGACCGACCGCTCGGGCTCTGTCTGCGGGAAGCTGATATGGGCGACCACAAACGGCGCGCCCGGTTTGAGACGACGGCGGATCTGCTTCAACGTTCCCGGCCGCTTTTCACGAGGAATGAAGTGAAAGGTCAGCAAGGATGTGGCGGCATCGAACGGACCCTGTGGCGCATCGTCGATATAGCTCTCGTGGAAGTGTACACGCTTTGCATGTCGTTCGATTGTCCGCTCAGCGAGCCGCAGCATGGGAGCAGACGGGTCCACCGCGTCGAATGACCAGCCGGGATGCGATTCCGCGAAAGCCTTGAGCTCCAGTCCTCCGCCGGCGCCCAGCACCAGCACTCGGCCGTCGTCGGGCACCCGTTCCACGAGCAGCATCGTCGTCATCCGGTGCAGATCGGCGAATCCCGGCACCTGACGAGGTGGGCCTTCAGCGTAGGTATTCACCACCGCTCCCGAGAATGGCTCCATGTGGAATCCTCCTGCGATCTTGAGGTAAAAGCTTAGCTTATCCGCTGATCCCGCGCCGTAACGGTCTCGCGGGACGCTTCCTCCTCAGCCTCGGATTCCCGGGTAGGATCGGAAATGATGACCATGCGCCGGCCGGAAACCTGATGACCGGCATCGGCCGACAGTCGCATGAAGTAGAAAGTGGACATAGCGGAAAGCAGCGAGACCACGAGAAATCCCGAGCCGAAATCGCCGGCTGTCAATTCCGTGCCGTGGCGGAACAGCATCGTGGTCTCGACCGAGAATGCGCCGAGAGCGACCCCTGCTGAAATCGCCAGTTGCTGATTGACGCTGGCCAGCGTGGTCGCACGGCTCATCCGCTCGGGCTCGACATCGGCATAGGTCAGGGCGTTGATCGCGGTGAACTGGAGCGAGCGAAAGAAGCCGCCGACAACAAGAATGATCATGATCAGCAGCAGCGGCGTCGTAACCGTGAACAGCGCGCAGGCCGCGAGGAAGATCGAACTCACCACCGCGTTGACAGTCATGATGTTGCGGAAGCCAAAGGCGCGGATGATGCGGGCCGCCAGCGTTTTCATGGCGATGGCGCCGACGGCCGATGAGAATGTCACGAGCCCGGAGCCGAACGGCGACAGGCCGAAGCCGACCTGCATCAGAAGCGGCAGCAGGAACGGCATCGCGCCGACGCCGACACGAAACAGAAATCCGCCATGGATGCTGGCCCGGAACGTCGGCAGGCGCAGCAGCGTCAGGTCGAGCACCGGCTGGTCGGTGCGGCGGGCGTGCATCACATAAAGCGCCATCGAGACCGACCCGGCTCCGATCAGCGCGGTCACCACCGTCCACGGCAAGAGGTTGAGACCGGCGACCGAAAGGCCGAAGGCGATGCCGCCGACCCCTATGCCAGCCAGTACCATCCCGTAGAGGTCGAAGCGTTCGGGATTGTCGCTGCGGATCGGGTCGATGTAGCGCTGCGCCATGAAGATGCCGATCAGGCCGACCGGAATGTTGATCAGAAAAATCCAGTGCCATGAAAAATAGGTGGTGATGAAGCCGCCGAGCGGCGGACCGACCACCGGTCCGATCAAGGCCGGTACCGTCACCCACGCCATCGCGTTGACGAGCGCGCTCTTGTCGATCGAACGCAGCAGCACCAGACGGCCGACCGGCGTCATCATCGCGCCGCCCACCCCTTGCAGGGTCCGCGCTATCACGAAATCGGTCACCGATGATGATAGCGCGCAGCCGATCGAGCCGATCATGAAAACCACGATGGCCGCGCTGAAGACGGAGCGCGCCCCGAACCGGTCCGCGGTCCAGCCGCTTGCCGGTATGAACACCGCCAGCGACAACAGGTAGGACGTGATCGCGAGCTTCAGCGTCAGCGGGCTGGCGCCGATATCGGCGGCGATCGCCGGCAACGATGTCGCGATCACCGTGGAGTCCATGTTCTCCATGAACAGGGCGGCGGCGACGATCAGCGGGACCAGGCGTTCCTTGTTCATACGGGCTCGCGGAGCAAGCGGACGGCGGAGCGGGGCTGTAGCATCAATTTGGGCCGTGGCGCTATTGCGCAGCGCGTGAGCCTTCCTAAATCCTTGGTGAACTCTGGGAGATCTTGCGATGATCTACGTGCTCGCCGCCTTGCTGCCTCCGCTCGGATTGCTGTTCAACGGCCAGCCGTTCTCGGCCATCCTGAACGTGGTCGTGATCGTGGTTTGCGTGATTTTCGGGCTGATCTTCCCGGTCCTTTTTCTGGTGCCTTCGGCGCATGCGGTGATCGCCGTCTACATGAAACGGGAGGATCGCCGGCATCGGGAGGTGGTCGATGCGATCCGGGAGCACGGACCGCCGCCGAATTATCCCCGCTAATGGTTCGATCCTGATATTCGCATTCTTTATCAATGCCGTATCTTGTTTCGCCAGAACGAGAACGTCCGGCGAGTCCGGTCGCGCGGGAGCGCGAGGTCTCAGTCATTCATCTCAGTCATTCACCGGGCTGCCGGTAAAATCCCGCCGAGGGTAGCCAAATGCTTTGATTCCCGAGGCTGCCGTGCTATCGACCACCGCCAATCCCTTTGATGGAACTTCATTCGACGGCGACGCCAGGGGTGTCGCTGGCCGGCCGTTCCATCCTGATGGGTTTCGCGGCGGCCGCGCCGCCCAATGGAGTTGGCGATGGCGCTTGAAAACGGATCTCGGGATATCAAAGAAGCCTATACGTTCGACGACGTCCTGCTGAAGCCCGGCGCGTCCGACATCCTGCCCTCCGAGGCCGATGTCAGTTCCCGCGTCACCCGCGCCATACCGCTCAACATCCCGATCATGGCTTCCGCCATGGATACCGTCACCGAAGCGCGCATGGCGATCGCGATGGCGCAGGCCGGCGGCCTGGGCGTCATCCATCGCAATTTCGATGTGGAGGGGCAGGCCGCGCAGGTGCGGCAGGTGAAGAAATTCGAGTCAGGCATGGTGGTCAATCCGCTGACCATCGGCCCCGACGCGATGCTGTCCGACGCGCTGGCTTTGATGAGCGATCACGGGTTCTCCGGGATTCCGGTGGTGGCCGGCGGCAGCGGCGCCGCCCCGGGCAGGCTTGTCGGCATTCTCACCAACCGTGACGTCCGCTTCGCCACCGATCCGCGGCAGAAAGTTTCCGAACTGATGACGCACGAGAACCTGGTGACCGTGCGTGAAGGCGTCAGCCAGGAAGAAGCCAAGAGGATGCTGCACAAGCATCGCATCGAGAAGCTGCTGGTCGTCGATGACCAGTATCGCTGCGTCGGCCTCATCACCGTCAAGGACATGGAAAAGGCGGTGGCGCATCCGCTGGCCAGCAAGGATTCGCAGGGGCGGCTGCGCGTCGCTGCGGCGACCACGGTGGGTGAAGGCGGCTTTGAGCGCACCGAGCGGCTGATCGACGCCGGCGTCGATCTGATCGTCGTGGACACCGCGCACGGCCACTCCAGCCGCGTGCTGGAAGCGGTCAACCGCATCAAGCGGCTGTCGAATGCCGTACAGGTCATCGCGGGCAACATCGCCACGGCGGAAGGTGCCCAGGCGCTGATCGATGCGGGGGCCGACGCCATCAAGGTCGGCATCGGTCCGGGTTCGATCTGCACGACCCGCATCGTCGCTGGCGTCGGGGTACCGCAGTTGACCGCCATCATGGATGCCGCCGAGGCGGCGAAAAAGGCCGGCGTGCCCGTGATCGCCGACGGGGGCGTGAAGTATTCCGGCGATCTCGCCAAGGCGCTCGCCGCGGGTGCGGACATCGTCATGGTCGGCTCGCTGCTTGCGGGCACCGACGAAACGCCCGGCGAGGTGTATCTGTGGCAGGGACGTTCCTACAAGGCGTATCGCGGCATGGGTTCGGTCGGCGCGATGTCGCGGGGCTCGGCCGACCGCTATTTCCAGCAGGATATCAAGGATACGCTGAAGCTCGTTCCGGAAGGAATCGAGGGACAGGTGCCCTATAAGGGGCCGGTCGGCAACGTCATGCACCAGCTTGCGGGCGGCCTGCGCGCGGCTATGGGATATGTCGGCGCGCGCAACCTCGCCGAATTTCATGACAAGGCGCGTTTCGTCCGCATCACCGGTGCGGGCTTGCGCGAAAGCCACGTCCACGATGTCACGATCACGCGCGAAAGCCCGAACTATCCCGGCGGCGCCTGACCACGGTTGTCTGAATTGAGCCGCACGGCGGCACGAGAATGGGTTAGGGTCAAGCCACCGGCGTTTTATGCCGGACAGTGCTTTCATTGCTCCGTTCGCCCGAAATGGCATCGCGGGCGATCACCAGAGAACATGAAAACATGGTCGATTGGACGGACGACAGAATTGGGGCGCTTTCGGATTCCGGCCTCAAGAACCTGCTGGCGAACGCGGAGCGGAAATCGGTCGATGATCTCGTCGCGCGATGCCGGGCGGAGCTCGAAAAGCGAAATGTATCGAAGCCGCGAAAGGCGTCGTCGAAGGCGCGCTCCGGTTTGAAGGATTTCGAGCACGAGATGTCGTTGCAGCTTGCAGTGGTCGGCCGCCGCATGGCGGAGAAATACGATCTGTCGGAAGAAACCGCGAAGGTGAAGTCGGCCGGCGTCAAGGGCTTTCGGGCGCACAAGCTGGTTGGCAGCGATGGCCACGCCAAGCTCGGCGGATTGCAGCGCGCGGGATTCGTCGCGATCGATCGCTACATCTCCTATCGGCGCTGCAGCGATATCGTCTCCCTCGGTGTGTTCCTTCCCAAGGATCAGGACATCTCCGAACACAGGTTCTTCGTGATCGCGCCGCAGGAGGTGCTCGACGGCGGTAAGCCCGTCGATGCCATCCGCGACAACCATGGCCAGAAGCAGTCCGCCGACAGCGCGCTCATGTTCGATGATCTGGAAGCCGCCGCTGACGCTTTCGACAAGGTTCTGGCCAGGATTGCGGCCTGAGCGCGAAAGTCCGTGCTTCTATAGCATTTTCTTCACGCGAACCCGATTCCACTCCGCTCGAACGCTATAGTTCTGAGCGATTAACATTGCCTACAATCGAAAGCATGTCATGACACCCTCCGCGCGGCTCTCCGCCGCTATCGAAGTGATCGAGGCCATCGACAACCAGCGGATACCTGCGGCGAAGGCGCTCAAGGAGTGGGGCACGGCGCATCGTTTCGCCGGCTCCGGCGACCGCGCCGCGATCTCCGGACTGGTCTACGACGTGCTGCGCCGTCAGGCGTCCAGCGCCTGGATCATGGACGACGATACCCCGCGCGCGCGCCTGCTCGGTACGCTGAAACTGGAGCGCGGCATCAATACTGACGCGATCGCGTCACTGTGCGACGGCGGCCGTTTCGCACCTGAACCGCTGACCGAGGGGGAGCGGCAGGCTTTGGCCTCGCGCTCGCTGGGGGATGCGCCCGCGCATATCGCCGGCGATTATCCGCAATGGCTCGACGTCTATCTGGATGAGGCGTTCGGCGATGATCGTGCCGCCGAGGCGGCCGCGATGGCGTGCCGCGCGCCGCTGGATCTGCGCATCAACACGCTGAAAGCGAAACGCGACAAGGTTCTGGGATCGCTGCAACATCTCGGCGTGACGGCGACGCCGTGGTCGCCGCTGGGCTTGAGGATCATGCTGGGCGCGGATGCACGCAATCCCGGCATTCAGGCTGAGGAAGAGTTTATCAAGGGCGCCGTCGAGGTGCAGGACGAGGGCTCGCAAATCGCGGCGCTGCTGTCGGGAGCGAGGCCGGGCGAGCAGGTAATCGATCTTTGCGCCGGCGCTGGCGGCAAGACGCTGACGCTGGCCGCCATGATGCAGGGCAGGGGCCGCCTTATCGCGACCGATCGCGACAAGCGGCAGCTTGCGCCGATCCATGAGCGGCTGTCCCGTGCCGGGGTCCATAACGCCGAGGTTCGAACCCCGAAGGGCGAGGACGATCCGTTGTCCGATATCCGGGCGTCGGCCGATCTCGTGCTGATCGACGCGCCCTGCACCGGGACCGGCACCTGGCGGCGCAACCCGGACGCGAAATGGCGGATGCGGCCCGGCGCGCTCGATATTCGTTTGAAGGATCAGGCCGAAGTGCTTGATCGCGCGTCCGCTCTTGTGAAACCGGGTGGACGCGTCGTCTACATCACCTGCTCGGTGCTGCCGCAGGAAAACAGCGGGCAAATCCGTAAGTTTATCGGGCGACATCCGGATTTCTCGGTAATCCCGCCGTCGCCGACCGCTTCGGTGCTGTGGGACAGGACGGACGATTTCCTCGCCGCGGTTTATGCGTCGGACGAGGGATTGCTGATGACCCCGCGCCGGACCGGAACGGATGGGTTTTTCGTTTCGATTCTGACGAAGCGCTGACTGAAAGCTTTCGTCATACCCTCCCTCGTGCCCGGCGCCCACGTCCTGCCTTCGGCCTCGCATCAAAGACGTGGATGGCCGGGACAAGCCCGGCCATGACGCGTTTTGGCGGTTGCGACCCTGTGGCCGGTCGCGTATCTGCTGGCCATGACAGCCTCCAGCAAACCGTCCGCGTCAGCGTCGGATTCTTCTGCCGATGGGACCTCCGCTCATGACAAGATTCTAATCGTCGATTTCGGCTCCCAGGTCACGCAACTGATCGCGCGGCGGGTGCGGGAGGAGGGCGTCTATTCCGAAATCGTGCCCTTCCAGAAGGCGGAAGCCGCCTTTCTTGCGATGAAGCCGAAGGCGGTGATCCTGTCCGGTGGGCCTGCCTCCGTTCTCGACAGGGCTGCGCCTGCGGCGCCGATGGCGATCTTCACGGCCGGCGTGCCCGTACTCGGCATCTGTTACGGCGAGCAGACCATGGCGCAGCAGCTCGGCGGCACTGTCGAAGCCGGGCATCATCGCGAGTTCGGCCGCGCCGCCATCGAGGTCATTGACGCCTGCGCGTTGTTCGACGGTGTCTGGGAGAAGGGCGGCACATACGACGTCTGGATGAGCCACGGCGACAGGGTGACAAAGTTGCCCGATGGCTTTCGCGCCGTGGCGAAAGCGCCGGGCTCGCCGATCGCGGTGATCGCCGACGACGCGCGCAGGTTCTACGCGATGCAGTTTCATCCCGAGGTGGTGCATACGCCCGACGGCGCAAAACTGATCCGCAATTTCGTCCGCAAGGTCGCAGGGCTCACCGGCGATTGGACCATGCGTGCGTTCCGCGAGGAGGCGGTCGAGAAGATCAGGACTCAGGTCGGCAAGGGCCGGGTGATCTGCGGCCTGTCCGGTGGTGTCGATTCATCGGTGGCCGCGATCCTGATCCACGAGGCGATCGGCGACCAGTTGACCTGCGTTTTCGTCGACCACGGAATGCTGCGCAAGGATGAAGGCAAGACGGTTGTTGATCTCTTCCGTCACCACTACAACATTCCGCTGATCCATGTTGATGCGTCGAAGAAATTCCTGAGCGAGCTTGCCGGTGTCACGGACCCGGAAGCGAAGCGCAAGACCATCGGCCGTCTCTTTATCGACGTGTTCGAGGCGGAAGCGAAGAAGATCGGCGGCGCTGACTTTCTCGCCCAAGGCACGCTCTATCCTGATGTGATCGAGAGTGTTTCGTTCACCGGCGGCCCGTCGGTGACGATCAAATCGCACCATAATGTCGGCGGTCTGCCCGACCGCATGAACATGAAACTGGTCGAGCCCTTGCGCGAACTGTTCAAAGACGAGGTGCGTGCGCTCGGCCGCGAGCTGGGCCTGCCGGAGATTTTCGTCGGCCGCCATCCTTTCCCTGGGCCCGGGCTTGCGATCCGTTGCCCCGGAGAGATCACCAATGAAAAGCTGGATATCCTGCGCGAGGCCGATGCCGTCTATATAGACGAGATCCGCAAGGCCGGGCTTTACGACAATATCTGGCAGGCATTCGCGGTGCTGCTGCCGGTGAAAACGGTTGGCGTGATGGGCGACAGCCGCACCTATGACTACGTCGTCGGCTTGCGCGCGGTGACCTCGACCGACGGCATGACCGCGGACTTCTATCCGTTCGACGCGCAATTCCTCGGATCGACGTCGACCAGGATCATCAATGAGGTCAAAGGCGTAAATCGGGTAGTGTATGACGTGACATCAAAGCCGCCAGGAACTATCGAGTGGGAATGATTCAGGGCCTGCCCAGGGTATCCTGCAGTATTCTGGGATTTCCGTCTAACATATTGATTTAAATAGAAAAATGTCCATTGGCGTTCGGCATCTATCGGCCCGCTAAGATCGGCGCCGACGGACCGCCTGACGGTGCACAATACCGTTGCCAAGTCCGACTCCTGCCGCTACCGTCACCGTCCAGATGGCCGTTGACGGTATTTTTTGTGAGCTAAGCTATTGAAATATTGTTGATTATCGTCGGATCGGCGGCCCCAAAAATGGCTGACGGTATTGCGGGTCGAGAGGCGTGCGGAGATGCTGACGGACGTGGCTCTTAAGAACTTGAAACCAAAGGAGAAACCGTACAAGGTCACCGACCGTGACGGTATGTATGTGCTGGTGAGCACGACGGGAACGGTGTCGTTCCGCCTGGACTACCGTCTGAACGGGCGGCGCGAGACCGTCGTGCTGGGGAGGTACGACAAGGCCGGCATCTCGCTCGCGCGAGCGCGGGAACTGTGCATCGACGCCAAGCGCATGATCCGGGAGGGGCGCTCGCCCGCCTTTGAAAAGCAGCGGGCCAAGCGGCGTCTTCTCGAGGCGAAGAGCTTCGGCGAGTTCGGTGAGAAGTGGCTGACCATGGCGCCGATGGCCGACAGCACGCGGTCCATGCGCCGGGCGATCTTCGAGCGAGAACTCCTGCCGACCTGGCGCAAGCGGCTTCTCACGGAGATCACGCCGGACGACCTGCGGGCACATTGCGGGGCCATCGTCGACCGCGGCGCGCCGGCGACGGCGCTGCACGTCCGCGACATCGTCAAGCAGATCTACGGCTTCGCCATCCTCCACGGCGAGAAGGTCGCCAATCCGGCCGATGAGGTCGGCCCCTCGGCGATCGCCCATTTCACCCCAAGGGACCGGTCGCTGTCGCCGACCGAAATCAGGATCATGCTCAAGCAGCTGGAGAATGTCGCAACGCTGCCGACGATCCGTCTCGGTTTGAAGCTGATCCTGCTGACGATGGTGCGGAAGAGCGAGCTGCAGGACGCGGTGTGGGACGAGATCGATTTCGAGAACGGCGTCTGGACGATCCCGAAGGAGCGGATGAAGCGCTCCAAGGCGCACAACGTCTATCTGTCGCGCCAGGCGCTCGACATCTTCATCGCCCTCAAGACCTGTGCCGGCAACTCACGGTACGTCCTGCCGTCGCGCTACGATGCCGATGCGCCCATGTCGCGGGCCACCTTCAACCGCGTCACCTATCTCGTCGTGGAGCAGGCGAAGAAGGAAGGGCTGCCGCTCGAGCCGTTCACCGTCCATGACCTGCGCCGGACCGGATCGACGCTGCTCAACGAGCTCGGCTTCAACAGCGACTGGATCGAAAAGTGCCTCGCGCATGAGGAGGGCCGTTCCTCGCGCGGCGTCTACAACAAGGCCGAGTACGAGGTGCAGCGCCGGCACATGCTGCAAGAGTGGTCGAATATCGTCGATGCGTGGGTGGCAGGCGAGAAATACGTGCCGGTGCTCATCCCGCCTTCGATGCCTCTCCTCGCGCCTGATCCCGCTCTCTGACCGGGCGGGCGCGTCGCTGGCGGACATCGGGATGCTGGGCGCGTCGCACCGGTGACGCTCGCCGCGCGGCGAGCCAGGCCTCGACTTCGGCCAGGTCCCACACGACGCATCTAGGAGACAACGCGAAACGCCGTGGAAACTCACCGCGCTGTTCCATTTCGTAGATCGTGCTGTCGGCAAGGGGCACCATTTCACGCAGCTGGTGCCGGCGTATGGTTCGTTTGATTGGGGCGCCATTGCGATTAGTCATCATCATCTCCTCGACTTTTCCTCCAAGGAAATGAGCGCGATAAACTCTGAATGGGAAGGACTGCAATTCGGCGTTCGGGCAGTCGGATAGCATAGCGTATAAATAGAAATCTTCTTGGTCTAGAGATTGATCGGCTCGAATTAGGCGGTGTGGACGGATTGCCGCATGAAGAGCGGAGAGTATTCCTTTGAGATGTTTTGTCTGATTCATGAAGAGCCGACTGATTTGGAGGTCGGCAATGTCTACGAAGATGGCGGAAGCGGATTGGTCGGTGGCGCTGGAGGTATTTCGCGCTTCACTGCCACGTCGTGGCGACAAGGGTCGCAACGACCGGCTGTTTCTCGAAGCAATGCACTATTTCTCGGTCCACAACATCTCTTGGCGGGCATTGCCGGAGCGGTTCGGCAAATGGAACTGCGCCGCTAGAAGCCTTCATGTACCGGCACGAACAGCCTGGTGAATCAGCTCGCTGCCGTGAAGTCCGGCATCGGGCTTGCCCTCCTGCCCTGTTATCTAGGCGAGGTCGGCGTCGTGCGCGCATTGAGGGAGCCGATCGCGGATCTCGAAGGCGAGCTCTGGATCGGCACCCATGCCGATCTCAAGGGGACGGCGCGCGTCAGGGCTTTCTTCGATATCGTCGGTGCAGGCCTTGCGCATGAGAGCCAATGGTTGGAGGGGAGAACGAGTTGAGCTGGCCATAGGGAACATGGCCGGAGAATTGAGGTCTCGCGCCACCGGACGCGGCCCGTCAGCTCTGCTGTCCCTGCGGGAGGTCAAGGCCCGCTACGGTCGGATTCGACAATGCCGTCGCAAGCCCTCCGGCCGACGACCAACGTCCGCTCCGCTGCTTCGACGAACCCAGCCGGTCCGCCATCTGCCGTTTGCGCGCCACGTCGGCGGCGGCGGAAACGCCCTGCATCGCAGCTGCGGATTCTTCGAGATGTTCCCGGGTCCCGATCACGTTCGAAGGTTTTCCGATCGGATGTCACAATTTGCCATCCCGTTTTGTCTTGGCATCGGACGCAATCCAAAACGGGAGAAGGCAATGACCGACAAGAAAGCCGCTACCATCGACGTTCGAGGCGGGGTGGTGACACTCATCAATGTCTATGAAGTCGAACCCGACAGGCAGGCCGAACTGGTTCGCCTTCTGGAGGAGGCCACTGAGACGGTGATGCGGCACCAGCCGGGCTTCATCTCAGTCAGCATTCACAGCAGCTTCGACGGGGCCCGCGTCGTAAACTATGCTCAATGGGCGTCAAAGGAGGACTTCGAGCGTCTGATGAAAAATTCGGAAGCGCAGGCGCAGATGAAGACGTTCGCGGCGACGGCCAGGAGCGTCGCGCCCGCCCTTTATCGGGTGAGCTCCGTCCATGTCTGATGAGCGCAGCGAGCCAAAGCGCACATGGGAGGCGTCGCTGGATGGACTGCGCCCACGGCTGATCCGCGTCGCGTACCGCATGCTGGGCTCGGTCACGGATGCGGAGGATGTCGTACAGGAAGCATTCCTGCGATCTCTGCGCGTTCATCGCGATGATATTCGCGACGCCGAAGCCTGGCTGCGCCGGGTGGTCACCCGGCTCAGCCTCAATCATCTCCGGTCCGCGCGCCGTCGAAGGGAAACCTACATCGGGCCTTGGCTGCCCGAACCGGTGATCGAGCCGATGGAGAACGCATTCGACGACGTCACCCTGCCGCTGCTGCTGGCACTGGAGCGTCTCTCTCCTCTGGAGCGTGCCGCATTTCTTCTGCACGACGTCTTCGGCATGAGTTTCGACGAAATCGCACGGACGCTCGACCGAACGCCGGCGGCGTGCCGTCAGCTTGCGAGCCGCGCGAGAGCCCATGTGCGTGTGGCACGACCTCGCTTCCCGGTGCCGAAGGAACGTGGCATAGAGATCGCCGAAGCGTTCTTCGCCGCGTCCCGCAGCGGAGACATCCAGACCCTGCGGTCGTTGCTGGCGGATGATGTGACAGCCTTTGCCGATGGTGGCGGCAAGACAGGCGCCACGCTCGAACCCGTTGTCGGGTGCGACGAGGTCGCGCGGCTCCATGAGAAGCTTGCCGCTCTCTTCGCGGAGACACCATCACGGCTTATCCGCTACGGCCTGATCAACGGCTTGCCGGGCTTCGTCACGATCGAGAAAGCGACCATGCTGCAAACGACGGCGCTCGAGCTCGAGAATGACAAGATCGTGGCGATCTATGTCGTGCAGAACCCGGATAAGCTGCAGCATCTCGCCGGCGTTGCGGTTCACTGAAGATCGCCATGATCCACATTGCCATTGTCTATCACAGTCTCTACGGACACACCGCGCGGCAGGCAAAGGCCGTGGAGGAGGGTGTGGCTCAAGTCGAGAGCGTCGTTCCCCAACTTCTAACAGTCAAAGAGGCGCAGATGCGCTGGGACGACCTGTCCGCAGCCGATGCGATTATTTTTGGCGCTCCGACCTATATGGCGGGCCCGTCTGCGGAATTCAAAGCCTTCCAGGATGCGACCTCGTGTCCGCCGTCAGGGCTCTTGAGACAGTTTAGGAGTTTTCGGGAAGGGAGGATTTCTGGATCATCGCAGCCAATTTGGAGCGCAGATGAGACAGAAATCCGGGCCGGAGAAAGCACCGGCAGAGCAGGTCGTGAAGGACATCCGCCGGGCAACGCGCCGGCAGTTCTCGGCTGAAGAGAAGATCCGCATCGTGCTGGAAGGCGTGCGCGGCGAGGAGAGCATCGCCGAGCTGTGTCGGCGCGAGGGGATCGCCTCGTCGATGTATTACGGCTGGTCGAAGGAGTTCCTCGACGCCGGCAAGCGCCGTCTCGCTGGTGACACGGCCCGCGCCGCGACGTCGGACGAGGTGAAAGAGCTGCGCCGTGAGGCGCAGGCCCTGAAGGAGGCCGTGGCCGATCTCACCCTGGAAAACCGCCTGCTGAAAAAAAGCATGCTCGCGGATGGGGAGGACGACACATGAGGTATCCTGCATCCGAAAAGGCCGAGATCATTCGCCTGGTCGAGGCCTCGCATCTGCCGGCACGGCGAACCCTGGACAAGCTCGGCATCCCGCGCGCCACGTTCTATCGCTGGTACGATCGCTATCTCACCGGTGGGATCGAGGCTCTGGCCGATCATCGCTCGCGGCCGGATCGTGTCTGGAACCGGATTCCTGACCCAATCCGGGCCGAGATCGTCGAGCTGGCGCTGCGCGAAACGGAGCTGAGCCCGCGCGAGCTGGCGGTGCGCTTCACCGACGAGAAGCGCTACTTTGTCTCGGAGGCGTCGGTATATCGGCTGCTGAAGGCTCATGATCTCATCACCAGCCCAGCCTATATCGTCATCAAGGCGGCGTCTGAGTTCAAGGACAAGACGACAGCGCCCAACCAGCTCTGGCAAACCGACTTCACCTACCTGAAGATCACGGGTTGGGGCTGGTATTATCTCTCGACCGTGCTCGACGACTTCTCCCGCTTCATCGTCGCCTGGAAGCTCTGCGCCACGATGCGGGCGGATGACGTCACCGCCACGCTCGATCTGGCTCTGGCGGCATCGGGGCTCGACCAGATCACGGTCGCGCATCGGCCGAGGCTGTTGAGCGACAACGGCGCCTCATACATCTCGGCCGAACTCGCTACCTGGCTCGACGGCAAGGGCATGAAACACGTTCGCGGCGCGCCGTATCATCCCCAGACGCAGGGCAAGATCGAGCGCTGGCATCAGACCCTGAAGAACCGCATCCTGCTGGAAAACTACTATCTGCCCGGCGACCTTGAACGGCAGGTCGCGGCCTTCGTCGAGCACTACAATCACGGCCGCTATCACGAGAGCATCGATAATCTCACGCCCGCTGACGTCTACTTCGGCCGCGGGCAGACCATCCTCACCGAACGCGAAAGGATCAAACGCCAGACCATCCACCAAAGACGCTTGCAGCATCACCTGCAGGCCGCCTAACCTCAAACCCAGATGAGCCAGAACCTCCGTTCCCGTGACCCCGGAACAGTCTCAATTCATCTGACGACGGACACATGATCACCTCCCACCGGGCCGATCGAGCGTGCCAGAACTACGACTAAAATAGTCGCTCTTGGCCAACAAGGCGAGCAAAATTGGCAGCCAAAGACGGGAAGTTGGGCGAATCGCGCCGAACCGATTCGGTCGCCCCGCCGTGTCGGCTGCAACGAGCTGGCCTAGCCCCGCCCGGCTGTCCGGGCGGGGCCTGGGGCTTGCGCCTCATTCGCCGTTGCGGCGGTTCGGGCGGGACCAGATCAGGCTGTAGCCGTCGCCGTCCTCATCGTCGAAGAGGTTGGCGTAGATCGGGGCGGTGAAGCTCGGATCGTCGAGCTTGAGGCCCAGATAGTCGCGGCCCTCGTTGGAGCGCTTGGCCCAGGCGGCGCCGATCTCGACGCGGCCCGCGAAGACGCGGTGGCTGGGGGCGTTCTCGCCGGAGCGGTTGGCTTCGGGGACGATGCGGACGTTCTTGGCCTGGACGCTGAGGGTGACGATCTGGCCGACGAACTCGTTGCCGGACTTCTTGAAGGTGCCGATGGTCGCCATGATGGTTCTCCTTGATGTCTGTTTCGAGCCCGCACCATTGCGGCCTCGATGGCGATCGGCAGGCCGCAGGCGATCGACGCCGCACCTGCTTGCAGGCCGCAGCGCAGCGGAGGATGGCGGCCGGGAGACTTTCTTGTTTCGCGAGGAATGGGCGCAGCCCAGGGGAAGAAAGTCGACCGGCGCCATTGCGGCACAGGCGATCGAGGCGAAGCCGGCCTGCGGCCAGATCAGCCCATCGAAGAGGCCGCATGGAGCGCTCGATCAGGCAGAGAGGATCAAGGAGAACCTGGCGCCGCCATCGTGCAACCGAGAGGGACGGCGGGGTCGGCGCACGGCGCTCATCCCGCGTCACGGCGACTGACCGCATCATGCGCTCGATGAGCAGGAACAGGCGTTCGACCAGCCCGCTGCCCTCGCGGGCGTGGAGGTTCGTCGCGCGCCACCCCCGCGTTCCAACGTAGACCACGACCGATGGGTCAGCGCGACCCAGCACTCATCCCCCCGAATTGCCAATAGGCGAGGAGAAGCGCACAGGCGGCGTGATCTGGTCATGCCCGAACCGCTGAAAAGGCCTCAGGCGCGCGCCACGCTCTGTCCGGTCCGACCGGGCGGGGCCAGCGTCGCCAGCCGGGCAAGAGCGGTGATGGCGACGACAACGGCTCCTGCCACCGAGAAGGCGACCTGCCAGGTTTCGGAGGGCATCGTGTGCTTCACGATGCCATGTGTCGCGTGATAGCCGGCGATGGCGGCCGGTGCGACGAAAGCGGCGGCAATCACGAGCCGCAGCCAGAGCGGCCTGACGAATGCGAGCAGGAGATGTCCGGCCAGAAGGGTTGCGAGGCCGGCGACCGCTCCAACGGCGATTCCGCCGAGCCAGCCGGCGCCTGTGCCGTACGCCCAGACGCCTGCCGTGACCCCTGCGAATAGAGGAAGGGCGTAGACCGCGAGGTAGAACAAGAGACAGCAGATGACGCCGATGGCGGCGATGCTGGCGAGCACGCTGAGTAAAATCATAATGGTGGCCTCCGTGAGACAAGGATCTGACGGTCGCGCCTTCCACCACCACCACGGCGCTCTCGACAATATAATCCAAGCGGTGCGGCTTTGGAGGGGTATTGCGTCGCGACCTGCGCTTCCGCGACGAAGTTTGCAACGGAACCGAGATCGGATAGTTTGACTTTGCGGCCTATCGCTTTCTGGATGCGTGTGCGAAAAGTCTCACGCGCAAGTACGCCCTAGAGGGGTAGTCGGCTACTCTGAAGCGGCATTGAGCACGACGCGGAAATTCGCGTCGGTGGTCTTCTTCAAAAACAATTCGGTCGTGGCGAGAAGCTGCAGGATGGGCACCGTCACACTATCCACGCTCGCCCCCGGCTGAACGAGGACGACCTCAAACTCAACTTTCGACTTCCGGGACTTCTCCTTGAAGTACGACAACTCCCGTTGGCCGCCTTTGAGGAAGCGCGTCGCCCCGTTGGCGGCCCATTGGGCCTCGCGCCGTTTCAGGTCCTTCGCGAGGCGTTCGACGCCCTTGTGCTTCTTCGTGATGCACTTCTGGGCCTGACCGCAGACGAAGTAGAAGTTTTCGATGGAGCCGGAGACGCGCGCGCCAATCGCTCCTTTGCAGTGGACGAGCGTCAGCTTGATGGTGCTCTCATCAACATCCTTAAGGCAGACCAAGTCGCCCGCTTCGGCCTTGCCGTCATCATTGAAGATCAGGTCGTACTCGTCACGCAACTGCGCGAAAGCGCGGTACTGGATCGTGGCTGTGTCACCCGCCTTGCCAATCGACTCTTTGTTGAGCGAGATACCCTTGAAGTCCCAGGTTTCCAGCTGATCTTTCGAATAGATCCCGGCATCGAGCTTTGTCGGGATGTGATAGCAGTTGTACGAATGCGTGCCGTCCGCATAGCGGATAATGACGGGATCCCTTTGCAGGTAGACCTCCAACGGCTCAGCCGGCTTCGTCACCTTCTTGAACTGAACTTTGGGACCTGACGTGTGCTTGTAGGCGTAGCCGCCAGGAAGCGCCGGTGAGATTTCGAGACGGTAGACAGCCCCAACGTCTTCGGCCTCGAAGCACACGTTGATGGTGCCGTCAGCCTCCACGGAGTCGATGCCCACATCAACCTCGTAGAGCAGCTTCTCGGTAGTCCCGAACAATACCGACTGCCGCTCGCTCAGGCTAAGTTGAGCCTGTTCGCCCCATTCGGCAGAGATCGCGTGCGACGCGTGGGGGGCCGCTAGTTTGATTGGCCGCAAAAAACCTTTGATGATGTTGGTGACGTCGTCGACATCGGTTGTCACCTTCCCCCAGGTTGTCTTCGTCCAGGCCGCCCAGTCAGCGACCGAGCCGGACTTGCGAAGCTGCCAGACCTTGCCGCGGCGCTTCGCGCCGCCCCACAGTACGCGGTCCCCGTCTTCGTAACCGACGCAGGCAATGTGGTTGAGTTCGGCTTCGGACTTGTCGATGTGCGCGAGCCCTTCGGTTACGTTTGTTCCGAAGTAGGTCGTGAAGCTGATGGCACCGACCCGGCGCGAACCGAGGTTCTTGACAAGCGGCAGCTCGACGCCGTTCAGGATGTTGAAGATCGCATCGCCGCCGAAGAGCTCGACGTTGTTGCTGGTGATCGCCTTCGCCATCTGCTCCGTGCGCATGCGATCATAATCGCTCGCATAGATCGAAAGGACGCTCTCATCGCTGTCCCAGCGGGCGATGATCAGGTCGTAGAAGCTGTTTGTGATGTTCTGATAGTCGCCCCATTTGACCTCTTCGGTCAGGGCGACAACGGCGACGAGAAGCTTGTCCTTGTCGTCGAGTGCGTACCATGTTTCGGCACCAGGCGGCAGAACGTCCGCGTATTGGAGCGGCATCCACTCCTTGCATTTCGTCTTGTAGAACTGGGTCGAGATCGCAGGCCGCAGATTCCAAAGCGACAGTTCGGCCGACAGCGTGCCTTTCTGTTTCAGTTGCTCGACAACGTCTTGTAACCTGAGTTCGTCATCGATTCGCGCTTCACTGAGCCGCCGAATGAGATGGTCCCAGTCAGCTCCTTCGGCGTAGAGTCCGGCCAGCTTCCTTTCTGCCTGCGGATCCGCGATGTTGGTGACAACAGTAGCGTTTCCGACATTCACTGGCCCTTTGCGCGTGAAGCGCCCAATGAACTGAAGCGTAATGGCCAGCGATTTGTGGGTGTCATGCAACGCTGCAACCTTCAACTGAGGAAAGTCGAAGCCCTCGCCAAGCATGTCGACGCAGACCGCGATCCGAGAACCGGTGTTGTTCCGGTTTCTGAGCGCGGCTAGGGCGGCACGATTCTGACTGTCCGGACGGTCTGAGTAGACCTTTACCGGCGCGAACTCCGGCGCCAGCCTTTGGTAGAGTTCGGCGAGCACATCTGCGCGCGCCTGCGTCTCCGTGCGGGCAAGCAGGATGTGGTCGAGTTTTTCGTCGTTCAGGTCGTGGCGAAGGGCCTCAACTGCGGCGCGGGCAACGGCTTCGTCGCGTGCCTCTTGGTCGCCATACTCTTCAACCGTCTTTAAGTTGATCCGCTTGTAGTACCCGGCGCGCTGCGCGTCCCCCAGCTTGTAGTTGAAGATGATCTTGCCATCAACGCGCTGCTCGTCACGTCGGAACGGCGTGGCGGTGAACTGGACCACCTTTTCCTTGCTGAAGCGGTCTCGAACCGATTTCCACGTCTTGGCGGTGATGTGATGCGCCTCGTCGACGAAGAGGTGCGAACAACCGGCCGCTAGTGCATCAATCGCGTCAGGATGGGACGCGTCCAGCGAGTTAGGAAGCGCGATGAAAAGGTTCGCCTCTTTGATCAGGTTCTCGGCCTCGGCAACGCTCCGAATGCCGCCTGAAATAACTGCGACGCGCGGCCCTGGGAGTTCGATGGGAACAGCCTCTGCGGTCGGAAGATAGCCGAGCGTGACGAATTTCTCTTCAATTTGATCGCGCAGCGGAACGCCTGAGACGAGTACGAGCGTACGGGCCGGACGCAGGTAGACTTGCGCGGCGAGCATCGTCTCGGTCTTCCCCGTTCCGGTCGGCAGCACAACTGTCGCCGGTTGGAACGTGTCGCCAACGGCAAAGTGCGCCGCGATCGCATGGAGCGCGCCGATCTGTGGGAGGCGCAGCCCCGGTTCACCGTTCTCGCCTTCAAGGCGAAAGCTGAATTGATTGACCCAGGTGTCTAGCAGCTTCTCGGGCGTGTTCGCACGCTCGACGAGCGGCGTGATCCCGTCCCAGCGGAGCGTCAACGTCCCGGGCAGCTTCGCGGGATCAAGGTTGAGGCCTGTGGTGACAACGGGAAGGTTGGTTGTCCGGCGCTTCGCACCTTTCCGCCGGAGATAGATTTCATCATAGGGCGATTTGAGGTCGGTCTTGATGAGGTCGTGACCCGGAAACTCGGAGGTAAAAATTCGGGCGCGGGTTGTCGCGCCACGAAACACGATTTGACGGACTAAATTCCGGCCAACCTTCACCCGAAGCTCGGCCAAGCGTGGCAGAGTAAGTGTACCCCGCCAATCTTCGAACAAGCCCATCAGTCCCCCCGGCGGAACGGCAGCTTTGCTCAGTTGCTTGCCGTTATAGTTGGAAAAAAGTAGGCCTCTAAAGTTAAGCGTGCAACCAGGGCGAGCGCGTAGGAAATGCGCTACTTTCCGAGCCGCTGGTAAGCTGAAGGTCCCGCAGCGCCTTCTAACAAGGAGCGAAGCATATCCGAGCACAAAGCAGAGTACCTGCGGACTGCTTGAAGCGGCCACGCGGAACGTTTTCTATAGATCAATGGGGAGGCTGCACGTTGGTCGGCGGCGCTCACGCGCCCCCGAACCGCCAGACCGGGATGCCGAGCTTGCGGGCTTTGTCGGCGATGTTCTCCTGGATGCCGGTGCCGGGGAAGATCATGACGCCGATGGGCAGCACCTCCAGCATGGCATCGTTGCGCTTGAATGGCGCGGCCTTGGCGTGCTTCGTCCAGTCCGGCTTGAAGGCGATCTGCGGCACGTTGCGGTGATCGGCCCATCGTGCGGCGATGCGCTCGGCGCCCTTCGGCGAGCCGCCGTGCATGAGCACCATGTCCGGGTGCTTGGCGTGCACCTGGTCGAGCTTGGCCCAGATCAGGCGATGATCGTTGAAGTCGAGCCCGCCGCTCAGCGCGACCTTCGGGCCGGGCGGCAGCATGACCTCGGTCTCGGCGCGCTTCTTCGCGGCGAGGAAGTCGCGGCTGTCGATCATCGCCGCGGTCATGGCGCGATGGTTGACGAGCGAGCCGCTGCGCGGCCGCCAGGCCGAGCCGGTGTGGCGCTCGAAGTGCTCGCAGGCCTGGTCGCGCATCAGCTCGAAGGCGTCGCGGCGCTCGATGAGCGTCTGTCCCTCGGCGATGAGCCGCTCCAGCTCGACGGACTTGATCTCGGTGCCGTCCTGCTCCTGCTGGCTCCGGCGCTGCGCCTGCTCGTTGTCGTCGAGCTCGCGCGCGATGCGGTCGGCGGCGCGGTGGAAGACGTTGACGGTCGACCAGAGCAGGTCCTCGAGATCGGGTTCGAGGCGGGTGTCGCCGAGGGTGGCGACGAGAGCGTCGAAGATGTCGGCGATGGCCCCGGCAACGGCATTGCCCTCGGGAAGCGGGCGCGGGTCGGCTTCGCCCTGGAAGGGGCGGAAGCCATAGAGCTGCAGCTCTGTCAGGACGTGATCGGTCGGGGAGGAGCTGTGGTGGGGCTCGAAGTCGTCGTCGCTGGTCATGGGATGCTCCGTCGCTGGATTGGCCGCGACCCTCGCGGCCTTCATGGCGACGGAAGACGGCGGGCGGGCCGGCCCTGCACCCGGAGCGAAGCGCAGGGCCGAAGCGCGAGCGGAGGATGGCGAAGGCCGGCTATTTTGCTTCGCGATGTAAAGGCGGCTCCGCCGCCGACGGAAAATAGCCGGCCGCAGCCATTGCCGGGCCGGGCCGCTTGCCGTCCCGATCGCCCTCTTGAAGGCCGAGGGCGCGGCTCTCTCCGGCGCGAGCAGCATCGACCGCCGGCATGACGGCGGAGCCAAGTCATCCGTTCCGGCCGCACGTCCACATTCATCAGGGCTATGCGGCCTCGGCCATGAAGCGAGCGGCATCCCGGGACGCGATCTGCGCCCGAAGGGCTGCCCGCAGCGCGTCGGGGCCGAGCATCCGGAGATCCTCGTTGAAGTCGGCGAGCCTTGGCGAGAGTACAATCGCCTCGATGCTGTCGGCGCACGCGCGCTCGATCAGCGCGGCCATCGCGCCATCGCCGGCTGGATCGTCGTCGCGCGCGATATAGAGCCGGCGCAGCGTGTCCGCAAAGAGGATGGCCGAGAGATGGGCGGCCGAGAGGGCGGCGACCATCGGCATGCCGGGCAGCACCGTCCTCAGCGACAGCATGGTCTCGATGCCTTCGCCTGCGGCCATGACTTCGCCAGCGACGCCGAAGCGGACGGCGTGTCCGAGAAGATCGCCCATCGCGCGGCGCGGCGTGTCGATCGGCGCCTTGCCGAGACGGACGGGGTCGAAGCCGTCGGGATCGAGCCAGGTCCGGTGCGCGCCGGTGAGGCGGCCGCCGAGATCGGTGACGGCGGCGATCATGGCGGGCCAGGTCTCGGTCGCGGCATACTCATCGGACCGGTAGTAGCAGCGCGGGTGGAAGCGCAGCGATCCGGTTCCGTGCAAAGCCGTAATGCCGCGCCGGCGGAGATACGTCTCGGCGAGCGTGCCGTGGATCGGCCGCGACATGGCGAACAGCCGCCGCGCGGCTTCCGGCGAACCCGTTGGAGCTGGCTGGATCGTGCGCCGACGCTCGCTCGCCTGCGGTTCGGGCTGCGGCAGGCTGAGGAAGGCGCGCGCCTCCCTCGCGACGTCCGCGAAATCCACGAGGCCGCAGGTCTCGCGTATGACGTCGAGCAGGTCGCCATGCTCGCCGGTCGCGGCGTCGGTCCACTTGCCGGCCGCGCCCTTGCCGCTTTCCGGGCCGATGAGGCGCACGAACATCGAGCGGCCGGGCGTGTTGCGCACGTCGCCGACCATCCAGTAGCGGCCTTCGCGATGACCGTTGGACAGATAGTGGCGGCACACCGCTTCGGCATTGCGCGCGAGCCGGCGTGCCAGTTCGGAAGCGTCGAGCCGGGACATCACACCGCCTCCCGCTCGGCGACCCGCTCGATGGGATAGCGGTCCATCACCCTGGCGAGGATCGCGGGACCGCTGGCGTCGGTGGGCACGAACAGGCGCAGCTTCCACGAGATGATCTCGTGGAAGAGGCCGTAGGCCGTGAGCCGCTCGCGCATGGTGTCAGTGAAGCCCGACAGCTCGATGCGATGGCCGCCCATGACGCGGACACAGCGAAGCTGAAGACCTTCGGCGAGGTCGATGACGGTCTTGCCTTCGATCAAGGCGGCGAAGGCGTCGTCCGGCGTCAGCGAAGGCAGGCCGGTCGCGGTTGCCGTGGCCGCCCAGGCCGGGGAAACCTTGCGGCCGATGATGCGCTCGCCGTCGTCGGTCTGCAGGCGATAGACGCGGGTCGACTCGTTGGGGAGCCGCTTCCAGATCGGCAGCAGCAGGCCCGAGACCATGTGCAGAGTGGAGTCGGTGAACGCGGGCACCTCGGCCAGTTCGGCCGTCCAGGCGGCCGCGAAGCTCGCCTCGTCGGCATCCTTCCAATGGCTCTCCGCCATCGTGCGGACGGGCACGTTCGGCGCTTCCATCGGCCGGATCAGGCGGACGCGGTATTCGACCTCGCCGTCGTCGAGCATGACGGACGGGGCATGGACCTGCACGGCGGCGTGGCCGGACCGCGCGTTGACAAGAAGCCGTGCGCCGCGTTCGCGCAGCCGGCTCAAGGCTTCGTCGAGCGTGAGGGGCCGGTTGCGCTGGCGCTGCATGATGGTGAGGAGCCGCGTCTCGGCGCCCGTGCCGGGATGGGTATGGATCGTCTGCCGGCCGGTGACGACAAAGCTCTCGGCCCGCAGCGTCTCCAGCCCGGCATCGTAGGTGCCGGCGGCAATGGCGCCCTCGATGCGGGCGTTGAGGAGCTGCTCGAACGCAGTGAACAGGACGCCTTGCAGATCGATGGTCAGCGCGAGCATGCGGTTGAGGAACGTGCTGATGCCCGGCAACTGGTCCTTGAGCCCGTTCGCATCGGTGAGCGTCAAGCCGGTGGCCGCCTCGAAGCGCTCGAGCGAGCAGCCCGCGATCCTGCCGCGGGCGATCAGCACGTAGAGCTGGCGAAGCGCGTCCCGCGCATAGTGGGATTCGAGATTGTCCTCCGGCCGGAACAGGCCCTGGCCGGCGGTCGCGCGCTGGCCGCGCGTGATCGCGCCGAGCGTGTCGAGCCGGCGGGCGATGGTGCTGAGGAAGCGCTTCTCGGCCTTGACGTTCGTCGCGACCGGCCTGAACAGCGGCGGTTGCTTCTGGTTGGTCCGGTGCGTGCGGCCGAGGCCCTGGATGGCCGTGTCCGCCTTCCAGCCGGGCTCGAGCAGGTAGTGCACGCGCAGGCGCGTGTTCCTTGCGGAAAGCTCGGCGTGATAGCTGCGCCCGGTGCCGCCGGCGTCGGAGAAGACCAGGATGCGCTTGTGGTCGTCCATGAAGGCCTGCGCCTCGGCGAGGTTGGCGGACGCCGCGCGCGTCTCGACGACGAGACGATCGCTTCGGCCGGCACTGCCCAGCTTGCGGACGATGCGGCGGGAGCGCCCCGTCACCTCGGCGATCATGTCGGCGCCGAAGTGCTGGACGATCTGGTCGAGCGCGCCGGGCACGGGCGGCAGGCTCGCGAGCTTCGCGATCAGCGCATCCCGGCGCGCGACCGCCTCGCGGCTTTCGACCGGCTGGCCGTCGCGATAGACCGGACGCGACGACAGCTTGCCCTCGCTGTCGGTGTAGGGCTCGTAGAGCTGGACCGGGAAGGAATGGGCGAGATAGTCGAGGACGTATTCGCGCGGCGTGATGTCGACGCGGACGTCGTTCCATTCCTCGGTCGGCAGCTCCGCGAGGCGCCGCTCCATCAGGGCCTCGCCCGTCGAGACGATCTGGATGACGGCGGCATGGCCTTGCTCGAGATCACGCTCGATCGAGCGGATCAGGGTCGGGGTCTTCATGCTGGTGAGCAGGTGTCCGAAGAAGCGCTGCTTGGCGCTCTCGAACGCCGATCGCGCGGCGGCCTTGGCCTGCCGGTTCAGCGTGCCCGATCTGCCCTCGCTGCCGCCGGTGATATTGGCCGCCTGCATGGCGGCGTCGAGGTTGTTGTGAATGATCGCGAAGGCGTCGGCGTAGGCGTCGTAGATGCGCGTTTGCTCGGGCGTCAGCTCATGCTCGACCAGCTCGTATTCGACGCCGTCGAAGGAGAGCGAGCGCGAGGTGTAGAGCCCGAGCGCGCGCAGGTCGCGGGCGAGCACCTCCATCGCCGCGACGCCGCCGGCCTCGATCGCCTCCACGAACTCAGCGCGCGTCGAGAACGGGAAATCCTCGCTGCCCCAGAGGCCGAGCCGCTGCGCATAAGAGAGATTGTGCACGGTCGTCGCGCCGGTGGCGGAGACGTAGACCACGCGTGCATCTGGGAGCGCGTGCTGGAGCCGCAGGCCCGCGCGGCCCTGCTGCGAGGCCTCCTGATCGCCGCGTTCGCTCCTGGCGCCGACCGCGTTCTGCATGGCATGGGCTTCGTCGAAAATGATCACTCCGTCGAAGTCGGAGCCCAACCATTCGACGATCTGTTTGACGCGGGAAAGCCTTTCGCCGCGGTCATCGGAGCGCAGCGTGGCGTAGGTTAGAAATAGGATGCCCTCCCGCAGCGTGATTGGCTTGCCCTGCGGGAAGCGGGAGAGCGGCGTGATGAGGAGGCGCTCCATGCCTAGCGCGGACCAGTCGCGCTGCGCATCCTCGATAAGCTTGTCGCTTTTCGAGATCCACACCGCCTTGCGGCGGCCCCGCAGCCAGTTGTCGAGGATGATGCCTGCGGCCTCGCGGCCTTTGCCGACGCCGGTGCCGTCGCCGATCATGAAGCCGCGCCGGAAGCGGACCGCGCCCTCGGCGTCCTCGGGCGCGGCGGTGACGACGTCGAAGGTCTGGTCCACGGTCCAGGCACCGGCGAGATAGCCGGAATGCGCCTCGCCGGCATAGATCACCGTTTCGAGCTGGGCGCCCGAGAGCAAGCTCAGGATGTTCGCCGGCAGGCGCGGCCGGTAGCTCGGCTTGGGCGGCGCGACCGAAGCCATGGCCGCCGACTGGACGAGCTGCGTCGGATGGTCCTGAGCGCCGGGAATCCGGATGCTCTGGAGCGCATAGTCCTCGTAGACGGAATCGGAGAGACGCGCCCCCTGTGGCGGCGTCCAGTCGATCGTCTCGTAGGCGAGTTCGACACCTTCAGGCTCGGCGGGGCTCAGCCGCGTTGCGGCTTGTGCGGTACGGGCGACGTAGCCGCGAACGGTGCGCGGCGTCGTGACAGCCGGCAGACCGACGGAGGCATCGACCGGCAGCCGTGCCGGAACGTGCTTCGCGATCCACGCCAATAGGGTGGCGACATCCGGCGCGACGCCGGGCGCATCGGGGAACGCGGTCGGATCGCTGGCCGGGCGCTTGTCGATGACGATGAGCCGCGTTGGGAATGTCGTGCCGTGCCGGGCATAGACGCGACCGTCGATGGCCGCGGAGAAGACGACGCGGCCGCGCTCCTGAAGCCGGACATAGGCGTCGCGCCAGGCCGGAGCGTCGGGCGCGAAATTGGCGCCGGTAATCGCAACCAGGCGGCCGCCTTCGGCGAGCCGAGCCAGTGCTGAGCCGATATGGCGGAGCGCGGCGTCGGCCATGCGGCCCTGCACGTTGGCCATCGCCGAGAAGGGCGGGTTCATGATCACGACGCTCGGCACGATGGCGGGATCGAGGTGATCGTGGATCTGCGCGGCGTCATGCCGGCTCACGGCGATGTCCGGAAAGAGGAGGGCGAGAAGGCCGGCGCGGGTCTCCGCCAGCTCGTTGAGCACGAGCGATCCGCCCGCAATCTCGGGGAGGATGGCGAGCAGGCCGGTGCCGGCCGAAGGCTCGAGCACGCGGTCGGCTGGCGTGACCGCCGCGGCCGTCGCGACCGCGAGGCCGAGCGGGATCGGCGTTGAGAACTGCTGGAGGGCCTCGCTCTCGGCCGAGCGGCGCGTATGCGTCGGCAGGAGGCCGACGATCTTCTCCAGCATGGAGAGGGCCAGGGCCGGAGAACCGGCCTTGCGCAAAATCGCCTTTCCGAATTTGCGGAGAAACAGAACGGTCGCGGCCTCGCAGGCGTCGTAGGCGGTCTTCCAGTCCCAGGCGCCGGACGCATCGGAGCCGCCGAAGCCTCGCTCCATCGCGGCGCGAAGGATCGCCGCGTCAACCTGACGACCCTGTTCAAGATGAGGAATAAGAAGGTGGGCGGCTGCGTCGATGCAGCGGGCGATATCAGCCGACGATGCAAGCGGCGACGCCGCGGCCGCGAAGGCAGTGGATGGAGTCATGTCGATGAACCTCTGGGAGAGCGGAGACGGGCGAGCCGGCCGGCGCTCTCTCTGGACCGCACCGGCTCAAACCCGTCCCGGCCAGGCTCTCCCTCTCGTCACGCAGCCTTCACCGCGCGCCGCCACGCACGCGAGGATCAGGGAGTCGGTTCGTCCGGCAGGGTTGCCGATGGCGGCACGTAGGCGTCGAAGGGGTTGCCGTCGGCGAGATGGCCGAACGGCGTGAACATGAAATCCGTGCCGTCGCGGCTCACGGCACAGATGACGTAGCGCGCCTCGCCGGTGACGGCGTCGGAGCACTCCATGAGCGCAAGGTTGCCGTCAGCCGCCGCGCGCAGCAGCGTCGCAAAATTCGCCCGCGCGTGATCGGGGATGCTCATCGCGCACCTCGCTTTCCGCGCTCGTCCGACAAAGTGCGGTCGAGCCAGCCATTGGTCGCGATCCAGGCGACGGTCCTGCGGCGGCCGAGATCGAGCACATGCGCGCCGCCACCGAAGGCATTCACACGCGGGCGCGAGCAGGTATTCGCCCATTGAAAGCCCCACCGTCCGGTGAGGCCGAATTCCTCGGCGCAGCGGAGCACGAATTCGATGACGGCCTGAGGATCGCCGGTCGTGTCATCGCGAATCCAGATCTGCGTTCCGCCATGCTCGGGCTGGATGGAGAGGAGAAACGCCTCGGACAGAGGGTCCTCGGCGGCGTTCTCCTCCATCATGCGATTGTAGATTTCGAGCGCACGCGCGGCGTTCTGCGGCGTGCCGACATCGAGGAGGCAGGAGAAGTGCGTGAAGAAGTCAGCCATGTCAGGCTCCTGAAACGACAAAGCCCGGCGCGGGGGCCGGGCCGGTTGGAGAAAGAAGGGTTGGCGGTTGGCGGGGTCAGAGCCGGAATTCGCCGGCGAGGCGCTGCGCATTGGCGTGATGCTCCAGCATCTCGCGGTAGAAGCGCTTGCGCGCCTCCCGCTTCGCCGGATCACGCCGCGCCGATCGCGTGAGCTTGCGCCGTGCCGCGCGGATCACCGTGCGGTCGCTGTCCCGGACTGTGACGTCGAGGCGGAGATGGGTGGCGTACATCTCAGCCTCCCTTCGAATTCTTGGGCTCGCAGGGCGGCGAGCGCCGCGCGGAATTCCGCGGCGCCGATCTCCTCCGAGAGATCGATGCTTGCGGCGACTGCGAGGCAAGCGGCGCGAATGTCGTCATCCGCTACGCTGTCCGCCGTGAGATGCGCGAATTCAGGATCGGTCTCGATGATCGCGGCGATCTGGTCGCGGACGCGGTCCTCCAGGAGCTGCGCGAGGACATGGAAGGGCCGCGGCGGAGCGAGGGGCTCGTCGGGATCGCGCGCACCGGCAAGGATCGCCTCGGCCTTCGCGACCGCGGCGTTCGCGCGTGCGAGCCAATAGGCGTCCGTCCCTCGCTGGGAGATCTGGTCCGCAACGACGATCTTGAGGAGACCGAACAGGACCTCGAAGTGCGCGGCCTTCCGCTGGATGGTCTCATCGAAGTGCGATGGGACCGGGACGGCCTCACCCGAATAGGCGGCGTCAGCGCCGATCCAGATGCCGGTGACATAGGTTTCGCCGGCGGCCTCGTAGTCGAGCTTGTCGTTGGACCAGTCATCGTCCTCGATGGCCCGGCGACAGGCTTCGGCTGGTGTTGCGGCCTCATAGGTGCGTTGCCGGTAGACCGGTACGCGGTAGGTCGTTTCGACGGTATAGGTGGGCATGACAGGCTCCTGAAAACGCAAAAGCCCGGCGCGGTGGCCGGGCTACTGGTTGGATGGAGAGAAGGTCGGGCTAATGGCCGAACTGCCAGGACGGCCAGGGCTGGCCGTCATCGGCGGCCTTCACCGCCTCCTCCAGATAGTCGGCATCGCCTTCCACAACGGTCGGGTTCTCGACGGGCGTTTCGTCGATCACCGTCACGCTGCGGACGAGGCCGTCCTCGACCTCGACATGGACGGGCACGAGATACTGGAATACGACGCGGCGAGGCGTGGCCGAGCTGAGCTTGGTCATCGGATTGCTCCTGATCGAGGGGTGGCGGGAGCAGCCGGAGCCGCCCCGCCGTGGGTTCCGTCATTCGGCGGCGATCATCGCCCGGTCGTCGGCATCGCCTTCGCCGTCATCCGCCTGCTCGTCCTCATCGTCGGCGAGGAAGGCCGGCAGTGTTTCATCGCCTTCACCTCCGCTTACATCGACCGAGGTCGTCGCATCGGGATCGGCGGACCGCAGCGGCTCCGGCAGCCAGCCGGTGTCGGCGAGCAGGCGCTCGGCCTCCTTCGCCATCTCGGGCTTCTTGAGATGATCTATGAGCTGAGCCTTCTCTTCGCCGAGCGCTTCCCGGACGGCTTCGATGATCCGGCTCTTCGTCACGCGGCCGAGATAGTTCGCGACGGTCGGCCGCCATCCGGCCTCCACCATGTCGAGGCTGGTGGCGCGCGCCAGCCGATCGGCATCGCGCATGCGCCGGTCGAGCCCATGCTGGGTGACGCCATAGCCGCTATGGGGATTCGGACGCTCGTAGAGAGCGTTGATCCCGTAGCTGACGCAGTGCGCGAGCAGCGCGAGACGGCTCGCATCGTCGAGGCCGGCGATCCAGTTCCACAGCCGGTCGTCGTCCTCGAGCGGCATGTCGGCCTTCCAGGCGTCCATGCGCGCCTGGATGGCCTTGGCGGAGGCGCTGTCCTTCAGGTCGGTTGCCTGAACGGGGAAGTGGACCTCCCGGACGGACGCCTCGACGGCGCAGCCGTGCGCGTTACGCTTGAAGGCGTCGAGCACCAGCTTGTGCAGGAGGGCCGTCAGAGCGACCTGCGGGTGGTTGGCTACGGCATCGCGCAGCGCCAGCGTGCGATGGGCGGTGAGCTCGATCACCAGCCGCTCGGGCAGCGGCTTGATGGCGTCGTCCTCCTCGTCATCGTCCGCGTCCGTGCCCTGGCCGCGGATGGTGATGACGGCGCGCTGAGCGGACGGGGTCGCGGGAGCATCGACAGCGTCAGGCTCGCGAACGACCTCGGCGCCGCTGCCGTTGACGGCGACAGGCGCCTCGTCCTCCGGCCGCACATAGCCGCGATCGACCACGATGTCGCCATCGCGATCGACGCTGACGAAGACGCCGGCGCGCGCGATGTCGGCGGGATCGTAGACGACGGGACGCTTCTCGAAGGCTTCAAGCGCCTCCTCGATCTCGCCCAGGCGCTGGTCGATCTCGTCCGGCAGCTCGTCGGCGCCGTCATACTCCGCTTCGAGCCGGTCGTACTCGGCGCGCAGCGCCTCGCGTTCGGCCCGCTCTTTCTCGGTGAGATCGACGAAGGTGCCGCCGATCTGGCGCAGGCCGTGGTCGTAGCCGTAGGGCAGGTCGAGGTCGATCTTGATCCACTTCCAGCCTTCGGCGGCGATCTCGTCCGCGACCGCCTTCAGCTTCTCGCTGACCAGGCGGTGAAGGAGCGCCGGGTCGGCGAGCCAGCCGCCGTCGTCGTCCTCGAACAGGTCGCGCAGCACCGCACCGCCGGCGGCGACATAGGCGTCGATGCCGACAAAGCGCGCGCGCTTGTCGGAGGCGGGGATCGTGGTCTCGGTCAGCAACTGGCGGATATGCCAGGGCTGCCGATTGTAGGAATGCTGCACGGCCTCCCACACCTGCTCCTGGCTCTGGTGGTCCGGGTTGACGGTGAAGGCCATCAGCATGTCGAGTGTCATGCGCTCCTCGGCATAGGCATCGCGCAGCACGGGCGAGACCGCGTTGAGACGGAGGCGCTGCTTCACGACCTGCACCGTCGTGAGATAGGCCGCGGCGATTTCCTCCTCGGTCATGCCATTGTCGAGCATGTCCTGGAACGCCCGGAACTGGTCGAGCGGATGAAGTCCGGCGCGCAGCAGGTTCTCGGCGAGGGAGTCGTCTTCGGCGAGGATTCTGGTGTCGGACTTGCGCACGATGCAGGGGACGAGTCCGTCCTTCGGGAAGCGCTTGGCCTTGACCAGGCGCTCGATAGCGCGATAGCGGCGCCCGCCGGCTGGCACCTCGAACATGCCGGTCTCATTGCCGTCCGCGTCGAGGATGGCGCGGACGTTGAGGCCCTGCACGAGGTCCTCGCGCCGGTCGATGTCGTGGACCAGCTCGTCGAGCTCGGCCTCCGGCCGGGTTCGCCGGACATTGGACTCCGAGAGCACGAGCTTGTTGAAGGGGATGTCGCGCGAGCGCGAGAAGACGATCTTCCTGGCAGCCTTTGCCATGTCGGGATACTCCGCGACGGGCGCCGAGAGCCTCTCTCTCGGTCTCCAAACCCGTCACGAAGCGAAGCGCCGCCCTCTCACTCTGAGGGGCGGCGGCTCCTCCCGGCGATCCGGGGCGCAAAACCGGAGATGCGCAAACGCTCATCTCCGGTTCCGCGAAGTTCAGGATGGGCGTCACGCGCCATCACGTCGAGGCGAAGCCGCCCGGTAGAGGATGCGCTCGGCCGCCCGGATGCTTCCCGCCTCGCGGGCGGCCTCCGCCCAGACCGAGATCGGAAAGTCGCCGGTGAAAAGGATGTCGCGCTCGATCCCCATGCCGAAGGGCAGGACAATCGAAGCGAGTTCCTCGAGCGAGAAACTGCCGAGCTCGGGAAAACCGAGATCGGCGAGGCCGAAGAGGGTATCGCCATCCGCGTCCAGCTCGGAAGCGAGCCAGATGCCTTGGCCCAGCGGGTTGAAGAACTTGACAACGGGCACATGATCGGCGCCGCGATCGCGGCCGTTGGCGAGCAGGCGTTCGCGGAGGTCGTCTGTCAGGAGGATCATGCCGCCCTCCTGTTGTTCACGGATTCCACGGCCGTCTCGGTTTCGGGGAGGAAGGCGAGCAGCCAGTCGGCCGCCTTGCTGGCCTGCGATGCGGCGCGGACGATGGCGCGATTGTCCTCGCGCAGCACGTCCAGCCACGAGCCGATGTAATCGGCGTGGCGCACCGTCGGAGTGATGCCGAGCGAGGCGCAGCAGAAGGCCGCGTTCATCTCGGCGACGAGTTCTTCAAAGGCGTACTTCTTCGAGCCGTAGGAGCCCGACAGGTCGCGGCCGAGGCGGGACGCATGCCCCGTCGCATGACCGAGCTCATGCAGGGCCGTGCGGTGCCAGTTGATGGTCTCGAAATACGCCTGCGGCGGCGGCACCTGCACATAGTCCTGCGCCGGCACATAGAAGGCGCGTTCGCCGCCGATGTGGAAATCGATACCGGTCGCCTTGATCAGCGCCTCGACGCGCGGCTCGATCAGGCCGGGTTCCGGTGCGGGCGGCGCGACGGCGAGGTCGTCGGGCAGTTCCTCGCACTGCGCGACATTGAACACGGTGAAGCGCTTGAGAAACGGAATGGCCTGCGCTTCCTCGCCGGTCTCCTGCGCGCGCTTCTTCTCGTCGTCTGGAATGAAGCGATCGGCGTAGACGACGGTGGTGCCGCGCTCGCCTTTGCGGACATGGCCGCCGAGCGATAGCGCCTGGCGGAACGTCAGCCAGCTCTGGACCGGGAAGCCATGCTCGACGACCGCGCCCCACAGGATCAGCACGTTGATCCCGGAATATTGCCGGCCGGTCGCAGCATTCGCCGGCATGGCGAGCGGCGCTTTCGCAGCGGCCGTTCCCCAGGGTTGGACCCAGGGCACGCGCCCGGCCTCCAGCTCGGCGATAATCCTGTTGGTGATGTCGTCGTAAAGGCTCGCCCGGTCGGTCCCGGCGCGAGCGTTGCGGCCATGTCTGGACATCGCGGTTCTCCGCGACGGGCGCCGGAGGCCTCTCCTCCAGCCCTCAACCCGTCACGGCAAACCCGGTCCGCACTCTCACTCTCTATAGGGGGCGTTGCGGGGTCTCCCCGCTAGAAGGGGTTGAACCGCCCCGAGTTTGCCGGAGGCTGTTTGGTTTGAGTCACGCCGCCATGGCTGTCTCGTCGAGCATGGCGTAGTAGCGCTCCTCGGCTTCGGCCGGCGGGATGTTGCCGATGGGCTCCAGCAGCCGGCGATGGTTGAACCAGTCGACCCAGGCGAGTGTGGCGAACTCGACCGCCTCGAAGCTCCGCCACGGCCCGCGCCGATGGATGACCTCGGCCTTGTATAGACCGTTGATCGTTTCGGCGAGCGCGTTGTCGTAGCTGTCGCCGACGCTGCCGACCGAAGGCTCGATGCCCGCCTCGGCCAGGCGCTCGGTGTAGCGGATGCTGACGTATTGCGAACCGCGATCCGAGTGATGGACGAGACCAGCCTTGCTGGCGGGGCGCCGTTCATGCAGCGCCTGCTCCAAGGCGTCCAACACGAAGGCGGCATGAGCTGCGCGGCTGACGCGCCAGCCGACGATCCTGCGAGCATAGGCATCGATCACGAAGGCGACATAGACGAAGCCCGACCAGGTGCTCACGTAGGTGAAGTCGGATAGCCACAACATGTTTGGAGCTGGCGCGTGGAAGACCCGGTTCACGTGATCGAGCGGGCACGGAGCTGCCTTGTCCTGCACGGTCGTGCGGATCGGCTTGCCGCGGATGACGCCCTGCAGGCCGAGATCAGCCATCAGGCGCTCGACGGTGCAGCGAGCAACCGGGATGTTCTCCCGGTTCAGCTGCCGCCAGACCTTCCTCACGCCATAGACCTCGAAGTTCTCGACGAAGACGCGCTCGATCTCAGGCTTCAGCCTCAGGTCCCGCTTTGCCCTTGCCGACAGCTTCGTGGGATCGGCGCGCTTGGCGAGGTCGTCATGGTAGGTCGAGGGGGCGATCGGCAGCACCCTGCAGATCGGCTCGACCCCGTGGACCTCTCGGTGACCGTCGATGAAGGCGATCATGTCTTTGACCGGCGGTCGAGCTCCGCCATCGCAAAATACGCCGACGCCTTGCGCAGGATCTCGTTCGCCTGCCGAAGCTCACGGTTCTCCCGCTCCAGCGCCTTGAGCTTCTCGGTGACCTCGCTCGGAAGACCGGCGCGCGTGCCGCTGTCGACCTCAGCCTTCTTCACCCACTCATTGAGCGACTGCGCCGTGCAGCCGATCTTCGTCGCGATCGAGGAGACCGCGGCCCACCGGGACCGATGCTCCTTCTCGTGATCGAAGACCATCCGCACCGCGCGGGCCCGCACTTCCGGAGAAAACCGGTTCCTCGTCTTGCTCATCATGGCTCCACCTTCTCAAGGTTGGGAGCCTCCGGCAAACTCGGGGCGGTTCAGTGGCGGCGGGAGCGCGCCAGCTCCCGCCAGCCGGAGTCTCCTCTCTGCTTATTTGCCGTTGATCGCGATGCGCTTCACGTTGCGTTGCGCCTCGGCCGATCTCGGCAGGGTGACAACGAGTACTCCATTGCCGAAGGACGCGTTCACCTTGTCCTCGTCGATGTCATCCACGGGGATGCGTCGCTCAAACCGGCCGTAGAAGCGCTCGCTGAACAGCCTGTCATTGTCTTCCGTCTCAGTCCTCTTCTCGCCCTTGATGGCGAGCACGCCATTCGACAGCTGGACTTCGACGTCTTTTTCCTCGAGGCCAGGGAGCTCGGCGGTGACCCTCACCTCTTTGTCGTTCTCGCTCACCTCGATGCTCGGCCATGACCAGGCGCGGTCGAACACGCGGTCGAAGCGGAAGGGGTTGAGGTCGAGCCCGCGGAAGACGTCGTCGAACAAGCGGTTCATTTCACGGTGCAAAGTCAGGAAGGGCGTTCCTTCCTCCCCGCGCTGCACCGGAACGCGGCTGCTGCGGTTCCAGGGAATGAGATCTCTCATGCTCATGTTGTGCCTCCTATCTCAAACGGGGGCGCGCGTGGCCAAGGCCACACGCGACCACCTCCAGCCGGCCCGATCGGACTTACGATCAGGCCGCTTGCTTCTGCTCGATTTGTTGGGTCTCGCTGCGGAAAGGACCGGATTTGATCGCGATCCGGCGCGGCTTCATGGCCTCCGGCAATTCGCGCACCAGGTCGACCTGCAGGAGCCCGTCCTCGAACGAGGCGCCCTTCACCTCGACGTAGTCGGCGAGGTTGAACTGGCGCCGGAACGGACGCCCGGAGATGCCCTGGTAGAGGTACTCGCGATCATCCTTCTCGGCCTTGCGGCCTTCCACGGTAAGCATGTTCTGCTCCGCCGTGACGGTGATCTCCTCCGGCTTGAAGCCAGCCAGAGCCAGCGAGATGCGATAGTTGTCCTCACCGGTCCGCGCGATGTTGTAGGGCGGGTAATTGTCCTCGCCCGCCAACCGAAGCGAATCGTCGATGAGATCGACGAGGCGATCAAAACCGACGGTCGATCGCCAGATGGGTGTGAGATCGAAGTCTCTCATAGCCACATCCTCCATTGAGCAACATGGTACGAGGGGCGCCCAAAGAGCCGACGCCCCTTTGGACTTTGCCGATCCCCGACGGGGCGATCGGCGATTTGCGATTTAGGAAAGCTGGTCGCGGCGTCAAGGGGCCTGCCCGTCGTCAAGAGCATTCGAAGCCAGTTGCCCCTGCCACTTCGTCGGGCCAGCCACTGAATCGCCGTGCCGGCACCTAACCGCGCTATTTGTGTTGCGGCGGTCTGTAGCCGTGCTCAGCCAGCCTCGCGGGCGAAGACGTGCTCGCCGTCGTCGGTCCCAGTCGAAGAGAATCATGATCGCCAAGACCATCGCCACAAAGGCGACGCTCGAGGAACTGTGCAGCGCCTGGGCAAGGCGTTGCCTAATGAGGGCCGGCTGCCGCGCAGCACCGAGCTGGTCGAACCCCTATTATCTCGGATGATGAAACAGGTGCGACAGCGACGTCAGCTCTATGCGTGACAATGGCGCCGTCAACCGCCCGCCATTCGGCCGGCCGGATCAGCCGCCGGTGCGCGACCCTGACCGAGTGCAGCGCGCCTTCGAGTTCGCGCTGCCAATAGTCAAGGAAGCCATGGAGCGTCGGGAAAGTCCGGCGCCGTATCGTAATCCTGCCAGACATAGAGTTGCAGGACAGCCGGGTGGTCCGGCAAATGGTAGTGGATTTCCGCGGTGGTCAATCCATAGCCGTGCCATTGCAGCAAAAACTCCCGGCTCGCAGCCATTGGTTCCGGTCCTCCAAAGTTGCGGCTTGATGCTTCACGTGGTCGGAGGGCAAACGGTGTTGTCAGCTGGAAATGCCGGCGTCCTGGCAGGGGGCCGAGCGAGATCGTCCAGTCGACGCAGTGCGTCCATGACGTCGTCGAACGACACCGGCGCGGGGGTACCAGGGATTTGACGCAAGGCTGGCATGGACTCGACCGCGCAGGCGTCCGACGCCCAGGACGAAAGAATGGCCCGCTTCTCCGAAAGACCAAGGTGCGGATCGTCGATGACCTCGCGTGGATGCTTGTAGAACTGCGCCGGATTCAAAAGCCGATCGAGATGCGGATCGTCGGTGCTGAGATGAGACGGCGATGTCGCGTGCTTGCTCGTTCCCACCATGGCGGTCTCCTGATTCCAATGCTCCTTTCCGAAGAGTGCGCAGGGTTTCCCAAGAGTGCGCAGGGGCCGCTCGGGCCCGGCATCAGCGATGATTTTGGTAGGACCTTTTTTTCTTCAAGAGGGCAGGCTTTGACCGCTAGGGCGAGCGATGCACAGAAAACTTCAAGTATATCAATGCATTAAGGTGCATTGGCGCTCCAGGGCGCGGAGTGCCAAAAATTTTGCGCCGACCTCTTGAACTCGATTTTTCCCGATCCTAGCTCGATTTCCGCGCCGGCCGGCGACACCGGCTTGCGCCTTATAACATCGCTGATCTGAGCAAGGAGGATTTGCATGCATTTCCGCCCGCTGCACGACCGTGTCGTCGTGCGTCGTATTGATGCCGAGGAGAAGACCACCGGGGGCATCATCATTCCCGACACCGCAAAGGAAAAGCCGCAGGAAGGCGAGATTGTTGCCGCCGGTCCCGGTGCCCGCAACGAGAAGGGCGAACTCGTCCCCCTCGATGTGAAAGCCGGTGACCATATCCTCTTCGGCAAATGGTCCGGCACCGAGGTCAAGATCGACGGCGAGGAACTGCTCATCATGAAGGAGAGCGACATCCTTGGCGTCGTCGAGAAGGTCGGGACGATCAAGAAGGCGGCCTGACGAGATCATCCACTCATCATCAACATCGCTGAGAAAGGAGGTTACAGCCATGGCTGCCAAGGAAGTGAGGTTCTCGTCGGACGCGCGGGAAAAGATGCTGCGCGGCGTGGACACGCTTGCAAATGCGGTCAAGGTCACGCTCGGCCCCAAGGGACGCAACGTCGTTATCGAGAAGTCGTTCGGTGCGCCCCGCATCACCAAGGACGGCGTCACCGTCGCCAAGGAGATCGAGCTCGACGACAAGTTCGAGAATATGGGCGCGCAGATGGTGCGCGAGGTGGCGTCCAAGACCAACGATCTCGCCGGCGACGGGACGACGACCGCGACGGTGCTGGCGCAGGCGATTGTTAAGGAAGGTGCCAAGGCGGTGGCGGCCGGTATGAACCCGATGGACCTCAAGCGCGGCATCGATCTCGCCGTCGAGGCCGTCGTCAAGGACCTCACCAAGAATGCCAAGAAGATCACATCCAATTCCGAGATCGCGCAGGTTGCGACCATCTCGGCCAACGGGGATACCGAGATCGGTCGGTTCCTCGCCGAGGCCATGCAGAAGGTCGGCAACGAAGGCGTAATCACGGTCGAAGAGGCGAAGAGCCTGGAGACCGAGCTCGAAGTGGTCGAAGGCATGCAGTTCGACCGCGGCTACGTTTCCCCGTATTTCGTGACCGACGCCGAGAAGATGCGTGTGGAGTTCGAAGATCCCTATGTTCTGATCCACGAGAAGAAGCTCTCCGGCCTGCAAGCGATGGTGCCGCTTCTCGAATCCGTCGTTCAGTCCGGCAAGCCGCTCCTGGTCATCGCGGAGGATGTCGAGGGCGAGGCGCTCGCGACGCTGGTCGTCAACAAGTTGCGCGGCGGCCTCAAGGTTGCGGCCGTCAAGGCGCCGGGCTTCGGTGACCGCCGCAAGGCCATGCTCGAGGACATCGCGATCCTCACTGGCGGCACGGCGATCTCCGAGGATCTCGGGATCAAGCTCGAGAACGTGACGCTCAATATGCTCGGCCGCGCCAAGAAGGTCGTGATCGACAAGGAGAATACCACGATCGTCGATGGCGCCGGCCGCAAGAAGGACATCGAAGCGCGCGTGACCCAGATCAAGGCGCAGATCGAGGAGACCACGTCCGACTACGACCGCGAGAAGCTGCAGGAGCGTCTTGCCAAGCTCGCGGGAGGCGTCGCGGTAATCCGTGTTGGCGGGGCCACTGAGGTCGAGGTCAAGGAGCGCAAGGATCGTGTCGACGATGCAATGCATGCGACCCGCGCGGCGGTCGAGGAGGGCATTCTGCCGGGCGGTGGTGTGGCGTTGTTACGCGCCCTGAAGGCGCTCGACGCTGTCAAACCGGATAACCCCGATCAGAAGGCCGGCGTCGACATCGTGCGCCGTGCGATCCAGGTGCCTGCCCGGCAGATCATCCAGAATGCCGGCGAGGACGGTTCTCTGGTCGTCGGCAAGCTCTTGGAGAAGAATACCTACAATTGGGGCTTCAACGCCGCGACCGGCGAATATCAAGACCTGGTCGGGGTCGGCGTGATTGATCCCGCCAAGGTCGTCCGCACGGCGTTGCAGGACGCAGCCTCAGTCGCTTCGTTGTTGATCACGACCGAAGCGCTGGTGGCCGAGAAGCCGAAGAAGGACGTGGCTCCCGCGCTTCCGCCCGGCGGCGGCATGGACTTCTGATAGGTCCCTGAGACCCGCAGTTCCTGCGGGTCTCTTCTTCTTCTTCTGCTGCTGTGTCCGACAGGAACGGCGACATGCCGCGCGGGCCCTACGGCCGTGCGGGATGACTGTCCATGCTTCGCTCACATGAGGAGGTCTTTGCTGATGAAAATCGCCCAGATTGCACCGCTCGCGGAATGCTGTCCGCCCAAGCTCTATGGGGGCACGGAGCGGATCGTGTCCTATCTCACCGAGGAACTGGTCCGCCAGGGCCACGAGGTGACATTATTCGCCAGCGGAGACTCGCGAACGCAGGCGAAACTGGTTCGCTGCTCCGACATGGCGCTTCGTCTCAATCCGACGGTGAGGGACCACACACCCTATCACGTAATGATGCTCGATTCTGTCCGTGGCGAGGCGGACGAGTTCGATGTCCTGCATTTCCATATCGACTTGTTGCACTTCCCGCTCATCCGCGACATTGCCGATCGCACAGTCACGACACTACACGGTCGCCTCGACCTGCCTGACTTAAAGCCATTCTATGCCGCCTTCCCGGAGATTCCGCTGGTCTCGATCTCTCGCGATCAGCGCCGTCCGCTCGCGCGTCCGATCAATTGGGTCGGGAATGTCTATCACGGCTTGCCCCGCGACCTCTTGCCCTTTAGCGCCAATCCGATGGGAGATTATCTGGCCTTCCTGGGACGCATTTCCCCAGAGAAGCGGCCAGATCGCGCAATCCAGATCGCCGCGCGCGCCGGAATGAAGCTCAAGATCGCTGCCAAAATCGACCGTGCCGATCAGGAGTATTGGGATGACACCATCGCGCCGATGATCGCAACGCATCGGAATGTCGAATATATCGGTGAGATCAACGAGGCGCAAAAAGCTGACTTCCTCGGCAACGCGAAGGCGTTGTTGTTCCCGATCGACTGGCCTGAGCCATTTGGCCTCGTGATGATCGAGGCGATGGCCTGCGGCACGCCAGTCGTCGCGTTCCGCTGCGGCTCGGTGCCGGAGGTCGTCAACGCGGGCAAATCGGGCTTCATTGTCAGGACGCTGGAGGAGGCGGTCGCGGCGCTCGCAAAATTGGAGACCTTAGACCGGCAGAAAGTGCGCGACACGTTCGAGAAGCGCTTCACGGTCGAACGCATGGCGCAGGACTATCTCGCCATCTACCGTGGCCTGCCGGGTGTGCGGACCGAGGCCGCGCGCATTCGTCGCCTGCAAGGCGACGAAGTCGGACTGCAAGCAGTCGCCTGACGGAGCTTACGATGACGACGTCATCGGGGGGCGCCGGCACGGTGGTACACACTGCGCCGTTGGCGGGAGCTGGCGCCGCGCCGTTAGCGCAATTCTTCATTCCGGCGACCGCCTCGCTGCAGGAGCGCCGGCCCCGCACGCTCAAACACGGCGACACCTTCGCCGTGTTTGACCACAATGGCGATGCCCTGTCGGGACCCGGGAGTCCCGAGGGGCTCTTTCACCGCGACACGCGACATCTGTCGCACCTTTATCTGACCATCGAAGGAACGCGGCCGATGCTGTTGTCGTCGACGCTTCGCGACGACAATGCAACGCTTACATGTGACCTGACCAATCCGGACATCTATGACAGCAATGGGCGCCTGAGCTTTTCGCACGATCTCGTCCATATTCGTCGGTCGCGGTTGTTGTGGAACGCGACCTGCTTCGAGCGATTGGTCGTGCGCAATTTCGACGAGCGTCCGCGGCGCCTCACCATCGAGATTGCCTTCGACGCCGATTTCGCGGACATCTTCGAGGTGCGTGGCACGCGCCGTGAGCGTCGGGGCCTCATCCAGTCTCCGGAAGTCTCCCCGAGCCGCGTGACTTTGAACTACATGGGACTCGATCATCGGCATCGATCCACCACGTTGTCGTTCGATCCAGCTCCAACCCGGCTGACCGGAAGGAGTGCGCTCTTCACGGTCGCAATCGCGCCGCGAGAATCCCGTTCGCTCTTTCTGGAAATCCACTGCGGCTCCGAAGGAATGACCCAGCATGCCCCACGCCGCGCATTTTTCAGCGCTCTGCGTGACGCGCGCCGCGCACTACGGAGTTCCTCCTCGCGGGCCGCATCGATCGCGACATCCAACGAGATCTTCAATGAGGCTGTGCGGCGCAGCGTCTCCGATCTTTACATGCTGGCAACGGATACGCCCGAGGGACCTTGTCCATATGCCGGTATTCCCTGGTTTTCGACGGTCTTTGGCCGCGACGCCCTGATCACTGCCTTGCAAACGCTCTGGCTTGATCCCGCGCTAGCGCGCGGTGTGCTGTTGCATCTCGCGGCCCATCAGGCGACCAGCACCGACCCACTGGCCGATGCCGAACCGGGCAAGATTCTACATGAGGTGCGAGTCGGGGAGATGGCCGAACTCGGCGAGGTGCCGTTCCGACGATATTACGGCAGCGTCGATTCAACGCCGCTCTTTGTCGTGCTGGCCGGCGCCTATCTGGACCGAACGGGCGACGTCGTTACTATTCGTCGCCTATGGCCACACATCGAGGCAGCCCTCACGTGGATTGAGCAATACGGTGATCGCGACGGCGACGGCTTTGTAGAATATCACAGACAGACGTCCGAGGGGTTGATCAACCAAGGTTGGAAGGACAGTTACGATTCAGTTTTTCACGCCGATGGCACGTTTGCGAAGGGCCCCATCGCCCTTGTCGAGGTGCAAGCCTATGTCTACGGCGCATGGTGCGCCGCTGCCAAGATTGCGGAGCAATTGGGATACGTCCTGCGTGAGACGGAGTGCGAGGCGCGGGCGAACAGGCTGCGCGAGGCATATGATGCCCACTTCTTCGATGAAGAGCTTGGCACTTATGCGCTGGCGCTTGATGGCGACAAGCGCCGATGTCGCGTGCGCACGTCCAATGCAGGTCACGCGCTGTGGACCAGCGTCGCATTACCGGAACGGGCAGGACCGGTCGTGCGGAGCCTGATGGGGGGATCCTCGTTCTGTGGCTGGGGTGTGCGCACGGTTGCGTCGACGGAAGCCCGTTACAATCCGATGAGTTATCATAATGGCTCGGTCTGGCCACATGACAATGCGCTGCTCGCAGCGGGATTTGCGCGCTATGGGTTTCGGCGAGAAGCAGCCCGAATCTTCGAAGGCTTGTTCGCGGCCTCCAGCTATATCGACCTGAGACGGCTTCCCGAATTGTTCTGCGGATTTCCGCGTCAGCGCACTCGAGGTCCAACCTTTTATCCCGTGGCCTGCACGCCGCAAGCCTGGGCGGCTGCGGCGCCCCTTTATATGCTGCAGATCTGTCTTGGGCTCGGCTTCGACCCTGGTGAAAGGCGGATCACCTTCGAAGAGCCGATGATGCCGGCCTTTCTGAATGAGGTCCTCCTCCGCAATCTGTCGATTGGCGATGACACAGCCGATGTCGCGGTACGGCGATCCGGTCAGCAGGTCGTCGTCGACGTCCTCGCGCGACGAGGGCCAGTGCGAGTGCTGACGACCAACTGAGCCTCTGACGCAATTATGGAGCTCCCACGGTTCATCGAGGGTTTGAACGTTGGCGACAACCTGGCGCAATGCGGGCGCGCCTCGGAACCTGGGTGACGCTGGCCATTGGACTCCGATCCCTCTCGTCACGTGCATTCTCGCCGATCAGTTGCTGCTGGTTAGAGGCATTAGTGCCGACGACCTGAATTCGAAGTCCATCATGCAGTCGCACCCTCATTCTATCGAGCTTCGTGACCCTTCTTGTTACGATCAGCCCGGTTGAGACGGCGGCGGTTTGGCAGATGAGGTCAGCGCGGCGCGCGTGGACCGCGAGCCTGGCGACCTTCAGGCCGGCCCGGGAAGCGCGCTGGGCATCCGCCAGCATAGCCCGGTAAGGATTATCGCGATTGGACGCGCAAACAGGTATTGTGGGTTGTTTCCGATATTGGCCAGCGCCCTGGTTGCGGGGCCGCGGCTCTGAACTGGCAATTTTTAACGCATGTTAATGCAGAACCGCAGCGCTCAGCGGCTAAGGTCGAGCTCAGTTCCGGTTCGCAGGCGCTCCATATAGGCGCGATAAGCAAAGCTGCGGTCGCGCTTCTTTCCTGTCGTTTCTACGAGGATGCCGATCTCGGTCAGCACCTCGATTGCACGGGTAGCAGTCGGCTTGCTGGTGCCGAGCAGCCTCATGGCCGATGCGACGCTCACGATCGGATGACGGGGAAGTAGCTCGAACAATCGGAAGGCAGAGACCGATGCTGATTCAACACCAAGCAGCCGCGTGCGATCCGTGCTCACGAGGTTGAACAATTCGCGCGCCGATGCAACGGCTTCGTCGGCGATCGTGGCGACGCCATCGAGAAAGAAATCGGTCCAACCTTCCCAGTCGCCTTCCAGACGCACAAGGTTGAGGCGCCGGTAATACTCTTCGCGATGGCGTTTAAAGAAAAGGCTGAGATAGAGAAGCGGCTGCTTCAATAAGCCCCAGTGCTCCAGCAGCAGGGCGATCATCAGGCGCCCGATCCGCCCGTTGCCATCAAGATAGGGGTGAATGGATTCGAACTGAGCATGCAGAAGAGCAGTCCGCACGAGTTTCGGCAGCCGGTCCTCGGCATGAATGTATTTCTCGAATGCGCCGAGGAGCTTTGGAAGCTTGTCGGAGGGCGGGGGAACGTAGACTGCGTTCCCCGGGCGGCTCCCGCCAATCCAGTTCTGGCTGCGGCGGATTTCTCCAGGTTGCTTGCTTGCTCCGCGCCCACCGCGCATCAGCCGCTTGTGGGCTTCGTTCAAGAGCCGCAGCGAGATTGGCAGACCGCGCTTCGACCCGAGTTGGGTTCGCGCGTAGGTGAGGGCGTCGAGGTAGTTCGTGACCTCCTCGACATCTGCGTTGGGTGAGGGCTGCTCCTCGGCTTCGAAGGCCAGAAGGTCCACGAGCGATGCCTGTGTACCCTCGATCTGAGACGTGATAACCGCCTCTTTGCGCACGAATGCGTAGATGAACCAATCGAGCGAAGGCACCATCTCGCTCGCCAGATCGAGCCGGACAAGCGCCTGCTCGGCTTGCCCGAGGCGGCGTTCAAATTTGGCGTCGATGGCGAGCGACGGCCGCGCGGGCGGCAGATCGAAAGGAACGAAGGCATCGACCTTTTCGCCGCCGGCGGTCACACTTTCATATCGGCCTGTTGTGCGCTTCGGCATATCCGGTGGCTGACTCAGGGACGTCGTCGTTCCAAGGGCCGCATACAAGGAACGCCCACGTTCCCTGTCAGCATAACTAAGAACGGACTCTTTACTAGTCGAGACCGTTAGTCAAGAGATCGTTCTTAGTGTTTTCCCCCGATGACTTGCCAAGAATTCGCTCTTGGGGTCAATCGTTGGCCGATCGAATGGCTGGACCCTAGACGGTGCCGCGGGCCGGACTCGAAACCGGCTAGTGGATGGGCTTAGCGCACCGAGCCATTACGCCGCTGCCTTCTGGCCACCATCTCGGGCCTTTTGCTGGCCGTGTGTCCTTCCACACCGCCGCAGCCAATGGCGTTTACTCTCGCGTCCATTTCCATCAAGGAGGAAGTCGATCTTGCGCAAGGGTAGAGTCTGAGGGTCGCAAGCGCGGATACGTCGTGCTATGAGCGGTGACGGTATTTCTCGCGCTGGCGCGCAATGCGTCGCGTGGTCGACGAGGCGAGAAATCGACGGATCGTTGTCGATAGTCCCTGAAACGTCATTGAATCGGAATCGCGCGATTCCTCCTCGAAAATCAGCACCAAGAATTTTTGTCGGTTCGCAGTTCGGATCGCGACGTGCGATCAAAAAAAGTTGTGTTGGAAATTCAACGCGTTACGATAACTGAAAATGGATGAGTGGGCTGCATTGACGAAGTAGTTGGCGCATTCAGCCGGTGCAACGGTTTCGAGGATCGGAGCGATAGCATTGTAGACGGCCTCGGTGGTCCGCTGCGCGGCTTTGCGTAGCCAGTGTTTGAACTTGGCAAAGAACTGCTCGATCGGGTTCAGATCAGGCGAGTATTTCGGCAGGTAGAAGAGCCGGGCACCGGCGGCACGGATGACGCGACGCACGGCGCTGGCCTTGTGCGAGCCGAGGTTGTCCATAATGACGATGTCGCCGTGCCGCAGGGTCGGGACCAGAACCTTCTCGATGTAGAGAAGGAAGGCTTCGCCGTTGATCGGCCCCTCGATGAACCACGGCGCGGTGATGCGATCGTGGCGCAGAGCGGCCATAAAGGTCATGGTCTGCCAGCGGCCATGCGGCACCTTGGCTCTGATGCGTTGACCGCGCGGCGCCCAGCCCCGCAGCGGCGCCATATTGGTTTTGGTCCAGGTCTCATCGATGAACACCAGCCGAGTGGGATCAATCCGATCTCGATACTTGGTCCATTGCGCTCGCCGACGGGCGACATCGGGACGATCCTGCTCTGCAGCAATCAGCGTCTTTTTTTGTAACTGAGCTTCACAGCGTGAACGAACTCCCACATCGTGCGGTAATCGACCTTAAGGCCACGCTCGGCAAGTTCGGCCACCAGCCCGCGCACGGTAAAGTCCTTTCGGCACCGTTGCAGCAGCCATTCGCGGTGCGGCCCCGCAATCTTCTTTGGCCTATAGCCGCCGATCTGGCTTGGCGCGACGCTGCCGGTCTCGTGGAAGCGTTGTACCCAGTTGATCGCCGTGCTGATGCCCACCCCAAACTGGGCCGCAGCCTGATGCCGCGATAGGCCGCCTTTAACGACAGCACGCACTACCCGCTCACGAAGGTCGTTCGAATAGGCTCGTCCCATCCATGCTGGCCTCCTTCCCAGTCAGCATGTTGAATCAGATGAATTCTGATTTGGGAATCTCAATCGATTCAAAATAAACCCATCCCGCTCTAGCCTTTGCGAGGCTGAGAATGCTGACCGACACCGAGCTTAAGAGCCTGAAACCAAGGGCAAAAAACTACAAGGTGACGGACCGTGACGGTATGTACGTCCTTGTCATTCCATCAGGTGCGAAAACCTTCCGAATGGACTACCGGCTGAATGGCCGGCGCGAGACGCTGACCATTGGTCGCTATGGCCCTGGCGGTTTGTCGCTCGCCGAGGCGCGTGATCGCTGTCTCGCTGCGAAGAAAGATGTCGCGGAGGGGCGCTCGCCAGCTCAGGAAAAGCAGCGCGCAAAGCGGCGCGTTGCCCTCGGCGAGACGTTCGGCGCCGTTGGTCAGCGCTGGATCAAGTCGGCACCGATGGCGGACAGCACCCGCGCTATGCGCAAGGCGATTTTTGATCGGGACATACTGCCTGTCTGGAAAAATCGCCTGGTTACCGAGATCACACCCGACGACCTACGGGCCCAGTGCATCAAGGTGAAGGATCGTGGAGCGCCGGCGACCGCGATTCATGTTCGCGACATCGTCAAGCAGATTTACGCCTACGCGATATTGAATGGCGAGAAGGTCCTAAATCCGGCGGAGGAGGTTGGCCCTGCTTCCATTGCGACCTTTGCCCCGAAGGACAGGTCGCTCTCGCCAACCGAAATACGGATCATGTTCGAGCAACTGAGGCACGTCCCGACGTTGCCCACCATTCGGCTTGGTCTTCGGCTCATTCTGCTCACGATGGTGCGGAAGAGCGAATTGCTTGACGCCGTCTGGAGCGAAGTGGACTTTGAGAACGCCGTCTGGAGCATTCCCAAGGAACGAATGAAGCGCCGCAAGCCGCACAATGTCTAATCTGTCGCGGCAATCACTCGACATCATGATCGCGCTTAAGACATGCGCAGGAAATTCCCGCTATCTTTTGCCGTCCCGATACGACGCGGATGCTCCAATGTCGCGCGCAACATTCAACCGCATCACGACGGCAGTTGCTGATCGCGCCAAGAAGCTCGGATTGGCCCTGGAGCCATTCACGGTCCATGATCTGCGGCGAACCGGGTCAACGCTGCTGAATGAGATCGGCTTCAATAGCGACTGGATTGAAAAGTGTCTGGCGCACGAAGACGGCCGCAGCTCGCGCGGTGTCTACAACAAGGCCGAGTACGAACACCAGCGTCGTCACATGCTGCAAGAGTGGGCGGATTTGGTGGACGCTTGGGAGCAAGATCGAAATCACACGCCAGTGCTCTATCCGCCTGCAATGCAGTTTCCTGGCGTTATGGCGGCTACCGCCTGACCGGGCGCGTCTTCCGCTGGCGGACATCGGGCAGGGGCGCCCGCTTAATCAGCGACGCCTCTGACGCGCGCCGCCGTTGATCGATCCATTCTTCAACTTCTGTCAGATCCCACACGACGCATCGCGCCGTGAGATAGAGCATGATGAGTTTAGATTTGGTTGTATCCTGCATTGACGAAGTAGTTGGCGCATTCAGCCGGTGCAACGGTTTCGAGGATCGGAGCGATAGCATTGTAGACGGCCTCGGTGGTCCGCTGCGCGGCTTTGCGTAGCCAGTGTTTGAACTTGGCAAAGAACTGCTCGATCGGGTTCAGATCAGGCGAGTATTTCGGCAGGTAGAAGAGCCGGGCACCGGCGGCACGGATGACGCGACGCACGGCGCTGGCCTTGTGCGAGCCGAGGTTGTCCATAATGACGATGTCGCCGTGCCGCAGGGTCGGGACCAGAACCTTCTCGATGTAGAGAAGGAAGGCTTCGCCGTTGATCGGCCCCTCGATGAACCACGGCGCGGTGATGCGATCGTGGCGCAGAGCGGCCATAAAGGTCATGGTCTGCCAGCGGCCATGCGGCACCTTGGCTCTGATGCGTTGACCGCGCGGCGCCCAGCCCCGCAGCGGCGCCATATTGGTTTTGGTCCAGGTCTCATCGATGAACACCAGCCGAGTGGGATCAATCCGATCTCGATACTTGGTCCATTGCGCTCGCCGACGGGCGACATCGGGACGATCCTGCTCTGCAGCAATCAGCGTCTTTTTTTGTAACTGAGCTTCACAGCGTGAACGAACTCCCACATCGTGCGGTAATCGACCTTAAGGCCACGCTCGGCAAGTTCGGCCACCAGCCCGCGCACGGTAAAGTCCTTTCGGCACCGTTGCAGCAGCCATTCGCGGTGCGGCCCCGCAATCTTCTTTGGCCTATAGCCGCCGATCTGGCTTGGCGCGACGCTGCCGGTCTCGTGGAAGCGTTGTACCCAGTTGATCGCCGTGCTGATGCCCACCCCAAACTGGGCCGCAGCCTGATGCCGCGACAGGCCGCCTTTAACGACAGCACGCACTACCCGCTCACGAAGGTCGTTCGAATAGGCTCGTCCCATCCATGCTGGCCTCCTTCCCAGTCAGCATGTTGAATCAGATGAATTCTGATTTGGGAATCTCAATCGATTCAAAATAAACCCATCCCGCTCTAGAAGCGGCGGGGGAACTCGCCGCGCTGCTCAAGCTCGTAGATGGTCGTGTCTGCCAAGGGTACGATCCGCCGCAACTCAGCGCGTCGAATCGCCTTCTTCGTGGCGATCGTCATGGTACGACGTGTGGCGTTCGTATCTTTGCTCATGGAATGATACAAACAGATCGCTGTCCCTGGGAAAAGATCGCGATGCCTTCGTGAGCGAACATGAGCGTAGCAGATCGTAGGGCATCGCAATAATCCTTGAATACGCGCAAACATTTCGGAGGCGGCGTAGTTGTCACGTCCCTCTCTCCCGTAAACCCCCAGCAGCTCTGAGTTTTTCATCGAGCCGCAATCATTGCCACCGCCCGCACACTCGGACGGAGCGCTTCGCGCGCTTTGTCATGATCGGCAGCGGCTGGCGCCTTGCCGATCGTTGGTGGGGAGAGATGGTCTCGGCCATCTCCCCCCCCCCCCGCGACTACCGCCTGCGCGATGGCAGGGCCGCGCACGCGCAAGGCAGCGCATCGTAGTCATTCTTCCGATCCTTCCAATCCGCCTCGCTTGTCGCGCAGCCCGGCCATGCTCGCCGATAGCCGCCCCCCTCTCTGCCGAGCGCTCACGCGCCCCCGGGAGGCATGGCGGGGGCCATGCCTCCGGCATGAACAGAGAAAGGATTGGAATAATGGCAAGGACATCGAAGAAGACGAAGGCCGTCCCGGTTGCGATGGTCGCGGAAGCGGCGGCGGACGTGGACGTGCGCAGCGTCGGAGAAACGGATGCGGTTGCGTCGGTTGCGGCGAGCGGCGAGACGGTTCTCATTCCGCTCAACAAATTGAAGAAGTCGCCGCGCAATGTGCGCAAGACCCCGCACAGCGAGGCGGACATCGAAGCCTATGCGGCCAGCATCGCCGCCAAGGGCATTCTGCAAAATCTTGTGGTCGAGCCCGAGCTTGATGCGGAGGGGAAGCCGACCGGCTTCTATTTCGTGACCATCGGGGAAGGCCGCAGGCTGGCGCAGTTGCTGCGCGCAAAGCGCAAGCAGATCAAGAAGACTGAACCGATCCGCTGCGTCATCGACACGGCGAACGATCCCTTCGAGATCAGCCTTGACGAGAACGTCACGCGTACCGCCATGCACCCCGCTGACCAGTTCGAGGCGTTCCGCGAGCTTGCGGAAACGCGGGGATGGGGAGCCGAGGAAATCGCGGCCCGCTTCGGCGTCACCGCGCATGTGGTGAAGCAGCGGCTTCGGCTTGGCGCTGTCAGCCCCAAGTTGATGCAGGTCTATCGCGACGGCAGCTTGACGCTGGACCAGTTGATGGCCTTCGCGATCTCCGAGGACCATGCGCGGCAGGAGCAGGTTTATGAAAGCCTCTCCTATAACCGCGATCCGTCCTTCATCCGCCGTGACCTCATGAAGGCGAATATTCCGGCAACGGATCGGCGAGCGATCTTCATCGGTGCGGAGGATTACGTTGAAAACGGCGGCACGATCATCCGCGACCTGTTCACGGAGGATCGTGGCGGCTTCTACGAGGACGCCGCCTTGCTGGACCGGCTTGTCATCGGCAAGCTGGAATGGATCGCCGGGAACATTCAGCAGGCGGAAGGTTGGAAGTGGGTTTCGGCTCATATCGATTATCCCCACGCGCACGGCCTGCGCCGCACCTACCCGCATCCGGTGGAGTTGTCCGCAGAGGACGAAGCCGTCTGCGCCGCTGCGCAGGAGGAATATGATCGCCTGTCGTCGGAGTACGAAGACGCGGAAGAACTTCCCGACGATGTGGACCAGCGTTTCGGGGAGCTTGAAGCCGAGATTGAGCGCATCGACGCCTTGCGCCACGCTTACGATCCCGACGAGATCGCGCGCGGTGGCGTGTTTGTCGTTCTGTCCCCGGACGGAGAAGCCCGCATCGAGCGCGGGTTCATCCGCGCCGAGGACGAGAAGCCCGAGGAATCCGGGGATGGCGAAACCGTCATCGACGGCGTGCGCGTCAATGATGATGGCGAGGTCATCGAGGATGGCAAGGACGCCGACCATGCTGCCGAACTTGAGGCCGACGACGAGGATGCGGAGGAAGACGGCAAGTCGTTGTCCGACCTTCTCATCCGCGACCTGACGGCACATCGCACGCTTGGCCTGCGGCTTGCCCTTGGCGAGCAGCCGGATATGGCGTTGATCGCCGTCACCCATGCGCTCGCCGCGCAGACCTTCTATCACGCCGGGGACGCGCATTGCCTCGATATCCGTCCGAACAGCGCGCACCTTGCGAGCCATGCGGACGGCATCGAGGACACGGCGGCGGCGAAGGCGCTGGCGGATCGTCATGCCGGATGGGCGGCGGACATGCCGCGCGACGTGGCGGACCTGTGGGGTTTCGTCGCCGGGCTGGACCATGCGAGCGTGATGGCGCTGTTCGCGCATTGCGCCTCGCAGACCGTCAACGCGGTGAAACTGCCCTGGGAGCGCAAGCCGCGCGCGCATGCGACGGCTGACAGGCTGGCGAGCGCGCTCACGCTCGACATGACGGCGAACTGGACGCCCACGGTGCGGACTTATTGTCCGCCGTCAGGGCTCTTGAGACAGTTTAGGGGTTTTCGGGAAGGGAGGATTTCTGGATCATCGCAGCCAATTTGGAGCGCAGATGAGACAGAAATCCGGGCCGGAGAAAGCACCGGCAGAGCAGGTCGTGAAGGACATCCGCCGGGCAACGCGCCGGCAGTTCTCGGCTGAAGAGAAGATCCGCATCGTGCTGGAAGGCGTGCGCGGCGAGGAGAGCATCGCCGAGCTGTGTCGGCGCGAGGGGATCGCCTCGTCGATGTATTACGGCTGGTCGAAGGAGTTCCTCGACGCCGGCAAGCGCCGTCTCGCTGGTGACACGGCCCGCGCCGCGACGTCGGACGAGGTGAAAGAGCTGCGCCGTGAGGCGCAGGCCCTGAAGGAGGCCGTGGCCGATCTCACCCTGGAAAACCGCCTGCTGAAAAAAAGCATGCTCGCGGATGGGGAGGACGACACATGAGGTATCCTGCATCCGAAAAGGCCGAGATCATTCGCCTGGTCGAGGCCTCGCATCTGCCGGCACGGCGAACCCTGGACAAGCTCGGCATCCCGCGCGCCACGTTCTATCGCTGGTACGATCGCTATCTCACCGGTGGGATCGAGGCTCTGGCCGATCATCGCTCGCGGCCGGATCGTGTCTGGAACCGGATTCCTGACCCAATCCGGGCCGAGCTCGTCGAGCTGGCGCTGCGCGAAACGGAGCTGAGCCCGCGCGAGCTGGCGGTGCGCTTCACCGACGAGAAGCGCTACTTTGTCTCGGAGGCGTCGGTATATCGGCTGCTGAAGGCTCATGATCTCATCACCAGCCCAGCCTATATCGTCATCAAGGCGGCGTCTGAGTTCAAGGACAAGACGACAGCGCCCAACCAGCTCTGGCAAACCGACTTCACCTACCTGAAGATCACGGGTTGGGGCTGGTATTATCTCTCGACCGTGCTCGACGACTTCTCCCGCTTCATCGTCGCCTGGAAGCTCTGCGCCACGATGCGGGCGGATGACGTCACCGCCACGCTCGATCTGGCTCTGGCGGCATCGGGGCTCGACCAGATCACGGTCGCGCATCGGCCGAGGCTGTTGAGCGACAACGGCGCCTCATACATCTCGGCCGAACTCGCTACCTGGCTCGACGGCAAGGGCATGAAACACGTTCGCGGCGCGCCGTATCATCCCCAGACGCAGGGCAAGATCGAGCGCTGGCATCAGACCCTGAAGAACCGCATCCTGCTGGAAAACTACTATCTGCCCGGCGACCTTGAACGGCAGGTCGCGGCCTTCGTCGAGCACTACAATCACGGCCGCTATCACGAGAGCATCGATAATCTCACGCCCGCTGACGTCTACTTCGGCCGCGGGCAGACCATCCTCACCGAACGCGAAAGGATCAAACGCCAGACCATCCACCAAAGACGCTTGCAGCATCACCTGCAGGCCGCCTAACCTCAAACCCAGATGAGCCAGAACCTCCGTTCCCGTGACCCCGGAACAGTCTCAATTCATCTGACGACGGACACCCGACCACGACGTTCCCCGGAATCCTCGACGACCTCAATCGGCTCGCCTTCGTCTATCGCTGGTCGACGCGCGCCATCATGCTGGACAAGACCGACGCGACGCGGCTCGTCACAAAAATTCGTCGGCAGTGGTTCGCCAAGCGCAAGAGCGTCGCCGCCATCCTGAAAGAAGTGATGACGAATGAGCAGTCGGTGCTGCTGGACACCGACGCTGCCAACAAGGCGGCCGATGCCGACGCGGCCTTGCAGGATCTCGGCTCCGATCAGGTCGGCGAGGTCTATGTGACCGCGACCGTCATGGTGTGGAGCGCCGACCGCACCATCGCCGACGAAAGGCTGCGCCTGGTCGAGAAGGTCATCCAGTCGCGCGACTTCACCTGCATCGTCGAAGGCGTCAACGCCATCGAAGCCTGGCTCGGCTCCATCCCCGGTCAGACCTACGCCAATGTCCGTCAGCCGCCGATCTCGACGTTGAACCTTGCGCACATGATGCCGCTGTCGGCGGTCTGGGCTGGACCGGCGCGGGACGAACACCTCGGCGCGCCGCCTCTGTTCTACGCCAAGACCGAGGGGGCGACGCCGTTCCGCTTCGCGCTCCATGTTGGCGACGTCGGCCACACCATGATCGTCGGGCCGACCGGGGCCGGCAAGTCGGTGCTGCTCGCGCTCATGGCGCTCCAGTTCCGCCGCTATCGCAACTCGCAAGTCTTCGTCTTCGACTTCGGCGGCAGCATTCGCGCCGCGACGCTGGCGATGGGCGGTGATTGGCAGGACCTCGGCGGCACGCTCACCGACGACGCAGAATCCACGTCCGTCTCGCTCCAGCCGCTCGCATTCATCCATCATGTCCTCGAACGGGCCTGGGCTGCCGACTGGCTGGTCGACATTCTTCTCCGCGAGGGCGTCACCGTCACGCCGGACGTGAAGGAATATATTTGGGCCGCGCTGACCTCGCTCGCGTCGGCCCCGGTCGAGGAACGCACGATCACCGGCCTGACCGTGTTGTTGCAATCCTCGGCGCTGAAGCAGGCTCTGCGGCCGTATTGCATCGGCGGCGCGCATGGTCGGCTGCTCGACGCCGAGCATGAATATCTCGGCACGGCGAATGTTCAAGCCTTCGAAACCGAAGGATTGGTCGGCACCAAGGCGGCGCCCGCCGTTCTCTCTTACCTGTTTCACCGCATCGAGGCTCGCTTCGACGGGCGCCGAGCCTGCTCATCATCGACGAGGGCTGGCGCGCGCTCGATGACGGCGGCTTCGCCGACAAGATCAAGGAGTGGCTGAAGACGCTGCGCAAGAAGAATGTCAGCGTCGTGTTCTCTTCGCAGTCGCTGGCCGACATCGAAGCCTCACCGATCGCGCCGGTTCTGGTCGAGAGCTGCCCGACACGCATCTTCCTCGCCAACGAACGCGCGATCGAACCCCAGATCACAGCCGTCTATGAGCGGTTCGGGCTCAATGCCCGCCAGATCGAGATCATCGCGCGGGCGACTCTGAAGCGCGATTACTACTGTCAGTCGCGGCGCGGCAACCGGCTCTTCGAGCTTGGCCTTGGATCGGTCGCGCTGGCGCTGTGCGCATCATCCGACAAGGCCGCGCACGCGCTGATCGACGAACTGCTCCGCGATGGCGCCCGGCCGTATTTCCTCGAAGCCTGGCTCTACGCCAACGACCTCGCCTGGGCCGGCGACCTCGTTCCCAACCTCACCAATGTCATCGACTCGTCCGCAACGGCGGACCGGCCGGTTTCCATCGACCCCAAAGAACAGGAGACACCCTCATGATCCTATCAGTATCCCGCTCGCGCTATCTCAGCTCGATTGCCGCAGGCGCGTTGGCGATCGGCATTGCGTTGAGCAGCGCTCCGGCCTCAGCGCAGATCGTGTTCGACCCGTCGAACTATGCGCAGAACGTCCTGACCGCCGCGCGCGCTTTGCAGCAGATCAACAACCAGATCACCTCGCTCGCCAATCAGGCGCAGATGCTGATGAACCAGGCGAAGCAAATCGCCAGCCTGCCGACCTCGGTTCTCTCCCAGATCGAAGGCAACTTCACGGAGATGAAGCGGCTGATGGGCGAGGCCGAGAGGCTTGCCTACAACGTCAGCAATATCGAATCGCAGTTCTCGTCGACCTTCCAGAACTTCGCGGTCGGCAAGTCCGACGCCCAGCTCATCGCCTCCGCACGCGAGCGCTGGCAGCAATCGCTTTCAGCTTACGAGCACTCGCTGAAGGCGGGCGCGACCGCCGTGCAGAATCTCGACAGCACGCGCACGCAAACCAGCACGTTGGTCAACACCAGCCAATCGGCGGTCGGCGTCCTTCAGGCGACGCAGGCCGGCAATCAGCTTCTCGGCGTCCAGACCAGCCAGCTCGCCGATCTCACTCCGATGTTGGCGGCGCAGGGACGGGCCAACGCTCTGGAAAAGTCGCGTCAGGCCGCCGCGCAGGAGCAGGCGCGCGAGCAATTCGGCCGCTTCCTGACGGGCAGCAGCTACACGCCCACCACCGTTCGCATGTTCCACGACTGAGGGCGCGAACATGGATTGGAAGCTCGCCGCCAGGGTCGTTGCCGTTCTTGCCGTCGCCGTCGTCATGGTGGCGTGCGCGATCGCGCTGCGTCCCGATGCGACAGAGGAGGCGCCCGCACCAACGGTTCAGCCGCAGAGCGGGGAGCCCGCATCGAGCGAATTGCTCCGCTGCCGTGAGATTGGCGCGGCCGCGCTCGACGACGCCGGGTGCAAGAAGGCATGGGCCGAGGGCCGTCGTCATTTCCTGGAAGGCAATTCAGGACGCGCACGCCCATGAACACCGGCGTCATCGACCGCTTTCTGGAGACCTTTACCCGCTACATCGACTCAGGCTTCGGCCTGCTCGGCGGCGAGATCGGATTCCTCACATCGACGCTGATCGTCATCGACATTACGCTGGCCGGCTTGTTCTGGGCCTGGGGCGCCGATGAAGACGTGATTGCGCGTCTCATCAAGAAGACGCTCTATATCGGCGTCTTCGCCTTCATCATCGGCAATTTCAACAAGCTCGCCGGCATCGTGTTCCAGTCCTTCAGCGGTCTCGGCTTGAAGGCCGGCGGATCGTCGCTCACAGCCGAGACCTTGCTTCAGCCCGGTCGCGTCGCGCAGGTCGGCATCGACGCCGGCAATCCCATCCTCAAGGCCGCTGGCGACCTGATGGGCTACATCTCCTTCTTCGAGAACTTCGTGCAGATCATGGTGCTCATGATCGCCTGGGCGATCGTGCTCATCGCCTTCTTCATTCTCGCGGTCCAGATCTTCGTCACGCTGATCGAGTTCAAATTGACCACGCTCGCGGGCTTCGTGCTGATCCCGTTCGCGTTGTTCAACAAGACCGCGTTCCTCGCCGAAAAAGTCCTCGGCAACATCGTTGCCTCCGGCGTCAAGATTCTTGTGCTCTCGGTCATTGTCGGCATCGGTTCCGGCCTGTTCAGCGAGTTCACCTCCGGTTTCTCGGGCACGCCGACGATCACCGACGCGCTGGCGCTCGTGCTCGGAGCGCTCTCGCTGATGGGACTGTCGATCTTCGGCCCCGGTATCGCCACCGGCCTCGTTTCCGGCGCGCCGCAACTCGGGGCAGGGGCGGCCGTCGGCACCGGACTTGCCGCCGCGGGCATCGGCGCGGCCGGTGTCATGGGAGCGGGCGCGGCCTTGGGTGGAGGCGCCGCCGCAATCGGAGCGGCCGGACACATGACGGCCGCAGCGGCGCGCGGCGGCGCGCATCTCGCCGGCGCGACATCGGGCGCGTATAGCGGTGGCGCATCAGGCCATGCCGGCATGGGCGCCGTGGCAGGCGGTCTCGGCGGCGTCGCCAAGGCAGGCGCATCCGCCGCGATCCAGCCCGTGCGGCAGGCCGCGTCGCGTGCGGCAGCTTCCCTTAAATCCACTTACGCCGCCGGCCGCGCCGCCACCACGGGCGGACAAACCTCGCCAACAGGCGCAGGCGCTTCGGCCTCTCAATCCCCGTCAGCATCTGGCGCACCGCCAGCCTGGGCCACGCGGATGAAACGCAGCTAGACCATGAGCCACGGGGCCACCGCCGCCGCCCATGCCGTGCGCTCCGGCGATCACGGCGGCGGCTACAAATGAATCTTTTTCGCCGACCTTCGGTGCGCTACGCGCGCACGCCCGAACCCGAAACCCCGTATCTCAAAGCCGCGCAAGTCTGGGACGAGCGCATCGGCTCTGCGCGCGTGCAGGCCAAGAACTGGCGCTTGATGGCTTTCGGCTCGCTGGCGCTCGCCGGCAGCTTCGCGGCTGCGTTGGTCTGGCAATCGACGCAAGGCACCGTCGTTCCCTGGGTGGTGCAGGTCGACAAGTTCGGCGAAGCGCAGGCGGTGGCGTCTGCCGTTTCCGACTATCGGCCGACCGATCCGCAGATCGCATGGCATCTGGCGCGCTTCATCGAACAGGTACGCAGCATTCCGGCCGATCCGGTCATCGTGCGGCAGAACTGGCTGCGCGCCTACGACTACACGACCGATCGCGGCGCCATCGCACTGAATGACTACGCGCGCGCCAACGATCCCTTCACCAAGGTCGGCAAGCAGCAGATCTCCGTCGAGATTTCGAGCGTCATTCGCGCTTCGCCGGATTCGTTCCGGATCGCCTGGCTGGAGCGCCGCTACGAGAACGGCCAGCTCTCTGGCACCGAGCGTTGGACCGCCATCCTGACCGTCGTGATCCAGGCGCCGCGCACCGCCGACAAGCTGCGCGCCAATCCGCTCGGTGTGTTCGTCAACGCAATCAACTGGTCGAAGGAGATGGGGTGATGGGGGACAAGAGAAATAATGCTGTGCCGGCGCTGATCGCCATGATGCTGACGACGACGGCGCTCGCCGGCTGTGCCAACAAGTTCATTCCGCCGGATATCAATTATGACGACGCCGCGCCCGCCGTGCTCAGCGCCGATCCGGTCGGGCCGGTCAAGGTCGTCGAACTGCCGAAGCCGCTGCCGTTGCCGGGTCAGTTGAAACCCGTCAATGCCGCGAAGACCAAGCCCGAGCCCGCCGATCCAAAGAAGCGTGTCGCGCAGGCCAATGAAGCGGCGCGCATGCAGCCGGTGCGCAACGGTTTCATCAACGCCGTGCAGGTCTATCCGTTCGTCGTCGGCGCGCTCTATCAGGTCTATGCCGCCCCCGGTCAGGTCACGGACATCGCGCTTCAGCCGGGCGAACAGCTTGTCGGCGCCGGTCCCGTCGCCGCCGGCGACACCGTGCGCTGGATCGTCGGCGATACGCTCAGCGGCTCCGGGCAGACCGCGCAGGTCCACATCCTCGTCAAGCCGACGCGGCCAGACCTTCAGACCAACCTCGTCATCAACACCAACCTGCGCACCTATCACATGGAGCTGCGCTCGACCGAAAAGACCTACATGGCCTCGGTGTCGTGGCAGTATCCGCAGGACCAGTTGATTGCACTGCGCCGGCAGAACCAACAGGCCGCGCTGACGCAGCCGGTCGCGTCCGGCGTCGACATCTCGAAGCTGAACTTCCGTTATCAGATCGAGGGCGACGATGCGCCGTGGCGACCACTGCGCGCCTTCGATGACGGCAACAAGGTCTATATCGAGTTTCCGTCGGGGATCGGCCAGGGCGAGATGCCGCCGCTGTTCGTCATCGGACCGTCCGGAAACTCCGAGCTGGTCAACTATCGCGCCCGCGAGAATTACTACGTCGTCGATCGTCTCTTTGCCGCCGCCGAACTCAGGCTGGGCGATAAGGACAGCGAGAAGCGCGTGCGCATCGTGCGCACCGACGGCCGTCCTGGGCGCGGGCTGAGGTTGTTCTGATGACCGACGCATCGACACCACCTCCCGGCGATATCCGCGCCGAACTGCGCTTGCGCCCCGAGCAGCCGCGCGTCACGCGCCTGTCCCGCAAAGTGCTCATCACACTCGGCGGCGTCAGCGCCGTCGCCATCATGGCCGCGCTGCTCTGGGCGCTCGATGCCAACCGGCGCGCCAGTCAGTCGCCCAACGAACTCTACAACACCGAGAACCGCACGCCGGCGGACGGACTCGCCGGCTTGCCGAAAGACTACGCCCGCATTCCCAAGCTCGGCCCGGCGCTGCCGGGCGACCTGGGCCGGCCGATCCTGAGTGCGCAGGATGAAGGCAAACCTGTCGTCGCGCCGGATATCCGCACACCGCGCGCCGATCCGGCCGAACAGCGCCGTCTTGCCGAGATCGAAGCCGCGCGTGTCGCCAAAGTGTTCACCGACAGCCGTGGCGTGCAGGCGACGGTTGCATCTGCGCCGGCGATTGGCCGCGTCGATCCCAACACCGGCCTCACGCTGCCGACCGAGACGCCGCCGCTCGATGCCGGCGCCGCGCAGAATATGCAGGATCGCAAGCTCGCCTTCGTCAACGCCGCCGTCGATCGCCGCACCGTAACCCCCGACCGCGTGCAGGAGAAGGCGTCGCCTTACGTCGTGCAGGCCGGCACCGTCATCCCGGCAGCGCTGATTACCGGCATCAAATCCGATCTGCCCGGAACGATTACGGCGCAAGTGACGGAGCAGGTTTACGACACCCCGTCCGGCAAGCAGCTCCTGATCCCACAGGGCGCACGATTGATCGGCCAGTACGACAGCCAGGTCGCATTCGGGCAGTCGCGCGTGCTGCTGGTCTGGAATCGCATCATCATGCCGAACGGGACGTCGATCGTGCTGGAACGGCAGCCGGGTGCCGACGCCGAAGGCTATTCCGGCCTCGAGGACGACGTCGACTATCACTGGGGTCAGCTTTTCCGCGCTGCGATCCTCTCGACGTTGCTCGGCGTCGGCACCGAGATCGGCGCCAGCAACAATGAGAACGAGATCGCCCGCGCGATCCGCCAGAGCAGCCAGGACACCGCTTCCGATGTCGGCCGCCAGATCATCCGCCGCCAGCTCAACATTCAGTCGACGCTCACCATCCGGCCGGGCTTCCCCGTCCGCGTGATCGTCAATCGCGACCTGATATTGCAGCCCTACGGGGCGACGAAGGAGCCGTCATGACCAAGCTCAGGCTCTCGGCGTTACCCGATGACAAGGCGGTCAAGATGACCGTCGAACTGCCGGCGGCCGTCCACCGTGATCTCGTTGCCTATGCCGAGATTCTGGCCCGGACCAGCGGGGACGCCGTACCACCTGATCCGGCCAAACTGGTTGCACCGATGCTTCAGCGCTTCATGGCAACCGACAAGGCATTCCGGAAGGCGAGGGCGCAATTGCCTTCGTCCAGGCCCTGAAGGGGACGGCAATCTCCAGCGGTCACGCCCACAGCCGCTTGGTCCAGGGCCGGATTGGTCTGGGAGTGGCACCAATTGCGCAGCCTTCTTGGGACAAAATATGGCATTCCGGGCCGCAATCCGTTAGTGTTTTGTTCGCCTTTACGCCATTTTAGGCTCCTATACGTCATCTTGATTCCCAGCCCACTGACGAAAGGAGGCGAGCATGTCGACCAAGCACCTTCTCGCGCTCCTTAATTCGCACATTGAGGGCGACGAGGACCAATTCCTTTCCATCGCACTCCAACTCGCCGCCCAAGAGGCCCGTCAAGGTCGAGGGGAAGAGGCGGAGAAACTGAAGCGTCTCGTTCAGAAGGCCCGCGATCAACAGCGGGCCGGCAGACCGGCTGGCGGACAGACCCCGATTCCACTGGCTCGGCCCAGAGGCGAATTGCAAGGGCTGGTCGAAAGCGCCTATCCGAAGGTCACGCTGGCGAGCATGGTCCTGGCCGATGATGTTCGCGCCCGTCTGAACCGTGTGGTCCGTCAGCAGCAGGAGCGCGCCACCCTGCGCGAGCACGGCCAGGCGCCATCCACCCACATGCTTCTGGTTGGTCCGCCGGGCACCGGCAAGACGATGACCGCCTCCGCACTCGCGGGCGAACTGCGGCTTCCGTTGTTCACCGTTCGACTTGAGTCGCTATTCAGTCGCTTCTTCGGCGAGACGGCTGGCAAGCTGCGGCTACTCTTCGACCAGATCGCGCAGACACGCGGTGTGTATCTGCTGGACGAGTTCGACGCGATCGGCGCTCGACGCGGAGAGCCTAACGATGTCGGCGAAATCCGTCGCGTGCTCAATTCCGTGCTGGCTTTCATGGAGGAGCCGAACTCGACGGACAGTCTTGTCTTGGCCGCCACCAACCATGTCGAGATCCTCGATCAGGCGCTGGCGCGGCGGTTCGATGAAGTGATCGAATACACGCTGCCAGATGTCGCAGCGGCGCGCGCGATCATGGAGGGCCGACTCGGTAAATTCAAGATTGCCTTGAAGTCATGGGCGACACTAGAGCCTGCCCTCGAAGGACTTAGCCAGGGCGAACTGGTGCGAGCGGCCCACGCGGTGGTCAAAGATGCAATTCTCGAAGGCGCAACGAAGGTGTCGGCCGAGGCGTTGCGCGAAGCGCTCCACAACCGCCAGACCCTCAAGGGAAAGTTCCGCCGCCAGTCCGGTCGTTAGGGAGGTTCACTGACCGGAGGGAAAGGAACCACTCATCTACAAGTAGGGTCTCATGGCGGAGCCAGACGATTACGGCGCAAGAAACCGCGCACACATTTCAATCAACGCCTTTCGCGAAACGGCAGCTTACACGTTCCCGGTCCGCAATCAGGAACGCAAGCCGCTGCGCGAGGACTATGCCGCGCATGCTGCAACGATTCTCGATCAGCTTGCTGTCGCTCTAGGCAACCTGCCACCACCGAATGCCGATACGCGGCTTGCCGTTCCTGGCTTAAGGCGCGGCACGATCGTTGAAGTGACGACAGTTCCGCCGGCGGAGGGATCGCGAACGAAAGCGATCAAGGTGCCGTCCACTCTTGAGTTTCCAACGCAGGATGTTGTCGTGTTGCGCTCCGAGCGGAACGACGACAGGACGGAAAGCGCGCTCCTGTTCGTGCCGGATGACGCGCGTGAGTTTCTGCGAACACGGATCACGGACTACGGCCGCGACCCGGGCAATCAGCGCAGGCCACACGTCGATCGCTTCGAGGCCGTCGAAACTGTCCGTATGACCGAAGCCCGTTCGCTCTTCAGCGCAGATGTCGATGTGGCTATGCCCGATGTCGTGTGGTGGGAGCTATGGGTTCGCCAACCGATTGTGATCGCAGATCGGCTTGCTGAATTGGCCCGCGGCGCCAATCTCGATGTTCATGCCGACCGCCTTGTCTTTCCCGATACGACAGTGCTGTTCGTCCATGCCGCGGCCGCCGCGCTCGTTGCCTTCGCGGCGCGCGTACCCGGCGCGCTCACCGAGATTAGACGCGCGACGGGCACCATCGAGCCGTTCCTCGACCGCGGTGCGACCGGGTTGGGGCAACACGATTGGGTCACGGAGCTTGCGGGTCGCGTGACGCCGCCGGCCGGGGACATACCGGCGATATGCGCCCTCGATACCGGCGTGAATGCGGCTCATCCGTTGATCGCACCTGGCCTGGCGGGTGCCTGGGCCTACGACGCGGCGTGGAACGCGGACGACCATCATCCGGATGGCGGCCACGGAACGCCGCTGGCCGGCCTCGCGCTCTACGGCGATCTCGAGCCGCTGATGAACGACGCGCAGCCCGTGGCGCTCACGCATGCCGTCGAATCCATGAAGCTGCTTCCGCCAAATGGCTTTCCGCCGACGAAGCCACCAAGCTACGGCGTCGTGACGCAAGGTGCCGTTGTCTCGGTCGAGATCGCACGCCCGAATGTGCGCCGTAGCTTCTGCATTGCTATCAGTGCCACTGATTTTCCGCCCGATCGCCCGTCGACCTGGAGCGGAGCGCTCGATCAGGTCGCGGCCGGATCGATGCCTGGTGATTCTGCCGATGGCGTGCCTGCATCGCAGCGTCCAAAGCGTTTGATGCTGACGGCCACTGGCAATGTCTTAGGCGGGATGATGGTGGATGTGGTGCCGTCGCAGCCGCTCGAAGATCCCGCGCAGAGCTGGAACACCCTGACCATCGGCGGCTTCACGCGCAAAGAACAACCTCCTGCACCGCCGCCGGCTCTCGAGCCCGTCGTGCCTGCCAACCATCGCAGTCCCTTCAGCCGCGGATCGCAAACGCTTCCCGACGATCTGACACCAATCAAGCCGGAGGTGCTGTTCGAGGCTGGCAACATGCTCTCCGACGCTTCGGGCTCATGCGACTGGGGACCGTCCGTCTCACTGCTGGCGCCGGGATCGGACGTCGTGGCGGAGCCACTGGTGCCGTTCTGGGCGACGAGCGCCGCCGTCGGAATGGCCGGCAATTTCATAGGCAGGCTGCAGGCCGCGCTGCCGACACGTTGGCCGGAGACCCATCGAGCTCTCACGGTGGACTCAGCGCAATGGCCACAACCGATCCGGAGAAAACTCATCGGGCGAGGCGCGAGCTGGAAGACCGGATCAAAGGCCGAGAAGCAGCAAATCCTGCGCGAGGTGGGTTTCGGCGTTCCAGACATCGAGCGTGCCATCCTTTCGGCGAGCAACGACGTCACCCTCATCGCCGAAGCCGAGATTCAACCCTTCGCGTTTAGCGCGGATGGGCGGAGCGGCGTTTTCAATGAGATGCACTTCTACGACCTTCCCTGGCCGCGAACGGTGCTGGAGCGAATTGAGAACGAGAGCGTCATGATGAAGGTGACGCTCTCATATTTCATCGAGCCGAACCTGACCGGCAAGGCGGCCACACGGCCCGATACCTACCGTTCGTTCGGACTTCGTTTCGCCATGAAAAATCGAACGGAAACCGACGCGCGTTTTAGAAGCCGCATCTCTGCCAGCCAGGCAAAGGACGGGACCGAGCCAGAAGGTGAGAAAAGCTACTGGTTGCTCGGCCCCAAGGCCATCCAAGCGGGCTCGCTCCACTGCGATCTCTGGCGTGGCCCAGCGATCGAGCTTGCCAGTCACGATGCGATTGCCGTCTTTCCCGTAGGAGGCTGGTGGAAATCGCACGTCGGTCAAAGACGAGTGGCGGACAAGGCGCGCTACTCTTTGGTCATCTCGATTTCGGCGCCCGGTCAAGCCGTGGACCTCTATTCGGAAATTGCAGCCTTGGTCGAAGTGAAGGAACTCGAAGTTTCCATTAGTTAAGCTTTACTTGGGCGACTCCGCTATCCGCCAAAGAGGTATATTCGCCGAGCATCTTTCGCGCCAATTCGTCAACTGTATTGAAGTCCGCCAACATCTGGGCGTGGAAAACAACTGGCTTGGCATTCTCTTGAAAGGAATGCTGTATCCACGGCCGAAAGCGACCGAGCCGAAGCTGTTCACCGGATAACCGATCGTACTCCGTGAAGTCACCCTTCTTTCCCGCTTCGACCATTCTTGCCTCGAAGTCGCGGTAAGCGGCTTCGTCTTTTGCTTCGATCACGTACGGCGGGATGTAGAGCGGAATTCGATGAGCGAGGGCGTGCCTCAATCCTGCGAGATAACGGAACCAATCATCAAGCGTCTTGAGATAGTCCTGCAATTCCTGTGAGAGCGTGCCGCGGACTGCCGTATTGTCAGGCCCCAAACCAACGTAACCGTCTCGAATTGGCGTACCGTCGGCACGCTTCTGTCCGTTCTCCGCCATCCAAATCCATGCAAGATTATCGATTGCCCCAAACACGTTGAAAATGAAGCTTTGAATATTTATCGTCGCGTCAGTCAGCTCATCGCGCGAGGGCAGTCCGGTTTCTCTCTGGCGGGATCGCCTCGAAAACATTGCTGATACACCGAGCCATGACTTTTAAACGTCGCGGAAATCCTTGTTGGGCGAATTCCCGCGCGCGTGGATTTCTCAAATCTAGCAGGATATACTTTTCAAGAAGGGTGTTTAGCTTGCCACCGAAAGCGGCGTAGCCATCGGCAAGCTGCTTCAAGGCGTCGTCAGAAAAATACATGGAGCCTGCCCCTTCGTCAGTCATCTTCAAGCAGCTTGACTGTGTTCGCGCCAGTCCGGGAAAACTCCCTCTCTACCGCCTCACGCGTTAGCCAGTCGTCGGGATTGAACCAGCCGGCGTTGCCGAAAACCTGAAGGAAAGGCAGCGCGACGCGGCGCAGCGTTTCGAAATAGTTGTCGCGCAGCAACGCCCAGTCGAAGACGATGTTCTTTGCGAAATGATCGTCAGCCAAAGTCCCACCGCCAGCAACATGCCGAAAATGATCCCATGCCAGCATTCGGCCCTTTAATCCGTGCCAATCCATGCGGATCACGACCTGAGTCACCCCCAAAAGCTCTTGCCCCGCGAGGCGAGCGTGAGCAAGCAGCGAATGTATCGTGATCAGAATCCACATAGGCGTCAGATGCGGCGGTGCCGCGTCGCCCTCCCGTCGCCAATCGTCCCTGTAGGACTCAACGCTCACGCAGATTCCGCGTTCGTAGATTCGCCAGTAGTCGAACGCGCTCGAAATCAGGCTGGTATTCTCGACGCGCATTCCCTCCAGATACGTCACTTCCTCGCCCGCAAGTGTCGATGTGCGTACCTGGGGTGCGCGTTCCGGCACATTCAAAGGTAGGAACGAGCCCCATCCATAGTTTGCATAGCGGTGCATTTCGATCGCAACACGCTCGTTAAGCGCGCGCGCATTCGGGATTTCGATGAGAGTCCCATCGCCCCCGACAAGCGCGTACCCGAGGCTCGAGTAGTTGGTGCCAGCTCGCAGAATGTCATCCCGGTATTTTGGATCAACATTCTCTGCCAGAAGTCGTGTCTGCGCGGTGAAATCCTGAGCCGTGTCGTCGAGCGCCGCCCGCAAGAGCCCAATCGCCTGTTCGCCCGGCTTGGATTGTCGCACGAGCGACTGCCGCAGCACGTTGCCGAGAAGATCACTGCGATGAGATAGACAGCGATCGAGTAGCGCATTCCAGTCGTCCGGGGTGCGGATGGGTGCGCTCTCTGGCCCCGGCGCGCGGATATAGATCGTTCCTTAAGTTACGCCGACCGGTCGATTGCGATCATCCTGCGGTCCATCAGCGATCGCAAAGACCGGACGTGCGCCATGTGGTGGAATGACAACCACTGGATAGGTAGTCCCTTCAAGCACGACGTGTTCGACGAGGACCTGTATCCTCGGATCGAGATATTTCTTGATGATCCCCGTGATCGCATCCTGGCTGAACAGGTCGAGGTTAAACTCAGTCTTTCCAAGAGGCTTTCGCGTCTTGTCATCCACACCAAAAATCAGATAGCCGCCGCCATGATTGGCCAGCGCTGCTATGTGACGAGCAAGCTTTGCACGAACTTCGCCGTTCGAGGTGTCCATCCACGCCTTGAACTCAATGCCAAGGTTCTCGCTTGTCCCCGCCAAAAGATCAGATAGGTCAACGGAAGCCATTAGTGTTCTCGAAAGGAAAGGGGGCTGCGCCGGACAACTGTCGCGCCGAAAAACGTCGCATTATATCATATACACGAGGTATAGAGCGCCACGGTCAAAGCGCCTAGCCGACATGCGCGCCGGCACCCTCTTGATTAGTTTTGCTCAGTTCTCGGTATCGATGGAGGAGCGATTGAAACTCATCCCAAAGATCCGTTTTTTCCTTGATCTTCATGAGGATCAATGTGGCGATCGTCATGGAGATGCCGAGCTCCGTCATGGTCATATGCAAATCGAGGTCATCAAGAGCCGGATGGATGACCAAGATCGCATCTTGATCCTTTGGGTTCTCGATATAATGCCGATTCAGCGAGGTTACGCTGACGTGGGCAGCGTCGCCCGAAATGTCGCGATAGGTTCGATAGAGGCGGTCGAACTGACTGCCCTCAAGTAGGGTTGCTACTTGAATAGCTTTCGCGCCTTGAGAGCCCTGCGCTACAAAGTCCTCGAGCATCCGACGGACGTCGGCAGTCACGTTGAGATCGGGTGCATTCAGATGAAGGCTCGCGCGCGCTAGGCGGCTCTTGTAGTCGTCATCCTTCATCTTGCTGACGAAAGCTGGATTGCGATCGAGCGCGATGAGATACATGACGGCTTCGATGACGCCGCGTGATTGAATCCGAAAATCAAGCTGACGGTCATTTTCGATCAGGAGCAGAGCGCCTTCGAAGAGCGTTAAAGCCCTTGCGTAGAGGGCCGCCTTGAGAGCGACCAGCTCTCTTTCCTCCTCATTCGAAACAGGTACAGGGTCTTCTTTTGTCCGTCGTCAGATGAATTGAGACTGTTCCGGGGTCACGGGAACGGAGGTTCTGGCTCATCTGGGTTTGAGGTTAGGCGGCCTGCAGGTGATGCTGCAAGCGTCTTTGGTGGATGGTCTGGCGTTTGATCCTTTCGCGTTCGGTGAGGATGGTCTGCCCGCGGCCGAAGTAGACGTCAGCGGGCGTGAGATTATCGATGCTCTCGTGATAGCGGCCGTGATTGTAGTGCTCGACGAAGGCCGCGACCTGCCGTTCAAGGTCGCCGGGCAGATAGTAGTTTTCCAGCAGGATGCGGTTCTTCAGGGTCTGATGCCAGCGCTCGATCTTGCCCTGCGTCTGGGGATGATACGGCGCGCCGCGAACGTGTTTCATGCCCTTGCCGTCGAGCCAGGTAGCGAGTTCGGCCGAGATGTATGAGGCGCCGTTGTCGCTCAACAGCCTCGGCCGATGCGCGACCGTGATCTGGTCGAGCCCCGATGCCGCCAGAGCCAGATCGAGCGTGGCGGTGACGTCATCCGCCCGCATCGTGGCGCAGAGCTTCCAGGCGACGATGAAGCGGGAGAAGTCGTCGAGCACGGTCGAGAGATAATACCAGCCCCAACCCGTGATCTTCAGGTAGGTGAAGTCGGTTTGCCAGAGCTGGTTGGGCGCTGTCGTCTTGTCCTTGAACTCAGACGCCGCCTTGATGACGATATAGGCTGGGCTGGTGATGAGATCATGAGCCTTCAGCAGCCGATATACCGACGCCTCCGAGACAAAGTAGCGCTTCTCGTCGGTGAAGCGCACCGCCAGCTCGCGCGGGCTCAGCTCCGTTTCGCGCAGCGCCAGCTCGACGAGCTCGGCCCGGATTGGGTCAGGAATCCGGTTCCAGACACGATCCGGCCGCGAGCGATGATCGGCCAGAGCCTCGATCCCACCGGTGAGATAGCGATCGTACCAGCGATAGAACGTGGCGCGCGGGATGCCGAGCTTGTCCAGGGTTCGCCGTGCCGGCAGATGCGAGGCCTCGACCAGGCGAATGATCTCGGCCTTTTCGGATGCAGGATACCTCATGTGTCGTCCTCCCCATCCGCGAGCATGCTTTTTTTCAGCAGGCGGTTTTCCAGGGTGAGATCGGCCACGGCCTCCTTCAGGGCCTGCGCCTCACGGCGCAGCTCTTTCACCTCGTCCGACGTCGCGGCGCGGGCCGTGTCACCAGCGAGACGGCGCTTGCCGGCGTCGAGGAACTCCTTCGACCAGCCGTAATACATCGACGAGGCGATCCCCTCGCGCCGACACAGCTCGGCGATGCTCTCCTCGCCGCGCACGCCTTCCAGCACGATGCGGATCTTCTCTTCAGCCGAGAACTGCCGGCGCGTTGCCCGGCGGATGTCCTTCACGACCTGCTCTGCCGGTGCTTTCTCCGGCCCGGATTTCTGTCTCATCTGCGCTCCAAATTGGCTGCGATGATCCAGAAATCCTCCCTTCCCGAAAACCCCTAAACTGTCTCAAGAGCCCTGACGGCGGACACTTCAAAAAAAACGGTTCTGCCCGCCGAGCAGTTGCGGCCAAAGCTCAGGCGCCGGCGCGAACAGTGGATCCGCTACCAGACGCGCATTGTGGCTGGAGCACGCGCGGAAAACGGCTTGTCGCCCACACGCCCTACGGCCACTGGAAGACCATGACCTTCATTGCCGCCCTGCGGCACGATCGCGTCGAGGCGCCATGGGTTCTCAACGGGCCGATCAACGGCGAGGCTTTCCAGGCCTACGTCGAAACCCAACTCGTCAAAACCTTGAAGCCGGGCGATATCGTCGTTCTCGACAATCTCGGCTCGCACAAAGGCGCGATGGTGCGCGACATTGTCAGAGCCGCAGGAGCCAGGCTCTTCTTCCTGCCACCCTATAGCCCCGACCTCAATCCCATCGAGCAGCTCTTCGCCAAACTGAAGCACTGGATGCGACGAGCAGCCCAGCGAAGCGTCGAAACCGTTCACAACGCCATCGCAAACGTCCTCGACACCGTCACCCCAACAGAGTGCAGGAACTACGTCGAAAATGCCGGGTATAAGTCAACCTAAATGCGAAACGATCTAGAGGGAAGGCCAGTGCGCTTTGGCCTGCCGCCGCGAAAATAGCTGCTGGGTTCAGCACTGCCTGTGCAACGCGAGATCGGGCGGGAGTTCCCCTGGCGCGGATTTAATTACTGGTCATATATGACCAATAAAGTCATTGAATTTGCCAAATCTGATTGTTAAAGGGCGAGTCCGATGTCCGTCTGTTCGTTGATAAAGGCCGGCTCGTAATCACGGACGCGCGCTCCGGTCACGCCGACTTGTCTGAAGGCATCCCGCCACCCGTCGGATATCCGTTGGGCGGCGGTCCGGATCGTTCGCCGCGCGTCAGCCTCGGGAATCTCGAAGAATTCACAAGCGTCCAAAGCCAGCTTGATCGATCGATCGTGGCTGCCGCCTTCCATGATCGCTGTCTCCAAATGCGGGTTGCGATCGGGAGCCGGGTTCACATCGAAGACCGGCGAAAGACGCCAGCGGCCAGAACCGACATAGAGAAATCCATGGTTCTTCAGGTGATCATCCTTATTCGAGACGAGGATGGTGAAGATCAGACGCCGATAGAGCTCCTGGAAATCCGCTTTCGGATCGGACGCGGCTGTCCGCATGAAGTCGACGATCTCCGTATACGAGCCGAGTTCGGTGCCGGTCTTCCCAAGCGCCGTTCGTGCCGAGATATAGGGGATGCGCGCGCTGCCGCGTCGGTCGAAGCGCTGGATGAGCGCGACAGGGAAGGGCGTATCGGCAAGCTCCAACCTGACTTCGGGCGTCCGAATGCCGCACGCCTTGGCGAGGGTGAGAGTGGCGACCTCGATCTGCTCGATCGGGTGCTGATCGTGGATGGAGGTGAATTTCGCCAACCAGAGCACATGTTCGTCACGGACATTGGCTTTGGGCCGGCCTCCACCCGAGCCGCCCGCGCCGGCGAGGGCTTGCATGTCTTCGGCCGAAATATCCTTGCCCTGCTCGTAGGCGCGGGCGATCGCGGTGATCGCTTGCAGGTCGAGCAAGCGCGGCACCGCCTCGACAGATTTGCCGGTGATGACCTTCCCCTGATCATCAAGAAAGCGTAGCGCACCCTGCCGGCAGGTGTCGTCGGACAGGGTCAGGTACTCGAACTCGGATAGACCCTTGCCGTAAGCGCGTTCCAGAAGTCTGCGGCCCCAGCTGTCGGGTGCCGCATCGGAGAAGGCGCCGGCGAGCGCGTCACGCGGATTGCCTGGCTGCGCCGACGCATGAAATGGTCCGCCCTCAAACGGCATGTCGGGCTGCAAGGTGAAGGCGCGGGGATCCTTGATCCACGCCGGATCGTACGAGAAGGTTGAAAACTGACGCGGCCCAGTCTGCGTGAAACGCAATTGACCGATGGGCGTCAAGCTCTCGCCGAGAACGACTTGGGCGGAAGATTCGGTCATCAGAAGGCCACGCCGTCCGGATCGACAGTGTCCGGCTCATTCCGCTTCGGCTTGTCATTCTGCCGCTCCTGTTTGCGCAGTGTGGTCGCGAAGGAGCGGCCGCGTTGCGGCACGCGCTCGGAGGTCAACGCCAGACCCAAATCGTCCTTCCGGATATCGACCAGATCGGCCAGTCTTTCGATGAGGCCAAGAGCGACGAGCACATCTGCGAGTGTGCCGATGCCAACGCCGGGATCGCCCTTTTCCAGGCGCGCGACGGTGCTGGCTGACGTGCCTGCGCGCACCGCCAGATCGGCCACGGCGACGCGGCGGCTTAGTCGTGCCGCCCGTAGGTCACGGCCAAGCCGCTCAAGGGCCGTCTTTGATTTTGGCGAGCTCATCCTAATTGTCCAGATATGCAAGAAAATATTATTTAACACATCATATATGACTAATTGATGAAGTCTGCAAGGGGATGGAGGATACCAGGTCGGGTCTCGATTCCTTCAGCTTGGGCTGTGGGCTGTGGGGCAGGGCCACGCCGGCTTGCTTTACCGCCTTCTCAGGGGAGATCGCGCGCGCCCGTAGACCTCCCGGCTCGGGAGGTGAGCATCCCTCCGCGAAAGTCAGGGTTAGATGACTCGGCTACTGGCAGCAGCCTGCCGCCCGTCGTCGCGAAGCCGTTGAGGCGCTGTCCTGATCAAATCGTTCCCGCCATGTCATGTCGGGCTCGAGAGGTGGCTGACGGGCGACGCTTCGCTAAGGCCGGAAGACTGACGTGTCGAACGATCACATTCGTCCGTCCTCAATCGAGGGCGTCAAGCAGTTCGCCAAGCGATTCAAGAAGTCTGACGGCATTCAGCACGCCCTTGCCTTAGACGGGACATCAAAGGCGGCCGGCTTCGAAAATTACAAGCATGCGCTTCGCCAGCTTGGAGACCGCTTCACCGTCTCCCTAGTCGTCGGCTGTGCTCTGAATGCCGTCATCCTTATCAGAATTCCACTCGTCGTCTACATGTCTGTCAATCGGCTCACAAATTTGACCCCGTATCGGCGTCCAAATTTGACCCCTTCGCGCGGCGTGGTTTGAGGGTAGCGCTCGGCCCGTCGGAGCTGGCCGGGATTGCGGAGACGGGACGAGCGCGGGTGGCGTGATCGTCGTCGCGGCTTTTGAATCGCCAGCTGTCGTTGCCGGTCTCGACAATGTCGCAGTGGTGGGTGAGCCGGTCGAGCAGCGCGGTTGTCATCTTGGCGTCGCCGAACACGCTTGGCCATTCGCCGAAGGCGAGATTGGTTGTGACGACGATGGACGTACGCTCGTAGAGTCTGCTGACGAGATGGAACAGGAGCTGGCCGCCGGATTGAGCGAACGGCAGGTAACCGAGTTCGTCGAGGACGATGAAGTCCATCCTGGTCAAATGCTCGGCGATACGACCTTGTCGTCCGTTGCGGCTCTCGATCTCGAGGCGATCCTTGCCGACAAAGATCGTCTCCACCGCCGTCTTCATGTTGTCGTAGATGCCGCGGCTGCAGGTCCCTTTGAACAGCGCGAACGCCCGGTCATGGGCGTCGAACACCATCTCCTGCGTCTCGCGCGGATAGGCTCGCACGAACAGCATGCGGCTGTGGCACAGCCGGACATGAGCGACCTTCACGATCGCCGTCACGCCGTTGAGGAGAACGATCTCATGGCTCCAGTCGAACTGGTAGGCTTCGCCCGCCGCAAAGCTCAGCGGAACATAGGCCGCCGCGGTCGATTGCCCGCGCTCCTTGTTCCACCGCCTGGCGTAACGCCGCACGGCATCGTAACCACCGTCATAGCCGCGGCCGCGCAACTCTTCGAAGATCCGGATCAAGGTCAGCTGTTCGCGCGCGGATTTGGTCGCGTTCGCCGCCAGCAACACATCGAGCTCAGATGCCCAGTGTCCAAGCTTGGGCCGCGGCTGAACCTGCCGCTCGTACTCGAACGAGGTCTCTCCCGACCTCAGCACCTTCCGGACCGTGTTCCGGGACACCTTAAGGTCGCGGGCGATCGCCCTGATCGTCTTGCCCTTGATGAAGTGTTCGCGCCGTATCCGCGCAATCGTCTCCACGACCAGCATCCCCGACCACCTGCTTCATGACAAAGCAGGCAGCGCAACAGACCAACCTTCAGGGGGTCAATTTTGGACGCCGATCCCCCGGCTTAGAGGGTCAATATCGCAGGCCGAATGACATATGAGGACCGGGAGTTTTTCTACAATGTCGCAAAGAGCAACAAATACCTGCTCTATGGAATTGTCGAAGCCGACGTCACCGACAGTACGATGCTGACATTCGGCAGCGACATCATGCGTCAGGATGGTTCGAACTGGCGCTATGGCTTGCCGCGCTACTCGAACGGAGCAGATATAGGCTTGCCACGCAGCACGTTTCTCGCGCCTGACGAAAACCGCTGGCTGAGGAACACCACCAAGCAGTTCGTTCGCCTTGATCAGGAGCTCGGAGACAAGTGGACCCTGGGAATCGAGGCGTCGCGAGCGCACAGCAAGGTTGACGAAAAAACTCAGGTCTTCTGGGGTGCGATTGATCCGATCACCCTGTCCGGCCTTCGGAGCGGCACGGGACACGGCAGGCAATTTTATCGTAACGAGACCCAGAGCACGTTGGATGCCGTGTTGAAGGGATCATTCCATCTGCTTGGCATGGACCACAAGCTGACATTGGGCGCGAATATAATCCGATATGACAGCGGCGGAGAAACAAATGCACGCAACGGCGGCACTATATTTGTTCCGAACATATTCGAGTTCGATCCAGCCGATTTTCGATTAAATGATCCTTACTTTCGAATCTTCCAGTGGGCGACCAAAATCACGCAAAAAGGCGTTTACGGGTCGCTGGCGGCGAAAATCGCTGATCCGCTCACGCTTATCGTCGGTGGACGGTTGAGCTGGTATAATTACGACGATGCCATCACTACCTTTGACAGGAATACGGGGAACATCACCGGCACGACACTTACAAGGTTCGATGACAACAAGGTTTTTACGCCTTCCCTGGGCCTGGTGTATGATTTCTCGACGCATTGGTCCGCTTATGCGAGCTTTGCCGAGACCTATCAGCCGCAGGCCAATTCTCTCAGCGGACCATTACCCGGAACACCGCTCGGTCCCGTCACGGGGCGCACTTACGAGACCGGCGTCAAAGGCAGCCTGCTCGACGGGCGCCTGAATACGAGCATCGCGCTTTATCATGTCAACCGTAACGGCGAGGCGGTGCCGGACCCGGCCTATCCGCCGGTTACCGGCGACCTGGGCCGTAATTGCTGTTTTCTCGGTCAGGGCCGCATTGTCAGCCGGGGCGTGGATGCCGAGGTCAGTGGCGAAATCGCCGAGGGGTGGCGGGTTCAGGCAGGCTACACCTTCAACGACAATGAGAATGTAGTCGCAGGCGGCCGTTACAGCACGGTGACTCCCAAGCACCTGTTCAAGCTGTGGACGACCTATGCGCTTCGAGGGCCGCTTGATGGGTGGAAAGTCGGCGGCGGCGTGACCGCGCAAAGTTCATTCTACCGGAAGGGAGAGGCGAGAACCCTAAACCCGAATACCGGAGAATATGACGGACCTTTGGCCCCGTTTGAATTTACCGAGCCGGGCCGCGCGGTGGTCGATCTGTATGTGGAATACAAGATCAATCAGCACTGGAGCGCGACGCTCAACGTCAATAATGTCTTCGACAAGAGATATTACCAGACGATGGGATACGCAGACTACGCTAACTGGTGCGGCCCGCCACGTAATTTCCTGCTGAGCGCGCGGGCGAGGTTTTGAGCGTATGTCTCGGTGACGGGAGCGGCGAAGGATTCCTGGATTTTGATCGCTTCCGAATTGGCTGGAGCCTCGTCTCGGCGCTGGTAAATCCGCTGCTCGGATCGACGGTGCTTCCAGTCTCGTTCATGACGTGCTGGCGGGAGTGCTGCACGTATGGCTTGCGTAAGACGACCCTAACGTCGGACGACCGATATCGCTTAAGGTCCGGCCGTGCTCTCGCTGAATTCAGCTAAGAGAGGACATTCTGCCATCCGGCTTTACCTTGAGCCGTTGCGGCGGCTCGATCGCCATCCGGCTATCGACGTTATGTTCATAACGTGATAACGATGGCCGCCGCAGGTCGCGGCGGGATCGCGACCTGTTCGAGGCGATCGAGGGAAAAGCAACACATATGACACGCCTCATGTTCACGCCCGTGTTGCTGCTCGGCGCAATCCTGTTTGCTCTCACGATCGGCCGCTATCCGCTTCAGATTGGCGATGTCGTTTCTTTTTTTCTGGCTATGGCTGGACTGAAGCCGATGGCGCCGGAGAGTTATCAACTGCTTCATAATATCATCGTGGAAATTCGTCTGCCGCGGATTCTCGGCGCGGCGCTGGTCGGAGCGGCTTTGGCGTCGTCCGGCGCCGCCTTTCAAGCGGTGTTTCGCAATCCGCTGGTTTCGCCGGGAATTCTCGGTGTTCTCGGCGGCGCGAGCTTTGGCGCGGCGCTTGGTATTCTGCTGTTTGGCAACTGGGCGTTGGTCCAACTGTCCGCTTTTATCATGGGGTTGGTCGCGGTCAGTGTCGGACTCATGATTGCGAGCATGTTCGGACAAGCTTCGATGATCTTGCTTGTCCTCGGCGGCATGATTTCCGCCGCGCTGTTCACTTCTGCCCTGTCGATCGTCAAATACACCGCGGACCCCTACGAGGAGCTGCCGGCGATCGTGTACTGGCTGATGGGCAGTCTCGGCGGGGTGGACATGACACAGATTCGCTGGGCCATGATTCCGATCGTCGGAGGTCTTGTCGCGCTCTCGCTGTTTGGCCGCGCGCTCGATGCACTATCCATGGGCGACGATGAAGCGCGCGCGCTTGGCGTGCCGGCGCAACCGGTGCGTTACGGCGTGATCGGTGCGGCGACACTGGTCTCCGCGCTCTCGGTGTCGCTCGCCGGCATGATCGGATGGGTAGGGCTCGTGGTCCCGCATGTGGTGCGGCTTGCGCTCGGGCCCGGCAATGCGCGCCTGCTGCCGATCAGCGCATTCTGCGGCGCGATTTTCTTGATCGGCGCCGATTGCCTGTCACGCAGCATCATGCGCTCGGAAATTCCGATCGGAATTCTCACCGAACTGCTGGGCATTCCGGCCTTTATCATCGTGCTGCATCGAGCGCGGTCAGGATGGACATGATGACGTCCACACCCCACATCGAATGCCTTGAGGCGCGCACCGTTCATTTCCGGCGCGGGACGCGCGTCATCCTTGACGACATTACGATCAGTCTCAAGTCGGGCGAGATCGTCGCGTTGCTTGGAGCCAACGGCGCTGGCAAGAGCACGCTGTTTCGTATCCTGCTGGGCTTCTTGAAGCCCGAACGGGGCGAACTCCGACTCAACGACAGCCGGCTTGCGGAATTCTCACGCCGCGCCCTGGCGCAACGTATCGCGTACGTACCGCAGGCGCATGTCGCGCCGTTTCCCTATAAGGTGCGTGATGTGGTGCTGCTTGGACGTCTTGCCGAGACAGGCATCTTCCGCGCGCCACAAGCCGCTGATTATCGGGCCGTGGATGAGGTGCTGGAGCGGCTCGCGATCACGCATCTCGCCTTGCGCCGTTATACCGAGATTTCAGGCGGCGAACGGCAACTGACCCTGATCGCACGCGCGCTGGCGCAAGGCGCCGGCATCCTGATACTGGATGAGCCGATGACAGGTCTTGACTATGGCTATCAGGTCCGCCTGCTGAAGCATCTCGTTGATCTCGCAGGCAGCGGCCATGCCATTCTGTTCAGCACGCATAATCCTGAACATGCGGTGCGGGTGGCGACCCGCATTGTCGTGCTGCGCGACGGCGCGATCATGGCGGACGGCCCGCCGGCGCAGATCATCACCCCATCGCTCATTCGCGCACTCTACGGCGTTGCGGTCTCGACCCTGACGGATGTCGAGGGCCAGATGGTGATCGTTCCGACAATGGAACACGCGTTGGATGCGCGTCTTGAGCCAACTCGCGCGTAAACTTGATCACGGGCGGCCACTCAGTATTCTTTCAACTTCCGGCTTCGCCAACGATGTCTTGAAGAACATCGCGTAGAATGCGACGACTTCTTTCTTGATATCCCAATCCTTGAACAGATCAGGGTGGATGAGTTGCGCCGCCCACAGCACGGTCAGAGGCTCTTCGACGGTGCGGTTGCCCCACAGGTGCACGCCCGTCGGAATGGCGGCGACGCGGCGATTGCGAATGGCCGAGACGGTGCTGAGGCGGGGATCGGCATAGGCTTCCGCGACCTCGGCCGCGTTACTGAGTATCATCACTTCCGGGTCCCATGCCAGAAGCTGCTCGCGGGAGAAGGTCAGCGCCTCGGTCGGCCGATCGCCGTCCGTGACGCTGCGGCCGCCGGCCTGAGCGATCCACCACTCGGCAATCAGGTGTGGTTGGGTCATGCGCTTGAGATTGGCATAAAGTACCCGCGGCCGTTGCGTTGACCGCTGCGCCAGCCGCGTGCTGATGTTGCCCAGGGTCATATCGAAGTAGCTGCAATAGGCTTCCGCCGCTTCGGTCTTGCCGTAGATCTGGCCGAGCAGGCGCATCACCGCCTTCACGTCATTCGGCTGTCGCCATGCGAGAAACACCACGGGTGTGCGGGCGCGAGCCGCCAGATCGACGTTTCTCCGGTCCATTGTGAGGACGATATCGGGCTTCGTTTCGATCAAACCTTCTACCAGCGGAGCACCGCCGCCACCCTGTAGTACAGGGCGTCGGGAGATATCGGGATCGACAAGATACTGCATGCGCCAGCGTGGCCCGGATAGGTTCGGCGGCAGACCGTTGACAAGCGATCTCGCCTCACCAAGCGCGAACACGAAGCTGTTAAGCACCGGGACGGGGCCAATGGTCGCCACGCGCGCCACTCGATCCGCAATAATCACCCTACGGCCAGCCATGTCCGTGATCGTGCGGTCGGCCCGCGCGGGCGTCATCGACGACATCAGCATCATGATGCAAGCGAAAAGTGCAATGGCTCTCGAGTGGTCTATCCTGCGTTGAATCAAGTTCAGTTCTCCTGACCGCGAAGTACAGATTGCGTTGTTTTCGGTCGCCGCGCTGCTTGACGGCACGAGTTCCATTCTATACGAGATATCTATCTGTATATAACGAATTGAAGCACTCGCGTCACGATGCTTCGAACCGTTCTTTGCCTTGGTCGACGGGCGCGTGCCGTGCGCGCGGGCCTGATCGAAAGCGATCCGCGTCTGTTTTGAGAACGCGCGGATCGTTCGGCGACAGATCATTGTACCGGAGGGTACAGCGAATTTTCACACACATCGCGAGCAGAGCGGCGCGTTGCGCGTCGTCGCGTGGAAATATTGGGGACTGGATTGTGAAGAGAATATTGTTCATCGGCGCGCTGCTTGGCGGCGAGTCGTACGGCGCGTTGGCCGTAGCGCAGGATTCAACGAATCTTCCGCCCGTGACCATTGTCAGCGATGGTCAGCCGAGAAATGTGCGGCAGAACAGCACGACGAATGCACGGGGCCGGACCGCGCGACGTGCGCGACAGGCTGTGCCGAGCAATCAGCAACCTGTCCCGCAGCAACAGCAACAATCTGGCGGTGTTCGGGCATCGCAAAACTCCGTCCTCAGCACCACGCCGCAGTTAGCCGGCGCCAGCAGCGTGACACAGCAGGGCATCGCGATTCTGGGCGGACCGGCGCAGACGAGCTTCTACCAGCCGCTGGCCCTGATTCCCTCTGTTTCGGTTCAGACACCGGATCCGTATGGTTTGAATACGACGCGAAACATTAATATTCGCGGCAAGGGAGATTTTCATCTTTCACGCACGATCGACGGCTTACCGCTAATGGGAATTGTGGGCGGCTCCGATCTGTTCGATCTGGAGAACATTGGGCGTATCGACGTTTATCGCGGTGCCGTGCCGTCCGACAAAGGCATTGGCCTGTCGAACGCGACCGGCGTGATCAACCAGCTCACGCTGAGACCACAGGATAAAGCTGGCTTCACGGCGCGCCAAGCCTTCGGCACCGACAGCTTCTATAAGACATTCGTTCGAATCGACAGCGGCCTGAATCCGGAGACGGCAACCAAAGCCTTTCTGTCCGGGTCCAATATCGGTGTCGACAAGTGGACGGGCGCTGGCGACCAGAAACGCCAGAACGTCACGTTCGGGTTGAGCCAGGATTTCGGTGACCGTATCACCCTCGACGTTACCGCGGTCTACAACAACTACGCCGAGAATTTCTTTCGAGCGCTAACGTATCCTCAGACCACAAATCTAAGAAACAACTATAGTCATGACTTCAACACCACGCTGACGGGCGTCGCGGCAACCGACGTCAACTACTACAAGTTTAACCGGATGAACGCTAAAACGTTCGCGACTTTCGCAAAGCTTGATTATAACTTTGCCGAAGGACAGCATCTGCTGTTCAAGCCATACTACTGGGACAACGACACCACGCGATACAACGCGGCCGGAAGTAACGTTCAGATCTGGCGTCAGCAGAACCAGAACGTCGGTAGCGTTTTCGAGTACGCCGGGCAGTTTCCCTGGGGAACCGACGTCGTTGTCGGATACTGGTGGCAATCGATGAAGCCGCCGCCACCTCCGACGGATCAGCGGCGTTTCACCGTGGATGCGGCCGGCGGACTTGATTTCTCCCACTGGCAGAGTCTTGCGAGAATCGACAACTTCAGCGTCAACAGTCCGTACTTTCAGGTTTCGCAGAATTTTGGGTCAACCTTTGTGACCAGCGGTCTGCGCTACATGGTTCTCGGGGCACCGCAGATGTTGTACTACAACACTGCGGGAATTTCTGACGGCACTCACGGTCAGGCGCTGGCATTGAACCCCGCGATCTATCCCGATGCCACCCTGGCTGCACGGGACTATACCGCATGGCTTCCCAACGTCGCGATTCGTCACGATCTCAACCCGGCTCTCAGCGTGAATTTCAGCTATGGACGCAGATTCGGCCGCCCGGATTGGGGACCGCAAGCAAGCAATTACATCAGCAACCGCACGGTGTTCACCGCGAGGGGGTTCTCGCTGCAATCGCTGGTCGACAAGGTGCGGCCGGAAATCTCTGATCAGTTTGATGCTTCGCTACGCTTTAGCCAGTACGGGCTGACTGTGATCCCAACCCTGTTCTACGCCAAATACCAGAACAAGCAGGTCAAGGTCATCGATCCATCGATCGGCCCGAACATCGCATACTTTCAAGGCACCGGATCGAGCACCGGATACGGCTTTGAGCTTGAAGCGAACTATAGGTTCGACGAGCAGTTCTCAGTCTTCGGTTCGACGACGCTGGCATCCGAAACATTCGATTCCGATACGCCAACCCTGAGCGGCGGCGCCATGCTGGCGACCAAGGGTAAGCAGATCCCGAACACGCCGCAAGTCATGATAAAGGGCGGAGTAACCTACCAGGTGGACCGTCTGGCGATCATGCCGATCGTACGTTACATCGGCCCGCGTTTCGGTGAAGCCGCCAACACCCAGCGTGTATCCGGATACACCGTTGCGGATTTGACGATGTCCTATGATCTCGGGTCCCATTTTGGTGTCGAATCCCTGAATGCGAGCTTCTCGATCCAGAACATCTTTGATCGTCAGTACATCTCACAGATCTCTCCCAGCGACATCGATCTGAGCGCGGGCGCGACCTATTTCCTGGGAGCGCCGCGAACGGTTGTCGGATCACTGTCGATGAAATTCTGACAACACAGAACGGTACGACACATGCGAGTTGTGTGGCGTACCGTTTCTGACTCTCTGCTGTATCAGGTGGCCGCCAACGCTCTTTCGAGTTTTGGTCGCAGCACGCTCCCCATCAGGTCAAGCGATCGTTCGAGATGATCGAGCGGCAGGAATCCGAAGAAGGCGGAGAGGGCGTTGAGGTAGGTTACGCCAAGCTCGCCATGCAGCGCCATGAACTTCTCGGCGCAGGTCTCGGGCGAGCCGGTGATCACCATCTCGCGATAGAAATTATCTGGCTCCAGGCCCGCTTCGTCGATCACGCCATCGCGCCTGAACAGACCGAATCCCTTCAACCGTGTGGTCAGTTTCTCGATGGTCGGCCATAACTCCTTGCGCGCCGAAGCATCGGTCTCGCTGACATAGACGAAGCGGCCGAACGGCACTTCCGCTGGATTCCCGCCGGCGTCGACATATGCGCGCATCAAACGGCGCTGGTTAGGCATGCTGATAATGCCGTGGCAGATGATCTTGTGACCGCTTTTCGTTGCCCAGGCGGCAGTTTCGTTGGTGTTGGTGCCGACATAGATCGGCGGGTGCGGCGACTGAATCGGTTTCGGCTCGATCGAGTGAGCGGCATCGCCGAATGGAAGCCTGCCCACCGACCAGGCGCGCGGCAGGAATGTCAGCATATCCTTGAAATGATCGGCGGTGCCTTCGGGATTGACGCCATAGGCATTGAGATAACGGGGGTTGTTGCCGCGGGAAATGCCGACATCGACGCGTCCATTAGAGAGAACGTCCAGCGTCGCGATCTCCTCGGCAAGACGGATCGGGTTGTGCAGCGCCGCCAGCAATACGGAGAATCCAACACGCAGGCGCGTGGTGCGCGCCAGTATGGCCGAGGCCAGTATCAGAGGCGAATGGCATCGTCGCCCCTCGACCTCCACGATGCTGCCCTGGAAGTGTTCTTCGTTGAGCCAAATCCCGGTGAAGCCTAAAGCCTCGATCTTCTCGGCCAGATCGAGGATGTGGGAGGTCGAAATCGATTCAAGGCCACCTCCACAACCGGATAGTCCGAGCTTGAAGGATTGTGGTGCGTCGTTGGTGTTAGGCCCTGAGCGTTCAACGTCAGAGCTCGCGGTCGGCGCGTATACGGTATTGGTCATCGGGAACTGTCTCGTATGTGAAGAACTGTAGGAAATAAGTTCCGACGCGATCGATATCTGTGTTCAGATATAGCGATAATCGTGAGCAGAACTCGGCATGTCCGGCAGCGGTGCGGCATGATAAATGCCCAGTCCGATTGTTCTGGGAGCGACGCGCTCGACAGAACATTCAAACTACCGCGGTAAGATCAATGGTAGATGGCAGGTCGGGATCCAGAACGTAAAGTGAAGCATCAGATCGCCGTGCCGGTTGCGATCCGGCGGCGTCTCAATCTTTCAATGATCGCGCCAAGTCGGAACGCAGGATCGAGCTTTCTCCCGGCATTCCAACTATCAGGCTCCATCAAACGTCTTGTCCGGTACTCACGAAGGACCGGCGACAGGCGAGGGACCGGGTTTAATGTACGTCAATAGCGATGGAAGATTTCAAGGTTGTGCCTGGTTGAAAACTCGTCAAGGCGCGACCTTGAGTAGGGAACTGTCGCTCGTCCCAATCAATCCGCCATTCGATATTTTTCTCATCAAAGTAGGCTTCGGGAAATGCTTGTTGAAGCAACTCGGCGATCTCTCCGTCTCGTGGCAAAGCAAACGCATGACTTGGCGGCCTTGCGAACTTGTGCGCCTCCTTAGCGTGATGCATTTCAGTCTCCCACCCTCTGAATTACAGAATCACTTCTACAGCTTGCCGGCTGCGGCGGTGAATCATCAGCACTTGTCGACGTGAGAAAAGGCTACGCCTCTCTCCGAGAAAAAGGCTTCCAGCCGTGCGTTGGATTCCGCGTAGGTTCCCTTCTTCCAAAGCATACGCCATTCGTCAGCTTCTTCGTCATAGTTGGCCGAGGGAAAGGCCAGTTGAAAATGCTCCGCCAATTCTCCATTGCGCGGCATGTCGATGGCGTGAAGCTCGCACATCTTCGTAAGCGTAACATGGAGGAGCCCTGAATCTTTCATTTGCACATCCATCCCAGGATACTCGAGTGACGATACCTGTTGAGATCAACACCGTTCTCTAAGGCTCAGGAAGCCGACAAGCAGAAACGGCGCGTCTGACAGAGAGTACTCCATGAGGTGGAGTGCGATATAGTGTACTGAATATAGCGAAGTGCTGTCAAGTAAATCGGTATCCGGATTATGGGTTGGCCAGAATGGATATCTGCGATCACACGATCGACAAAGTCGAAAGCAGCGACGTGAGGGCCGAATGGCGGCGCGAATCTGCGTTGGCAGGCAGGGAGATGATGCGTTCGCGCGCGAGCCTTCAGTCAACCGTGGGAGCAAGCGCGTCAGAAGGCGAGGACCTGCCTCGATCGACGGCCGGATGCAGCTTGATCTCGTTCATGCGGAGTATTCCTTCTCGGCAGGAGCGATCAGAGGGGTCCGCTCCTCCCACTGGCCGTTGTTGAAGACGAAGGGCTTGTAGCCCTGGGTGGGGTCGATGACGATGGCGCGTATCCAGCCGCCGAGCACCAGGCTTTTGACCTTGACCACGCGCTCCAGCACGCGGCCGGCGAAGTCCAGCGGCGCCTCGATCAGCGCGATCAGGCGCATCGGCTCGTGGTAAGGGCGTCCCTCGCGCATCACCGTCTGCATCGGCAGGCCGGTGCGCAGATCGCTCAGGCTGCCGGTCATCACCCCGAAGCGCCCGGACACGTTGTGGTAGACCTTGCTGCCGCTGCCAAGACGGGAGTTGTCCACGGTGGAGAAGAAGTATTCGAGGTTGATCCACTGGCCCACCACCACCGGTCCCGTCAACAGATTCTCCAGCAGGCGGCCCCTGGGATCGCAGCGCCAGTCGTAGGACAGCAGGAAGGCGGAGCCCTGCAGATCCGAGTTCTCGGTGAGCGCGCGGCGGCCGACGATGCCGTAGACGTTCCCCGACAGTCCCCATTCGGGGCGGACCTGCGCCCAGTCCACCGCCAGGCGGTTCGCCAGGCGCAAGGCTTCCGCCGGCTCGAGCGCCTTGGCCTCCGGCAACAGCTTCGGCATGCGCTCGGCCGCGGTCAGGCGCGAGGCTGCTCGCAGGCTGTTACGTAGGCGTTCCAGGTACACCAGGTGGCGCGGCGGCAGCAGGTCGAGGTCGAACAGTTCGATGGCGTCGGTGGTGGTGACGTGCAGCGCGGGCATGAACCAGGTGTCTTCCGGGATGGTGATGCCCATGGCCGCCAGCCGCTCGCGTACAGCGGCCTTGTTGGCCATCTGCGCGAACACCCGGGCGTTCACGATGCCGCTGGCGCCGCCGCAGGCGCCGCAGTCCAGAGCTGACTCGTAAGGATTGTTCTCGGTCTTGCCGCCGTGGCCGACCACCAGCACGAAGCGCGAGAAGGTCTGGGTCAGCCCGATCATGGTCAGGGCCGTGTGCACGTAGTTGACCTGCTCGTCGAGCGAGTAGCCGATGCGCCCCAGCCGCTCGAGCTGATGATTGGTGTAGTCGGCATCGACGCCGTAGACCTGGCGCAGCTTGTCGATGAACTCGGTCTCCTGCGTCTGGGGCACGCCGAACGTCGTGCGCAGCCGCGTCGGCCCGTCGCGGCGGCGCAGCGCGATCTCGCGCAGCTCGCGGATTATCCCGGAATCCACCCGCTCGCGCTCGATCTTCAGTTCGGTGTGCAGCGCCTTGACGATCATCGCCCGCTGCAGGGTGCGGATGATGGAGTCGGCCTGCTCGCGGCTGAGCTTGTCGACCAGCAGGCGGGTCACCGGTTTTTCGGTGTCGATGCGGCGGCGCCAGCGGCTGTAGCCCAGGGGCGCCAGGGTTTTGCCGAACAGGTCCAGCCCGAACAGCATGCCCACCGCCTCCACCGTGACATAGGGCGAGAGCACCGACTTCTTGAGATCGTGCAGCACGTGGCCGAGCGTGCTGACGAAATCCTCGTTGTGGGGGTCCAGCGCGGCGGGCAGCTCCAGCACCAGGTTCTTGGGCGTGATCACCGCCGGGCAGTAGTGGCTTTCGCTGCCCTTGCCGTAGCCGAGGAAGCCCACCGGCACGCCGAAGAAGCCGGCGATGCCGAAGGTCTGGTAATTGCCCACGCGCTCCAGGTGGCGGCGGATGGGTTCGGCGCGCACGTCGATGCAGAACAGAGCTTGCGCGAAGGGCCGCTTGTCGGGCGGCGGATCCTGCGGCGCCTGCACCTGGGTGAGCAGCTTGTCGATGGCCTGCCCCTCCATCGCCAGCGTCCACACCATGCCTTCCTGCGGCGCGAAGTCCCGCAGCCCCTGCAACAGGCCCTCGACGTCCTCCGGCGCCAGCGCATCGAGCGCGGCGGTGGCGTTCGCCGCGGCGGCCAGCTCGCGCAGCGCGGCGGCCTGTTGCTGCCCGAGTCGGGCCTGCCACAGCGGCCAGTAGCGTTGCAGGAGATCATGGCAGCGGGCGCCGTTGCCGCGCGACAGCGTGTCGTCGATCCGCTGCGCCCAGTCGGGCAGCACCTCGCCGCTGTGCAGCGCGTACCGCAGCACGCATTCCGCGCCGCGTTCGCGCACCACGGCGCCAAGATCGTCACGCCGCATCGGCGTGCCGCGATGGCGCGCGCTTTCCTGCAGCAGCGCCAGCCCCATGACCAGCCGGATCGCCAGCAGATCGACGATATCGGCCGGGTACTGCTGCGCCCAATAGTAATGTTTGGCCGACGCCCGCCAGCGCACGAAGCCGGTCCAGCCGTGCAGCCGGGTGAGCACGCGGGTGAAGTAGGTCGGCCAGGCCTCGGCGCCGATGCCCATCTCCTCCATGACGTACACCACCGCGCTCTCGGCGTCCTGCACGTGGTCGAGGATGTGCCGCACATGCAGCCGGCGCAGGACCATGCGCGCGTTGCGCCGCGTGACCTCGCTCCAGGCGGAGAACAGGCCGCGCTCGCGCCCCGGCATCCGCCAGGCGGACTGGTCTTCGTCGAAGAAATCAAGGTAGCTTTTGATCACCAGGTCATCGAGCTCGTCGGCGAGTCCCGTGCCCCACAGGGCATCGACCGCCTCGGGCAGCGTGCGCGCGTGCAGGCGCTGTTCAAGCTCCGGCAGCAGCGCGGCGACGTCGACGGCCTGCGCGGAAGGCGGATGGCCGCGCAGCGCGGCGTGGACGTCCTTCGCCCGCACGCCGCGCACCACCGCATCGCGGTCGTGCGGCGTCTGCATCAGCGCATGCAGCCAGCGCGGCCAGTCGACGCCCGGCACCGGAGGCAGGTCCTGCGAGCGTCGCCCGATCTCCTCGTCGAGGGTCTCCGGCCGCACCTTGCCCTCGCGCCGCCAGCGCTGATAGTCGCCGCGCGGCAGGAACATGCGGGCGTGAAACAGCGCCGCGCCGCGCCGCACCGCCTGCTCGAACGGCATGCTCTCCAGTCTACGCAGCGGATTGCGGCTGATGAAGTTGCGCATCGGCCAGAAGAACGGCACCAACTCACTTGCCACATAGGCGGTCGAGCGCACCCGCAGACGCCGGCCGAGGTTCAATGCATCCACCATGACCATCCTCCGATCGAAGCCGGTATTGCGACAGTGACGCTAACGTCGATGAACACCGCCAAACGGTAAAAGTCCGACGGCCGACATACGCGCGTCGCCAGATACACAGGGATCGGTACGACGCAACAGCGGCCAGGAGGTTGGTGGTGTTTAGTTGAGGCGACTAGCCCCACATGCACATCTTAGGTGACGTGCCGACAAAGTAGAAATTCGATCTGTTTATTCCATGCCTAAGGCAAGCTGATGAAACATCGTCGATCGTCGAGGCGATCGCGAAGACCACGAGTCCTATGAGAGAGCGTATGAGGCGGAGCCAGGCGCCTCTCGCAATGTACGGCTGTTGACATAGCAACTCCGTCATTCATGCGTCGGAACGACGGTCGCGCTTTAAGTTGCGGAATTCATAAAGCCTGCGTCAGTTAAGAGGATTCTGCATTTCCTGTTCTGCATTCCTGCATTGCGGATCTGCCGACAGCGATCACTTGCCTTCAAAAAGAATGACCAGCGATTGAGAAGATGTCGGAATGTCTTGCTGACGCAATCAAAATCGGCATCAGGGATGCTTACTCAACGTCGTGTAGTTCGTCGACCATCGCGATTACAACAGAGGAGGTCGTCGCATCGCGCATGGATTGGATTATTGCAAAAACGAAAAGCTCAAGCCTATGTTGGAACGTCATCTAGGATTGAGTCCTCCAAGCTGCCGTTAAGGCAATGACTCTCACTGCGGTATAGATCGCGGTGGGAGCACGTACCCCGAACCAATCAGGTTGGCGGATTTCTGTTTGCCTGCGAACGAGCGGGCGGACTCTCGACGCGATTAATCCTGCGCATAACAAACGACGGAGGGAATAGCACCCTCCGGCGAAGGGGAGCTCTTTGCAAAAGGAAAGGCATGATGAGCGGTATCGATATGGTTACACGAAAACCTGCGATCGAATTCATTGACAGAACCGGCGGCTGACTCCGCGGAGCGGTTCGAAGAAGAAGATTGAAGAAGGTGATGTGAGTGACGACAGGCCTCGCGGCCGGTCGAAGGCACTGAGGAGACACTGATGAGCTGGATACTTGACCTCGTTAATCCCCGGGAGCGCAAGTGGGAAGAGTTCTACCGTAATCGCTGGTCCCACGATAACGTCTTCCGCAGTACGCACGGCGTGAACTGCACCGGCGGTTGCTCCTGGGCGATCTACGTCAAGGACGGCATCATCACATGGGAGATGCAGCAGACCGACTATCCGCTGCTTGAGCGCAGCCTGCCGCCCTATGAGCCGCGTGGCTGCCAGCGAGGCATCTCCGCTTCGTGGTACGTCTACAGCCCGATCCGCGTGAAGTATCCGTACATTCGTGGTCCTCTCGCCGACCTCTGGCATGAAGCCAAGGCGTCGTATCCCGATCCCGTGCAGGCCTGGGCGTCGCTGGTCGAAGATGAAGAGAAGCGGAATCGTATCCAGAAGGCGCGCGGCAAAGGTGGCTTCCGCCGTGCCAAGTGGGAAGAGCTGATCGAACTGATCGCGGCGTCCTGTTTATATACTGCGCGCAAGCACGGACCGGACCGGGTGATGGGCTTCTCTCCCATTCCGGCGATGTCGATGCTGTCATTCGCGGCTGGTACACGCTTTCTGTCGCTCTTCGGCGGCGGCTTGATGAGCTTCTACGACTGGTACGCCGACCTGCCGACGTCGTTCCCGGAGATCTGGGGCGACCAGACCGACGTGTGCGAAAGCGCCGACTGGTACAATTCGAAGTTCATCGTCTCGATGGCGTCGAACATGAACATGACGCGCACGCCCGACGTGCACTTCATCTCGGAAGCGCGCACCGAGGGCACCAAGTTCGTGGTTCTCTCGCCGGACTTCAGCCAGATCGCGAAGTACTGCGACGAGTGGATTCCGATCCAGGCGGGTCAGGACACGGCTCTGTGGATGGCGGCCAACCACGTCATTCTCAAGGAGTACTACATCGATCGTCAGGTGCCGTACTTCATCGACTATGTGAAGCGCTATACCGACCTTCCGTTCCTTGTCGAGCTCGAGCCCAACGGCAACACCTACAAGACCGGCCGGCTGCTGCGGTCCAATCGCGTCGCGCGTTACAAGGACGTCGAGAACGGTGAGTGGAAGATGTTGGTGCTCGACACCGCCACCGGCGAGCCGCGCGCGTTCAAGGGCCAGGTCGGCGATCGCTGGGGCTCCACGCACGGCAAGTGGAATCTGTCGGCGGAAGACACGCTCGACAACAGCCCGATCGATCCGGTGCTGAGCTTCATCGATCAGTCGGACGGCGTGGTGCAGGTCGGGTTCGACGACTTCGTGAACGGCAGCGTCGTTTCGCGCGGCGTTCCGGTGAAGCGCATCGCGACCGACAAGGGCGAGGTTCTGGTCACGACCGGCTTCGACATCATGATGTCCCAGTTCGGTCACAGCCGCGGCCTGGAAGGCTCGTTCGCGACCAGCTATGACGATGAGGACGCGCCCTACACGCCGGCATGGCAGGAGCGTCACACCGGCATCGGCCGTGAGACCGCGATCAGGTTCGCGCGTGAATTCGCGACCAACGCCGAGCTCACCAACGGCAAGTCGATGGTGATCGTGGGCGCCAGCGCCAACCACTGGTACTACAACAACCTCTGCTACCGGTCGGCGACGGTCGCCCTGATCCTGTGCGGCTGCTGTGGCGTCAACGGCGGCGGCATCAACCACTATGTCGGCCAGGAAAAGCTGGCGCCGGTTGCGCCATGGTCCACGGTTGCAATGGCTCTGGACTGGAACAAGCCGCCGCGCGTCGTGCAGTCGTCGACCTGGCACTATGCCCATAGCTGTCAGTGGCGCTACGAGCAGGAGTTCACCGAGTATGGCCTGACGGCTCCGAACCCGCGGTGGGCCAAGGGTCATGCGATCGATCTCGAGGCGAAGTCGGTTCGTTGTGGCTGGATGCCGTTTACGCCAAACTTCCATCGTAACCCGATCGAGGTCGTGGCTGAGGCCGAACGTGCCGGCGCGAAGTCGACCGCCGATATTGCGACCTACGTCGCGGATCAGGTCGCAAGCAAAAAACTGGATCTGGCGATCAATGATCCCGATGCCGAGGAGAACTGGCCGCGTGTGTGGTTTATCTGGCGCGCAAACGCGATCCAGTCGAGCGCCAAGGGTCATGAGTTCTTCCTGCGCCATTACCTCGGCGCACATGACAATGTCATCGCTGAGGAGCGTGCCAAAGGCAAGACGACGACGGTCAAGTATCGAGACACGGCTCCTCAGGGGAAGTATGACCTCGTTGTGGACATCAACTTCCGCATGAACACGACAGGGCTGTACTCCGACATCATCCTGCCGACCGCGTTCTGGTACGAGAAGAACGATCTCAACACGACGGATCTGCACTCGTTCCTGCACGTGCTGGGGCAGGCGGTTCCGCCGGTTTGGGAGTCCAAGACGGACTGGGAGATCTTCAAGCTGATCGCGAAGAAGGTCAGCGAGCTGTCTCCGCTGGCGTTCTCCAAGCCGGTGCGTGACATAGTGCTTCAGCCGCTGATGCACGACACCCCTGACGAACTCGCTCAGCCCGAGATTCTTGACTGGGCCGAAGGCGAGTGCAAGCTGGTGCCGGGCAAGTCCTTCCCGCATGTGCGGGTGGTCGAACGCGACTATGCGAACTTGTATAACAAGTTCATTTCGTTCGGACCAAAGGCGCGTGAAGACGGCATCTCAGCGGTCGGCGTGAACATTCCGATCAAGAAGCAGTACGACCAGATGCTGGAAAATCCGATCATGCCGATGCCGGATTCGAGGCATATGCGGTGTGTGGAGTGGGGCGGCAAGCGTTACCCGAGCCTCGAGGATGTTCTCGACGCGTGCAACGTTGTTCTGTTGTGTGCGCCTGTGGCGAATGGTGAGGTCAGCTATCAGGGCTTCGTCAACGAGGAGCAGCATGTCGGACTTCCGCTTGCCGATATTGCCGAACCGACGCGAGGCGTCTCGTCGACATTCTACGATCTGACGCGTCAACCGCGCCGGATCCTGACGAGCCCCTGCTGGACGGGCCTGGTCAACGACGGTCGTGCATATTCCGCCTGGTGTATGAATATTGAACGCCTGGTGCCGTGGCGTACGCTGACGGGCCGGCAGTCGCTGTATCTTGATCATCAGTGGTATCTGGACTTCGGCGAGCACATCCCGACCTACAAGCCGCGCCTCAACCCGCGCAAGACCGGCGACATCGTGAAGAGCCGGGTGGATGACCGCTCGCTGGTGCTGAACTACATCACGCCGCATGGCAAGTGGAACATTCACTCCACCTATAAAGACAACCATCGGCTGCTGATGCTGTCTCGCGGCATGGATCCGGTGTGGATCAATGACCGGGATGCGGAAAAGGTCGGTATCGAGGATAACGACTGGGTCGAAGTCTACAACGACAACGGCGTGGTCGTGACCCGAGCCAACGTCAGCCGTCGAATCCAGCCTGGCACCTGCATGTATTACCACGCGGTCGAGCGCACGGTGTACATTCCGAAGTCCCAGGAACGGAAGTGGCGTGGCGGAGGGCACAACAGTCTGACGCGTATTCGTATCAATCCGTTGTTCCTGGCAGGCGGCTATGCCCAGTTCACCTATGGATGGAATTACTGGGGACCGACCGGCATCTTCACACGCGACACCCATGTCGTCGTGCGCAAGATGGAGAAGGTGGAATGGTAGGTGATGCTACGATGTCTTGATTGACGGAAGGACTTGACGTGTAGTCACATGGGGCCGGGCAAGCGCAAGCGCAAGCGCAAGCGCAAGCGCAAGCATCTGCTCAGCGGAGTAATCTGCTGCCGGCCTCCATCCGTCGGAGTTGATATAGCTCTGGTCAAGGCGCTCGTTGCCAACGCCGAGCTATATATCCCGTGGTCAGGAGATCGTTGAGCAAGCAGGGTTTGCTTGCTCTTGTCATGGGTCAGATTCGAAGGTTAGATAAGGTAAGCGCCCGTCCGCGAGGACGGGCGCTTCAGTTAAAGTGGGAGCTGACCAGTGAAGCTCCGCAGCTTCCCGTTTTTCAGGTTCTGCAATTCCTGAAATTGTCGCGCTCCGGTTCGCGTCGCGGGTCGGCTGATCCTCAACATCTCAGACATCATAATGTTCTCATCGTGAGTTGACGCGTGACCGGGCTCGCAGCAGTTATTGCGCGAAGCGATCACTATGGTTCCGACCCGACGCTTCCGGGGTTTGTCTGGCCGGATTGGCTCGGCGTCACCCGCCAGATACTGTTGCCGACATCGTCCGCCACCAGCAGCGCCCCATCGCGGGCGACAGCAACGCCAACGGGGCGGCCTGCCGCGCTCTCATCAAGACGCAGGAATCCGGTCAGGATATCCCGCGGAGGTCCGGCGGGCTTGCCGTCGCTGAACGGCACGAAGATCACCTTGTAACCGCTGCGCGGCATACGATTCCATGATCCATGCTGGCCGATGAACGCGCCGTTCTTCATTTCAGGCCCGAACAGGCTTCCGCTATTGAAGGTGAGGCCAAGCGCGGCCGTATGGGAGCCGAGTGCATAGTCCGGCTTGATGGCCTTCGCGACCAGGTCAGGTCGACGCGGTTCTATGCGATCGTCGACGTGCTGTCCGAAATAGCTGTATGGCCAGCCATAGAATGCACCCTCCTTCACTGAGGTCATGTAGTCCGGCACGAGATCGCTGCCGATCTCGTCGCGCTCGTTGACCACCACCCACAGTTCGCCGCTGTCGGGTTGCCAGGAGAGCCCGTTAGGATTGCGCAGCCCCGTGGCAAACAGGCGCTTCTGCTTTGTGGCCAGGTCGATTTCATGGACGGCCGCGCGGCCTTCCTCCGCCTCCATGCCGTTCTCGCCGACATTGCTGTTGGAGCCGACGGTGACATAGAGCTTCGTTCCGTCTGGGGATGCGATGACGTCCTTTGTCCAATGGTGATTCAGCCCGGCGGGCAGCTCGGTAATTGTTTCCGGCTTCGCGGTGATTTCCGTTGCGCCTTCCTGATAAGGAAAGGCCACGATGCAGTTGGCGTTGGCGACATAGAGCTTGCCATCGAGCAGCGCCATGCCGAAAGGTGAGAACAGTCCGGTGATGAAGGGCTGCCTTAACTCCGCTACGCCGTCGCCGTCCGCGTCGCGCAGGATGGAGATGCGATTCGCGCTGGGCGTGCTGGCGCCTGCGCTGCTCATCACGAGCTTCGCCACCCAGCGGCGGATGCCCATGCTGCTTTCATCCTGGGGCGGCTTGTTGCTTTCCGCGACAAGCACGTCACCGTTCGGCAGCACATGCAGCCAGCGCGGATGATCAAGTCCATCGGCGAACTGGGACACCGCATAGCCTTGAGCGGCGGTCGGCGTTTCGCCTCGCTTCCACGGCTCGGCCCTGGCCTGGTTCACGGTCGGCAGAATGCGCGGGTCCGGCGGAGGAAGTTTCGGATCAGAACCGTACTGCTCCTCGAGCGCAACGGTCGCCTGTTCCTTCGAGAACAGGATCACGCCCACTCCCGCGATGGCGGCAACGAATGCGATGGCAAGCAAAGAGATAAGCAATTTCTTCACGTCAGGGTGTCCTCTTTCGAGGCTCAACGCCCGCCATCGTCAGCCGTTCCGTTGCCGCTCTGTCACCGAAAGGCATCGGCGGAAAACCGTTGAAAGCCACTTCGTGGTTTCCGGCGCTCCGCTGGGCATAGCGCAGCTATGTTTATCAACGCGGCTGTGTTGATATCAACTTTATTTCCTGCCGGTCGTGGACGGGAGTCGCTCCAGGGACAACCGGCCCATGATCTTCGGTGGCTTCAAGGTTATCAACGAGGCGGATGCCTGACGATCGCCAGCAACGGGGCATTCCAATCGGGCACGAAGTTCATCACCTGGCGCGGCGCGCTTCTCGTCTGCGCGGGGAGGGCGGGATGCCGGCCCAACCTGCGTGGAGCAATCACGGGCGAGGTGCCGAATGGGCGGCTCGGCTGGCGGGTCTATTTCTCCTTCGAAGACATCGACGAGTCTTGGATCGGCTCGGTCAGGCGGGCGTCCGTACCATTCAAAGACCAGATGGGATCCTCTGTCACCGCTTCGCGCGGGTCGCCGGGGACGACCGGGGCGCGCGCTTTGGTCTTGTCGGGCCATGAACCGGTAATGCCGGCGTCATGACGGCCATTTATCCGTGACGGTCGACGGCTTCGTGCCGGTGCCGCGTTCCATTATTTTCCCTTTGGTTTTCAGGAGGAAGACCGATGAAGAACGCCGCAGTTGGCGCGCGTGGACAAAGGCCGGCGAGGGAGCACGACCCTTCATGGGCAAGCTGCGGTTATTTGCCCTACTTGATATCGCGAATGTAAAGTAGGATACATTAGGTGACGGCGAGCCTTGATCACCTCCGCGCAAATGCGTGCTGCACGCGCCTTGTTCGGCATCGACCAGAAGCAATTGGCCGAGGATGTCCGGGGTTTCGCAGCGCGACGGCGACCTACCGGCCCCGGCCGATGATCCCGCCGTTCAACGGCATAAGAAGGGATGCGTATGGCTCCGGTTGAACCGACCTTTGTTGAACAATTCACCCCAAAACTCATTACGGTACTTCGAGAAGGTTATGGGTTCAAGAATTTCCGTGCGGATGTTCTGGCCGGGCTGACCGTCGCCATCGTGGCGATACCGCTCTCGATGGCGATCGCCATCGCTTCCGGAGTGAGCCCGGACCGCGGCTTGTACACCGCGGTCGTCGGCGGGTTCGTCGTCTCGCTTCTTAGCGGCAGCCGATATCAGATCGGAGGCCCCGCGGGCGCGTTTATCGTCCTTGTGTCCGTGACCGTCGCGCTTCACGGGGTGGAAGGGCTGATTCTTGCCACCCTGCTTTCGGGTTTCATCCAACTCGCGATCGGGCTGCTCAGGTTCGGGACCTACATTAAGTATATTCCGTTTCCCGTGACGATTGGATTCACGGCGGGCATTTCCGTGATCATCTTTGCCAGCCAACTCACCGAATTGCTGGGTCTCACTCTTGCGCAAAAAGAGCCGGGGGAATTGATTCCCAAGCTGATGGCGATTGGTGAGGCGCTGCCGACCATCAGCACCGCTGCGGTGGGGGTCTCCCTGCTGTCTATCGCGGTAATCGTCGCGATACGCCGTTTCCGTCCCCGCTACCCCGCGATGCTGATTGCGGTCGGTATTGCCTCGGTTGCGGTCTGGGCGCTCGGCCTGCCGGTCGAGACGATCGGCACTCGTTTCGGTGGCATTCCTCAAACGTTGCCGACACCCGCGCTCCCCGTAATCTCGCTGGAGAAAATCACGGAGGTGCTGCCCGCGGCTCTGTCCTTCGCGTTGCTGGGATCGATCGAAAGCCTGTTATCGGCGGTGGTCGCCGACTCCATGAGCGGGCACCGCCACCGTTCCAACTGCGAGCTTATGGCGCAGGGTTTCGCCAACATTGCCGCTCCGCTGTTTGGCGGCTTCTGCGTAACCGGTACCATCGCCCGCACGGCGACGAATATACGCTCTGGTGCACACGGTCCGATCGCGGGCATGCTGCATGCGGTGTTTTTGCTGCTGTTCATGCTGATCGCCGCGCCATTGGCTTCGTTCATCCCGCTGGCCGCGCTTGGAGCGGTGCTGGCCGTGGTGGCGTGGAACATGGCTGAAAGGCACGCATTCGCGATGCTGCTGCGCGCTTCGCGCAGCGACGCGGTGATACTGATGACGACGTTCCTGCTGGTGATCTTCCGCGATCTCATCGAGGGCATTCTCGTCGGATTCGGTATCGGCGCGCTCTTGTTCCTGCATCGCATGGCGCAGTCGGTGAAAGTCGAGAATGCACGTTCACCGATCGACGATGACAAGTCGGACACCGTCGATGGTAACGGCCGCAAGTCATATGATGTTGATCTTGACGCTGATCCCGCCGTGGCCGTTCACCGGATTTCCGGGGCGTTCTTTTTCGGGGCAGCGGCGAATGTCGGCGAGGAACTCGACCGTCTTGATGAGCACGCCAAAGCCTATGTCATCGATTTCTCGGAGGTGTCGATGATCGACTCTTCCGGAGCCGCGACGATCGAGGGTGTCATGCACAAGGCCCATCGCCGGAAAGCGCCCGTCTATATTGTCGGAGCACGCCCCGCGATCCGGCGTACGTTGTTGGTTCACGGCGTAAAGCCGCCTTACGTGAGATTCCGCAACGATCTGACTGAAGCCGTGGGAGCCGCGCATAACAGGACGGCGCATGGCAGGCGGCGCGGCGCCGAGGAAGAGGAGGTGGCGGCGGCGTGAGCCGCCTCCGGCCACAACCGCTGGAGCGGCGCATGTTCGTTCGGACATGGTAAAGAGCAGGACGGCCGCGCTGCCCCGGTTGCGAGAGGGCGGGCGGCTCTAGCCTCATGCGTCGTCATTATCCTTCTCGCTGGAAGGCGTTGCATCCGGCGGAATCATTGTGTGGCTCGCTTCTATAGCGTTTTCGAGCGACGTGGGTACCGGTTCGCGTGAAGGAAACGCGTCAAAACAATTGAGAGCTTCGCTTCTGATTCAATCAGAAGCGAACATGCTCCAGGCAACAGCCGGTCCCGATAATCGACCAGCCGCATGACATTCGCTGCTTCGGCCGAGGCTGCCATCCATACGGGACATTGGGCGACCCTGATATCGGCGGCGGCAACGACCTAGCGCCTCGCTCACGCCATCACCCCTCATCCTGGTCGGGTGTATCGGGAGAGGGAAGCTCTGGACTTGCGGCCCGGTGGCGGAGACCCCGTGGAAGACATGCTGTTCTCTGATCGCGCTCATGCGAGGCGCGGCGAGAGGGGAAATGGTGCCGGCGGAGAGGATCGAACTCCCGACCTTCGGTTTACAAAACCGCTGCACTACCGCTGTGCTACGCCGGCCTGGATCATGATGATTTTGGATCGAATCGATCCAAAATCGATCATGAACGTGATCATATCAATATTCTGAGAGAACTGGGGTGCGGGCGGAAGACCGCGCCACACTTTTCCTCATTCCACTCCGCTCTTGAACATGATCCGATCATGTTGAATCGAACCATGCTCCCGAAATTGTTTTCGGACCGCATTTTCTTGTGGCGAACCGGTATCTATCCTTAGGGTTCAAGCCCGAGGACATGCTTCGCTCGAAACGCTCCGCGACAAGACGATAAACCAAAACACGGGTGGACAACAGCGGCGCGGGCCCCGGGATCACTGGCGCCTCTGGGTACACGAAGCCTGCTTATGGCGGCATGTCGGTATCGTCAATGCCTGGGGCTCGCGGGACCCCGCGTTAACGGTTCGACAGCAGGTTCGTTCGCATTTGAACCCCCGCGCATCACGTCACGTTAGGCTTACTGCAAGTTTCGGTGGCAGCCTTAACTCTTGCCGGCGTCGGTTCGATTAGGATTTGCCGTAACCCGGGAATCCAGTGATGCGCATCGGATTAGTGCTGGCTGTTCTGATCGGAACCTCGTTGACGGCGGTGGCCGGCAGCGGTCCGGTGATTGTAATTCCCGGACGTCCCGGCGTTCCCGTCATCATCAACGGTGTCGACGCATCCTATGCCGTGGTCGAGGGCGACTGGGGGCTTGGCAGGAGGATGCAACCGCGGCCCACGGTGTATGGCGGACGCTACGTCGATGACGACCCGTATGTCGGTCATTACTATCCGAGCCTTGGCCGCTCGCCCGGCTATGGCCGCCTCGAAATCGAGCCGCCGCCCAATCGCAAACCGCCGCGGCGCGCCGAAAGTTTTCATCAGTCGTGGTCGGCCCGTTCCAACCCGACGCCTGCGCAATCCGACATCCCGCAGATGCCGCCTCCGGTGATCCTCGCGCCCCGGATCGGGCCGTCGGGTTTACCTCCCGGCGTTCGTTGAGATCCACGGCAAAAACAGAACAGAAAAACAGCAGGAGAGAGTCATGCGTCAGATGGTTTCCGGACTGGTCGCGGCTGCGGCCATGGTGGCCGCAAGCGTCGCGCCCGCGATGGCATGCGGAGGGTGGTACACGGGCGGATGCGCTTCATGTCTCTCGTATGGCTCCTGCGCATGGGGTTATGGTCCCGGCTATTACGGCGCCGGCTTCGCCAGCTATGAGCACCTGCCTTCTCCGACGCAATACTACTATGTCAATCAGGGGCCGGCCTTCAGTGGTCCCGGCAACTTCGCGCCGGTGCCGACCTATCAGGAAAGCGCCGTCGCCGGATGGAACGCCTACAGCCGTCCCTATTACTATCCCTATGACGGCGGCCGTTACGCCCACGCCATGCACCACTATTATGATGGCGCGCCGGCGGCCGGACCGGTCATATATAGCTATCGCTGGAATCGGAACCGGCAGGGCGTCCACCCGCATAGTCGCCGTCATCTGCGTTACGGCCATGCTTCACGCGATGGCCATCGCGCCGCCCTTCCGCGTGTGATCTACGGATCGGATCATCATCATGGCTACCGTCATGCCGTGCAGTATCGCCACGACTGACCGGCGCGCCCGATGAATGAAACGCTTGCGATGTCCGATGTGATCTGGCGTCGCGCCGTCAGTGCATGAGGCCGAGACGGCTGGCGCCGATATAAAGCGCCAGCACCGCGGCGTTCGAGACGTTCAGGCTCTTGATGTGGCCGGGCATGTCGAGGCGCGCAACCGCGCTGCATGTGTCGCGCGTCAATTGCCGTAGACCTTTGCCTTCGGCGCCCAGCACCAGAGCCAATGGCTCCCGCAACGGGACGGCGGCGAGATTTTCGCTGCCGGCGCTGTCGAGGCCGACCGTCATGAAGCCGCGGTCGTTCAGCCCGGCCAGCGCTCGCGCCAGATTCTGCACCAGCACCAGCGGCACGATCTCCAGCGCGCCGGAGGCGGACTTCGCGAGCACGCCGGTGGCCTCGGGACTGTGGCGTGCTGTGGTGACGATCGCCTTCACCGAAAAAGCCGCGGCCGATCGCATGATCGCGCCGACATTGTGCGGATCCGTAATCTGGTCGAGCACCAGCACGATGCCTTCCTGCGTCAGCGTCTCGATATCGGGCGAGGGCAGGGGATCAGCTTCGGCGAGCAGTCCCTGATGCACCGCGTCGGGGCCGAGGCGCTGGTCGATCGCACTCGGCCGGACGATCTCGGGCGTGATCGGGGTGTCGATATTCTCATGCGTGAGCCGTCGCGCGGCGTTTTCCGTGACGAGCAGTTTTCGGATGCGGCGGCGAGGATTGGCCAGCGCGGCTGTCACCGTATGCCAGCCGTAGAGCACCGCCGGACCATCGGGGCTGGTCTCGCGAGCCTTCCGCGCCGAGCCACGCTTTGGCTGATGGTTCCGGCCTCCGGCCTCCTTGGTGTGAATGTCGCTCCGCGGGCGTGAAGCCCGCCGGAATCGCGGCTCTCGATCACGATCGCTCATGTAGGCGTGTCTCGGACGGTGCGGAATCTATCGAGAATCGTAAACTTGGAGATCTGAAATAGTGGAGGCCGGAGAAACCTGCGAAGCTGTGAGGCGTCTTATCTCCAGACGGCTATCATAACCGGATATCCGTCGCCATCCGTCACTCGCCTGTTTGAGGTTATTTTTGCATTCAGTTGGTTATGGATGAGCCAGCGTTTGTAGTGACGGCATCTTCGTACCCTATGGCTTCTTCTCTCCGTAACCCGGAAACGGAACGTAGAGTAGCGCGGGGCGAAGACGTCGTTGACCGCCGACATTGCCTGCCGATTTGAGCCTGGGTTTTTAGAGCGTTTTTCAAGCGAAGTGGATGACCTGTTCGCGTGAAGAAAACGCGTCAAAACAACAATATAGAGCCTCGCTTCTGATTACATCAGAAGCGAAAAGGCTCTAGAAAGCGCCCGTGCGAGGATTGTGCCGTTTAACCGGCGGATTGCCGAAGCGCTTCTAGATTCAGAACATCGATGTGACGGTGAGAGGAAATCCTGATCACCCCGACTCGCCGCAGTCGCGTGAGTTCGCGCGAAACGGTTCCAATCGTCAAACCGAGAAAGTCGCCCATTTCCGCTCGCGTAAGCGGAAGATCGAAAGCCGTGGCGGCGTTCCCTCTTGAAAACGGATCGATCTGCCGAACCATCATCATCAGAAAGCTGGCCACCTTTTCACGCGCCGTCTTTCGTCCCAGCGCCAGCATCCACTCGCGACCCTGATCGACCTCGCGCAGGGCCTGGTGAAGCAGCTTGGTTTCGAGGGCCGGATTTTTTTCGAGCATCTTCCGCAGCGCGTTTCTGGTTATGCTGCAGACCTCAACGCCTGAACAGGCTTCGACGCGGACAGGGCTCTCGTCTTGATGGAGACGTCCGACAAAATCGGGTGCGAATTGAAGTCCGACGATCTGTTGGCGGCCATCGGCCATTGTCTTGGTCAGCTTGAGCACACCGCGCATGACATTCGCGTAGGCCCTGATCGATCCCTGTTCCTGCAGGAGAACATCGCCGGCGGATACCTTCACGACACGCGTATGCTTGGCAAAATCCACTAACTCATTGGCGTTGAGCGCGCCGCACATGCCTTTGTGTCGTACCTCACAACTCTGACAGAGCTTCGGCACATCGGAGTTATGGATGTCCTTCCGGGACGTGCTCATATCGCTCCAGCTTGAGGTTAACCGTATGCCGGGAAACCGCTTTTTCGACGAACTGGCGGTTCCATCGATCGGAGCCTGCATCCCGCAAATCTTCCTGTCTTTGTGATCGCGCAAAGTCGGCCCGAATTGTTGCGCAACGCACTCTTGGAGTTCGCCAGGTCACCGCCGCAAGGGATAGGAACGATCATTTGCGCTGCTGCGTTATGCCGCAGTCGTATCGCAGGTATGCCGATTTTGCACTGCGCGGGAGATCGAAGCCCTGTTATCTGTTTGTTCAGCTTTCATAGCGGAGCGACTGCGAAACTTTCGGGTTCCCCTTGATGGCTAGGACGCGCCGGTTAGGCCGCCTGCGGACGCGCACAGAGGTTTCTCGCCGCTAAATGAAGCTTAAGCCGCCATGGAGGGCGCATTGCTGGTCCTGGATAACAACCTGTTCCCGAACGATAACCTTGTCTCGAACGATAACAGTCTTCCCAAGGCACGGAACAACAACCCTGCCGGTTGGGCTATAGCGTGCTCTGTTATCTTGCTGATGGCCAGCCTCGTGTATGTCACGAACGGGCTCGGCCCCCATGACATGCCCCACGAACAGCGGGCGGCGGTTCACGTTCAGCTTCATTGATGAGCTTGAGTTCAACCGCGAATGCTGCGGACCCTTTTCTAATCAGAGGCTGTCAGCCTGGTCTGAGTGTCTGATAGGAAGAGGGAATAGTTTGCTTGAACTTTTATCGAATTTCGGCACGCCAGCGTATTAGCCGACGCCGCCGGCGAACAGGGTTCCGCCGCGCGTACGTAAAAGTGTGATTTCACCAAAGCGCTGCTACTATAGCCGCTGCTACTATAGCCAACGCGACTTGTTGAGAGCTGGAGTCTGTTTCAACTGCGTTGAAGTTGAATCAGACTCGTCGCTTGTCTTTCTGTCGAGCAGGATCTTATCCGAAACCGGTTTCCACTTTTCGGGATCATGCTCTAGAAGCTAGCCGCCGCTACGATAAGCCCGGACCCCACGAGAGCCGCCACAAGTCCGAAGCCGCCCGCGAAAAGGAACAGCCTGCTGGTCGGGTCCTGAGGCATTCGGGCATCACTGTCTTCATCCATGCTGACCTCCTCATTTTTCAGGTTCACGCGGACCAACTCGGAGATCGGTCCGTTTGAGGCCAATGCGCTGGGGCAGGGCGCGTTCCTGGATCACGGATGTGTGGTTGAGCCGCAATGTTTTACAGCCGCCGTTGCGGCTACGATGATAGGACGTTCCGGAAAAGGCGTCCCCGTAGATACGACGGCCTTTTCGACCGGAGCGGAGAAATCCTGCCGTCGTGTTCTCCGCTCCGGCGCGGGTTCTAGAGCATGATGAGTTTAGATTTGGTTGTATCCTGCATTGACGAAGTAGTTGGCGCATTCAGCCGGTGCAACGGTTTCGAGGATCGGAGCGATAGCATTGTAGACGGCCTCGGTGGTTCGCTGCGCGGCTTTGCGTAGCCAGTGTTTGAACTTGGCAAAGAACTGCTCGATCGGGTTCAGATCAGGCGAGTATTTCGGCAGGTAGAAGAGCCGGGCACCGGCGGCACGGATGACGCGACGCACGGCGCTGGCCTTGTGCGAGCCGAGGTTGTCCATAATGACGATGTCGCCGTGCCGCAGGGTCGGGACCAGAACCTTCTCGATGTAGAGAAGGAAGGCTTCGCCGTTGATCGGCCCCTCGATGAACCACGGCGCGGTGATGCGATCGTGGCGCAGAGCGGCCATAAAGGTCATGGTCTGCCAGCGGCCATGCGGCACCTTGGCTCTGATGCGTTGACCGCGCGGCGCCCAGCCCCGCAGCGGCGCCATATTGGTTTTGGTCCAGGTCTCATCGATGAACACCAGCCGAGTGGGATCAATCCGATCTCGATACTTGGTCCATTGCGCTCGCCGACGGGCGACATCGGGACGATCCTGCTCTGCAGCAATCAGCGTCTTTTTTTGTAACTGAGCTTCACAGCGTGAACGAACTCCCACATCGTGCGGTAATCGACCTTAAGGCCACGCTCGGCAAGTTCGGCCACCAGCCCGCGCACGGTAAAGTCCTTTCGGCACCGTTGCAGCAGCCATTCGCGGTGCGGCCCCGCAATCTTCTTTGGCCTATAGCCGCCGATCTGGCTTGGCGCGACGCTGCCGGTCTCGTGGAAGCGTTGTACCCAGTTGATCGCCGTGCTGATGCCCACCCCAAACTGGGCCGCAGCCTGATGCCGCGACAGGCCGCCTTTAACGACAGCACGCACTACCCGCTCACGAAGGTCGTTCGAATAGGCTCGTCCCATCCATGCTGGCCTCCTTCCCAGTCAGCATGTTGAATCAGATGAATTCTGATTTGGGAATCTCAATCGATTCAAAATAAACCCATCCCGCTCTAGTTGAAGGACACGTTCATTTTTCTGGCGGGGTAGGCTTCTCTGGTTTTTGTCCCAGGAGCTTGGTGATCTCGGTGATGCTGTCGGCGGCGTTGTCATCTGTACCGAGGAGGCCGATCAGTCTCTTGTCTCGCTCCTCATCCAGAATCGCATTCGTCGCCATGACAGTTTCAATGTCGCTGGCGAGCTTGCGATAGGTCGCTGCGAGCATCTCGAAGACCTCGCGCTTTTTATCGTTGAGCGTACTCTTGCTGATCGTGATGCAATGTTCAGAATCGGCGAGAAGCTTATCCAGGTACAGCTTCAAGTCTTTCATGTGCTTCGCTTCGGTCCTTGTTGAAAGGGGCACGAAACCTAACCTGTTTCGTGATCACACGGAAGTATTTCGCCTGTGGCTGACGCGCCGGCGAACCTATTCACCGGTGCGGCGTTGTGCAGTGATGCAGAAATCGTCGCGAAGATGGGCCCCCACCGAGGATGAACGGTTGATCGCGCTGAGGGAGCAGGGCGTAGGTACGGCGGCAATCGCCAAGAAACTCGGCCGGACTGAAAGCTCGGTCAGCAGTCGGCTGACGATCCTGAGACGACGCGCGGCATCATCTACGAAGAATCGGTATCCGTCGGCGGCATCAGACTGCTGTTGATCCATCTCATGGTTCTTGCGTCGACCAAGGAGTCGCATTCGATGCACCGCGGAATTCGCGGCCCGGCTCCGTTTGACGGCAAGGCCATGGCCAGCAGTTTCTTGCAGACAGGACAGTTCTTACGTTGGACAGTCTGGCCCATGCCGCGATCCTTCCATTTGAGGGAGGCTGGAGCGCAACTCGCGTTCTCATCGTCGATAGAAAGCCATGTGCCGCGCAATGCAGACACAGTAACGCACATTCAAACTCCTGATGTCTGTCCAAAAGTGCACAGAGCGGACGGTTTGCGCGGTTGTGAAGGTTCCGCGAGGGGTAGGTTATGAGAACGCCATATTGAGCTCTGACCAATGTCACGCCATGCGCGATGTCTCGAACGATCGGATGCTTTCTCTAACGCTAATCCGAAGAGGCTGAGTTCTATTTGAACTCTCCAGAATGCACTCCACGGATAAACCCGGACGATGGCGGACGAACGCTCATACACAGGCCATACCGCAAAGCGAAAGGCTCACTTCGAAGGCGGGCTGATCTCTACTGTAAGTGGTTGAAATAATTGGTGGGGGAGGCAGGACTCGAACCTGCGAAGCCATGAGGCGGCTGATTTACAGTCAGCTCCCTTTGCCACTCGGGACACTCCCCCGCAACGCCTTCGGATGTCACCTGCGGAAAGCGGCCCGATCGACCATGCATGGATGACATCAGAGGCACTTGCCCGGATGCCGAGCGTGCGGTTGCGCGCGTTTATGAGCGAAGCGTGCTGGAAAAGTCAACCGAGCGCTCGCGGGAAGAGTGAACTTCCGCGTATCCGATGGTGGAAATGACCACTATTCAAGGCTCACGGCTGGAGCGCGGCGCTTTTGTTCGCTGTCCGGTCCGCTGTTCACTGCGCATATTCGAAGATCGCGAATACCACAGCCAGCACCACGAACAGCGCCACGCCGGCAACCAGACCGATTTTACCTCCCCTGGTGCGGTCATGCACTTTATTCCCGCCGGTGCCCTCGTGGCTGCCCTCGAATTCTCGCGAAGAACTGCGCCATTCCCAAAAATCGTTCATTGTTCGCCTCCGTCGTCTCGAACGCCTCGTTATTCAAGCGCGCTTCCGCCCGAAGCCAACTCAGGATTCCTGGACCGGAAGCGCGATCATTGAAGCTACCACGAACAACGACGGTGGACGGCTTATGCACCTCGCTCAGGGGTATTGTTTCCAATCAGCCCAAGAAGGAGCTTTGGGTCACGTGCAAGCTAACCTTACTTAGGCACGGGGAGGGGAAACCACCAGCGAAGTTGATGCCAAGAACGCATTCTCAACGTGATCATTTCCGGTGGCGTGCGTCTCCCGCTTTGAAACGGACGATCGCGCGGTGCGGCTGGCGGGTGCCCAAACATCCTGTGAGCCATCTTCTTCGCGGCTCGCGTAAAGCTCCGGGTTCGGTCTGGCTCGGCCCGCGCGCTTCCTGTTGATTTAGTTCGACTTTTTGTCGCGCCACCGGCCGCTGTTGCGGCGCTAGATCCAGGCGATCCGGAATTAACCGTCAAACCTAGTTCATTTGCCTGTTCGCGTCTAGCTGGACAGGACATACCCACAGGTCCTAGTTACCGCCCACCATGACCAGCGGTTCCGTGCCGGACATTCCAGAGCAGGGCTTAGTTCCCGCGTTCCCTCACTCCAGCATTCCGGGAGATATGATGATCCGACTGCTTATTGCATCGGCGATGATTTGCATTGTCGCCACGCCGTCGTCGGCCAGGTCTTTTTCAAAGAAGTGGCAGACTGCTCAGGGCTGTGACGCCATGCGTCCCTGCCATGGCGACTGGAGCGCGCTGTACGGCTCGGCACAGCACCCTCATGGGCATGTTCGCCGTTATGCGGTCCGGCACAGGGGCCGCCATTCGCACAGGCGAATTCCCAGCGGGCTTGCGCGAGTCATGGCTGAAGGTGCGGGGAGAGCCGTCGGTGTGGTCCGCTCCACCTCGGGCGCCACGGCGCGCGTCGCCAACCGCGCGACTGGCGCTTTCCAATGTCTGGTATCGGCTCTTGACCGGCAAGGCTATCCGATCCGTTTCATGGGCGGCTGGCGGGCGCACGGAAGTGTGCGTGGCTCGCTGCATCCCGCGGGGCTGGCGCTTGATATCAACCAGTACGGACGAAACGTTACGCGGCCGCGTATGCCCCGCAATGAAATCGCACTGGCGAACTCCTGCGGATTGATCGCGGGCGCGCAGTGGTCAAACGCCGACAGCGGCCATTTCCAGCTCGGGGGCTGGAGCGGAAAGGGACGGCATGAGACCCGCCGCCGCTATCACCGCGGCGCGCGCTACGCCAACGCGCGATGGTGATGGCGGTTTCCGTGAACGAACTGCTGCATGTCTGAAGCCCTCTGCCTTTTGTTGCTGGATGCTCGTTCCCTTGCAGGATGGTTGAGAGGCCCGGCGCGACGTGATAGGTGACGGTGGTCGCGGGTGTAGCTCAATGGTAGAGCAGCAGCCTTCCAAGCTGAATACGAGGGTTCGATTCCCTTCACCCGCTCCAGAAGGATTTTGATGCAGCAAGACGAGGCCACCCTTTCCGGCGCCGGGTGATGCCCGTAATTATCATGAAGGTGATCGCCGGTTGCTCAGTTGACCCACATGGCTAGCCGGAGCAGCCAAGCCATCGCCTGATCCTCCCGGAACGCGGTATCAGACTGGCCGATGCGGGATATTCGGCGGGAGAGCATCACAATAGAATCAGCCGGCCGCGTCACCTACATAACCCCAAGATGGTGCAGTCTGCCTTCGTATATCGCCGCCTGCCGGGCTGCGGTCTGGAATCGCAGGCTAGTCGACCCGGTGCTTTTCGTTTCTGATTGAATGAGAAGCGAAGCCCGAAATTGTTGTTCTGACGCGGTTTCTTCACGCGAACCGGTATCCGCTTCGCTCGAAAACGCTATAAGTGATCGAAGAGGTTCTGAGATGACCAAACAAAGCACCAATCCTTGCGCTCGCCAGATCAGTTTTGCCGGCAAGGTTCGCACCTTCAATCTGAACGATCCCAAGGTGTCCGCCATGATCGCAGGCGGAGCAAAATTGAAGCAGGTCGCGAGGATGATCACGATTTCCCGCCTCGGCATTGGCAGAGCCCCGCTGGCCGGACCCTACGGCGACACCGCGGCGGCTTGCCACAAACGCTTTCTTGAAAAGATCTATTCGGCGACCGACGTGGAGAATGTCATCACTCTCGGGCTGATCGGCGGCGGGATGCCCGAAGATGAAGCCTTTGCGCTTGTTGATGAGCATGTCGTCGGTAAGCCGCTCGAGGCCAACGCGTTGATCGCATCGGAAACCATTGCTGCGTTGTTCGCTGATAAAGAGGATGCGCAGGCATAGCGGAAACGGTCAGTTGGAAATCCGGTTCTTGCTGTTCGTGCAGATTCCGGCGGAGCCGGAATAAGGCGTCACCCTGCATCGGCCCGGCGATCACATCAGATCGATGCAGGCCAGATTGATCGCGCCGGAGGATGAGATGAGCCGGCCCATGAAATGGTTTCGGCGCAAGACTTGCGGTCACGGCTGAATGGCTGAAGTAGATGCTCGCGGCGCTGATGATTTGAACCCGATCCATTCCAGAAAAGACCCGCCGGATCGCGCCGGTTTTGTCGTTATCTACGTCGCTACGCGTAAGCAGACGCATCGCCGCGCGGATACCCTTACTGATTGTAGCAGGTATTGATCGCAGCCTGGCGACCGGCTTGGCGGTTCTGCGAGAGCATCCGGTTGACTCAGAAGCGATGCTCCAGGCTGTTGTTTTGAAACGTTTTCTTTCGGCGATGGGTATCGGCTTCGCTTGAAAACGTAATGGGCCTGCCCAAGCGTCTGGGACATACGTTGCATCGCTCCGTCCGCGTCGCGGGACGAATCCCTCATTACTTTCGAAGTATTCAAGTTTTGTGGCTCTCGCAGCGCCTTGAAGGCGGAACCTACCCGGCGTGGCGCGTATGCGCGACATCGCTTTATTCGCGGGCCTGAGAGCAGGAATGCACGCCTCTCATGCGGGATAGTGTCCGCGCGGCTGACGGTAGTTTCTTTGATGCGCCCATCATCATGGTCGTTTCACAACGTGTTTTGATCATGCTGAACCGCGCCCATGCAAATCATCACTTTAAATCCCAAGCCGCGGACGGCGCGTAATGGGAGCTCCCGTTGCGATGCAGGGCGGTTGGATGCTTCGCTTTATTGCGCGGAGAATCCCGACCTGTATCGCACTCGCGGCGCATACCGCCGTCGTGTTCACGCTGGTTTACGATCCGGCGATCAAGCTGGTCATTGACGAACAGCCCGGTCCGACGTTTGTCGAGATCGTCACTGTCCCTCCCCACGGCTCAACCGCCGCCAAGCAGGATGAAGCTGCCGAACCGGCATCAACGGCGCCGGCCGAGTTACCCCTGCCGGCGCTCGCGGAGGAATCTCCGCCGGAGATTTCCGATCGGGGAGAAGAGACAGAAAAGCCGGTTACATTGCCGGTGCCGAACCCGAAGCGGGCGGCCGTTCCCAAGAGGAGCGCGCCTCGCGTTCGGCTGGCCGCGAGATCCGCGCCGCCTCGCACCAGCGAGCAGCTTACCGACGCGGCCGGCACGCCCGAACAGCTGGAGGGTGGAGCAACAGGAACGACCGATATCAGTCAGGTGCCTGTCGATGTTCTGTCCGCCTGGAAAGCGAGACTGCTTTCCCACCTGGAGCGCTACAAACGCTATCCGAGCGCGGCCCGCAAGAAGGGCACCGAAGGTACGGCCTATCTGAGCTTCGGCATGGATAGCGAGGGCCGGGTACTCGGATATCATCTGGCGCGATCTTCAGGTTCTTCCGAACTCGATGAGGAAGTTCTGGCGATGATCGTGCGCGCATCGCCGTTGCCTCCCGCGCCACCGGAAATGAACACGCAGGTGAAGCTCATTGTTCCCATCCGGTTCAGGATGTGAATTCGCTTTGGCGATGGCGCGGTCTGGAAGCTTCCGAATTCGTGCTTATGTCCGATCGACACGAGCGGATAAGGTGAATCATGCGCTGGATGTTCGGCATCGCTACGGTTCTCGCAGCCATCGTTCTTTCGTCGGCATCTGGCAACGCCGGAGTGAACGTGCGTTTCCTCGGCGCGGGCCGCTATACGGACGCCGGCTCGTTCGATACCTCGCGCGCGTCGGTCGAAGCGGCCTTGCGTTCTCATCTGGATCGTCTCGGCAGGCGATATCTCGCGCCGGGACAAACCCTCAACATCGATATCGTCGACGTGGATCTGGCCGGCTATCTCCAGCCATGGCGTTATGGCGCCAGCAATTTGCGTGTCGTCACCGGCGCCACGCCGCCGAGAATTGAGCTGCGTTACGTGTTGACGGAGAGAGGCCGGCGGACGCGGCGCGGCGAAGAGAGGCTCACCGACATCAACTTCGAGATGAATCCGTCGGCGCGGCTTTCGAGTGACCGGTTCGTCTACGAGAAGGCGCTGCTGGACGACTGGTTCCGGCGCACCTTCTCCAGGGGCCGCCAAGATTTCTGAGGCGCTGTGCGTCTCGGTTCGAGAGGGCCGGCGCATACGCGTTTTACGATCATGGCGGCCTGCGGCGGACGCGCCGGCATGGCAGAAGGGAGCCATCGATCGGTATCTGCCGGCCCCTCGCGCGGACGCATTAGACGCTATCTAAACTATCGGGCGTTGCGGCTGTTTTGCGGTTCTTCTATCAGGACCTTGGGCGACCGCTTCTTTCGCGAGAGTTGAGGGTCGCCAGCACGTCCGGGATCACGCATCGAAGCATGGACACAGCGGCCACGACGCAGAGCGATGACGACCTGATGTCGGCTTATCTCCGGCACTGGAAGGCTCTGTGCGCGCATTTGAGGAAACGCACCGGCTCGCAGGAACTGGCCGAGGATGCGCTTCAGGAAACCTGGCTGCGGCTGGCGGGGATGAAGGGTGATGCCGCCGCGATCCAGGATCATCACGCCTTTATTCTGCGGGTCGCCGGCAATATCGCGATCGATCTTGTCCGCAGGGAGCGGCGTCATGCGGTTCATTGCGTCAGCGACGAGACCCTGCTCGCGGCGGTGGCCGATAACATGCCGTCTCCGGAGGTCTGCGTCATCGACCGTGACCAGCTTCGCCTGCTGGCTCTGGCGCTCGCCCGATTGCCGGCGAAGCCGCGGGCGGCGCTGCTGCTGAGCCGCTGCGACGGCCTGTCCCATCGGGAGATCGGCGCCCGGCTGAAGGTCTCCGAGAGCATGGTCGCGAAATATCTCGGGCAGGCGCTGCGCCATTGCCGCGATCATTACCGCCATCAGCCCTGAAATTTGCGCCGACCGGTCTATGATCGGCTCGCTCGTTTCGTCATAGAAAGAGGAGGCCGGTGCGTTGACGCGGCCTGCGGTGGAGTGGCTGGTTGCGATGACGCCGAAAGACAGGCAGCAGCATGAATCCGACATCGCGCTGAGCGACGCGGCGATCGACTGGCTCGTCAGGCTCAAGTCCGGGCAGGCGACGAACGACGATCATGCCGCCTTCGCGGCATGGCGCGGGCAGAGCATGGAGCATGAACTGGCCGCGCGCGAGGCCGAAGCCGTCTGGCATGGCGTCGGCGTCGCGGGCGACCGCGCCCGGACCCTGGAGCGAAAGGAACGCCGCGCCAAGGTGACGCGACGCGCCGTGCTGGGCGGGGGAACGCTGGCGGTAGCCGGCTTCGTCTTGGCGGGATCCGGCGTCATCGGGCCGCGAGCGTTTGCCGACCACGTCACCGGGGTCGGAGAACAACGCACCGTCGGTCTCGCGGACGGCTCATCCGTATTCCTCAACGCCAGTTCGGGGTTTTCCGTCAAGTTCAGCGCTCACGAGCGCCGGTTGTCGCTGCTCGAAGGCCAGGCCACCTTCACGGTCGCGCACGATACGGCGCGGCCCTTTATTGTCGAGGCGGGAGACGGGCAGACCCGTGCTGTCGGGACGGTTTTCGACATCGATATCCGCGCCGGCGAGGTGGTGGTGACGGTCGTGGAGGGCGTCGTCGCGATCACGACCGATCAGTCGCCCGATCCGGTTGTCGCGCGGGTGGACCAGCGCGTCCGCTATCTCCCGCGCGGCAGGCCCTCGGGGCCGGAATCCGCCGACGCCTATATTGAAACGGCGTGGCGCCGCGGCAAGCTGATCTTCAATCGCCGCCCGCTGGCCGATGTGGTGGCCGACATCGAGCGCTACCGCCGCGGACGGATCGTCCTGATGGGAGACGGGCTGCGGTCGCTGGAGGTGACCGGCGTGTTCGATCTCAACGATCCGGAGGCGATCCTGCACACGATCGAGGACACGCTGCCGGTGCAGATGACGCGTCTGCCGTTCGTCACCATCGTTCGGTAGAGCATTTTCCTGCGAAGTGGATACCGGTTCGCCGCAAGAAAATGCGACCAGACAATAGTTTTCAGAGCATGGTCCGATTCAGCTTGATCGGATCATGCTCTGGAGATTGGCCGATCTGATAGATCGTCCGCGCTCCACTCTCTCCGCCGTCGTGCCCGTGCCTGTCACGGGCATCCACGTCTTAAGGGCGGTTCAACGAGACAAAGACGTGGATGGCCGGGATAAACCCGGCCATGACGGATCGTCGGAATGTTTCCGTTCAAGTCTCTCGTCCGGTTTTTTTCATCGAATCCGCTGCAAGGTTTCGCCGGCCGTTTCGTCCTTGTTTCCGAGGGACGGCGCAGACGCGGTATTGCCCGAGACCCTCACGTCAGGATTGGGGCAGGTGGGCATTACGTTATGAGACGGACAGAACAAGGCGGGCGTGGCACAGGTACGGTATCGGCACTCAGGAACGTTCTGTTGGGATCGGCGGCGGCGCTGGCGCTCCTGACCAACGCGGCAGTCCTCGGATCCGCGAATGCGCAGGCGATTCCGTCGCAGCAAGGCGCGTCGCAGGCGATCGCCTTCAATATCCCCGCGCAGGACCTCGGCGGGGCGCTCAACACATTCGCCGACCGGGCCGGACTGCGATTGCTGTTTCCCTCGAATCTCGTGGCGGGACGGCGCAGCGCCGGACTGGCGGGGACGCTGACGCGCAATCAGGCGCTCACCCGCCTGCTGGCCGGATCGGGCCTGACCTACCGCTTCACCAGCGCGAACACCGTCACCATCGCCGATCCCGCCCCCACGCCTGTTGGGGCCGCGCCGGCCGGCGCGATTGCGCTCGATACGATCGATGTGGATGGGGTGCCGTCGAGCGATCCCGGCAGGACCGAAGGCACCGGCTCCTACACGCCGAGCGTGACCGCGACCGCGACGCGGTTTCAACTTACTCCGCGCGAAACGCCGCAGTCGATCAGTGTCATCACGCAGCAGCAGATGAACGACTTCAGCTTGAGGTCGATCAATGATGTCGTCAATCAAACGCCCGGCCTTAGCACTGAGCAGGCCGGGAGCGGGATAACCAATTACTATGCCCGCGGCTTCAACGTTCAAAGCATGCAGTTTGACGGGATGCAGACCTATCTCAACGGTGCTTACCCAGGTACTGACACATCCAGGGACATGGCGATGTACGATCGGGTCGAAGTTCTCAAGGGCACGTCAGGCCTTACGACCGGCGCCGGTAATCCCGGCGCCACTATCAACCTCATCCGCAAGAAACCCACCCGCGCGTTTCAGGGCTACACCACGCTGCGCGCCGGCTCATGGGACGATTACCGCGGAGAACTCGATCTCAGCGGTGCGTTGAACGAGAGCGGGACGGTGCGCGGACGCTTCGTGACCGCCCATCAGGACAGCCGATCCTATCTCTCTCATAGAGAGCATAAGAGTTCTCTGTTTTATGGGATCATCGAGGCTGACCTGACGCCGGACACGCTTTTGACCGTCGGCGCGGATTATCAGCGCTACGTTCCGAGAGGCTATACGGCTGGAATGATTCCGCTGTTCAACAGCCTCGGCGAGTTCAATACGGTGCCGCGTTCTTTCAATCCCGGCGCGCGCTGGGGCACCTGGGAACAGAACGCCAGTAACGTATTCACGATGCTGGAACATCGCTTCGACAATGAATGGCGGATCAAGCTGCATCTTCTTCGGCAGGTCAGCGGTTACGACATGGCTGTTGCCTCCGCCTCAGGTGGCAATCCAAATCCGCTGGATGGCAGCGGTGTCAGTCTCTGGCGATACAACTACACTGGAAAAACCCGGAACGACACCGCGGAGCTTTTTGCTGCGGGACCGCTCTGGCTGTTCGACCGCAAGCACGAACTCGTTGTCGGCGGCCGCATTTCGCGGCGGGACTGGAGAAACAATAACTTCGACGTGGACCCGACGGGACCGGGGACCAGCAACATCGTTTCTGACTTCTACAACTGGACCGGGAATATCCCGCAGCCGAGATTGTTGCCGGACCCGACCTATTCCAACAGAGAGGTCCACAACGAAAGCGGAGTCTACGCGGCCACGCGGCTCAACGTGCATGACAGGCTGAAGGTGCTGTTGGGCGCGCGCATCGCTGATTATGAAGCGAACCTCTTCAACTGGGGGAACCGCGATCGCCTTAAAAAATCGGGTCAGGTGATCCCGTATTACGGCGCGGTTCTTGACCTCACCGATGCTCTGTCCGCCTATGCGAGCTATACCGGCATTTTCATGCCTCAAACGGCGCAGAATGAACAGGGTGCCACGCTCCCGCCGCTTGAAGGCATCAATACGGAATTCGGCCTCAAGGCCGCCTTCTTCGATGGGCGCCTCAATGCCAGCGCCGCTTATTTCCAGCTCAAGCAGGACAACTACGCTGTCCCGAGCGGCGGCCTGACTCCGACCGGCACGCCAGCTTATCGTCCGGCGGACGGCGTCATGACCGAAGGGTTCGAGCTGGAAATCTCGGGCCAGCTCTCGCCGCAGTGGCAGATCCAGACCGGGTTTACTCACAACGTCTCGCAGCTCGACAATGTGAGGGTTGTAACCCTCATTCCGGCGAACCAGTTTACGTTCTACAGCACTTACAAACTCGATGGCGCGCTCGACGGCCTGACGTTGGGCGGCGGCGCGCGCTGGATGGATAAGACTTGGGAGAATGTGCGCAACCCGGTCCATGGCACGGTGCTGCATACCGCGCCGAGCTACTGGGTGGTGGATGCGATGGCGAGCTACAAGTTCAACGACAATCTGTTGGGCACGCTCAACATCAGGAACCTGCTCGATAACAAATATTATACCTTCTACAATTGGTACAATGGCTATGCTTGGGGCGCGCCGCGCAGCGTGCTTCTCACCATGACCTACAAGTTCTGAAGGCGCTCAGTTCAAACCCACTTAGAAGCTCTCCAATCTATTGGGTTTGCGGATAAACTGACGGCGCGATAGACAACCTGTGCGCCAGCCCGGTGTTGGAAGGATGATACCGGGCGCTGGCGTCAGCGTTCGGCATCACCGTCTCGGCATCACCATCAATGACCAAAAGGCCTTCACTCTCAAGACCCTCATTCTCGCGGTTGCTGAACGTCCTGATGACGGATCGTGCAGGCGTCGAGAATGCGGTTCGCGGCCGGACCGGAGAGGTCGCCTCAGCCGATATCGTGCAGGAGACCTGGCTGAAGCTCGCCAATCATCCGTCGGACAGCGCGATCGAGAATCCTTCCGCCTTCGTCCGCCGCGTGGCTAAAAACTCGGCGACCGACTATCTGCGGAAGGAACGGCGGCGCAGCGCGCTCAACACGGAAGTCCACGATCTCCTGTACGATACCGAGGACGAGCTTTCGCCCGAACGGCTCGTCATCGGCCGCCAGGCGGCGGAGTGCGCGACGCCATCAATTCACTGTCCGTCGTCAGATGAATTGAGACTGTTCCGGGGTCACGGGAACGGAGGTTCTGGCTCATCTGGGTTTGAGGTTAGGCGGCCTGCAGGTGATGCTGCAAGCGTCTTTGGTGGATGGTCTGGCGTTTGATCCTTTCGCGTTCGGTGAGGATGGTCTGCCCGCGGCCGAAGTAGACGTCAGCGGGCGTGAGATTATCGATGCTCTCGTGATAGCGGCCGTGATTGTAGTGCTCGACGAAGGCCGCGACCTGCCGTTCAAGGTCGCCGGGCAGATAGTAGTTTTCCAGCAGGATGCGGTTCTTCAGGGTCTGATGCCAGCGCTCGATCTTGCCCTGCGTCTGGGGATGATACGGCGCGCCGCGAACGTGTTTCATGCCCTTGCCGTCGAGCCAGGTAGCGAGTTCGGCCGAGATGTATGAGGCGCCGTTGTCGCTCAACAGCCTCGGCCGATGCGCGACCGCGATCTGGTCGAGCCCCGATGCCGCCAGAGCCAGATCGAGCGTGGCGGTGACGTCATCCGCCCGCATCGTGGCGCAGAGCTTCCAGGCGACGATGAAGCGGGAGAAGTCGTCGAGCACGGTCGAGAGATAATACCAGCCCCAACCCGTGATCTTCAGGTAGGTGAAGTCGGTTTGCCAGAGCTGGTTGGGCGCTGTCGTCTTGTCCTTGAACTCAGACGCCGCCTTGATGACGATATAGGCTGGGCTGGTGATGAGATCATGAGCCTTCAGCAGCCGATATACCGACGCCTCCGAGACAAAGTAGCGCTTCTCGTCGGTGAAGCGCACCGCCAGCTCGCGCGGGCTCAGCTCCGTTTCGCGCAGCGCCAGCTCGACGATCTCGGCCCGGATTGGGTCAGGAATCCGGTTCCAGACACGATCCGGCCGCGAGCGATGATCGGCCAGAGCCTCGATCCCACCGGTGAGATAGCGATCGTACCAGCGATAGAACGTGGCGCGCGGGATGCCGAGCTTGTCCAGGGTTCGCCGTGCCGGCAGATGCGAGGCCTCGACCAGGCGAATGATCTCGGCCTTTTCGGATGCAGGATACCTCATGTGTCGTCCTCCCCATCCGCGAGCATGCTTTTTTTCAGCAGGCGGTTTTCCAGGGTGAGATCGGCCACGGCCTCCTTCAGGGCCTGCGCCTCACGGCGCAGCTCTTTCACCTCGTCCGACGTCGCGGCGCGGGCCGTGTCACCAGCGAGACGGCGCTTGCCGGCGTCGAGGAACTCCTTCGACCAGCCGTAATACATCGACGAGGCGATCCCCTCGCGCCGACACAGCTCGGCGATGCTCTCCTCGCCGCGCACGCCTTCCAGCACGATGCGGATCTTCTCTTCAGCCGAGAACTGCCGGCGCGTTGCCCGGCGGATGTCCTTCACGACCTGCTCTGCCGGTGCTTTCTCCGGCCCGGATTTCTGTCTCATCTGCGCTCCAAATTGGCTGCGATGATCCAGAAATCCTCCCTTCCCGAAAACTCCTAAACTGTCTCAAGAGCCCTGACGGCGGACAGAGCACACCCGCCTGGTGTCGGACCGCTCCGCGCTCGAACTGGTCACCGGCTCGATGCGGCCTTTGCACACCGGCGACTTTGCCGGGATCTGGCTCAAGCTGCTCTATCTGGTGTTCGGGCTGCTGATGACCGCGCTGGTGTTCTCCGGAATGATGGTGTGGACCAAACGCACCGCGATCGAGACGGTGAAGATCGTGCGCGAACGCAGGCAGGCGCGGCTTGGACTGGAGGCTGCGGAATGACGGCGCTTGCATCCCCATCGCGCGGTATATCGCTGTGGCAGCGCTGGCGCTTTCACCTGAGCGCGTTGGTGCTGATCGTGCCAATTCTCGCTTTGCCGACCTTCTTCGACAACAACGCGTTTTTCAACGGCAAGAAGGGCCTCGGCCAGCGCGAGATCGGCGAGATCGCGGTCGGGCCGTGGAGCGTGCGGTTCGCGGAGTTCAAGCTGAGTGAGCCGGATGCGGAAGGCCGCGCCGGCCATGCCAAGGAGTTCGCGCTGGCGTTGTGTCCGGCCTGCGTCGATCAGGTCAAGGCCGCTTACCTGCGCGTGGGCAAGCCGCGCAACATCCGCACCGCGGGCGCGCTTTTCTCCGGCACGCCGTACCGGCAGACCGCCGAGATGCGCGTTCCCGAGCGAACCACCGCCGATGATGAACTGTGGCTGACGCTGGAGGGCTGGGACGGGACGCTGCATCAGGCGACGATCCCGATCCGCACCGCTTCGCCGGTGATGGCGGCCTGGCTCGAGAAGAGGGGGCGGCGATGATGGGGCTTCGAAAAGGCGGGTTGACCATCGCCGTCATCGGCGCGGTGTCGCTGTTTATCGGCGCGGCCTGGGCGCATCCGCCGTTCTGCATCTGCAAGATGGCCAATGCGACGACGGTAAGCTGCGAGGGCGGCTTTGCGGATGGCACCGGCGTTCCCGGCGTCAGGCTCGACGTGATCCGCTACGACGAGTCGATCGTGCTCGAGACGAAGTTCGGACCGGATTCGACCGTGAGCTTCAAGCGGCCGGACGGCGAGTTCTACATGCTGTTCGATGCCGGGCCCGGACAGTCGTTCGATGTCGATTACAAAGACATCCAGTGAGCGGATGCCGACCATGAACGCTCCGGTGCCTCCCGACGATGTCGACGGCCTGGCGCTGCCGCCGGCCTGGACCGCGCCGGCGCGTCGCGCGCGCGGCTCCCGGCGGCTTGTCCTGGGGTTGAGCGCCGCGGGACTGGCTGCGCTCGGCACTTTTGCCGTCATGGGATTCCGCGCGCCGTCACCGGACAGCCTTTATGAGACCGTCGCCGTCACGCGGCAGGACATCGAGAGCACGGTGGCCGCGACCGGCAAGATCCAGCCCTATGCGAGCGTCGATGTCGGCGCGCAGGTGACCGGCCAGTTGAAGCATCTGCGCGTCGCCGTCGGCGACAAGGTGACCGCGGGACGGGTCGTGGCGGAGATCGACGCCGAAGTGCAGTCGGCGAAAGTCGAGGGAATCGAGGCCGATCTGGCGAGGCTGAGGGCCGAACTGGCGGAGCAGGAAGCCGGGCTTGTGTTCGCGGAACGCAATGTCGAGCGGCACCAGACGCTGTCACAGACCAGCGCGGTGTCGAAACTCGCCTTTGAGACGACGACGCGCGACCGCGACATCCTGATCGCGCGCATCGACGCCTCCAAGGCCCGCATCCGCCAGATGCAGGCCGACCTGCGCGCGCAGAAAACAGCGCTGAGGTTCGCCCGCATCACCGCGCCGATGGGAGGCACCGTGGTCTCGGTGGACGCGAAGGAGGGGCAAACCCTCAACGCCAACTACGACACGCCGCTGATCCTGCAGATCGCCGATCTCGACACCATGACGGTATGGACCGATGTGTCGGAGGCCGATGTCGTCAAGCTGCGCGAGGGCATGCCGCTGTGGTTCACGACCTTGGGCCGGCCGGATCGCAAGTGGCATGCGACGCTGCGGCAGATCCAGCCGGCGCCCCGGCGTCCCGACAACAAGAAAGCCGAGACCAAGACCACGCCGCAATCCGGCAATGTCGTGCTCTACACGGCGCTGTTCGACGTTCCCAACGCGGACGGCAGCTTGCGGGCGGGAATGACCGCGCAGGTGTTCTTCGTGACCGCCGCGGCGCAGAACGCCCTGGTCGTTCCGGTTGCATCGCTCAATGACAAGGGAGAGGTGCGCGTTCTCCGTGAAGACGGGACCATCGCTGTCCGCAAGGTCGAGATCGGCACCCGAACCCGCTTTCTGGTCGGAATCACGAGCGGGGTGGCGGATGGCGAGCGCGTCATCACCGGCCTCAAGTCGGCCGGTCCGCCCGCGAAGCTGAGGGTGGAGTCATGACCCCTCCGCTCATCGAACTCGAGGGCATCCGCCGCTCCTATCGCAGCGGCGATGTCGTGACCCATGCGCTCCGCGGTGTCGGCTTGTCGATCCACGCGGGCGAGTTCGTGGCGATCATCGGCGCGTCCGGTTCCGGCAAGTCGACGCTGATGAACATCATCGGCCTGATGGATCGACCGAGCGACGGCGCGTATCGGTTTGGCGGCCGGGACGTCGCCACATTGAATCGCGACGAGCTTGCCGCGTTGCGCCGCGGCTGCTTCGGATTCATCTTCCAGAACTATCACCTGATTCCGACGGTGAGCGCGCTCGGTAACGTCGAGATGCCGGCGATCCATGCCGGCGCGCCGCGCGCTTACCGTCATCGCCGCGCGACCGCGCTGCTGACGCGCCTTGGCCTGGCCAACCGCATCACCAATCGTCCCTCGCAATTGTCGGGTGGTCAGCAGCAGCGTGTCTCGATCGCGCGCGCGCTGATGAACGGCGGCGCCGTGATCCTCGCCGATGAACCGACCGGCGCGCTGGACAGCAAAAGCGGCACGGAGGTGCTGGGGATCCTGAAGAAGCTCGCCGGCGACGGGCACACGGTCATCCTCATCACGCACGACTCGAAGGTAGCCGCCGCGGCCGAGCGCATCATCAGGATCGAGGACGGTCTGATCGTCTCCGATAGCGGTCCGGACCCTGAGAAGGTTTCATCGTCGATTGCCGTTGTCCCATGGCAGGCGAGCGACAGTTCGCCTCCGCTCTGGACCTGGCTGGAGGAAGCCGCGCGCTCGGCCTTCGCGGCGCTTGCGATCAATCCCGTCCGCACCGCGCTCACCCTGAGTGGCATCGTCATCGGCGTCGCCTCCGTCGTCGCCATGATGGCGATCGGGCGCGGCGCGCAGGCGTCGTACATCGAACGGGCTTCGGCGATCGGCACCAACTGGATCGTGGTCGACCGCGCCGGCGAATCGACGGGGAACAGCCTGCCGCTCACTCCCGCCGACGCCCAGGCGATCAAGGATATGGACAACGTGTCGGGGTCGATGCCCGCGATGTGGGACATGGCCACGATGCGTCGCGGTAATATCGACCTGAATACCGACGTGGTCGCCACCACGGCCGAGTTCCGGACGGTTCACAATTGGGACATGGCAAAGGGCACATTTTTTACGAAGCAGGATGAGGTCAGCGGCGGCCCCGTAGTGTTGCTCGGCGCGACCCTCGCGTCCAAGCTTTTCCCTGGGATCGCCGATCCTTCCGGCAGCAACATCCTCATCAACAATCTTCCCTTTCTTGTCACCGGCGTTCTTGAAAGCAAAGGCCTGTCCGAGAGAGGCACGGATCGGGACAAGCGCGCGGTGATGCCGCTGCGCACCGCGACAATGCGGCTGTTCGGCAAGGATGACCTGTCGGAGATCGTCGTTTCCATCGCCGACATGTCGCGTCTGCATGAGACCAAGGAAGCCATCAAGGCGCTGCTGATCCGGCGCCATGGCCGCGAAGACTTCTACATCTACGATTCAGCTTCGGCGTTCCAGAAGGCCGAGGACGAACGCCGCTCCAGCAATCTGCTGCTCAGCGCCATCGCCGCGATCTCGATGCTGGTCGGCGGTATCGGCATCATGAACATCATGCTCATCACCGTCTCCGAGCGCACGCGGGAGATCGGAGTCCGCACCGCGATAGGGGCCAGGACCGCCGACATCCTGGGCCAGTTCCTGACCGAGGCCGTCGTATTGGCGGCCATCGGCGGCGTGGTCGGACTGCTGCTCGGCGCGGTGATCGGCGTGGGCGCGGCGCTCCTGTTCGGGATGACGGTGATCTTCTCCGTCACCATGGCTCTGGGCGCGCTGATGGGAGCGGTGGTCATGGGCACGGTGTTCGGCTTCATGCCGGCGTATCGCGCCGCAAGGCTGAAGCCCATTGAGGCTCTCGCGAGGGGATAGCCATGGGCGAGAGAGCCATCAACGACGGACAAATAATCAACAGAGCGTCTCGTCCGGGAAGTGGACCGCATGCCGGCCGGTTCCGGACCTCCAGAGCACGCCAGCCGGTGGCGACGCTCGCAACGAAAGATCATACCCATGATGCGTAACATCCGGACAATCGCGGCGGGCGAACTCCCCGCAAGGATCGCTCGCGGCCTGCTTGCCGCCGCGTTCATACTCGCCATCCTGCCTGGTGACGCCGACGCACGGGACCGGCGACCGCACCCGCAGCCTGACGTTACGGCGTCACAGCCGGCCGCCACGCCGCCGGCGTCCGCTGCGGACGCCGCACCATCGACGCCTTCCGCGGCAGCGCCCGCGCCTTCCGGGAGCGCGCCGGCTGGGGATACGGCGGCGACACCGGTTGCGCCGGTCGCTTCGCCTGGACCAGACACGCCCGCGCCATCATCTGGCGAGACGCCTTCGCCCGCGTCTGCCGATGGTGCATCGGGGGAGGGGTCTGCTTCATCTGATGCGTCTGCGGGTGCATCGTCGGACGCGGCCGCGCCGTCGGATCAATCCGCACCTGCCGCTGCGCCGTCTGCGCCGGAGGGCTCGTCGTCGACGCTTCCGCAGGACCTGTCGCCGTGGGGCATGTTCATGCAGGCGGACATCGTCGTGAAAGCGGTAATGATCGGTTTGGCGTTCGCATCATTGGTAACGTGGACGGTCTGGCTGGCCAAGGGGATCGAGCTCGCGGCGTCGCGGCGGCGGGCGCAGAGCTGCGTGCGCAAGCTGGAGCGCGCCGACAGCCTCGATGCCGCGCGCTCCGAGATCGCCGAGGGCTGGACCTGTGAGGGCACAGTGGCGGATCTGATGGGGGCGGCGGAGCGCGAGCTGCAGCGCTCGGGCGATCTGTCGTCCGAGGGCATCAAGGAGCGGCTGGCGATCGCGCTGTCGCGCATCGAGGCCAAGGCGGGGCGCGACATCGCCCGCGGCACCGGCCTGCTGGCGACCATCGGGGCGACCGCGCCGTTCGTCGGCCTGTTCGGCACGGTGTGGGGCATCATGAACGCCTTCATCGGCATCTCGCAGACCAAGACCACCAACCTCGCGGTGGTGGCGCCGGGCATTGCCGAGGCGCTGCTTGCGACCGCGCTCGGGCTTGTCGCCGCGATCCCGGCGGTGATCATCTACAACGTGTTCGCTCGCGCGCTTTCGAGCTACCGGGCGCTGCTGTCGGACGCCTCCGGCGAGATCATTCAGCACATCTCGCGCGATCTGGAGCGGCAGGAGCGGGGGCTCGGCCCGTCCGTGGTGGCGCTGTCGCGCGGCCGCGCTGCGGCTGAGTGATGCGCCATGGGGGGATCGCTGAAGAACCCGCAGGATGGCGGCATCGACGAGCTGAGCGAGATCAACGTCACGCCGTTCATCGACGTGATGCTGGTGCTTTTGATCATCTTCATGGTGGCGGCGCCGCTGTCGACGGTGGATGTCGCGGTCGACCTGCCGGTGTCGAACGCGCAGCCGCAACCGCGTCCCGACAAGCCGGTGTTCCTGACGGTGAAGCAGGACCTGACGCTGGCGCTCGGCAATGACGACGTGCCGCGCAACACGCTGCAGGCGACGCTGGACCAGCAGACCGAGAATGACCGCGAGCAGCGGGTGTTCCTGCGCGCCGACGGGACGGTGGCCTATACCGAGCTGATGAAGGTGATGAACCTGCTGCGCGAGGCCGGCTATCTCAAGATCGCGCTGGTGGGGCTTGAGGATACCGGGCAGGCGGTGGCGGCGGGCGGAGCCGCGCCGGCGGCGGCGCCTGCGCCATGATGAAAATCGACTGGCGCGACCCGGACGGCCGGGCCGGCGATGATGTGAACCGGGCGGCGGCGCTGCGCTGGACCGCGGCCGGGCTTGCGGTGGTGGCGCTGCATGCCGGCGGCATCTGGATGGCGCTGCACTGGCCGGCGGCGGCGGAGGCGCCGGGCGATCCGCCGGCGGCGATCATGATGGAGCTGGCGCCGATGGCTGTCGCGCCCGAGGCGCCGCAGCAGGACGTCGCGCCGGGGCCGGAGATGGTGGAGGCCGAGGAGCAGGTCGATCCGGACAAGCCGATCGAGGAGAAGCCTGATCCCGAGCCGACGCCTCCGGAGGTGAAGGAGGCCGAGGTCAAGCTGCCGGAAACGCCGAAGGTGGAGAAGGCGGAGGTTGTGCTGCCGGCCAAGGTCGAGCCGCCGAAGCCGAAGCCGAAGAAGAAAAAGCAGAAGAAGGCGCCGCGCACCACCGCGCCGCAGAGTTCGCAGGCGCAGCGCGCCGATCGCGCGGCCGCGCCGGCCGAAGGCATGGCGTCGTCGATGTCGCCGGCGACCTGGCGCGCCGCGCTGATGGCGCATCTCAACCGCCACAAGCGCTTCCCGCCGGGCGCGGGCATGGGCGTGGCCTCGGTCGCGTTCACGATCGACCGCTCGGGCCGGGTGCTGTCGGCGCGCCTGGTGCGCTCGGCCGGCGATTCCTCGCTCGACGCCGAGGCGGTGTCGCTGCCGCGCCGCGCCAGCCCCGTCCCAGCCCCTCCCTCCAACGTCGGCGGCGGCTCCATCACACTCGCCGTCCCAATCAGGTTCAACAGATAATGTCAGCCTTCACACGAACGAACCCTCAGACGACGAGTTCGCTACCTCGCTCAACGGCGTCAGCGCCGTGCTGGCGCGGGTGGCGAGATTCGTGAAGTAGCGATAGTCGAAATCGAAAGCCGCTTTATCCGGCACACAAGGAGATCGCCCATGCTGACGCTGGTCAAGGATGTCGATGTTCCCGTTCAGCCGGCCGCGCCGCCGTCAAAGCCGCGGTCGCGCCAGGCGCCGCGGCAACGCGATTACAACCGCCGCCGCTTCCTCGGCTGGCTGCGCGACGAGGTGGCGGTGTTGCGTTCCGTCGGGCTCGGCGTTCGCGAGATCGCCGTGCGTCTCGATATCGAGGAATATGACGTCCTGGCGTTCTGTCCGAAACCAAAGGAGAGCGTTTTGCGTCGCAGCCTTCCGCGTCGCGCCGTCGAGGCGCTGCTTCATGGCCGCCACGCCTCGCTCGGAGGCCGGACAATCGCCAAGCGCAGCCGCCATCTCGTCGAGATCGCCTCGGCCTATAGCTGGGGGGAACTGTTGTCCGAACCCGGCGTCGGCACGGTGACGGCTTCGGAAATACGCTTGTGGCTCGAGGAGCGGGGAATGACGCTGAGAAAATCGGAAGGTGAGTAGCCGCGTTGATTTGATGCAAATCCGTCGTGCTCTATAGCGTTCTGGAGCGAAGCATAATCTCCAGAGCGTGGTCCGATTCACTTTATCGGATCATGCTTTAAAATCGCGAAACGATATCCGACAGGTTGGGGCGAGGCCGGTCCTTGCTGGGTTTGGTCGGCGTGCCGATATGGATAAAGCCCGCGAATCTTTCGTCCGGCTTCAAACCGAGGCCGTCGAGTATGTCGCGATCGTAGGCGAACCAGCCTGTCAGCCAGTTTGCGCCATAGCCGAGCGCGGTGACCGCCGTGACGATGTTCATGGCGCTTGCGCCCGCCGACAGAACCTGTTCCCACGACGGCACTTTCGGGTGCGGCTTGATGCAACTCACCACGCCGATCACCAGCGGCGCCTCCATGAGTTGGCGCTTTTCGATTTCGATCTCTTCCTGTGGAGCCGATGGATTCTTGCGCGCGTAGACACTGGCGATGACGTCGCCGGCGCGGACGCGTCCGTCGCCTTCGAACACGATGAACCGCCACGGCGCGATCTTGCCGTGATCGGGAACGCGCGCGCCGATGGTGAGAATGGTCTCGATCTCTTCAGGCGAGGGAGCTGGCTGGCTCATTTCGCGCGGCTTGACCGAGCGGCGGGTACGTAGAAAGTCGATGATCTCGGACATGGCTGCTTTCGTTGAACTTGCCGCCGTCTGCTCGGTTCGTATGAGAGGCGGCGCGATTGCGATTGCTTGCGAACTGCCAGAGTCAGGTTCAACTGTGTTGAATCAGACTCCTGCCTGAACTTGTTTGATCGAGGATGTCTTATCCAAAAACGGTTTCCACTTTGCGCTGGCGCGGTCCTTCGGGTCGGGATCATGCTCTATAGCGTTTTCGAGCGAAGCGGACACCGGTTCGCGCGAAGAAAACGCGTCAAAACAATATTATAGAGCCCCGCTTCTGATTCAATCAGAAGCGGAAAGGCTCTGGGGCGCTGTCTTGATGCGTTGGATATCCGGCGGAACGGCTTCCGCTACAAGCGCGGCAATGGCCTCGCCGGTCGGCGTCACTTTCTGGCCGTCGCTGCCGAGCCGGCGGATGGACACCGATTGGGTCTCGGCCTCCTTTTTGCCGACAACGAGCAAGGCGGGGATCTTCGCCAGCGAGTGCTCGCGCACCTTGTAGTTGATCTTTTCGTTGCGCAGGTCCAGTTCGACGCGAAGCCCCGCGCGCCGCGCGGCGGACGCGACCACTTTCGCGTATTCATCGCCGTCCGACGTAATGGTGGTGACGACCGCCTGCACCGGCGCGAGCCAGAGCGGAAAGTGGCCGGCGAAGTGCTCGATCAGGATGCCGATGAAGCGCTCGATCGATCCGCAGATCGCGCGATGCACCATCACCGGCGCCTTCTTGCCGCCGTCCGCGTCGATGTAGAAGGCGCCGAACCGCTCCGGCAGGTTGAAGTCCACCTGGGTCGTGCCGCACTGCCAGTCGCGGCCGATGGCATCGCGCAGGACGTACTCGAACTTCGGCCCGTAGAACGCACCCTCGCCGGGATTGGTCTCGGTCCTGATGCGGTTGTTCGATGCCGCGATGTGCTTGAGGACATCCGCCATCACCGCTTCGGCGTGATCCCACGCCGCGTCCGAGCCCACGCGCTTCTCGGGACGCGTCGAAAGCTTCACCGTCAGCTCACCGTCGAAGCCGAAATCGGCATAGGTCGACAAGATCAGCTCGTTGATCTTGAGGCACTCGTCGGCGAGCTGCTCCTCGGTGCAGAAAACATGCGCGTCGTCCTGGGTGAAGCCGCGCACCCGCATCAGGCCGTGCATTGCGCCCGACGGCTCGTAGCGATGCACGACGCCGAATTCAGCGAGCCGCAGCGGCAGGTCGCGGTAGCTTTTGAGTCCGTGCTTGAAGAGTTGCACATGGCCTGGACAGTTCATCGGCTTGATTGTGAACCAGCGCTTGTCCTCGGCTTCATCGCCGGCGGACTGCGCGGCGAACATGTTCTCGCGATACCATTCCCAATGTCCCGACGTCTCCCACAGCGACTTGTCGAGCATCTGCGGCGCGTTGACCTCGTCATAATCTTCCGCGAGCCGCCGGCGCATGTAGGCGATCACGGCCTGGAAGATGGTCCAGCCTTTGGCGTGCCAGAACACCACGCCCGGACCTTCCTCCTGAAAGTGGAACAGGTCGAGTTCGCGGCCGAGCTTTCGGTGGTCGCGCTTCTCGGCTTCCTCGATCTGCTTGAGGTATGCGTCGAGATCGGCCTGGTTCGCGAAGGCGGTGCCATAGATGCGCGTCAGCATCGGATTGTTGCTGTCGCCGCGCCAGTAAGCGCCGGCCACCTTCATCAGCTTGAACGCGTTGCCGATCTTGCCGGTCGAGGTCATGTGCGGGCCGCGGCAGAGATCGAACCAGTCACCCTGGTAGTAGATCCGGATCGGCTCGTTGCCGGGGATGGCGTCGACGAGTTCGACCTTGAAGGCCTCGCCCTTGTCGCGAAACACCTGCTTGGTCTTCTCGCGGTCCCAGACATCCTTGGTGAAGGGCTGGTCGCGCGCGATGATCTCGCGCATCTTCTTCTCGATCGCGGCGAAATCCTCAACCGAGAACGGCTCGTTGCGGAAGAAGTCGTAATAGAAGCCGTTCTCGATCACCGGGCCGATGGTGACCTGCGTGCCCGGCCACAATGTCTGCACGGCTTCCGCCAGCACATGCGCGGCGTCATGGCGGATCAGTTCCAGCGCGCGAGGGTCGTCGCGGCTGATGAATTCAATTGTAGCGTCCTGTTCGATCGGGTCGGCGAGATCGTTGACGATGCCGTCGAGCGCCATGGCCACCGTGCGCTTGGCCAGCGACGGCGAGATCCCCTTGGCGATTTCCAGGCCGGTGGTATTCTTCGGGAATTCGCGTGTCGCGCCGTCGGGGAAGGTGAGGACGACGTTGTCGGCGGGCGAGACGGGTTTCAGGTTGGCGAGGCCGTACCGGAATCCGGCGGGGTCTTGGTTTTCGGACATTCACTCTCTCCTGTGGCTCACTCCTGCGAACGAGCGCAGGTAAGCGGGATGCTGCGGTATAGCAGCCGATTTGCGGCGTGCAACCCGTGAAGGCCCATGGCCGCCGGATCCCGGAGAGGGAGCAGGGTCGTTCCTCGTCAGTGTGCCCGATCATGGACGGGGGGATGGTTGCCCGCTTCGTCCATTCGCACCAGCCCCTCGAACCGCGCAAACATCGCAAGCCGGTCGGCAGGCACCGTTTGCTCGGCTTTCGCCAGCGCCTGAGCGAGCGCGTTTGCGACGTCGGGAGCAATGCCGGCCTGCCGCAGAGCTTCGGCGTTCCTGATTTCGTCTCCGGCGCAGAGGATGATGGCCCAGCGCCCGTTCCGGTTTCGGAGCAGGGCGCGCCCGCCTGTCTCGCCCTGCGTCCAGCCCGCAATGGCGTAGCCCGACACGGCGACCACGGGCGCGACGTCCAGCTTTGCTTCCGGCTTGTCGAAGGTCGAATGGAGCAGATCGCGCACGGCGTTCTCGTCAGGCCCCGCGGCCGCTGATCCGGCAAGGCTCCAAAGGATGATGAGCGCGGCAAACAGTTTCGTCGGCACTGAAATCTCCTTATACATTCACTTCACGACAGCAATCTCCGGAGAGCCTTGCGTGACCACCACCATCTACGGCATCAAGAACTGTGACACCATGAAGAAAGCGCGCGCCTGGCTCGACGATCATGGCGTCGCCTATGACTTTCACGACTACAAGACCGCCGGCATTGATGGCGTCCGGCTCAAGGGATGGGCCGCGAAGCTCGGCTGGGAAGCATTGCTCAACCGCGCCGGCACCACATTCCGTAAATTGCCGGATGCAAAGAAGGCGGGATTGACGGAAGCGCGCGCATTGGCCCTGATGATGGAGCAGCCCTCGATGATCAAACGGCCGGTGCTTGAGGCCGGCGACAAGCTGCTCGTCGGATTCAAGCCGGATATCTATGAAGAGCAGCTTCGGCCGCTGAAGGTAAAGCGATAGCGCCGCCTCGATTGATTCTGTTGCGTTGTCCGGATATTCAAGCGAGCGCTGTCAATCCCTCGATCGGCAGAGGCCGACAAACCGGTGGATGATTCCGCCGGTTGCGATGCTGATTGCCCACCTTTGCGGGAAATGGTTTATGACATCCTCGTGATCCGGACTGGCGGCCGGTTCTTGTCTGCAAAGTGGATACTGTGATGCTGCTGCGCTTGTTCCGGTTCTTTCTGCCGAAAGAGGAACGCTTCTTTCATCTGTTTTCCCGCCATTCGCAGACGGTCATGCTGGGGGCGGAAGCGCTTCAGGGAATGCTGAAGGGTGGCGAAGAAACACCGGTTTTCTGCCAGCGGGTCAGCCAGCTCGAGAACGATGCGGACGGCATCACGCGCGAAGTGCTGACAGCGGTCCGGCGCACCTTCATCACGCCGTTCGACCGCGTCGACATCAAGAATCTCATCACTTCGATGGATGACGCCATCGACCAGATGCAGCAGACGGCGAAGGCCGTGGTGCTGTTCGAGGTGCGCAGCTTCGAGCCGCCGATGCGCGAGATAGGCTCGCTGATCGTGGAATGCGCCAATCTGGTCCATCGCGCGCTGCCGCTGCTGGAGTCGATCAGCAACAACGTCGCCATGCTGATGGCGATCACCGAGGAATTGGGCAAGCTGGAAGGCCGTGTCGATGATCTGCATGATATCGGCCTGAAGGAGCTTTTCCTGAAGCACCGCAACGCCAATGCCATGGACTTCATCGTCGGCGCCGAGATCTATGATCACCTGGAGAAGGTCGCCGATCGCTTCGACGACGTCGCCAACGAGATCAGCAGCATCGTCATCGAGCAGGTATAGGGCAGGACCGCGCCGTGGACGCCATGCTTGCTCTTCCGGTCCTCGTCGGCCTGATCGCCGTCGCGCTGCTGTTCGATTTCCTCAACGGGTTGCACGACGCCGCGAATTCGATCGCGACCATCGTCTCGACCCGTGTGCTGCGGCCGCAATACGCGGTGGTCTGGGCGGCGTTCTTTAATTTCATCGCGTTCCTGGTATTCGGGCTGCACGTCGCCAATACCATCGGCACCGGGATCATAGATCCGAACGTGATCGATGCGCAGGTGATCTTCGCGGCGCTGGTGGGCGCCATCGTGTGGAATCTGGTGACGTGGGGGCTGGGGATTCCGTCGAGCAGTTCACACGCGCTGATCGGCGGTCTGGTCGGCGGCGGCGTCGCCAAGGCGGGTCTTTCGGCGGCGGTCTGGGGTGGTCTGTCGAAGGCGCTGCTGGCGATCGTATTGTCGCCGGTGGTCGGTTTTCTTCTGGCGCTCGTGTTGGTCGCGATCGTCTCATGGCTGTCGGTCCGTTCGACGCCGTTCGCGGTCGATCGCGCATTCCGGATTTTGCAGTTCTTTTCAGCCTCGCTTTATTCGCTGGGTCATGGCGGCAACGATGCGCAGAAGACCATGGGCATCATCGCCGTGCTGCTGTTCTCGCAAGGTTACCTCGGCAGCGAGTTCAGCGTGCCGTTCTGGGTGGTGCTGTCCTGCCAGGCCGCGATGGCGCTGGGCACGCTGATGGGCGGCTGGCGGATCGTGCGGACAATGGGGCTGCGCATCACCAAGCTGACGCCGATGCAGGGCTTCTGCGCGGAGACCGGCGGCGCGGCGACGCTGTTCATGGCGACGTTTCTCGGCGTTCCGGTATCGACGACCCACACCATCACCGGCTCCATCGTCGGCGTTGGCGCGGCGCGGCGATTGTCGGCGGTGCGCTGGAACGTTGCGAGTTCCATCGTCTATGCGTGGGTCATCACCATCCCCGCATCGGCGATCGTCGCCGCGCTGGCCTACTGGGCGGTGGCGTTCGTCAGGTAACGAGCTTCAGCCCGGCGATGCCGGCGACGATGAGGCCGATGCAGGCCAGCCGCGCCAGCGTCGCCGGGTCGTCGAACAGCATGATGCCGAGGATCGCGGTTCCGACCGCGCCGATGCCGGTCCAGACCGCGTAGGCGGTGCCGATCGGAAGCGTCTTGAGCGCTAGAGCGGGATGGGTTTATTTTGAATCGATTGAGATTCCCAAATCAGAATTCATCTGATTCAACATGCTGACTGGGAAGGAGGCCAGCATGGATGGGACGAGCCTATTCGAACGACCTTCGTGAGCGGGTAGTGCGTGCTGTCGTTAAAGGCGGCCTGTCGCGGCATCAGGCTGCGGCCCAGTTTGGGGTGGGCATCAGCACGGCGATCAACTGGGTACAACGCTTCCACGAGACCGGCAGCGTCGCGCCAAGCCAGATCGGCGGCTATAGGCCAAAGAAGATTGCGGGGCCGCACCGCGAATGGCTGCTGCAACGGTGCCGAAAGGACTTTACCGTGCGCGGGCTGGTGGCCGAACTTGCCGAGCGTGGCCTTAAGGTCGATTACCGCACGATGTGGGAGTTCGTTCACGCTGTGAAGCTCAGTTACAAAAAAAGACGCTGATTGCTGCAGAGCAGGATCGTCCCGATGTCGCCCGTCGGCGAGCGCAATGGACCAAGTATCGAGATCGGATTGATCCCACTCGGCTGGTGTTCATCGATGAGACCTGGACCAAAACCAATATGGCGCCGCTGCGGGGCTGGGCGCCGCGCGGTCAACGCATCAGAGCCAAGGTGCCGCATGGCCGCTGGCAGACCATGACCTTTATGGCCGCTCTGCGCCACGATCGCATCACCGCGCCGTGGTTCATCGAGGGGCCGATCAACGGCGAAGCCTTCCTTCTCTACATCGAGAAGGTTCTGGTCCCGACCCTGCGGCACGGCGACATCGTCATTATGGACAACCTCGGCTCGCACAAGGCCAGCGCCGTGCGTCGCGTCATCCGTGCCGCCGGTGCCCGGCTCTTCTACCTGCCGAAATACTCGCCTGATCTGAACCCGATCGAGCAGTTCTTTGCCAAGTTCAAACACTGGCTACGCAAAGCCGCGCAGCGGACCACCGAGGCCGTCTACAATGCTATCGCTCCGATCCTCGAAACCGTTGCACCGGCTGAATGCGCCAACTACTTCGTCAATGCAGGATACAACCAAATCTAAACTCATCATGCTCTAGTCCGAGCAAACCAAGGCTGATCGCCATGGCCGCCAATGTCAGCATGGACGGCACCAGCCGCGTAAACCCGTCGGTGTATTTGAGGCCGATCGCCCAGCCGATTTCCATCACCCCGGCGGCGAACAATAAAAGCCAGGCCATGCGGTCCTCCCAAGACATGAGGCAGGGCCGTCCCCGCGCGTGGTTGTGTGGGATACGAAAGGTCGTCCTTCCGCGACCCTGATATGGGGCGAGAGGGAGCGTCCGGCAAGCATCCGGCCGCGCTCCGGGCGGAGGATGCAAATCCCCTTGATCCGGCCGATTTTCCCTGCCACACGCTCGCTGATGCCCGACCTCGCCTTAAAGACCGAATCGACACCTGCCTCGCCGCTGGCGGCGGAAGTCGCGCGCCGGCGCACCTTCGCGATTATCTCGCACCCGGACGCCGGCAAGACCACGCTGACGGAAAAGCTCTTGCTGTTCGGCGGCGCCATCAACCTCGCCGGACAGGTCAAGGCGAAGGGGGAGCGACGCAATACCCGGTCGGACTGGATGAAGATCGAGCGTGACCGCGGCATCTCGGTGGTCACGTCGGTGATGACCTTCGAGTTCGACGGCCGGGTCTTCAATCTGCTGGATACGCCGGGTCACGAGGACTTTTCCGAGGACACCTACCGCACCCTGACCGCGGTGGATTCCGCCGTCATGGTGATTGACGCGGCCAAGGGCATCGAGGCCCGCACCCGGAAGCTGTTCGAGGTCTGCCGCCTGCGCGATATCCCGATCGTCACCTTCATCAACAAGATGGACCGGGAGAGTCGCGATACCTTCGAACTGCTGGACGAGATCGAAAAAACGCTGGCGCTCGATACCACTCCAATGACCTGGCCGGTCGGGCGCGGCCGCGATTTTCTCGGCACCTACGATATCGCGACCGGCGGCATCCGCCTGCTCGAAGGCGGCGGCGCCAAGACCGGCGCGGCTGAACGGATCGACATCGCCGATCTCGCCGCGCGAAACGCCAACCTGAATGTCGATGAAATCAGGGAGGAGCTGGCGCTGGCCACCGAGGCCTGCAAGCCGTTCGAACTTGAGGCATTTCGCGAGGGGCATCTGACGCCGGTCTACTTCGGCTCGGCCTTGCGCAATTTCGGCGTGGGCGACCTTCTGGAGGGTCTCGGAAACTTCGCGCCTCCGCCGCGCGCGCAGGAGTCCAATCTGCGCAAGGTCGAGGCCGACGAGCCGCGCATGACCGCCTTCGTGTTCAAGATCCAGGCGAACATGGATCCCAACCACCGCGACCGCATCGCTTTCGCGCGCCTGTGTTCCGGCAAGCTGACGCGCGGCATGAAGGCGAAGCTGGTGCGTACCGGCAAGCCGATGCCGCTGTCCTCGCCGCAGTTCTTTTTCGCGCAGGATCGCGCCATCGCGGACGAGGCGTTCGCCGGCGACGTGGTTGGCATTCCCAATCACGGCACCTTGCGGATCGGCGACACCCTGACCGAAGGTGAGGATGTCACTTTCGTCGGAGTGCCCTCGTTCGCGCCGGAAATCGTCCGCCGCGTGCGGCTGACCGATGCGATGAAGGCGAAGAAGCTGAAGGAAGCTTTGCAGCAGATGTCGGAGGAGGGCGTTGTGCAGGTCTTCCGCCCGCGCGACGGAGCGCCCGCGCTGGTCGGCGTCGTCGGGATGTTGCAGCTCGACGTACTGAAGGCGCGCCTCGATGCCGAATATTCGCTGCCGGTGGATTTCGAGGTCTGCGAGTTTCAGCTCGCGCGCTGGATTTCATCAGACGACCGCAAGAAGCTCGATGTCTTCATTGCCGCCAACGGCTCCGGCGTTGCGGATGATGTCGACGGCGATCCGGTGTTCTTGGCGAAGAATGAATTCTATCTTGGCTACACGCGAGAGCGCGCCGAAGGCATCGTTTTTTCCAGCGTCAAGGACGTGAAGAAGACGTCATGATTTCACCTGACGAAAACGGCCGGTGCGGGACCGGCCGTTTTTGAAAAGTGAAGGGTTAGCGCATCGGGCCGCCGGGGCGGGGAGCGCCGTTGATGCCTGCCGGCGGCGGTGCTGCATCCATCGATCCGGCGGCGCCTGCGTCGACGTTGCCACGCCCTGGAGCCGCGCCGACCGTGCCTTTAGCCGATCCTCTCGGATGAACTTTCTGGGTATGCGGCGATCCGGACGCTCCCGCGCTGCCACGGACGCTGTCGTTCTGCTGCGTCTGGGTCTGGCCGTAAGGCGAGGGCTGCTGAGCCTGGGCTCCCGCAATTCCGAAGGCCGTGACGGCAGCGGTGGCGGCGAGAAGTCTGAGGTTCATTTGCGTATGCTCCATCTGGTTGGTGGAGCGGCGATAACCGCGATCGAACGCCCGCGTTCCCAGTCATTCAAGGTGATTGCGGGGTGTTGTTGCGACAAAAACATGTTTGCTTGCGTTCCCGCGCCGTGTTGCCTGAAACTCGTCAAGGGTGTTAATCGGGGGCCAGTGCACACAGGAGGATAAGATGGGACTATTGGTGATGATTGCTGGCCTTGTTCTGTCCCTCGGCGTGCATCTCGTCGTGACACGGCGCGAGTTTCGCGCGCGGCTGATCTCGTCCTATGGCGAAGGGCCGTACAAGATCGGGTTCTCGCTGATATCGGCGGTTGGCGTCGCGCTGACCCTTTGGGGATTTCTGAGTTATCGCGCCACCGGCGTGATCGACGTCTGGTATCCGCCGCGCGTGATGAAGCATATCGCCGAAGCGCTGATCCTGCCATCCATCATTCTTGTGGTCGCGTCCTATATCCGCGGCCGCATCTATGCGAAGCTGAAGCATCCGATGCTGGCGGGGATCAAGCTGTGGGCGACGGCGCATCTGCTCGCCAACGGCGACCTCGGCTCGATCATCCTGTTCGGATCGATCCTGGCGTGGGCGGTTATCGACCGTATCTCGCTTAAGCACCGCTCGGATCCGGGTGGCCTGCCGATTCCGGTCGGCGGGGTTCGCAACGACGTGATCGCGATCGTCGTCGGCGTCGTCGTCTATGTCGCGATCGGCGCTCTTTTCCATCCTTTCGTCCTCGGCGTTCCCGTCTTCGGAGCGTAGCATGTCAGTCCAGTCGGCCATCAGGCGCAGGACGGCACCCGACATTCGCGCTCGCAAGAACGGCGATCCGATCGTGATGCTGACCTCGTATCACGCTCATACCGCGGCGCTGGTCGACCGTTACTGCGACGTCATTCTGGTCGGCGACAGCCTGGGCAACGTGATGCACGGTTTCGAGACCACCGTGCCGGTCACGCTCGACATGATGATCCTGCAGGGCCGCGCCGTAATGCGCGGATCGCAACAGGCGCTGGTCGTGGTGGACATGCCGTTCGGCTCCTACGAGGCCTCGAAGGAGCAGGCGTTTCATTCCGCCGCGCGCCTTCTCAAGGAGACGCTTTGCGGCGCGGTGAAGCTCGAAGGCGGCGTGAAGATGGCGGAGACCATCGCGTTTCTTTCCGCGCGCGGGATTCCCGTGATGGGGCATGTCGGCCTGACGCCGCAATCGATCAACACGCTTGGCTCGTTTCGCGCGCAGGGACGCGAGGAAGGGACATGGCAGCCGATCGAGGATGATGCGCGCGCCGTCGCGGAAGCCGGCGCATTCTCGATGGTGATCGAAGCCGTCGCGGAGCCTTTGGCGCGCAGGATCACGGAAACGGTCGCGATCCCGACGATCGGCATTGGAGCCAGTCCCGCCTGCGACGGTCAGGTGCTGGTGTTGGAGGACATGCTGGGCCTGTCGCCGCGCGCGCCGAAATTCGTCCGGCGCTACGGCGAACTCGGCCCCATGATCGAGGCCGCGATCGAAGGCTATGCGCGCGACGTGCGCAGCCGCGCCTTTCCCGGCCCGGAGCACGTTTATGCGATGAAGCCGAAAAGCTAGAGTCTTCACCGCTTCATGGAAACGGTGAAGACTCCAGCTTTATGTTTTGACGCGTTTTCTTCACGCGAACCGGTATCCACTTCGCTCGAAAACGCTATGGATCGGCATTGGTCCGGCTCGAATTTCCCCTCAACTTTACGATCGCTTGACTAGAATTTTCTTGTTGTCACAACTGTTGCGAGAACACGTTATCCGTGCAAAGTACGCCTGCCGCTAGCAGGCGGCGCGTTGATAACAACACGACAGCCACAAACGGCTGTACGCTCGGAGCACAGATGCGAACCCTTATTTTGGCCCTCGCCCTCCTCAATCTGCCCATCGCTTCATCATCCTTCGCCGACCAGTCCGGTCCGGTATTCGTTGACCAGGGTGCGGCCTGGGACATGTCCAGCCGAAGCGATTTCTACACGCGCGATCAAGGTTCGCGCCTCATTCCGTGGGCGTGGCTCAAGGCGCTCAAGCAAGCTGACGGCGCTCCCTTTCTCGCGGACGGTTTGACGCGGTACGGATACCTGCCGGCTCTCGATGCTTCGACGGAGCTTCCTGTCGGTTTCTACGCGTCCGGGCCGACCGGCGCGAAGGTCGTCGGGATGACCTGCTCCGCCTGTCACACCCGCCAGATCAAGGTCGCGGACCGGCAGTATCGCATCGACGGAGGACCGGCTCTCGTCGATTTCCAGGCGTTCCTGAGCGACCTCGACAAAGCGATGGCGCGGGCGACGTCCGATGATGCCGCGTTCAAGGCATTCGCGGCGTCTGTCCTTCAGACACCCAAGCCCGATAGCGACAAAGTCGCCGCGCTGCGGAGCGACGTGGATGCATGGTACGTTCGCTATCACGCCATTGTCGATCGGTCCCTTCCGAACCCTGGCTGGGGATTGGGACGCCTCGATGCGGTCGGCATGATCTTCAATCGCGTGACCGGGTTGGGCCTCGGTCCCGAGCCGACCTTTCTGATCCCGGAGAACATTCACAGAGCCGACGCGCCGGTTCGCTATCCTTTCCTCTGGAACGCACCCAAACAGGACAAGACGCAGTGGCCGGGCTTCGCTGATAACGGGAGCGATATTCTCGGGCTGGCTCGGAATGTCGGCGAGGTGATGGGCGTGTTCGGCAACTTCCAGCCGACGCGCGACGGCCTGTTCATCGACTTCCTGAACAACAACTCCGTGAATTTCGACGGGCTGCAGAAGCTTGAGGATCTTGCAAAGAAGATCGGGCCGCCGAAATGGCCATGGTCCGTCGATGCGAAGCTCGCGGCCAAGGGCAAGACTGTCTTTGAACGGCCGGCTGCTGACGGCGGCTGCCAGGAATGCCATGGCCAGAAAGCCGGCAAGGAGCGCTTCCCCTTTCAAAAGACTTGGGCGACGCCAATTCAGAACGTCGGAACGGACACGCGTGAGTACGATATCCTGGGATGGACGGCTAAATCAGGCGTGCTGAAAGGCGCCTACATTCCGTTCGCGACCAAGCCTCTGAAAGAAACCGACCTCGCGTTCAACATTCTGTCGACCTCGGTGATCGGCACGATCGGAGAGCATGTCCTGAGCTTTTCGAAAGGCGCCTCTCCAAGCGCTCTCGGCGCCTCTGTTCAGTCCGAGGCCGCGCCTGGCGCACCCCAGCCCGTCGACGCCACTCAACTCCCGGCCGTCTTGCAGGACTTGCCGGGCGCATTCAGGTTTCCTGAGGCCGCTGCAACTCCTGAAACCCGTCTTCGACTGGACATGGGTGCCGGAAGCTCGAACACCGATGCCGCGACCCCCGCGCCTCCGAAGGGCGCGTATGAATCGCGGGTTCTCTACGGCATCTGGGCGGCCGCGCCGTACCTGCACAATGGTTCGGTCGCGAGCCTCGCCGAACTGCTCAAGCCTGCAAGCCAACGGCAGCAGCGTTTTGCGATCGGGTCCGACTATGACGTGGATAACATCGGCATTGCCGCCAATCAGACCCAGGCCGGCAACGTCCGCGAAACGACCGGTTGTGATGATCTGAACTCCGGCAACAGCCGTTGCGGCCACGAGTTCGGGACTAGTCTGCCGGACGCCGACAAGAAAGCGCTCCTCGAATATCTGAAGACGCTTTGAACGGTTGGGCTGCTTCGCCATTATAGCGTTTTCGAGCGAAGCATGTCCTCGGCCTTGATCCGGGGATGGATACCGGTTTGCGTGAGGAGAACGCATCAAAGATCATAGGGCCTCGCTTCTGATTCCATCAAAAGCGAGGCCCTAGAACGGGATGAGGATAAGTGTGTAGCGGTTTTCCGCCCGCATCCCGCGTCTCAAAATATTAGAATCGATCACGTTCATGGTTTTGGATCGATTCGATCCAAACCATCGTGATCTAGCCGATCAGGTTCGCTTTTTGCCTTGTCGGTGCCATATCGCTACGATACCGCAGCCGACATGGTGGGTTACGCGCCGCGCGGTTTGACGTTTGCGGAATTGGGGCGATTATAAGTGACTGAAATATACAGTGAAATTGATGATGAGCTCCGTCGCGAGCGGCTCAAGAAGATCTGGGGCCAGTATTCGGCGCTCATCATTGCCGCCGTCATACTCGTGCTCGTCGCTGTCGGCGGCTGGCGTGGATACCAGTATCTCCAGACCCAGAAGGCCGCCGAGGCCAGTTCAGCTTTTGAAGCGGCGGCAGCGCTGGCTGATCAGAACAAGCATGCCGAAGCCCAGGCGGCTTTCGCCAAACTGGCGGAGACCGCGCCTCTCGGATATCGTAATCTGTCGCGGCTTCGCGCCGCCGCGGAAGCCGCCAGGCATGACATCAATGCCGCGGTGAAATTGTATGACGCTATCGCCACCGAGGGCGGGTTCAGCAGCGTCGAGCGCGATTTCGCGCGGGTGCGCGCCGCCGCACTGCTGGTGGACTCCGAGACCTACAACAACATGCTGCAGCGGCTCGAACCTGCCGCTGCGCCCGAGGCGACGTTCCGCCATAGCGCGCGGGAGCTTCTGGCGTTATCCGCCTGGCGCTCAGACGACGCCACGGCTGCGCGGAAATGGCTTGATATGATCAGCGAGGATAGCCAGACGCCGTCCAGTTTGCGCGGTCGCGCCGAAGCCTTGCAAGCCTTGCTGCCGCCGGTTGCGAAGAGCTGAACAGGCGTGCCGAACTCAAGTTTGAACGAGAAACCGTCGATGCGCCGCTCGGAACGTCTGTTGACTGCCGCCGTTCTGATCTCGCTGTGCGGCATGCTGGCCGGTTGCGGTGGTGGCGGTCTGAACAATTGGGATCCGACCGATATGTTCAACTTCCTCGACACCAAGAAGAAGATGCCGGGCAACCGCCAGCCGGTTTTCCCGGATGGTGTTCCGGGTATCGAGCAGGGTGTGCCGAAGGATCTCTACAAGAGTGATGCCGGGCTTCAGCAGGAGCAGGCCGTGGCGGCGCCGGCGCCGCCCGATGAATCAGAGCAGGCGCGGCGACAGGGCGCGGCGGAGGGCTCGTCTCGTCGCGCCGCGGCGGCCGATTCCCGCACAGCCGCTGCACCCCGCAAGCCCAAGCGTCTCGTTCATCGCCGGGCGACGTCCCTGCCAAAGGAAGAAGCTCCCCCAGCGCAGCAGGCCGCGCCGCCGCCGCCCGCCGCGCAACAGTCCGAGCCGGCTGCGGCGCCGCCTTTCCCGGCTCCGCTGCCCAGCGGCAGCTTCTCGCGCTGACAGCGGTATCGGTGCTGCTGAAACACTGGTATTGAGACGCCGCCCTTGAGCATTATCCGGCTAACCGGATTTCACTTCGCTCGAAAACGCTATAGCGCGGGTGCGGAGCGTCGATGTCTTTTACCATTGCTATCATAGGCCGTCCGAACGTCGGAAAATCGACGCTGTTCAACCGTCTGGTCGGGCAGAAGCTGGCGTTGGTTGACGACGAGCCGGGCGTGACGCGCGATCGCCGCGAGGGGCAGGCGCGTCTCGGCGATCTCGATTTCACGGTGATCGACACCGCCGGCCTCGACGAGGGACCGCGCGGCTCTCTGACGGCGCGCATGCAGGAGCAGACCGAGGCCGCGATTGCAGCTGCCGATGCGCTGATGTTCGTATTCGATGCGCGCGCGGGCCTCACGCCGACGGATCGCTCATTCGCGGATTTCGCGCGCCGCGCCGACAAGCCGGTCGTGCTCGTCGCCAACAAGAGCGAGGGCAGGCACGGGGACGCCGGTGCGCTGGAATCCTACGCGCTCGGGCTCGGCGATCCGGTCGGCGTATCCGCGGAACACGATGAAGGCATGAGCGATCTTTATGATGCCTTGCGCTCGGTGATGCCGGAGCCGGCGGAAGAGGTCGACGAGGAGGAGATCGTCGAGCCCGATATGTCGCGGCCGATCCGCGTGGCCATTGTCGGGCGGCCCAACGCGGGCAAATCGACCGTGATCAATTATCTGCTCAGCGAGGAGCGGCTGCTGACGAGTCCGGAAGCCGGCACGACGCGGGACTCGATCTCGGTCGAGCTTAACTGGAAGGGACGCGATTTCCGCATCTTCGACACCGCCGGATTGCGGCGCAGGTCGCGGATCGAGGCAAAGCTCGAGAAATTGTCGGTGGCGGATACGTTGCGCGCCGTCAGGTTCGCCGAAGCCGTCGTGTTGATGATGGATGCGCAGAACAGGTTCGAGGAGCAGGATCTCCGCATCGCCGATTTGATCGAGCGCGAAGGCCGCGCGCTCGTGATTGCCGTGAATAAATGGGACTTGATGAAGGGCGGTTCGGCGCGGATCGCCTCGCTGCGCAACGATGTCGATCACTGGCTGCCTCAAATCAGGGGTGCTCCGGTGGTCGCGATTTCTGGCCTGACAGGAGAGGGAATTGATAGGCTGATGATCGCGATCCAAACCGCCTATGCCGTATGGAATCGCCGTGTCGCAACGGCGTTGCTCAATCGCTGGTTTCAGCAGGCGGTCGCAGCCAGTCCGCCGCCCGCGGTCTCCGGTCGTCGGCTGAAGCTCAACTACGCAACGCAGACCAAGGCGCGTCCGCCGAGCTTTGTGGTGTTTTGTTCGCGGGCGGATGCCGTTCCGGAATCTTATCTGCGCTATCTGGTCAACAGCTTGCGTGAGACCTTTGATCTGGCAGGCACGCCGATCCGGATCACGCTTCGCGAAAAAGCCAATCCGTTCGCGCATAAGCGCAAGCGCAAGTCATAGAGCATGATCCGATCAAGTTGAATCGGACCATGCTCTAGAAATGGTTGTCTGGTCGCATTTTCTTGCGGCGAACCGGTATCCAACTTCGCCGGAAAATGCTCTAGCGGCGCGGACTGGTAGCCATCGGTGTGCAGAATTGAGATGTTCAGACGTCAGATGTGTGACTTGGACCGGATGCCGGTCAGCGAGTTTGGGGAGGCTGCGCACGCCGCATCAGCTGGGTTCTGTAGTTCACCAGCAAGTCGGCGGCCAGTTCGGCCGGAGTTCGGCGATCATCGCCGACGTTTTCCCTGAATAGCGAATTCTTGAAGGCAAAAGCGCGGATCACGCGTTCCACTATGGCTTGCATCATCACTCCCGAACCGATTGAACCATCTGAAGCCCTTCACCCCTGGTAGGATACAGCGAACTCCAGATGTTGTTTCGACGCGTTTTTCGCGCGCGCCGGTATCCACATCACTCGGAAACGATAATATCTCCGCGAAGGTTCCCGAACTCTTGTTAGAGGTTCGAAACCGGTCGGTCGCGAGAGTCTGTCAGTCTTCGGCTCTTGTAGTCGTACAGTTTTCCGGTCTCGCTCCAGGAGGGCAGGCACATCGGGATGATGAGTTCGGCAATTTGTTCGGGTGTGTCCAGCGTCATGGGATCCTCGCCCGGAAACACGATGGCGCGCAGCCGGGTCCGGACCGGCCCGGGATCGAACAGGTTGACCCGCATTCCGGTCGTCGCGGTTTCGCTCGCCCAGCATCGCACCAGCGTATCCAGCGCGGCCTTCGAGGCCGCGTAGGGCCCGCGATAGGCGTTGGCCTTGCCGGCGGCGCCGGAGGTGACGAACACCGCGCGTCCGGCGTCCGACTGCCGCAGCAACGGCTCCATGCAGCGGATCAACTGAAAATTCGCGGTGACATTGATCGCCATCACGTCCTGCCATGGTTTCATCTCGATGTGGCCGAGCGGCGAGGACGGACCGGCGATACCGGCGTTGCCGACGAGAATATCGAGCTTGCCGTGGCGCTCGTTCAATGCGGCGCCGAGCCGGGCGATCCCGTCGAAGTCGGAGAGATTGAGCGGCACCAGCGTCGCGCTGCCGCCGCCGTCGCGGATGTCGTCGTCAAGCTCTTCGAGTCCGCCCTGCGTGCGAGCCACGGCGATCACATGCGCGCCGGCTTTTGCAAGCGCGCGCGCCGTGGCGTAGCCGATTCCGCGCGAAGCTCCGGTCACGAGCGCGACGCGGGAAGTGAGCGGTTTTGTCATGACAGGGGTGCTTCGTGCTAGGGGTGACGAGAACGGAGGTTTGCGCCTTATGCCTGAATTATCCGCCGAGGCCAAAGGCCAATGGCGGCCGATGTCGTCAGCCGACCTGCCACGGGTCATGGCAATCGCGGGTCAAGTTCATCCGGCGTTTCCGGAGGACGGGGAGATTTTCGCCGAGCGGCTCCGGCTCTACGCGGGCGGTTGCCTCGTCTGCCGCGCGGGCAGCGATATCGGCGGCTATGTCATCAGCCACCCGTGGCGGGCGCTGGATCCTCCGGCGTTGAATTCAAGGCTCGGCGAGTTGCCCGGCGACCCCGAGACATACTACCTCCATGACCTCGCATTGCTGCCCCAACTGCGCGCCACCGGCGCGGCGTCATTGGCGGTTTCGCAGGCGCTCGCGCGCGCCGGCAGCGAAAAGCTCGCGACCGTTTCGCTGGTCGCCGTCAATGGCTCCGCGGGTTTCTGGAGGCGACACGGCTTCCGCGCAATCCCGCTCGACGCGATCGGTGCCGATTCCACGCTCGCGCGGAAGCTGCGCGGTTACAGCAAAGCGGCGGCGTTCATGGTCCGGCAGCTTTGACCGCAGGTCGTCCGTGGAGCGTTTCCGCTCAGCTGGCTTCCGCGAGCAACGACAACTGATGAGGCTGCGGTTCGACGTCGGTATGGTCGGTAAGGCTGGTCGGATAGGCGCCCGTAAAGCAATGGTCGGCGTATTTCGGATGCGCGGGATCGCGGCCGGGTTCGCCCATAGCGCGGTACATGCCGTCGATGGAGAGGAAGGCCAGCGAATCCGCGCCGATCATCTCACGCATCTCTTCGAGGCTGTGGGTCGCGGCCAACAGCCCGTTCCGGTCGGGCAGGTCGATGCCGTAGTAATCGGGATGAATGATCGGAGGCGAGGCGAGGCGGAAATGCACCTCCGTAGCCCCGGCATCGCGCATCATGCGGACGATCTTTCTCGAAGTCGTGCCGCGCACCAGCGAGTCGTCGATCAGGATGATGCGTTTGCCGGCGATCGCGGCGCGGTTGGCGGAATGTTTCATCCGGACGCCGAGTTCGCGAACGCTTTGGGCGGGCTGAATGAATGTGCGGCCGACATAGTGATTTCTGATGATGCCTAGTTCGTAGGGCACCCCGGAGAAACGACTGTAGCCAAGGGCGGCCGGCACGCCGGAATCGGGCACCGGCACGACGACATCGACATCGACATGGCTTTCGCGGGCCAGTTGCGCGCCGAACGCCTTGCGGACTTCATAGACCGAACGGCCTGCGACGATCGAATCCGGCCGTGAAAAATAGATATACTCGAAGATGCACGGCCTGGGCGGCATCGGAGGAAAGGGCTTGTGAATTTCGGTTTGAATGACGTCATCCTTGCGGTGAAACACGATGACTTCGCCGGGCTCGATGTCACGGACATACTTGGCGCCGATGATGTCGAGCGCACAGGTTTCCGAGGCAAGGATCGGGCAACCGTCGAGTTCGCCGAGCACGAGCGGACGGATGCCTCGCGGATCGCGCGCTCCGACCAGCTTCTTGTTGGTCAGCGACACCAGCGCATAAGCGCCCTCAATGGCCCGGAGCGCTTCGATATAGCGCTCTATGAAACGACCGCGCCTCGACTGCGCGACCAGATGAAGGATGGCCTCGGTATCGGAGGTCGATTGCATCAAGGCGCCACGGCCCACCAGCTCGCGGCGCAGCGTCAGTCCGTTGGTGAGGTTGCCGTTGTGGGCGACGGCGAAGCCGCCGGCGTGAAGTTCTGCGAACAGCGGCTGCACGTTGCGCAGGATGGTGCCGCCGGTGGTGGAATAACGGGTGTGGCCGACAGCGGCGCTGCCGGGAAGACGTTCAATCACCTCGCGGCGGGAGAAGGCGTCGCCGACAAGCCCGAGCCGGCGTTCGGAGTGGAAGCGGTGGCCGTCGAAGGTCACGATTCCCGCTGCTTCCTGGCCGCGGTGCTGGAGAGCATGAAGGCCGAGCGCGGTGATCGCCGCGGCTTCCGGATGGCCGAAAATGCCGAACACGCCGCACTCCTCGCGCAGCGTGTCGCCGTCAAGATCAAAATCAGTGTCGGGATCGTTGGGGGAGGCGTCGCTGGAAAGGCTCTGCTGACAATCCATTGCGCCTCGCTTTTCGGCGGCACCTGAGTAAGACGTGAACGTCAAGTCCGCGCTCCCAACTAATGTTCCGCCGGTTTGCCGTCGATCAGCTTTTGCAGGCTGTCCCGGGCAGGTTTGGAATAGCCATCGGAACCCGGAGACTCAGCAGGTTCCGAATCCGGTTGCTCCACTTCGGGCTTATTCTTCTTGAGTTTGTTTAAGATGGTGTTCTCTGGATCGTCCGGCAAGAGCGACTGTAGCCAGGTGCCGGTGGAGTTGAGCACCGTGAGCGATTTCGCCCCCGTGACCCAGTCCGGCCGCTGCTTGTCCGGAACCAGCCAGGTGAAGAACAGGAAAGCGACGACGACGATGAGCAGTCCCCGCGCAAGCCCGAACAGGAAACCAAGGGTGCGGTCGAGCGCGCCGATCCTCGAATCGAGAACCATGTCCGAGATGCGTGTCGTGAGGATGGAAATGACAATCAGGGTGCCGATGAAAACGCCGCCGATCACGGCCGCCGCGGCGATCGTGTCGTTGTTGAAGTAATTCTTCGCGAACGGCAGGAGCTTCTGGAATGAGTAAAGGGTGGCCAGCGCGGCGATGCCCCATGAGGCGATCGACAGGATTTCGCGCATGAAGCCGCGAATCATCGCCAGCAGGCCCGAAATCAGCATCACGCCGAGCAGAACGAGGTCGAGGATTGTTATCGGCATCGGCTGGTCAGGTCCGCTCGTAAATCTCGAAAACCGCGAATCGTCGTTTGATTACCTGCCTGGGCAGGCTATCGTACGATACATCCGCAGTATTATTCGAGCATGATCTTTTCCGAAAACCGGTTTCCACTTTTCGGGATCATGCTCTAGCCTTGCGGCTGGCGCGGGATGTATAGCGGCGGCAGGCCGCAACGTCACGCCGCTTTAGCCTCCCTGACGACGGTTTTGGCCGGGTGTGGCATTTTTCTCCGGGTCCGTGCGCTTGCCAGGGCTGCCAGGGCGGGCCTGACCGCGCGCGGCGATATCCGCCACCAGCGTGGTCAATCCGGCGACCGCATCGAGGGAAAGACCGGCATCGCCGCCGATATCTCCACGGGCCGATTCCGGCAGCACGGCACGTCCGAATCCGAGCTTGGCGGCTTCCTTGAGCCGCGCGGTGGTTTGCGCCACCGGCCTGACCGCGCCGGATAGCGAAATCTCGCCGAAATAGACCGCGTCGGTCGGGAGCTGGGCGTTTGTCAGCGATGACACCAGCGCCGCGGCCGCGGCAAGATCGGCGGCCGGCTCGTTGATGCGCAGACCGCCCGCTACATTGAAATAAACGTCGTGTCCCGAAAGCTTGACCCCGCAATGCGCTTCGAGAACCGCCAGCACCATCGATAGCCGGCTCGAATCCCAGCCGACGACCGCGCGTCGCGGCGTGCCGAGCGAGGTCGGCGCCACCAGCGCCTGTAATTCCACCAGCACCGGCCTTGTGCCCTCGATGCCCGCGAATACCGCCGTGCCCGGACTGCCGAGGTCGCGCTCCGACAGGAAGAGTTCGGACGGGTTGGAGACCTCGCGCAGGCCCAGTCCCGTCATCTCGAAGACGCCGATCTCGTCGGTGGGACCGAACCGGTTCTTCACCGCTCGCAGAATACGAAATTGCTGCGAGCCTTCACCTTCGAACGACAGCACGGCGTCGACCATGTGCTCGACCACGCGGGGGCCGGCGATCTGGCCGTCCTTGGTGACATGGCCCACCAGGATCAGGGCCGCCCCGGATTTTTTGGCGAAACGAATGAGCGCCTGCGCCGAGGCGCGAACCTGCGTGACCGTTCCCGGCGCGGATTCCACCGTGTCGGTCCACATGGTCTGGATCGAGTCGATCACCACGAGACGCGGCACCGTGCCTTCGGACAGGGTGGCGACGATATCCTCAACCGAGGTTTCCGCCGCCAGTTGCACCGGCGCGTCGGCAAGCCCAAGGCGCTCGGCGCGCAATCGCACCTGCGCGACCGCTTCCTCGCCCGAGATATAGACCGCGCGATGGCCGGAGCGCGCCAAAAGGCTCGTCGCTTGCGTAAGGAGGGTCGATTTGCCAATTCCCGGATCGCCGCCGACCAGAAGGACGGAGCCGCGCACGAAGCCGCCGCCGGTCACGCGATCAAGTTCGGCCATGCCGGAGGAGAGGCGCGGCGCGTCCTGCGTCTTGCCCGTCAGCGTCTCCAGCGTGAACAGCCGGCCCTTGCGCCTGGAACGCACGCTGACCGGCATCGTCGTCGCGCCGGTGATATCCTCCTCGGCCAGCGTATTCCATTCGCCGCAGCCGTCACACTTTCCCTGCCAGCGGTTATAGGCCGCGCCGCAGTTCTGGCAGACGAAGGAGAGGGCGGATTTAGCCATTGATCGGGTGTCAGGTTCGAGGCTCGGCCGGGCCGCCTTTATAGATCCGGTGGTAGCGGCCGCCGAGGCTGGTGAGTACCTCGTAACCAATGGTGCCGAAATGGTGGGCAAGTTCGTCCACGGTGATGCCCTCGCCGATCAGCGTCGCCAGATGACCACGCCGGACTCCGGCATGGGCCGGCAGGTCGGTGATGTCGACCGCCAGCAGGTCCATGGAAATTCGGCCCGCCACCGGGCATCGCGTTCCGGCGACAACGACCTCGGCTCCGCGCGTGCCGTCATTGCTACCGCCGGCGCGGAAATAGCCGTCGGCGTATCCCGCCGAGACGACGGCAAGCCGCGTCGGCCGCCGCGCGGTCCAGGTCGCGCCGTAGCCGACGCTTTCGCCTCTGTCGATCGAGCGGGTCTGGATGATCCGTGCCTTCAATTCGATGACCGGCTGCATCGGATTGGCGGCTTCCGGCGTGGGGTTGACGCCATAGAGCGCGGCGCCCGGACGCACCAGGTCGAACTGATACTGGGCCCCGAGAAAAATGCCGGACGAGTTCGCCAATGAGGCCGGAACCCCGGAAAACTGCCTGGCGATCTCCCGAAACGCCGCGACCTGACTAGCGTTGAGCGGATGGTGGAGGCTTTCCGCGCAGGCCAGGTGACTCATCACCAGCGTGACACCATGATCGCCGGCATTGATCCTTGGAAGGATGCCTTGCGCCTCATCCAGGGTGAGACCCAGGCGGTTCATTCCGGTGTCGATGTGGATGGCCGCGCCACCCGCCCAGCCGGTGCGCCGGCAAAATACGTCCCATTCCGCAAGTTCATTGAGATCGCCGATCACGGGCCGGCAATTGATTGTCGCGAAGGCGTCACCGCAATTCTGAAAGAATCCGTCCAGTACATAGATGTCGGCGGTGGAAGCGGCGGCGCGAACCACCCGCGCCTCATCGAGCGTGGCGACAAAAAACGTCCTGCATCCGGCGGCGCTCAGCGCGCGCGCCACGGGCCGGGCGCCACAGCCGTAAGCGTCAGCCTTGATCACCCCCGCGCACTCGGCGGGCACGGCGGTTTTTTCCAGCTTGCGCCAGTTGGCGACGATAGCGTCGAGATCGACCGTGAGGGTGCCGATTGCCGCGGCTGCCGCAATAGCCGCGCCGGCATCGGCCGGCTCGCCGCTCACTTTAGAATCGGGCACGAGATTCATGCTACATGCTACGCCCGGCTGCACGGCGGTTCAACCGCGCGAGCGGTCTGCCTGGAAGGTCTGTAAGCTAGATCCGCTCCGGCAGGTGGCCTTCATGTGCGAGATCGCTGAAGCGCGTGAACTGTCCCTCGAACTGCAGTTCGACGGTGCCGGTCGGCCCGTGACGCTGCTTGCCGATGATGACTTCGGCCTTGCCGTGCACCAGCGACATATCGAGCTGCCATTTCTCGTGCTCCGGCGTGCCCGCGCGCGGCTCCTTGTTCTGGAGATAGTATTCCTCCCGGAAGACGAACATCACGACATCGGCGTCCTGCTCGATCGAACCGGATTCGCGAAGGTCTGAAAGTTGCGGGCGCTTGTCGTCACGGCTTTCGACCTGACGCGACAGTTGCGACAGCGCGAGGATCGGAACGTTCAGTTCTTTCGCCAATGCTTTCAGGCTGGTTGTGATCTCGGTGACTTCCTGCACGCGGTTGTCGCTGCGCTTGCCGCTGCCCAGCAGAAGCTGGATGTAGTCGACGATCAGCACGTCGAGCCCCTTCTGGCGCTTCAGGCGGCGGGCGCGCGCCGTCAACTGCGAAATCGACAGGCCGCCGGTCTCGTCGACGAAGAGCGGCAGGTGCTCCAGCTCGATGGTGTGATCGCGGATCTTCTCGAAGTCGCTTTCGGTGATGCCGCCGCGTCGGATATTGCTGGAAGCGATGCTGGTCTGCTCGGCGAGAATACGCGTCGCCAGTTGCTCGGCCGACATTTCGCAGGAGAAGAAGCCAACGATCCCGCCATTGACGGTCTTCATCGTGCCGTCGGGCTGAAGCTCCGCCTGATAGGCCTTGGCGATGTTGTAGGCGATGTTGGTGGCGAGCGCCGTCTTGCCCATGCCCGGCCGTCCCGCCACGATGATCAGATCGGACGGCTGCAACCCTCCCATTCGCGAGTCGAGGTCACGCAATCCCGTCGCGATGCCGGACAGCTTCCCGTCGCGGCGATAGGCGTTGGCCGCCATGTCGAGCGCGGTCTTCATCGCCTGGGAAAATTTCTGGAAGCCGCCTTCATAGCCGCCGGATTCGGCGAGTTCGTAGAGCCGGCGCTCGGCATCCTCAATCTGCGCCTTGGGCGCGAAATCGACCGGCGCGTCATAGGCGACGTTGACCATGTCCTCGCCGATGTGGATCAGGTCGCGGCGCAGCGCCTGCTCATAGATCGTGCGTCCGTAGTGCAGGGCGTTGATGATCGTGGTGGCTTCCGCCGCCAGCCGGGCGAGGTACTGGCTTGCGGTCATTCCGCCGATGTCGGTGTCAGCGGGAATGAAGGTCTTGACCGTGACGGGCGTCGCGATCTTGCCGCTGCGGATCAGGCTGCCCGCGGTCTCGAAGATGGTCCGATGCACCGGGTAGAAGAAGTGCTTCGGCTCGAGGAAATCGGACACCCTGTAGAATGCGTCGTTGTTGACGAGAATGGCGCCGAGAAGGTCGCGCTCCGCTTCGAGATTATGCGGCGGGGTGCGATAGGCTGGCGTCGTCGCATCAGGCGCAAGCTTCAGGATGTTCGAATCAGCCATGGCTTTCGGATTCTGACCTTTATCATTTGCGGGATACGAGCCCCGCTATTTTTGCGGGATACGGCCCCGCTATATTTGCGGGATATGGGCCCCGCATAAAGCGCCGCGCCGGCGGACGGCGGAAGCAAGGTCATGCCCCTTATGCCCGATTCCCACATGACCTTAAATGAAACTCGAGTCGATAACGCAACGAACTTGACTGCCGGCTGAACCTTCTCCGCGACTCATTGTCGAGCCGCGATGCAGGAAGCATAAGCTGCTGTTGATCATGCATCATTCTCACGCGATTTGAAGCCGGGGCCGGTGTTTTTGCTCCAGACCGCGCAGCTTTGCTTCCCCGCGCTGGATGTAGTCGCGCGTTACAGGCACGATGCCTTGCCGTTTCGTGATCTGAATCTGGAAATTCATCAGATTCTGCTTCCGGAACGACATTTCCGATGCCGCCAGATAAAATTCCCACATCCGCGCGAACCGCTCGTCATATAGCCGCACCGCTTCCTCGCGTCGCGCCATGAAGCGCTCCCGCCATGCCTTCAGCGTTTCCGCATAGTGCAGACGCAGGACTTCGATGTCGCAGACCAGCAGTCCGGCGCCTTCGATGGCCGGCAGGACTTCCGACAGCGCGGGGATGTAGCCGCCGGGGAAGATGTATTTCGCGATCCAGGGATTGGTGATGCCCGGACCTTCCGAACGGCCGATCGAATGCAGCAGCATGACGCCGTCAGGTTCGAGCAGCCCGGCGCAGCGCTTGAAAAAGGTATCGTAGTGGTCGACGCCGACGTGCTCGAACATTCCGACGGATACGATGCGATCGAACGGTCCGGGAATGTCGCGATAATCCTGGAGCAGAAACTTCGCCGACCGCGTCAGCTTTTTCTCCACCGCGCGGGCGTTGGACACCTGAAACTGTTCAGTTGATAGCGTAATGCCGGTGAGGTTGGCCCCGGTCATTTCAGCGAGATACAGGCCGAGGCCGCCCCAGCCCGAACCTATATCAAGGACGCTGTGATCGCGTTCGAGCAGAAGCTTGGCGGCGATATGCCGTTTCTTTGCAAGCTGGGCGTCGTCCAGCGTCGTGTCGGGGGTTTCAAAATACGCGCAACTGTATTGTTGGTCCGCATCGAGGAACAGCGAATAAAGCCTGCCGTCGAGGTCATAATGGCGCGCGACGTTATCCCTTGACCGCCCGCGTGGGTTGAACTGCTGGATGTTGCGGACGAGATAGCGGAGCCACCACTGCAACTTCCCCCAGCGGGGCATGACGTCGGGCTGGTCGAGGATTACCGTCAGGAGGTCCGCGATTGATCCCCGTTCGATCAGCAACGTGCCGTCGGTATAGGTCTCGCCGAAGGACATTTCAGGATCGAGCAGAAGCTGGCGCGCGACTTCGCTCGTCGTCAGCCGCACCCGAACAGGTTCGCCGGTGCCGTCGCCGCAGGTAAAGGTCAGGCCGCTCGCGGTTACGAATGTGATCGAGCCGCGCCGGACAAACTGGTTCAGAAAAAACCGTAATACACGGTCCATCGAAACCACCATCAACACGAGGACGCGCGCTAGAGCATGATCCCGAAAAGTGGAAACCGGCTTTCGGATGAGATCATGCTCAAACAAAAGTTAAGCGACGTGTCTGGTTCAACGCAGTTGAAAAAGACTCTGGCCGCCGTAACTCCGGGAATGGTGTCCAAGTTCCATGAGAATGTAGTGTCGCATGGTCGGCTTCACCAGTGCTCTGACCGCAACGTCGATATCCGAAATGAAGATGCGATGTACTCTGCGTCTATCTCGGCGCTTCCATTCGCGGCGTAATGAGCTAAAACGTGGCCGCTGCGATGGCAGCGCAGTTTCCGCACCCGGAGGATGAGAATGTCGAGCCGAGCGCTCAGCCTAGCGACGGTGATGCTCGTGACCGTTGTTTTCGCGGCAGGTGGCGCGGGAGCGAAAAATCTCGACGCGGGAAAATCGGCTGCCCAGATTTTCTCCGGGAACTGCGCAGCCTGCCACAAAGGGGCTCGGGGACTGCTCAGGACGGTGCCTCCCGGATCGCTGCCGGGATTTTTGCGTCAGCATTACACCACCGGCCCCGACATGGCCGGGATGTTGAGTGCTTATTTGATCTCCAACGGCGCGACCGATCAGCGCCGTCGCGTCGAGCCGCCGAAGTCACATCCGGGTGATCTGAGAACGGAACCAAGACAGACGGAACGACAGGGCAGGAAACCGCTTCCGCAGGCGACTCAGCCTCCTGAGGCTGCCGCGCCGCAGAACGAGGCTCAGGGGAGCAGGGACCGGCGGACGCCCGCGAACAAGAGAAAGCCCGGCAAGCAGAGCCCGGAAGAGGCGGCGAAAGCCGGTGCGGCGGGGCAGGGCGCGTCTCCGTCCGACGCCGCTGCGAAGCCCGAGACGGCGAAGACCGAACCGTCCGGCGCGACGCCGCCCAAGGAAAACGAAGCCGTCAAGGAAGAAGCAGCTCAGGGAAAAACCGCCAAGGGAGCAGCTTCCAACGCAGGGCCCGCCAAGGAAGATGCGGCCGAAGACAAGGCGGCGAAGGACGAAGCGCCAAAACAGGAATCCGCCAAGGACGAAGCCGACGGGAAACAGTCTGCTTCGGGGCGGGCCGCAAATCCGAAGGCGGTCGATTCCGAGACGCCGAAACCTGATTCTGCGTCATCCGCGAGTGACAAACCCGGCGTCGGCAAAGACGGAACAGCCGACAAACCTGAAACAGAAAAATCCAATGCGGCGGGAAGCGACAAGCCCGACGCCACGCCGGCCGATGCCGCGACTTCCGGTGAACCGAAAACCGTGCCTCTACGTGCCGATCCCGTTCCCGCGGTGACGCCCGCGCCGAAACCTGATCCTGCTCCATCCGGGAATGACAAGCCCGACATTGGCAAGGACGGAGCCGAGGGCAAACCCGGCGTTGATAAATCCGAAGCCGGAAAGTCCGGCGCGGCGGGAAGCGGCAAGCCCGACAGCATCCCGGCCGACGCTCCGACCTCGGGCGAACCGAAAGCCGCGCCGCTTCGCGCCGACCCCATTCCAGCGGTGACGCCCGCACCGAAGGCCGGCGAGGGCAACACTCCGCCGTCGACGGAGCCCGCCGCTTCGTCGCCCACGCCGCCACCGGCTCCCGACCGGTAGCCGCCTTCGAGGCTCTCAGGTTTTGATTTGACGCGTTTTCTTCACGCGAACAGGTGCCCACTTCGCTTGAAAACGCTCTGCTTGATCGCTGCAACTTCGAATCGGAGCGGACAGCCCGTCAGATCGCGGTCACATCATTGATACCAGGCCGCCGCCATGGCGCTCCAGCCGTCCGGCCAGTTCCAGTTCAAGCAGGACCGTGCGCACGACGGCCGGCGGGGCATTCGCCATCCGAATCAGATCGTCAAGTCCGATCGGCGCCGGACCGAGCAAGGCGATGATCCGCGCACGGTCGCTTGCGGCGGGCTCTTCGGTCCAGGGCTCGCCGGGCTCCGGTTCTTCGGCGGGCAGATCAACCGGCCGTCTTATAATCGGCCGGACAGCATTAATGACGTCGGCTGCCTCGGTGATCAGCGTCGCGCCCTGCTTGATGAGATCATTGGTGCCGGTGGCGCGCGGATCGAGCGGTGAGCCCGGCACGGCGAAAACCTCGCGGCCCTGCTCGGCGGCCATGCGGGCGGTGATCAGAGAGCCGGAACGATGCGCCGCCTCGACCACGACAACGCCGATCGCGGCGCCCGAGATCAGGCGGTTGCGCCGCGGGAAATCGCGGGCCCGCGGGACATGCCCCATCGGCATCTCAGAAATCGCGCCGCCGCTTTCCAATACGGCTGCCAGCAGATCCTCATGTTCCAATGGATAGATGCGGTCGTGGCCACCGGCAAGCACCGCGACGGTGCCGCGCGCCACGCTGGCGCGATGCGCCGCCTGATCGATGCCGCGCGCCAGCCCCGATACGATGACGAAACCGGTATCACCGAGATCATGCGCCAGCGTTTGCGCGAACTTGTGACCGGCGCCCGATGCGTTGCGTGAACCGACGATGGCGATCATGGGACGCTCCATGACATCGAGGTTGCCGCGCGCGCCAAGCAGCGGCGGGGCGTCGTCGATCGTTGCAAGGTGCGGGGGATAGCCGGCCTCTCCCGGCGCCAGCAGGCTGACGCCGATCCGCCGCGCGGCCGCCAGTTCGTTCCGCGCCTCGGCTTCCGTGCAAAGCCGGCTGGGGCGGGAAGCGCCGCCACGCCGCGCCAGATCGGGTAGGCGGACGAGCGCCTCGCTGGCGCTGCCGAAGTGGTTCACGAGCGAACGAAAGGTTCGCGGCCCGACATTATCGGACCGGATCAGCCGCAGCCAGTCGGTCCGCTGCGCTTCGCTCAGCCGTCTGTCTGGATCCCGGATGTTCACGCCGCCCCCTCAGCCGGATACCGACGCGTTTTACGCTTTCGCGCCGATCCTGCCTTCGCTTCCGGCAAAAAGGCGCCGGATGTTTTCGCGGTGCTTGAACCATAACAGCACGGTCAGCACCGCAAACAGCAACGCGAATTGTGGATGCCCGAAACCCCACAACAGCAATGGCGTTGTGAGGCTGGCGAGTAGCGCCGACAGCGATGAGTAGCGCGTCGTGAAGGCGACGAGCAGCCAGATCGCGCAAAAGGCCAGCGCCGCCGGCCAGAACAGGCCGAGCAGCACGCCGATATATGTCGCAACGCCCTTGCCGCCGCGGAACTTGAGCCACACCGGAAACAGATGGCCGAGGAATGCCCCAAGCGTCGCAGCCATCGCAGCGCCCGGTCCGGAGAGGAGCAATGCGATCACGACGGCGGCCGTGCCTTTCAGCATATCGCCCAGAAGCGTCGCCGCCGCGAGCCCCCTGCGTCCGGTACGAAGAACGTTGGTCGCGCCGATATTGCCCGAACCGATCGAGCGCAAATCCTGTGTGCCCGCGATCCGCGTCAGGATCATACCGAACGGGATGGAGCCGAGCAGGTAGCCGAAGGCGAAAGCGATCAGGCCGTTAGGAAACATCGAAAAGGGCTCCGAATGCCAAATGCCGTCGATGTAAACCATAGATCGGCATGGTCACGCCACGGCAGATATTCACACCGTCGCGGGCATCAACATTCGACTGCAAAGATCTACGCGAACGACAAACTTTCAAAAATTGCATCCATGACCGGACCTTCTTCTGACGGTATCGGAGGCGAAGGCCCTATGGTTTTGATTATTAACGGATATTTTCGAGATAATGGAATTTTCTTTCGATCAAAACCTGTCGCGTCAGGCGTGCTCGAAAACCGTGCGTCCGCCGACGATCGTCCGAACAACCCGACCCGAGAACCGGGATTCGTCGAATGGCGTATTCTTGCATTGCGATTTGAGATCGGCGGGATCGAGAATCCATGGCACGTCAGGATCGATCACGATGACATCGGCGGGCGCGCCCGGTCGCAGCGATCCGCCCGGCAAACCCAGCAGCTCCGCGGGCCGCGTCGACATCGCCCGGATCAGCGTCTTGAAGTCGAGTTCCGCGTTGTGCACGAGCCGCAGCGCGGCCGTCAGCATGGTCTCCAGCCCGATCGCGCCTGCGGCGGCTTCCGCGAACGGCAGCCGCTTGGTTTCCACGTCCTGCGGGTTATGGTCGGACATCACCACATCGATCAGGCCCGACGCCAGCGCTGCGACCAGCGCGCGTCGGTCGTCCTCGCCGCGCAGCGGCGGCGACAATTTCAGAAACGTCCGGTACGGACCGATATCGTTCTCATTCAGCGTCAGATGATTGATCGATGCGGATGCGCTGACCGGGAGCCCGGCGTCGCGCGCTCGCATGAGGATATCGAGCGATTCCGCGCAGGTCAGGGACGCCGCGTGGTAACGGCCGCCGGTCAGCCCGACGAGCCGCATGTCGCGCTCCAGCATCACCGCTTCCGCGGTCGCCGGAACACCCGTCAATCCGAGGCGGGAAGACAGTTCGCCCTCGTTCATGACGCCGTCGCCGACGAGATGAGCATCCTCGGTATGATGGACGATCAGCGCGTCGAAGTCGCGGGCATAGGTGAGGGCGCGGCGCATCACCTGCGCGTTCATCACGCTGCGGGCGCCGTCGGTGAAGGCGACCGCGCCCGCTTCCTTCAGGAGGCCGAACTCGGTCATCTCCTTGCCGGCAAGACCCTTGGTCAGCGCCGCCATCGGATGAATGTTGACGATCGCGGTATCCCGCGCGCGGCGCAGCACGAAATCGACGGTGGCAGAATTGTCGATCACCGGCGAGGTGTCAGGCTGGCAGACAATGGTGGTGATCCCGCCGGCGGCGGCGGCGCAGCTTGCCGATGCGAAGGTTTCGCGATGGCCCGCGCCCGGTTCGCCGACGAAGGCGCGGATGTCGATCAGGCCCGGCGTGACGATCATGCCGGCGCAGTTGATGATGTCGGTGCCTTCGGGCGCGCCCGCCGCGCCGATGCCGTGCCGCGCATCGCGAATAACCCCATCGGCGATGAGCACGTCGCCGGGGCCGTCGAGATCGCGCGCGGGATCGACAATGCGGGCATTGGCGAGCAGGATCGGGCGATGGCCGCTCAGCATATGCCGCACCTTTGCGAACTGTTCGCTAACATCGCGCGTGACAATGCTCGCCGTGCAAATCGGTGGGAGGGCTCGGGTTCATGCATTCGGCAGGTTCCTCGCCAGCGCTTCCAGCACCGCCATCCGCACCGCCACGCCCATTTCCACCTGCTCGCGGATCAGCGACTGCGTGCCGTCCGCGACGATCGAGTCAATCTCGACGCCGCGATTCATCGGTCCCGGATGCATGACCAGCGCGTTGGGTTTGGCATAGGCGAGCTTTTTCTGGTCGAGGCCGAAATAGTGGAAGTACTCGGAACTCGACGGCACGAACGAGCCGCTCATCCGCTCGCGCTGCAGCCGCAGCATCATCACGATGTCCGCGCCGTCCAATCCCTCGCGCATATCGCGGGCGACTTCGACGCCCATGCGCTCGATGCCCGGCGGCAGCAGCGTGGACGGCGCGACGACGCGGACCCGCGCGCCCATGGCGTTGAGCAGGATGATGTTGGAGCGCGCGACGCGCGAGTGGAGAACGTCGCCGCAGATCGCGACCAGAAGTCCGTCGAGCCGTCCCTTGTTGCGGCGGATGGTCAATGCGTCCAGCAGCGCCTGGGTCGGATGTTCGTGGGCGCCGTCGCCGGCATTGACGACGGAGCCGTCGACCTTGCGCGCCAGAAGTTCCACCGCGCCGGAGGCTGAATGGCGCATCACAAGGATGTCCGGATGCATGGCGTTGAGCGTCATCGCGGTATCGACCAGCGTTTCGCCCTTGCGGGTCGATAGCGACGACACCGACATATTCATAACGTCGGCGCCGAGCCGCTTGCCGGCGATCTCGAATGACGACTGGGTGCGGGTCGAAGCCTCGAAGAACAGGTTGACCTGGGTGAGACCGCGCAAGGAGGTGCGTTTCTTGTCCACCTGGCGGTTCAGTTCGACGTATTCTTCGGAAAGATCGAGAAGGCCGGTAATATCGGCGACGGAAAGGCCCTCGATGCCCAGCAGATGCCGGTGTCCGAGGACAAAACTCGATTTGGCGGACGATGTCATTAAAGCCAGAGCTATAGGCACACTCGTCCGTGGGGGCAAGGCCGAACAGCGCGCAGGCGGGTTTTCCCCCGCCGAAGCGAGGTCACGGTAAACCAAGGCGAGAGCGCCGGCGTGATCTGGCCGCTGTTCGGGCATAAAGTCACATGGATATCAGCGCCGGCGGAGGCGGATCATGACGCAGCCCTTCAGGACGCACGAGGTCCTCAATCAGTCGCCGCCGTTCGAGGACGTCGACCTGTTCACGCTCGACCGTCCGCTGGCGGAGGCGGTGGCGGCGAACGGAGGAGCCGCCGCCCGCGACGACATGAAGGCGTTCGGAAAGCACTGGGGTTCATCGGCGATGGCGGCGCGCGGCCGTCTCGCCAACGAGAACCCGCCGAAGCCGAGGCTGTTCGATGCGCGCGGCAACCGGCGTGACGAAGTCGAATTTCATCCCTCCTATCATGAACTGATGGCGCACAGCGCTCATGCCGGCCTCCACAATTCCACCTGGACGGCCGACGGCAGGCCCGCGGCCGGCGCGGCGGAAGTGGTGCGCGCGGCAAAATTCTACATGGCCGCGCAGGTCGAGACCGGACATCTCTGCCCGATCACCATGACCCGCGCGTCGGTGGCGACGCTCGCGGCGCAGCCGGACCTGCTGGCGGAGACGATGCCGGTGATCGCGACCCGCAGCTACGATCCATTGTTCGCGCCGTGGCGGACCAAGCGCGGCATGACGCTCGGCATGGGCATGACCGAGAAGCAGGGCGGCACCGACGTGCGCGCCAACCAGACCCGCGCCGTGCGTGATGGCGACGCCTATCGTGTCACCGGCCACAAATGGTTCATGTCCGCGCCGATGTGCGACGCGTTTCTGGTTCTGGCGCAGGCCGAGGGCGGACTGACATGCTTTTTCATGCCTCGCTTCCGACCGGACGGATCGGTCAACGCGATTCATCTCCAGCGGCTGAAGGACAAGCTTGGCAACCGCTCCAACGCCTCGGCCGAAGTGGAATTCATTGAGGCTTATGCCCGGCGCGTCGGTGAAGAAGGCAAGGGTATCCGCGCCATCCTCCAGATGGTGCAATTGACGCGGCAGGATTGCGCCATCGCCTCGGCGGGCCTGATGCGCTCGGGGCTGGCGCATGCGCTGCATCACGCGCGTCATCGCAGCGTGTTCCGGAAGCGTCTGGTTGATCAGCCGTTGATGCAGGCGGTTCTTGCCGATATGGCGTTGCAGGTGGAGGCGTCGGTGGCGCTGGTGATGCGTCTGTGTCGCGCCTTCGATGAAGCGCCTTCTGACCAGAAGGCCGCGGTGTGGATGCGGCTTTTGACGCCCGCTGTGAAATACTGGATCTGCAAGAGCGCGCCGGGCTTTCTATATGAGGCGATGGAGTGCCTCGGGGGAAACGGTTATGTCGAGGAGGGCATTCTGGCCCGGCACTATCGCGAGGCGCCGGTGAACGCGATCTGGGAAGGGTCCGGGAACGTGATATGCCTCGACGTGCTGCGGTCGTTGGCCCGCGACGGGGATGCAGCCGTCGCCGTGCTTGACGATCTCGCGGCTGACACCAGGGATTTGCCGGGTGGGGCGGAAGCGGGGTCGTTTCTCGCCAGGACCGTCCGTCGGCCTGACGGCGAGCGCGCCGCGCGCCAGGCGGTGGAAACGCTGGCGCAACTGGCCGCGGCCGCCGCGCTCAGCCGGACCGCGCCGGATCAGGCGGCGCTGTTTGCGGCGACGCGGCTCGGCTGCCCCCACGGGAGCTTGTTCGGAACGGCCGAAATGTCTGTCGCCCAGAGCCGCGATCTGCTTGAGCGGGCGCTGCCGTGAGCGCGGGCTGCGATTCCGACAAGGAGTATGGGGCGTCATGTCCGGGCTTCGTCCCGGCCATCCACGTCTTTCTGTTGCGAGGCTGCATGATGTGGATACCCGGCACAAGGCTGGCCGTGACGAAAGGGAACATCGATGACGTCTATTGAAGCGCCCGTGTCTTCTGTTGCGACGCCGCCGCCGTTGCCTCCGCAACCGCGCCTTCCGCAAGCCTGGAAATTCCTTGGCACCAGCCTGTGGGGGCTCGTGGTGTTCGCCGCGATGTTCGCGGGGCAGCTATCCGTCCTTGCTTATTTCGTGATCACGGATGACGCGCCGTTCAGTTTGGACGAGGTCGCGGAGCAGGCTGAAAGCGGCCTGACGGTCGCGCTGTCGGTGGTCACGGGACTGCCAGCGGTCTTGCTCGCGCTGTGGATCGCGATCCGGCTCTCGGGGGTGCCGTTCGCCGATTATCTCGCGCTGCGCCGGGCTTCCTGGCGTCACTTGCTGCTCGGCATTGTCGCCATGGTCGTGCTCGTCACCGGATGGGAGGGGATATCCAAGGCGGTGGGACACGAAAGTTCGCCTGCCTTCATGGTCGATGTGGCAAAGTCAGCCCGCGCCGATGGCGCGCTGTGGCTTCTGGTGGTTTCATTCTGCGTCGTGGCGCCGGTCAGCGAGGAACTCCTGGCGCGCGGATTCCTGTATCGCGGCTGGTCGGAGTCCTTCCTGCGTCCCATCGGAGCGATCGTGCTGTCATCGCTGGTGTGGACCGCGATGCATCTCCAATACGACTGGTTCTTCTTCGGACAGATCTTCTCGATCGGATTGCTGTTCGGTTATCTCCGATATCTCAGCGGTTCTATCTGGCCGACCGTGATCCTGCACGGCTTCAACAATCTCGCGGCGACGCTGCAGACGTTATGGCTCGCCGCTCCGCAGTGATCATCCCGGCCCGGACGTGCGCCGCTGCGTCGCAAGCCGGTCCAGCGCGCCCTGCAGAATAAAGATCGCGGCGTGTTCGTCGATGACCTTGGCGCGCCTTGCGCGACTCATGTCCAACCCGATCAGTTCGCGCTCGACGGCCGCCGTCGAGAGCCGCTCGTCCCATAGGCCGATGGCGAAATCGGTGAGCCTGGCCAGATTGCGCGCAAAGGCGCGAGTCGACTGCGCGCGCGGCCCTTCGCTGCCGTCCATGTTGATCGGCAATCCAAGGATGAAACCTTCCGCGCGGCGTTCGCCTGCAATGGCGAGAAGCCGCGCGGCATCCGCCGTGAACGTCTTGCGGCGGATGGTTTCGACGCCGGTGGCGAGGCGGCGGTCCGGATCGGACACCGCGACGCCGATGGTCTTTGTGCCGAGGTCCAATCCGACGAGCGCACCGCGCGCGGGCCAATGCGCGGCGGCTTCGACCAACGGGAGGACGGATGCGGGCATGACTCCCCATATCATGCGCGGGACAGGCCGGGCAAAGGGGACCGCGGGTCTGCTCGGGCGACCCCTCTCCACTACGAATGGTTGCGGCGCGAAAGCCGGGTCTGCTATAGGAATCTTTCACCGATCAAGGAAACGGTGAAAGATTCAATGTTTTGTTTTGACGCGTTTTCTTCACGCGAACCGGTATCCACTTCGCTCGAAAACGCTATAACGCATGTCAGACGACAGCGCCTTACGATAGAGCCTGCGGGGGGCTTACAATATGTCCGTCGATGCCGCTACCGTCCGCCGCATCGCGCATCTGGCGCGAATAGCGGTCGATGATGCCGAGGTGCCCCATCTGCAAGACGAACTGAACGCGATTCTCGCCTTCGTCGAGCAGTTGCAGGAAGTGAATGTCGATGGTGTCGAGCCGATGACGTCCGTGACGCCGATGGCGATGAAAATGCGGACCGACGTGGTTAATGACGGTGAGATCGCGGACAGGATCGTCGCCAACGCGCCGGTGACGCATGACCACTTCTTTCTGGTGCCGAAAGTTGTCGAATAACAGGTTTTGATTTGATGTGTCTGCTCTGCGGCGATGAAAAGGCTTATCGGGCCTATATGGATTACCTCGACGCCATGGAGCGCCAGGGCCGGACGGCCGATCCCGACGAGGCGGCAAACGCCGTTCTCGCCAGACTCCACGCGGTCGATACGGCGTCTGCCGATGATCCCCGGAACGACAGGACGCTGTCGCCCTTTTTTTGCAGCGCGGTTGATAGATGACGGACTTGACCTCGCTCACGCTGGCCGAGGCTCGTGACGGTCTCGCACGTAAATCTTTCACCGCGCTGGAATTGACCGACGCGCATCTCGCGGCGATGGAGCGCGCGCGCGTCCTGAACGCCTATGTACTGGAGACGCCGGAGCGGGCAAGGGAGATGGCGCGCCAGGCCGACGGGCGGATCGCAAAGAGCGAGGGCGGTCCGCTCAACGGTCTTCCGCTCGGCGTGAAGGATCTGTTTGCGACGGAAGGCACGCGGACCACGGCGTGTTCGCGCATTCTCGGTGATTTCAAGCCGCCCTATGAATCCACCGTGACGTCGCAGCTCTGGCGCGACGGCGCCGTGATGCTCGGCAAGCTCAACAATGACGAATTCGCGATGGGATCGTCGAACGAGACCTCCTGCTTCGGTCCGGTGATCAATCCGTGGCGGCGGCAGGGTTCAGATGTGAGGCTGGTTCCCGGCGGTTCATCCGGCGGGTCGGCCTCGGCGGTGGCTGCCGGAATTTGTCTCGGCGCGACCGCGACCGATACTGGCGGCTCGATCCGCCAGCCCGCGGCCTTCACCGGCACGGTCGGCCTCAAGCCCACATACGGACGTTGCTCCCGCTGGGGCACTGTCGCGTTTGCGTCCTCGCTCGATCAGGCCGGGCCGATCGCACGCACGGTGCGCGACGCGGCGATTTTGCTGCGCTCGATGGCCGGCCACGACCCGAAGGATACGACGTCGGTCGATCGTGCCGTGCCCGACTATGAGGCGGCGGTCGGCAGATCCGTCAAGGGAATGAAGATCGGCCTTCCCAGGGAGTACAGGCTGGACGGGATGCCCGCCGAGATCGAGAAGCTGTGGTCGCAGGGCGCCGACTGGCTGAAAGCGGCGGGCGCCGAACTGGTGGAGGTGTCGCTGCCCCACACGAAATACGCGCTGCCTGCTTATTACATCGTCGCGCCGGCCGAGGCGTCGTCCAACCTCGCGCGCTACGATGGCGTCCGTTACGGCGCGCGCGCCGATGGAAGCAATATCGTCGAGATGTACGAAAACACCCGCGCGAAAGGCTTCGGCGCGGAAGTCCGCCGCCGTATCATGATCGGAACCTATGTCTTGTCCGCGGGTTACTACGATGCGTATTACCTGCGCGCGCAGAAGGTTCGTACCTTGATCAAGAAGGACTTCGAGGATTGCTATGAGGCGGGGGTCGATGCGATCCTGACCCCGGCGACGCCGTCCGCCGCGTTCGGTATCGGCGAGAAGACTGATTCCGATCCGATCGAGATGTATCTCAACGACATCTTCACCGTGACGGCGAACATGGCGGGCCTGCCCGGCATTGCCGTACCCGCGGGCCGGGACGCGCAGGGGCTTCCGCTCGGGCTGCAACTCATCGGTCGTCCGTTCGACGAGGAGGCGGTTATTTCACTTGGTGAGGTGATCGAGCAGGCTGCCGGGCGCTTTACGCCGGAGGTGTGGTGGTGACGCCGGATGCTTTCAAAGCCAGCTTGGCGAACGCCGAGCCGCCGCAGGGCGTTTCCGTGCCGCTTGCGGCCTTGTGGTGGTCCGCCAAGGGCGACTGGAACAAGGCGCACGTCATCGTGCAGCCGGTGGTGGGGCCGGAGGCCGCATGGGTCCACGCTTACCTGCATCGGCTTGATGGCCGCGAGATCGGCAACGCCGCTTACTGGTACCGCCGCGCCGACAAGCCGTTTGGAAAAGGCTCGTCCGAGGACGAGTGGAGCCAGATCGTCGCGGAATTGCTGGGTGGCTACAACGGTTAGAGCATTATCGCTTCTGATTGAATCAGAAGCGAAGCTCTGGATTGTTGTTTTGACGCGTTTTCTCCACGCGGACAGGTCACCGTCCTCCGGTCGAGCCGAGGACTAGAGTCTTTTTGGGTTGATCTGACTCGTTTGAGGATTCACGGAGGGGTTTTTCTGGGCCAGGGTTTGGCTGTCTTGATTCGGAGGCAGCGATGACACGGGCCTATTCGTCTGATTTGCGCGAGCGGGTGATTGGTGCGGTTGCGGGCGGGCTTTCGGCAACCTCGGCGGCCAAGGTTTTTTCGGTGAGTGCCAGCAGCGCGATCAAATGGGTCCGTCAGTGGCGGCTTGACGGACGAACGGCGCCGAGCGGCCTTCGCGGTCATCGTCGCGCGGTTCTTGAGCCGCATGCCGCGTGGCTGCTCGACCTGATTGGGGCACAGTCGGATATCACGCTTGAAGAAGTCCGGGTCCTGCTGCGCGAGCGCGGCATTACGGTCAGCGTGGCAACGGTGTGGAGCTTCTACGACCGGCGCGGCATCAGCTTCAAAAAAAAGCGTTTACGCGACCGAGCAGGATCGGCCCGACGTGGCGATGGCCCGCGAGGTCTGGAAAGCGCAACAAGGGCTGCTTGATCCAGCCCGCCTCGTCTTCATCGATGAGACCGGCACCTCGACCAACATGGCGCGATTGCGTGGCCGCTGCCGCCGTGGCCAACGCCTGGTCGGCAAGATTCCACACGGTCACTGGAAGATCACCACCTTCGTCGCGGCACTGCGCCACGACGCTATCACCGCTCCCTTTGTCATCAACGAGCCGATGAATGGCGAGATCTTTCGCGTCTACCTGCAACGATGCCTGGTCCCGACCCTGAAGCCAGGCGACATCGTGGTGATGGACAATCTGCCCGCCCACAAGAACGACGATGTTCGACAAATCATCGAGGCCGCTGGCGCGCAGTTGCGCTATCTGCCGCCGTACTCGCCCGACCTCAACCCGATCGAGATGGCGTTCGCAAAGCTCAAGGCCCATCTGCGAAAGGCCGCCGAGCGATCGATCCCCGCACTCTGGAACAGGATCGGTTCTATCCTCGATCTCTTCTCTCCAGACCAATGCATCAACTTCTTCAATCACGCCGGTTATGCGTAATCTCAATCCAAAATGGCTCTAGCTTCGCTCGGAAAACGCTATGGCTGGTATCGGAGAGGCTGGGCGGGCCGCCGCTGTGTCGCCGTTCGGGGCTACGCCGGCCGTTGACCACGACAGCAGGTAGCGGTCGGGACAGATTGCCATTCGCCGCGCCAGGAACCATAGTCGGCGCGCGATTGGCGGGGCGACCTCACGACCATGCGTTCAGCATTTGCTGTTATCGGACTATGCGCGCTGCTGCTCGGTTGCGCGTCGATCCAGAATGCGCCCGTCAACCAGCCGGGCAGCAGCACCGACCTCGTAGGCCAGCTGCACGAAAACTTCGAAGAGCGGACTGCCACCGACGACGATCTGGTGGCGCTGTCTTTTTCCGGCGGCGGTACGCGGGCGGCTGCATTTTCCTTCGGCGTGCTGGAGGAATTGGCGCAGACGCCGGTGCGCGGCGGCGGCGCATCCATGATCGACCGTATCGATTTCATTTCCGGCGTATCCGGAGGGTCGGTGACCGCCGCCTATTTCGGATTGCGCAAGCGCGCGGCCCTGGCCGACTTCCGCGAAAAGTTTCTTTTGCGAAATGCCGAGGAGGGACTTCAAACCGACCTCAACCTCGCCACCCTTGGCAGGGCGTTCGCCGGCGGCATCAACGATTCCAGCGGGCTGCCGCGCTGGCTCGACGCCAACCTGTTCCATGGCGCGACCTTCGCCGATCTGCGACAGACGGTGCGCCCGCGGGTGTGGATCAACGCCTCCGACATCTACAATCGCACGCCTTTCGTTTTTGGCGCGACCGCGTTCAGCGCGATGTGCAGCGACCTCGCGTCCTATCCGCTGGCCAACGCGGTGGCGGCGTCGGCGGCGGTGCCCGTCGCGTTCGCGCCGGTGGTGATTCAGACTTTCCCCGGTCGATGCAAGGATCCGCTGCCGGCCTGGATCGTGAAGGCGCGCGACAACCGCAACGCGCCGCCGATGCTGAGCGCCTTTGCGAAAGCGATCAGCCGCTACCATGACGGCGAAATTCCCTACATCAAGCTGCTCGACGGCGGCCTGGTCGACAATTACGGCCTGTCGGGTTTTACCATCGCGCTGCTGTCGGCGCGCGCGCCCTATGAACCGCTGTCACCCCAGCAGGCCGTCAAAATCCGGCGCGGACTGTTTGTGGTCGTGGATGCCAAGACCGGCCTTTCAGGCAACTGGATCAATACCATTGAGGGTCCAAGCGGCGTCGACCTCGTCAAGGCGGCGGCGGATACCGCTATCGATGCCAGCGTCGGCGCGGGTTACACGGCCTTCGAGCGCACCATGGGCGACTGGCAGGCGGCGTTGATCCGGTGGCGCTGCGGCCTGACGGCCGCGGAACGCGCCCGTTACGGAGCGCGTCCGGGCTGGAACTGTCACGATCTGAAGTTCTTCGTAGGCCGGATCGGCTTCGATCAACTCGATCCCGCGCGCGCCGCACGCCTTGAGACCGTTCCGACCCGATTCCGCTTGCCGCCGCAGCAGGTGGATGAGGTGATCGCGGCAGGCCGGGACGCATTGCGGGCAAGCTCCGCGTTTCGCATGTTTGCCGGACGCATGTAAGCGAGCGTGGACCTCGCCCATAAAAGATTGGGTTTCCCAATCGTGAGCCCCCGGAGTAAAAACCGCGCATGAACGCACCTGTCAAACCGTCCCACCTGATCAAAGGCGCAACCGGCGAGTGGGAGATGGTGATCGGGATAGAAGTCCACGCCCAGGTCACGTCCAACGCCAAGCTGTTCTCCGGCGCCTCAACCGCCTTCGGCGGCGATCCCAACAGCCACGTGTCGCTGGTCGATGCGGCGATGCCGGGAATGCTGCCGGTCATCAATGAGGAGTGCGTTCGCCAGGCGGTGCGGACCGGCCTGGGACTGAACGCCAGGATCAATCTGCGCTCCGTGTTCGACCGCAAGAACTATTTCTATCCCGACCTGCCGCAGGGCTATCAGATCAGCCAGTACAAGTCGCCGATCGTCGGCGAGGGCGAGGTCGTGGTCGATCTTGCCGACGGTACGAGCTTCGTGGTCGGGATCGAGCGGCTGCACCTCGAACAGGACGCCGGCAAGTCCCTGCATGATCAGCACGCGGACATGAGCGCGATCGACCTGAACCGCTCCGGCGTGGCGCTGATGGAAATCGTGTCCAGGCCCGACATGCGCTCGTCCGAACAGGCCAGGGCCTATGTGACCAAGCTGCGGACGATCCTGCGCTATCTCGGCACTTGCGACGGGGACATGGAGAAAGGCAACCTCCGCGCCGACGTCAACGTCTCGGTGCGCCGGCCGGGCGAACCCTTCGGCACGCGCTGCGAGATCAAGAACGTCAACTCCATCCGATTTATAGGTCAGGCGATCGAATACGAGGCGCGCCGCCAGATCGGCATTCTCGAAGACGGCGGCGGCATCGATCAGGAAACGCGTCTGTTCGATCCGGATAAAGGTGAGACCCGCGCCATGCGCTCCAAGGAAGAGGCGCACGACTACCGCTACTTCCCGGACCCCGACCTGCTGCCGCTGGAGTTTTCGCAAGGTCTCGTGGATGCGCTGAAGGCCGACCTGCCGGAGTTGCCGGACCAGAAGAAGGCACGCTTTGTGACGGATCTCGGCCTGACATCGTACGACGCCGCCGTGCTGGTCAGCGAGCACGAGAGCGCTAACTTCTACGAGTCGGTTCTGGCCGACCTTGCGGACGCGCGACGCGATGGGAAAGCCGCCGCCAACTGGGTGATCAACGAACTGTTCGGACGGCTCAACAAACAGGGCCTGAGCATTGAGGCGTCGCCGGTTTCCGCGTCCCAACTCGCGGCGATCATCGATCTGATCGGCGAGGGAACCATCTCCGGCAAGATCGCCAAGGATCTGTTCGAGATCGTCTGGAGCGAAGGCGGCGACCCGCGCGCGCTGGTCGAGGCGCGGGGAATGAAGCAGGTCACCGACGTGGGTGCGATCGAGAAGGTGGTCGACGACATCGTCGCCGCCAACCCGGATAAGGTCGCACAGGTTCGCGCCAAGCCGCAGATGATCGGCTGGTTTGTCGGTCAGGTGATGAAAGCGTCCGGCGGCAAGGTCAATCCGCAGGCGGTGAACGATCTGCTCAAGGCCAAGCTTGGTCTGTAACCTTCGGCTACCGGCTTAACGCCACGCGCGGCTGCATGTCTCGCACGGCTGCATGTCTCGCTTTGACGGCGTCGGCGCGACGCCTCGTTTGTCTGGCGCATGGCTTTTCGACGGACGCCGCGCAGGCCGAGGAGACAGCCATCAAGCTGCTTCATCATTGAATGGCGTTTGCTTAAGCGTACGCTGGCTGAATCGGTTTTCGCGAATCGCATTTCAGGATTGGCGAAAACATGCGCCGTAGCGGGCGCCGAAGGCGGCTTTCAAAGTTATCGGCGAAAATATTTTTATTGCCAAAAGTCAGGACTCGGAGTCCGCATCTATATCGATTTCAGTGGCGCCGCTGGTCAGTGTGATGCGTGCCGCGCATCCGCCGTCCGTTTGTTGAATTAAGAATATCGTTGCGGCGCAGTCATTATTTGAAATCACGAAAAACGCCTGCTTGGGTTTCCCGCGCCTTGCCGGCATCGTCCATCCACGAGTCCCCGTATAATCTCGGCGCGCGCCACTGTCGTGCCGCTGTGGGATGTCAACACTTCCTTAAGCGGGACACTGTTTTTTTTTTGATGTTGGTGTATTCGAAAGATGTGCATTTCGATTCCCGAATGCATGCAGCGACGAAGCCATCTCACTCTGGAGGGCAACATGGCCAAGAAGGCGAAGAAGGCGAAGAAGGCGAAAGCCAAGGCGAAGACGACGAAGAAGGTGAAGAAGACGAAGAGCGCAGTGAAGAAGACTGCGAAGAAGACCCGCAAGGTCGCCAAGAAGGTTGCCAAGAAGAAGAAGTAAGCTCGCTTTGGAATCGCCGGCTGCTTGATGCCGGTGACGTCGTCGGGGCCGAGACAGTTTGCTTCCAGGCAGATTTCAGTTCGGGTGACGACGACGAGAGAGGGTGTCGGCGAGACATCAGGTCAAACGGTCGGATCGTTGTTTCGGAGTTTCTCCTCGACAGCCGGTCCGAAGGAAGAGCGCGGTGAATCTCATCGCCGGTCTTCTTCAGCGCGGATAACAAGGTCCGCGATCACTGGCGGCCCAGGCTGCGGTGAGAGTTTGTCCTGACGTGTTCACCGACGCCCTCGTCCTGCCGCTGGCTCGGCCATCAAGTTTTTCGCTTCTGATGAAATCAGCAGCGCTCTCAAGTTTTGATTCGATGCGCTTTCTTCGCGTGAACCGGGTACCCCATCGCGGGTCGAGCTCGAGTGTGCTTCGCTCGAAGACGCCATAGCTGTCGCGTCGCCATTTCCTGTCATTCTGCCAATAGAGCGGCCGCTGGAAGGCCTGCGGATCGCGATGATGCTTGCGGCATCGTTCCGGCAGCGCCTTCGCGCGCGCGTCTGGATCCGGGCTTTATAGCGTTTTCGAGCGAAGTGGAATCCGGTTCGCGTGAAGAAAACGCGTCAAAACATAAAGATGGAGTCTTTCACCGTTTCCATGAAGCGGTGGAAGATTCTAGCGATGGTTAGCGGTTTGCCAAATCTCACAGTAAACCGAATCGTGTAAAATGACGAAAGCCCTTGCCATCTAAGGGTTTTTCGATCCGAGTTGATCGCTGTGCGCCGATGACGTTCACGTTCGATTCATCGCGATACTTAAACTGCTCTTCAAATTTCACCTTCATGATCCGTGTGTCTGGACGGCACGCCGGCGAACGGCGGTTGGATCCAGCGGGGCGCCGACAGGTGGATGGGCCGCACTCGAAGCAGGGCGGCAATAAAAGGGGAACAGAGGGATGTTTCAGGGGCAGATCGACTTCGAGACGGCGGTGCCAGTGAGCGCTGACGCTGTTCAGGATATTCTTTTCGAGCGGGGGCTGTACTGGGCGAGCGGTCGCGCCGGTCTGGTCGATCTGGTGGCCGCGCATAAATGGTTCAATCTCGCCGCTCTCAAGGGGCACGCTGAAGCGGCCGCGATGCGCCGCGAGGTTGCCGCTCTGATGTCCGGGGCCGAGATCGTCATGGCGCAACGCGATGCGCGGGCCTGGATGACGGTGCACTGACGAGCCGCTTTGGCTTACGTCGTATGCGCGGCGGCACCCGCTTCATCCGGCAACGGAAGACAGCATTCTCGCGCTGCCTTGAATTGAATCCGAGCCTGTCGGGTTCGCGTGAAGCACGTCCACGGATCTGAGCCGGGGATGGATACCAGTTCGTGTGAAGAAAACGCGTCAAAACAAAGCGATAGACTCATTCCCTCTTCCGCGAAGCGGTGAAGGACTCTGAGTTCAGTCAGAGGCGGAAAGGCTCTCGTCCTCAGGCTTTTTATTGATGTCGGACGCGCGGGCGCGGTTGATCTTCCGTCGATTCCACAAAACAGCGCCGATGGTGGCGGAGATCACCAGAAACGGGATCACATATACATAGACGTCCAGAACGCTCATGATGCGTGGCCTTGTAACATATCGAGGAAGTTTTCGCGCCGTTTGAGTGCGATGGCCTTTCGTTGTCAGACTTTGAAGGGGCCTGGCCAGCTTGAGGTGATGCGACGCGTCGTCACACACCGTTATGCGGTTACGCGGCGCTCGTCATCCGCACCTCTCCAGCCTGATCGCGCAAAAACCCGATCTGAACTCGGCCGGGTGCGGGCCGGTTGATTCCGGCTAATCGTTGTCGTCCAGTTCAGCGTCCCAGCCGCGCGCCTTGGCTCGCGCGATGGCCTCGCTATAAACGCGATTGTGGCGGTCGGCCAGCTCCGGCGGCAACGCACTGGGAACGTTACCGTATTGATCCCAAAGGTTGTTCACCTTGCTCATCAATGCCTGCATCTGCCCGGCGTCCCAACCCGCGCAATCCTGCGTTTCGGGGATAAGCCCGAAGACGCGCGCATCGAGCACGGTTCGCCCCAGCGCGGTTATCCCGTGTGTGTCTTGATCAAGTCCGACGTATTTAGCCATGGTAGTTCTCTTGCCTGAAAAACGATTCAATGAGTGTCCGGGTCAAACTATATTAGCTTACTTTGGGGGTTGAATAAGAAATTCAAATTTCTGCTTATTCGATAACTTTCTTATATGATGCCCCACGTCAGTCTGCTCCGGCCAGATGGAGCAGGGGGCCCTCTCGACTGCTTCGACATCGCGCCATCCCGATTCAACAAGGAGTGTTGCCGTGGATCAATGGGTCTCCTGGTGTCTGGTGGTGTTGCCGGCGCTCCCGGTACTATCGGCGATAATGGCCCCGCTGGCCGGATCTGGTCAGCAAGCACGGGCGGCGCGCCTCAGCGTGGCGATGACCGCTGTCACCTGCGTGGTTTCTGTGGCGTTGCTGGTGGCGGTGCTGCGCGCCCCACAGGGCGATGTGACGGTGGCGCGGCTCGGTCCCGCGGCTCTCATGCTCGACAACCTTGCCGTGGCGATGGCGGTGCTGGTGTCGGCCATCAGCCTGGTGGTGCACGTCTACTCGGTGCGCTACATGGCCGACGAGCCCGGCTACGTGCGGTTTTTCGCCATGCTGGACCTGATGACGGCCGTCATCCTGCTGATGGTGACCGCCGCCGATCTGCTCACGCTGCTGGCGGCCTGGTTCCTGATCGGGGTGCTGCTGTTCTTTCTTCTCGGCTTCGATACGAGCCGCAAGGCCAGCGGCCGCTATGCCTTGTGGACCTTCCTGACCTACCGCGTGGGCGATCTGCCGATGGTGGGCGCGGCGTTGCTGTTGTGGCATGGCTATGGCACCGCCGAGTTGTCGGAACTGTTCGCGCGGATCACCGCTAATCCAGATGTGCAGCTCGGCGGAGTAGCGGTGGTGCCGCTGGTGGCAATGTTGTTGGCGCTGGCGGCCTTTGCCCGCTCGGCGCAGTTCCTGCTGCATACATGGTTGCCCTATACGATGGACGGTCCGACGCCGGTGTCGGCTCTGATGCATGCGGGCATCGTCAACGCCGGCGGATTTCTGTTCAACCGCTTCGCGCCGGTGTTTGTTCACGCGCCTGACGCGCTGCACCTGGCGTTTGTCGTCGGGCTGGTGACGGCGCTGATCGGCTCGGCGCTGATGCTCACGCAGAACGACGTAAAAAAATCGTTGGGCTATTCCACCATGGGGCAGATGGGCTTCATGATCATGGAATGCGGGCTGGGCGCGTTTTCGCTCGCCGTCTATCATCTCATCGCGCATGGACTGTTCAAGGCCACGCTGTTTCTCAACGCGGGCAACGTGATCGGCGACAGCCGCCGCGAAGATGGCGTGCCGCCCGATGACATCTACAGCTTCGTGGTCGAGCGCCGTCCCCTGCGCGAAGTCCAGAAAGTGCCATGGCTGTGGGCCGCGCTCGCCACCGTATTGGTGCCGGCGCTGGTGCTGGGCCTGTCACATGGGATGGTGGCGGCGGATTTCTTCCATAAGCAAGGTTCCGTGGTGCTGCTGTTCTTCGGCTGGGTCACCGGCGCGCAGTTGTTCTTCTCCATTCATAAAATGCCCAGCGAGAGCCCGCTGCGCACGCTGACCATGGTGCTCCTGTCCTTTTTCATCGTAGTGGTTGGCTACACCCTGATCGCTCATACGTTCGAGAACTTCCTCTACCCGGACGCCGAGTTGCGCGACGCCATCTATGCCGCGGCGAGCATCAACGTCCTGGCTTTCGATACTCTCGTGGTTCTCGTCACGGTCGCGCTGGTCGGCTCCTGGCTGGCCACCTTCTATACCCACTCCCTCGAATTCGGGGGCAAGCCCGGCACGCGGTGGAACGCCATCTACCTCAATCTCTATGCCCTATTTTCGCGAGAGTTCTACGTGTCCTACATCTACACCCAACTGGCGCGCGGCACGCTGAGCGCGACCAAGCGGGTGAACATCTGGCTGCGTTGGGTCTGACCGCCATGATCGCTTTGCTCCTTGCCTTGATCCTTCTGCCGCTGTTTCCCCTGAGCATGTTGTTCAACGCCGGGCTGCAGGTGCTGCCCGTCTGGCTGCGTGTTCCGGCGCTTGTGGCTTTCCCCGCCGCGGGCGCGTGGCTGCTCAACCAGGCGGCGCCGCCGCCTGAGCAATACGTCCTCCCGCTGCAACTGCTGGCCGCGTTTACAGCGCTGCTCTATGCTTGGCGGCTGCTTTCGGTGCAGGAGGTGTTCATCTGGGCGCGGTTGCAGGCCACCTCGGTCTGGCCGCTGGTGTGGCTGGCCTGGCTGCACGGCCTGCACGGGAAGACCCTCGTGTTCGTGGCTCTGGCGATGACGATTCCCGCCGCGGTGCTGATGATTCTCGGCTCCAGCCTGAGCAGTCGCTTCGGAGGGGCCTATCTCGGCCTGCGTGGACGCATCGGCCCGGCTTTTCCGCGCCTGACCCTCGCGTGGGTGGTGACCCTGCTCGCCGCTCTGGCGGCGCCGCCGTTTCCCGGATTCTTCGCCATGCTTGCGGTGTTGCAGCAGATTCCCGTTGGTCTGACGGTCGTCGTGCTCGCGGTGTGGTTGCTGTGGAGCTGGGCGGCCGCGCTGTTGTGGCAGCACGGCCTGTTCGGGCGCGAGTGGCCGCGTCCTGCGGGAACAGTCGATCTGTCATACGGCGCCGGCCTGGGGCTGATGCTTACTGCCGTTGCCGCGGTGCTGGCTTCGATCGGAGGATGGTCATGGTGGATGCATTGAACCTCGGCCGGCGTCTACGGGTGCGCTCGACCGCCTATGTGGCGGGTGAGCCGGTGCCGTTCTTCTGGCCGATGCGGACCTTCATTCATCACAACCCGCTCTACGGCCTCGAGGACATGCCGTTCGAGCAGGCGGTGCGTCGCGGCGCGGAGCTGTTTCACGCCCGCATGTTCCTGCCGCGCAGCGACTATCAGCGCTGGCAGCGCGAAGGCAAGGTGCGGCCGGAGACCCTCAAGGAGGAGATCGGGCGACGCTCGCAGGACCTGCCTCCGGTGCCGGGCGTCGACTGGCCGCGCTGGCTGCATGCGCTGATGCAGACGCCGCACGACCGCGATGCGGTGGTGCGCGGCGTGCGGGCGAAGGACGTCCACGCCGCGCTGCACGGCCATCCGCCTTCCGCGCAGGCCGTCGACGTCGCCGCGCTGCTGCCGGAGCTTGAGCAGCGCCTGCACGCGCGCACGCTGCCCGAGGCGGTCGATGCCCTGTGGGGCACGGGACTCGCCGACGAGCTCGACGAACTCGTCATCAAGAACTGCCTTGATTTCTTCGACGAAGACCAGTCCGCCTGGCGGATGCCGGGGCGCGAGCGCGGCCTGTTCTCCGCCTGGAGCGAGGTCACGCGGCGCAACGCGCGCATGGTCCTGCGCCGGCTGCATGTGCGGCACATCCTCGACCATGTGCAGGACGCCGAGAGCGCGGTGGTGTACGTCATGGAGGAGATGGGCATCGGCGCCGAGGCCTGGCCGACCTACTTCACCCGCGTGCTCACCCGGCTGCACGGCTGGACCGGCTTCGTGCGCTGGCGGGCGTCGGCCAAACATTACTATTGGGCGCAGCAGTACCCGGCCGATATCGTCGATCTGCTGGCGATCCGGCTGGTCATGGGGCTGGCGCTGCTGCAGGAAAGCGCGCGCCATCGCGGCACGCCGATGCGGCGTGACGATCTTGGCGCCGTGGTGCGCGAACGCGGCGCGGAATGCGTGCTGCGGTACGCGCTGCACAGCGGCGAGGTGCTGCCCGACTGGGCGCAGCGCATCGACGACACGCTGTCGCGCGGCAACGGCGCCCGCTGCCATGATCTCCTGCAACGCTACTGGCCGCTGTGGCAGGCCCGCCTCGGGCAGCAACAGGCCGCCGCGCTGCGCGAGCTGGCCGCCGCGGCGAACGCCACCGCCGCGCTCGATGCGCTGGCGCCGGAGGACGTCGAGGGCCTGTTGCAGGGGCTGCGGGACTTCGCGCCGCAGGAAGGCATGGTGTGGACCCTGGCGATGGAGGGGCAGGCCATCGACAAGCTGCTCACCCAGGTGCAGGCGCCGCAGGATCCGCCGCCCGACAAGATACCGTTCGCGCAGGCCTGGTTCTGCATCGACGTGCGCGCCGAACCCATCCGCCGCCACCTGGAGCGCGTGGGCAATTACCAGACCTTCGGCATCGCCGGCTTCTTCGGCGTGCCGGTGGGCTTCCTCGGCTACGGCAAGGGCAGCGAAAGCCACTACTGCCCGGCGGTGATCACGCCCAAGAACCTGGTGCTGGAGCTGCCCGCCGCGCTGGACCCCCACAACGAGGATTTCGTCAGCACGCTCGGCCACGTGCTGCACGATCTCAAGAAGTCGGTGCTCTCGCCCTATGTCACGGTGGAAGCGGTGGGCATGCTGTTCGGGCTGGACCTGTTCGGCAAAACCCTGGCGCCCCTGGGCTACAGCCGCTGGCGCCGCCGCATCGACACCGAAAAGCCGGTGACCCGCCTGCTGGTCGACAAGCTCAGCCGCGAGCAGGCCGACTCCATCATCCGCACCCTGCAGCGGGCGATGATCGTCAAGGCGCTGCACACCGAACTGAAGATCGAGCGCGAGCGGGTGGATGACGACATGATCCGCGAACTGCGCGAGATCGCGCTGCGCCGCCGCGACGGGCCGACGCGGCTGCGCACGACGTTCGGCGTGCCCCAGACGCAGGAGGCCGAGTTCATCGACAAGCTGCGTCAGGTCTACGGCGTCGATGCCGACTACACCAATCATCAGCTCGAGCGGCTGGGGCGCATCGGCTACTCGCTCGACGAGCAGGTCAACTACGTGCACACGGCCCTGACCATGATCGGGCTGACCCAGACCTTCTCGCGCTTCGTGCTGGTGGTCGGCCACGGCGGCAAGACCGAGAACAATCCTTACGAGTCAGCTCTGGACTGCGGCGCCTGCGGCGGCGCCAGCGGCATCGTGAACGCCCGGGTGTTCGCGCAGATGGCCAACAAGCCCGCGGTGCGCGAGCGGCTGGCGGCCATGGGCATCACCATTCCGGAAGACACCTGGTTCATGCCCGCGCTGCACGTCACCACCACCGACGCCATCGAACTGTTTGACCTCGACCTGCTGCCGCCACGCCACCTGGTATATCTGGAACGCCTGCGGGACGGCCTGCGAGCGGCCTCGCGCCTGACCGCGGCCGAGCGCATGCCGAAGCTGTTGCCGGAGGCGAAGGCGCTCGAGCCGGCGGAAGCCTTGCGCCTGGCGAACCGCCTGGCGGTGGACTGGGCGCAGGTCCGCCCCGAATGGGGACTGTCGGGGAACGTCTACGGCATCGTCGGCCGCCGCGCGCTCACCGAGAACTCGGATCTGCAGGGCTCCGCCTTCCTGCTGTCCTACGACTGGCGCTGCGATCCCAGGGGCCGCCTGCTGGAGAATCTGCTGGCAGCCCCGGTGGTGGTGGGCCAGTGGATCAACCTCGAACACTTCTTCTCCACCGTGGACAATGCCCATCTGGGCAGCGGCAGCAAGGTCTACCACAACGTGTCCGGGCGCTTCGGGGTGATGACCGGCAGCCTGAGCGATCTGCGCACCGGCCTGCCGATGCAGACGGTGATGCGCGAGGGACGCCCTTACCACGAACCGATGCGCCTGATCGCGCTGATCGAGGCGCCGCTGGACTTCGCCGGCCGCGTGCTGGAGCGCGTGGTCAAGGTCAAAAGCCTGGTGCTCGGCGGCTGGATCCGCGCCATCGTCATCGACCCCACCCAGGGCTACAAGCCCTTCGTCTTCAACAACGGCCAGTGGGAGGAGCGGACCCCTCTAATCGCTCCTGCCGAGAAGGAATACTCCGCATGAACGAGATCAAGCTGCATCCGCTGAAGAAGCTGGAAATCATTCTCCAGGGCGAGCACAGGGAATTTGCCACTGATCTGCTCGATCGCGCTGGAGTCAAAGGCTACACCATTATCGGCAACCTGTCCGGGAAGGGCGCCCACGGCATGTACGAAGGGCACCTGATGTTCAATGAGGATGACGTTCTCATCATGATCATCGCCGCCGTTCCGCCGAGTCTGTTCGACTCGCTGCTCGAGGGCTTCCTGCCGTTTTTCGAGGCGCATTCAGGCGTGATTCTCGTCAGCGACATTCAGGTCGGCCGCCTGGTGAAATTCATGGGATGAGAAGCGGCGCTTGCTGCGGATGCTTGGGCGAGGCCAGCGGCCGCGCCTGCTGAGTGATGAACGTCAGGAAGGACTGCGCCACCGCGGACAGCCGCTTGCCCTTGCGGTGGACGACGAACCATTGTCGCACGATGGGGAAGCTTTCCACATCGAGGGTGACGAGACGGCGTATCGCCAGCTCTAGTTCCAGGGTGTGCAGCGAAAGAATGCCTAACCCCAGCCCGGCTTCGACGGCCTGCTTGATGGCCTCGTTGCTGCTCATTTCCATGACCGAGTGGAATTCCACGCCAAGACGCGAAAAATGCCGCTCGGCGGCATTGCGCGTACCGGAGCCGGGCTCGCGGGTAATGAAGGGCTGGCAACCCAATTCCGTCAGCGGGATCTTGCGCCGTCCGGCCAGCGGATGCTCGGGCGAGGCGATGACCATCAGCGGGTTGTCGAGGAACGCGCGCGCGACGAGCTCGCTGTCTTCCGGCGGCTGCCCCATGATGGCGAGATCCTGATTCGTCGCCGATAGCGTCTCAAGGATATGCGTCTGGTTGGACACCTGCAGGCGCACCTGCACTCTGGCGTGGCAGGCGCAGAAAGCTGCGATGAGCTTAGGCATGAAGTAATTGGCGGTGCTGGCCACGGTGAGGTCGAGTTCTCCGCGATGGACGCCGCGAAACTCTTCCATCGCCGACTCGAGGTCGCGCATCTTGGCGCCGATAAGCGTGGTGTGACGGTGCAACTCGCGGCCCGCGTCGGTCGGCCGGATTTTTTTTCCGACATGGTCGAACAGCGGCACGCCGATCTGCTCTTCCAACTGCCGCATCTGCATCGAGACCGCCGGCTGTGTGAGATGCAAAGCGTCAGCCGCGCGCGTGAAGCTCTCCTGTTGCAACACAGCGTCGAAAATCTGGAGTTGTCTGAGAGTGAGATGCATGGCCAATATATAAGTTACTCTAATGCATATGATCAAAAATAACAATTAGAGTTTATGTGGGGCGTCTTCTATGTTCAGGGCTCGTGAATCGCGGGGCCGGCTGAATCACAGACCCTGCTGAGACCCACGAACGTCATCCCCGGGCCGGGTGGGGGGATGGCCACCGCACCGCGGTAGGTCCTCGCCCGTCGTTCGCTTACCGCACAAGCGCGCATGAAGGAGTTCTCGAATATGGCAGTCAAATCGTACCAGGCCGGCGTCACGCAATATCGGCAAAGCTACTGGCAGCCGGATTACATGCCTCTCGACACCGATATTCTGGCGTGTTTCAAGATCACGCCGCAGCCTGGGGTGGATCGCGAAGAAGCAGCGGCGGCGGTTGCTGCTGAGTCGTCCTGCGGCACCTGGACCACGGTGTGGACCGATCTGCTGACCGACCTCGACTACTACAAGGGTCGCGCCTATCGCCTCGAAGACGTGCCGGGCGACGATACCTGCTATTACGCTTTCATTGCCTACCCCATCGACCTTTTTGAGGAAGGCTCGGTCGTCAACGTGTTCACCTCGCTGGTGGGCAACGTGTTCGGGTTCAAGGCCGTCCGGGCGCTGCGTCTGGAAGATCTGCGCTTCCCCATCGCTTACGTGAAGACCTGCGGTGGACCTCCGCATGGCATTCAGGTCGAGCGCGACAAGCTTAACAAGTACGGCCGGCCGCTGTTGGGCTGCACCATCAAGCCGAAGCTCGGCCTCTCCGCGAAGAACTACGGTCGCGCCTGCTACGAAGCGCTGCGTGGCGGTCTGGACTTCACCAAGGACGACGAGAACATCAACAGCCAGCCGTTCATGCGCTGGCGCGACCGTTTCGATTTCGTGATGGAGGCGGTCCAGAAGGCGGAGCAGGAGACGGGCGAGCGGAAGGGTCACTATCTCAACGTCACCGCGCCGACGCCCGAGGAAATGTACAAGCGCGCCGAGTACGCCAAGGAAATCCGTGCTCCGATCATCATGCACGATTACCTCGCCGGCGGTCTTTGCGCCAACGCCGGTCTGGCGAACTGGTGCCGCAACAACGGAATGTTGCTGCACATCCATCGCGCCATGCATGCGGTGATCGACCGCAACCCGCATCACGGCATCCACTTCCGCGTGTTGACCAAGATCCTGCGTCTGTCGGGCGGCGACCATCTGCACACCGGCACCGTGGTGGGCAAGCTCGAAGGCGACCGCGCTTCCACGCTCGGCTGGATCGACCTGTTGCGCGAATCCTTCGTTCCGGAGGACCGCTCGCGCGGCATCTTCTTCGATCAGGACTGGGGCTCGATGCCGGGTGGCTTCGCCGTGGCGTCCGGCGGCATCCACGTCTGGCACATGCCGGCGCTGGTCACGATCTTCGGCGACGATTCGGTGTTGCAGTTCGGTGGCGGCACGCTGGGCCACCCCTGGGGTAACGCCGCCGGCGCGCATGCCAACCGTGTGGCGCTCGAAGCCTGCGTCCAGGCGCGCGGCGAGGGCCGTCATCTGGAGAAGGAAGGCAAGGATATCCTCACCGCTGCCGCCGCTCACTCGCCCGAACTGAAGATCGCCATGGAAACGTGGAAAGAGATCAAGTTCGAGTTCGAAACGATGGACAAGCTCGCCATCGCCAACAAGTAAGCCGGTCGACGGATACGGTGGGCGGCGCGCCCCGCGGGTGCGCCGCTGCGCAGCAAAACCGAAAGGACTAAGTCATGGCCGTTCAAGCCTACCGTTCGCTCAAGAAATACGAGACCTTCTCCTATCTGCCGCAGATGACGCCCGAGCAGGTGCGCCGTCAGATCGCTCACGCCATCGCGCAGGGCTGGAATCCGGCGGTCGAGCACACCGAGAAGGGTACGCCCGCCAAGGCGAGCTATTGGTACATGTGGAAGCTGCCGTTGTTCGGCGAGCAGTCCGTCGACGCCGTGGTGGCCGAGATCGAAGCCTGCCATCGCGAATTCCCCGATCAGATGGTGCGCTTCGTTGCGTACGACAATTACGCTCAAAGTCAGGGCATGGCGTTCGTGGTGTACCGCTGATGAAAGGGGTGCTGAAGCCGACTCGATTCAGCGCCCACGACTTGCTCGCGGCGCGGCGCATCGGCGCCGCTCCTCTCTCTTCGAGTTCTTTGTGCTGAGGTCCGAATGACAAACGTCGCCCCCGGTCATGCCACTGCAACTCTATCCGGCCGTGAACTGGCGCTTCAGCGTCGGCAGGCTATGGCGCGTCACGGCAAAGCCGGGGTCGCCCTGGCGCAAGCCGACAAGCGCTCCGCGTCCGGCCGGATGCAGCTCAATGCGGTGCATGTCGCCAGCGCCACCCGCAGCGATGCTTCGGCTGCATCGATGGCAACGTCCGCTCCGGCGGCGATCATCCAGCCGGCGGCTCCTAAGTCCGCGTCGAGGGCTCGCCGTCAGGCGCTGTCCACGGTTGGTAAGGCTGCGTTGAAGAACGCAGGGCAGGGCGTGGCGTCCCGTCCGGCGGCGCATGTGCGTCCGCGCCGCGCGGCTCACGCGGAGGTGCCCAACTCTGATTGCGGCTGCGGTTGCGGCGGGCAATGCAGTTGCGGTGGACAATGCGGTTGCGGTCAAGGCGCGCAGCGGAAGGAAGCGGCGCAGATCGAGGCGGCGCGGATCGATACGCCGGCGGCTGCGCGTCCAGCCGTAAGTTCGCCGGAAGCGTCCGGTCGCGCGCTCGCGAAAATGCGCCGCGCCGCGCTGACCCAGGACGGCAAGAAGGGCCTCAAGCGCGTCGCCCAGGCGACGCGGATCGCCGCCTCGATGCCGGCGCAGGATTGGCAGAGCGCCATGCTGAAGGGCGCAACCGGCCGTCAGGTCGCGATGCAGCATCGGATGGTGCGGGCGCTGGCGGGCCGGGTCGACAAGGCGTCGGGCGCCGGCACTCGCCCGACCGGCCGGATACGCGCGCGCAATGTGGTCGAGGTGCCGGCCAAGGTCGAGGAGGGACACACTCTCTCCGGGCAGACCGTCACCGGGACCCAGGTGGAGCGCATCTCCAAGGTGACCGGCAATGAGCCGGGCTCGTGCCGCGCCATTACCGGTACCGAGTATATCGGCTTCGAGCAGTTCCAGACGCTCTGCGGGGTCCGGCCTGAGCCGACCGCGCCCAAGGTCGCCGTCAGCAGCACGCTGCGCGAGCAGCGTATCACCGGCACCGCGCTCGGACGCTCCACCAGGACCACCGGCGATGAGGCAGGCGCCTGCCGCCCCGTGACGGGCACGGAGTATCTCTCCGCCGAGCGCTTTGAACAGTTCTGTTCGGCGCGGCCGGATGCGCGGCCCGAGAAGGTGGCGCTTACGCGCACCGACAAGGGCAAAACCGTTACCGGCGCGCTGGTCGATCGTCCGCGCCGCGTCACGGGCGTCGAGCACGGCGCCGACCGCGCCATCACCGGCACGCGTTACAGCCAGGGAGAAACCGACGACGCGCCTCCGAAGGTGGCGGTCACCCATACGGCTGCGGGCAAGCCTGTCACCGGCACGGTGGTCGGCCGCAGCGAACGGCAGACCGGCGACGAGGCCGGGAGCTGCCGCCCGATTACCGGCACCGAATATCACACGGTTGAGCAGTTTCGCGACTTTTGCCGAACACCTCCGCCGGGAGGGGGGCCACGAAAGGTCAGCGTGATGTCGACCCGCGACGAACAGGTCGTGTCAGGGACCGCTGTCGACCGGTCCGCCAAGGTGACCGGCAACGAGGTCGGCTCCTGCCGCAGCATCACGGGCAGCCAGTACTACACCACGGCCGACTTCGCCGGGCTTTGCAAGACGCCCAGCCCCAGGAAGGTGTCTGAAATGCAGACGCTGCGCGGTCGGACCGTGACCGGTTCGGAGGTCGCCCCAAGCCCAAAATTGTCCGGTGACGAGTCTTATGGGTGCGAACCCGTCACCGGCACGGACTACATTGGCACCCGCCAGTTGGCCGCCGTATGCCCGGTCGAGGCGGCGCCAGCCGTCTCGCCGGTGAGCAAGGTCGTGGTCGATACCACGCTGCGCGGCCAGACGATCACGGGCATCGCTGCTGGACGCGCGGAACATGTGACCGGCAACGAAGCCGGGACCTGCTCACCGATCAGCGGCACCCCATACATCGGTCAGGGCCAGTATACCGGCTTCTGCCAGGCGCCGCAGCGCGAACAGCAGGCTGCGCGGGTCCGCGACAGTGCGGTGATCCCTTCCACCGTGGTCACCGGCGATCGGCCGGGCGCGGGCGGGTCGCAGGTCACCGGCGACGAGCGTGGCGCTTGTGAGCCGATTTCGGGAACGCCTTATCTCGGGCTGGATAATATTTCGACCGGGCAATGCGCGATGAGCGATCGCTTCCGCGCGCGGGATGCGGATCAACGCCCGCCCGCTCCCCGCGATTTCAGCATCGACATTCCGGCTCGGCAGGCGGCGCGCGAGCGGCAGACCGAGGTCATCACCGGCAACGGCCTGAGCAGTTCGCGCATCACCGGCCCGATCAACAAGGCTGATGGTCTGATCACCGGCACACCTGAGTTTCGGCACGGCGGTCAATCGCGCCGTCCGCGTGACGAGGAGCATTCGCTTCCTGCCGCGCGTCGCCTGAGCGGCGAAGGGAGTCAGCAGGGGCGGCGTGTCTCGGGAGATGCCTGGGACGGCAACAGCCGTGTCACCGGTACCGAGGGTTCGTCCAGCCTGGCGAGAAATCCCTCGATGCGCGGTCAGCCGCGTGGAGCCGGAATGAGCGCCATGGCCTTTCGTGGCGTTGAGCGGCCTGAAGTGCCTGAATCGGTCATTACCGGATCGGCCGGCAATACCCGGCGCGGCGCCACGGTGACCGTCTCCGGCGGGGCGCGCGGCTGAGGATCGCGGGCATGAACACGCGCAAACGCCTTCAGGCCCTGCGACGAGAGGCCAACCCGGTTGCCGCGGCGGCGCCTCAGGTGGTGGCCATCCTCGATCATCCGGCGTGCATGATCGGCAGCGGGCAGTCGTGCGAGCATGCGCTGGTCGACCGCGATCTCAATCGCCTGCTGTTCGACTATGAGCGAACCGTGCGCTCGCGCTTTACCCGCATCGTCGACGTGCTCAAGCGTATCTCCACGCATCAGCATGACGAGAATTTTATCGAGCGGGCGCAGCAGCTGGCCCGGGAGCAACTCGGCTTCGAGTTGCCGCCGCAGGTGCTCGAGGATGCCTGGGTGTGCGGGCTGGATTTGTCCGCGCTGCATTCGCGCTGCATATTCAGCGCCCTGAAGTCGAGCGTCGAAAATGCGCCGGCTGAGCAGGTCGGCTGGCGCCAGCGCTTGCCGCTCGATGAGAATTTCCTGCATTCGTGCGGTTATCATACCGTGGACATCAGCCCTTGCTCCGATGGCCGGCTGCAGGGCGTCAGCCCTTATGTGCTGCGTATTTTGCCCGGTCCGAATGTGCGGGTGAAGGCATACGCCGGCGCTCTGTTCGATATCGAGGTCGATGTGTCGGACTGGGCACGGCGCGAAGTCGAGCGGCTGGCGGGCGCCATGGTCGATGGCGAGCGCCTGAACTACCTCAAGATCGCCGTCTATCATTTCAGCAGTTCATCGCCCGGCGGCCAGGGTTGCGCTGCTCACGGCAGCAACGATCGTCAGGCCACCGAAGCGGCGTTGCAGCGCCTGCAGAACGAGTTGCGGACGGCGATCGACCAGACCTTCGGCTTGGGCGCGGCGCCGGATGTGCTGCTGATCGGTGTCGACACCGATCTGGATGCGCTGCGCATCCATCTGCCCGACGGCTTCGGCGAACTCAACGCGCACCGTTACTTCGAGACCGCGCAGGTCTACCGCGACACCCTCGGGCTTGCGCCCGAAGCGGCGCGGGCCCGTATCGCCGGGATCGTCGCCGACGCCGAGGGCATGGGTGGCTGGGGCCAGGGCAACGGCCGTATGCACGAGGGGATGCGCCGCCTGGTGCTGGCGCTGGCCGAAGCCAATCTGTCGCAGATCGAATACGTCATCAAGCACCATACCGGCCGCTACAAGATCATCGGGCACGACGAGGAATGCATCGTCGCCGGTGACGCGGTGCGGTCGCTGCAGTTGCGCAACCTGTTTTATTTCGCCCGCCTCGACACGATCGAGGAAGGCGCGCCCGACATGGATGTCGGGATCAAGATCTTCGGCAACCTCAACGTCGCGCACGGCCTGCCTGTGCCGGTGCTGGTGCATTTCGAGTACGACGCGCGGATTCCGGAATCGCGCGCGCGGGCGATCGCGCGGGGGCGGCGGGTGCGTGACGCGATCGAGGCGCGTTACCCCGATCTGGCCGCTCGGGGCCTGCTCAATTGCGCGATTGCCGTGAGCGAACGTTTCGGCGACGAGAGTTGCGTCTTCGTCGTCGATGACGCTGTCGACGATCATTGAGGACATATGCGCCATGAAGATCATGCGTGTAAGAACCACCCTCGTGTCGACCAATCGCATCGATGCCATGGGTCATCGTCCGCTGCTTGTCGTTCAGGAAACGCCGAACGGGCCGCGCAGCGTCGCGGTCGACGCCGTCGGCTGCATTCCGGGCGACTGGGTGATTTGCGTGGGGTCCTCCGCGGCGCGCGATGCGGCGGGAGCCAAGGATTATCCGTCCGATCTGACCATCGTCGGCATCATCGATCACTGGAATCCGGAGGTGTCGTGATGGAAGTCTGGCGCGTGGTCGATGAGCTTGTCTGCACCCGGCGTGTGCCGGAGATGGGTTCGGCTTCCCTTCGCATTCTGAAGGGCCAGAAGGGCGACATATCGGTGGCGACCGATCCTGTCGGAGCGCCCCCTGGCAAATGGGTATTCACCGCCGCCGGCACGGCCGCACGCATGGCCATGCCCGATCGAACAGTGGCGACCGACCTGGCCATCTGCGGGATCATCGATGGCTGGGAGGAAGAGGGATGACGCGGTGAGCAAAGAGCAGAGCGGCGCGCGCGCAGCGGGCGTCAGGGTGCAGTGACTTGAGTTTCTTTTATTTCGACAACAAGGAGTGAACAAATGGCTGAAATAATGGGTATTGCCCTGGGCATGATTGAAACGCGCGGACTGGTCCCCGCGATCGAGGCGGCGGACGCCATGACCAAGGCCGCCGAGGTGCGCCTGATCTCGCGTCAATTCGTCGGCGGCGGCTACGTCACGGTGTTGGTGCGCGGCGAAACCGGCGCGGTCAACGCGGCGGTGCGTGCCGGTGCTGACGCCTGCGAGCGCGTGGGCGACGGCCTGGTGGCCGCGCACATCATCGCGCGCGTGCACAGCGAGGTTGAGGGCATCCTGCCGAAGACGCCGAGCGCCTAAGCACGGTTTTTTGTACGGTAAGTAACGGGAAGGACTATGACATGGCAACACACGTCAACGGCATCGCCCTGGGCATGATCGAAACTCGCGGGCTGGTTCCGGCGATCGAAGCGGCCGACGCGATGACCAAGGCTTCCGAAGTGCGGCTGATCGGTCGGCAGTTCGTCGGTGGTGGTTACGTCACGGTGTTGGTGCGCGGCGAAACCGGCGCGGTCAACGCGGCGGTGCGTGCCGGGGCTGACGCCTGCGAGCGCGTGGGCGACGGCCTGGTGGCCGCGCACATCATCGCGCGCGTGCACAGCGAGGTTGAGGGCATCCTGCCGACGAAGCCTGACTCGAACGGCGGCGGCCGCGACGCCGAGACCACCTCCACCCGCAGCTGATCCTGCGCGGAGAGCGTCATGGTGGCGGTCGATCGGCAAACCCTGGCTCGCACGCGCGCTCAACCGAGCGTTGGCGGCGTGCGGCAGGCTCTTGCGGTTGCCCGCGGCGCGGCGGGGTCTGGTATCGGCTCCAGGTCGAGGCCCCCGCGGATTGATGTCGATGCGTTGATGTACGCGCCGACGGCTGCGCGGTAACAGCGCCGCGTCGCTATTCGAAGCCTTGCTACAGGAGGCGCTAGCGCATCTCGATACGTAACCTAGATCGAACCGGGGTAGACGCCCATGAATGATGATTTCCAAGGTTGGGAGCGCCGCGACAAGCCGCCGACGTTGTTTCGCCGCTTCGCGTTTGCGCAATACGCGCAGACCCGCGCCTTCCTCGACGCGCTGTCGGCGTTGTCCGAGGAGATTCAGCGCCATCCGCAGAACATCAATTTCGGCACCACCTACGTCAACATCACGATCGGGGCGGTCGACGACACCGCATTGAGCGCCGAGGACGAACAGTTCGCCGGACGTATAGCTGCTCTGGCCGAGCGCGGGGAGTGAGCGATGAGCGGGCCTCTGGTCATTGCGGTGATCAACCAGAAAGGCGGCGCCGGCAAGACCACCGTGGCCATGCATCTCGGTGCGGGGCTGGCGCGCCGGGCATCGGCGGTCGTGGTCGATCTTGATCCGCAGGGCTCGGCCACGCAATGGGCAGCGGCGGGAACGCAAACTTTTCCGGCGACGGTCAAGCATCTGCGCGTGGGCGCCGGCGCTGTCGATCTGCGGCGGGATTTTCGCGCCTATCCCTTCGTCGTGCTGGACTGTCCGCCGGCGGTCGACAGCCGCGCGGCGGCGCTGGCGCTGCAAAGCTGTGACGTGGCCGTCATTCCGGTGTTGCCCTCGCCGATGGATTTGTGGGCCAGCCTGAGGCTGCCGCAGGACATCGATGAAGCTCGGCGGAACAATCCCCGGCTGCGCGCGTATCTGCTGCCGAATCAGATCGAGACGCGCAGCGCGCTATCGGCGGCGATGCAGGAGGCGTTGGCCGAGTTCGGACTGCCGGTACTTCGTACTGCGGTGCGTCGCCGCGGCATCTACAAGACCGCCGCGCTTGAGGGCGTGTCGGCCTACCAACTGGGGGCGCGTGGCCAAAGTGCGGTCGCGGAGATCGAAGGCCTCATAGAGGAGATCCTTGCATGACCAGCATCAAAGACAAGCTCGCCAGCAGCGTCCGTCAGGCCAAGACCGGCGCGGAGTCCGCCCCGGCTGAAAAGGCTGAAGTCCGCTCCAAGAAGCCGCGCCCGGATTCGGGCGCCAGTAAGCCGGCCGCCGCCAAGCCTGCGCCCAAGGAGAAAGAAACCTTGGCGGACGAGCCGCCGGAGAGTGTGCAGGAACTGTTCCCCGACCGCATCTGGCCGGATTGAGATTTTCAGGAAACCCGATCATGCGTGACGATCTCACCAACCGCGGTTACCTTCCGCGACGAAACCCCGCCTTCCACGTGCCGGCCGCCGCCTCCGCGCGAAGCGAAGCCGCGCCGCGCGCGGTGACGGACACGACTGGCGCCGCGTCCCCGCTCGACGCCTATCGCGTCGCCAAGGAACCCTATTACCGCGCGGTCGCCGATGAAATCGCGCTTTATGAGGCTGCCTATTCGGTCCGCATGCCGATGATGCTGAAGGGGCCGACAGGTTGCGGAAAAACGCGCTTCGTTGAATACATGGCGTGGAAGCTCGGCAAGCCGCTGGTCACCGTTGCGTGCAACGAAGACATGACCGCCAGCGATCTGGTCGGCCGCTTCCTGCTCGACGCCAACGGCACCCGCTGGCAGGACGGACCTTTGACCATGGCGGCCCGGTTCGGCGGAATCTGCTATCTCGACGAGGTGGTCGAAGCGCGTCAGGACACCACGGTCGTGATTCACTCCCTGACCGACGCGCGACGCGTTCTGCCGCTGGAGAAGAAAGGCGAGATCGTCGAGGCGCATCCGGACTTCCAGGTCGTGATCTCCTACAACCCTGGCTACCAGTCGCTGATGAAGGATCTGAAGCAGTCGACCAAGCAGCGGTTCGGCGCGCTGGACTTCAACTATCCTGAGCACGAGGTGGAGGCCGAGATCGTGGTGCATGAGAGCGGCGTGGGGTTGGACGCGGCAAAGAAGCTGGTCCATATCGCCGAACATGCGCGCAACCTCAAAGGTCACGGGCTGGATGAGGGCATCTCGACCCGCATGTTGATCTACGCTGGCTCGCTGATTTCCCGCGGCGTTGCGCCGCTGGCTGCCTGCCGCGTGGCGCTGGTGCGTCCCATCACCGATGATCCCGATATGCGCAACGCGCTTGATTCCGCGGTGACGACATATTTCTGAGCGTCTTCCGACGATCGGCAGGCGCGAGGCGAGAAAGGAAACGACAGGTCGGCCGGGGCCAGCATCGCCAGGGTAGTCCGAACTTACACATCATGGCCATCCACCTACACGAATTCCAGGAGCTTCTCGACGAACTGCCCGGCCGCGCGCAGGAACTGCTGCGCGCCTCCTGGAACGAGGCTGCGCGCGCCATCAGCCCGCGCGGGCTGAGCAACTATATCAAGGGCGCGGTGGCGCTGCATGAGTTGGGTCGCGGCGAGGACCTGGTGGTGAGTTTCATCCAGTCCATGCCGGAGGTCGGGCGCGCCATCGGCGAGGAGGTGCTGCCTGATCTGGTCAACTTCCTGCTGGGCATGGCGTCCAAGACCTCGGGGCAGGTCCTGGCGCTGATCGCCAGCACCGCGCCGCTGGCGGCGCACCGCGTGGGTGATGCCGAGCTGTTTCGCCAGTACCTCAATGTGCTGGAGATCATGCTGGCGCAGGCTCCGCGCGGCCTGCGGCCGATGCTGGAAAATCTTGACCGCCTGCTGAGCCAGCTCACCCTGGGCGGCTTGCGCCGCTGGGTGCAATGGGGAGCGCAGGCGTACAAGGCTGATTTCGAGGGGCAGGCCGCCTATTTCGGATTGCAGAGCGCCGATGCCATGGCCGTGCTGCAGCAAGAGCGCAAAGGCACGCTGTTCGTCGACATCCAGCGGCGGCTCAACATCTACATGCGCGCGATCTGGGGACGCGATTTCTTTCTGCGCCCGACCGCCGGCGATTACGAGAGCCGCGAGGGGCTCAAGCCCTACATCGAGCATTACGTCATCCACGTCGCCGACGCCTATGACGATTATAAGCCCGAGGGCGATGCGACCGCGCTAGAGCGGATCGTCAGCGCGCTTGAGCTTTACCGCGCCGCCGTCAACCACTGCGCCGCGCATCTTGTCTTCACCCAGACGCCGCTTTCGATGCAGCAACTGTTGCCGGTGCAGATGGCGCTGATCGAACTGTTCGAGGATGCGCGCGTCGAGGAACTGGCGATCCGCAAATTCCCCGGCATGCGCCAGGCCTGGTTGGCGCTGCATCCGGTGTTCGACTATTCGGCCCAGCCGCGAACGGTGGGGGAGCTGTTCGATCGTCTCGCCCGCGCCTTGCTCGATCCCGACTCGACCGACCCGGATCCGTTCGTGCGCGAGGGCGTGGCCGCGTTTCGCGCTCAGTCCGATCTGGAGAGCAACCAGGTGAGCTGGAATCTGGGCGTGGATTTATCACACCGCCTGTTCGAGCTCGACCTGCCCACCTATAACAAGGTTACCGATGCGCTCAGCGCCGTCTATCGCGACGACAATCGCGCCGTCTGGTTTCTGGAGGAATACGACGAGGCGCAGGTGATGGCCGCCACCTGGGAGACCCGCCAGCAGGTGCGCAAAAAAGTCAACGTGATGGAAATGGTCAACGAGGTCGACGTCGAGTTCGCCGGCGACGATGCGCAGGAGGTGTGGGAGCTTCCGACCGAGTTCTATCTCGACCAGGAGAATGTGAGCATCAACTCGCTCGAAGGCCGCCCGCCGATCTCCGAACCGTTCCACTATCCGGAGTGGGACTATCAGATCCAGCTCGAGCGTCCGAACTGGGTGACGTTGCTTGAGTATCACCCCGTGATGGGCGAACTGGATGTGATCGAGGGCATCATCCTTGAGCACAAGCCGGTGATCTCGCGACTGAAATTCCTGATCGAGTCGATGGTGCCGCAAGGCATGCAGCGCATCCGCAACGTGGAGGATGGCGACGAGATCGACATCAACGCCGCGGTGCGCGCGATGATCGACATCCGCATCGGCCAGCAGCACGATCCGCGCATCATGATGCGCTACAAGCGTGCGCTGCGTGATCTGGCTGTGCTGGTGTTGCTGGACATGTCCGAGTCATCCAACGACAAGGTTCGCGGCCACGACTACACGGTGATGGATCTGACGCGCGCCGCAACGGTGCTGCTGGCGGGCGCGCTGCACCGCATCGGCGATCCGTTCGCCATTCATGGCTTTTGTTCCGACGGCCGGCACGATGTGCATTACCACCGCTTCAAGGATTTCGACCAGCCGTATGATGATGTGGTCAAGGCGCGGTTGGCGGGGATGAAAGGGCGGCTCTCCACGCGCATGGGCGCGGCGTTGCGCCATGCCGCTCATTATTTGGCGTTGCAGCCCAGCAGCAAACGCGTTGTCTTCGTCGTCACCGACGGCGAGCCGGCCGACAACGACGTCACCGATCCCCAGTACCTGCGCCATGATACCAAGGCCGCGGTGGAGGAGCTCGGCCGCCAGGGCATTACGGTCTATGCGCTTTCGCTCGATCCCCATGCCGACCAATACGTGTCTCGTATTTTCGGCATGAAGAATTTCACCGTGATCGATCAGGCTGAGCGGCTGCCGGAAAAACTGCCGATGCTCTACATGAGCCTGACGCGGTGAGGGTAGGCCGAGGATGAAGATCACCCTGCGAACCTACGTGTTCATGGATGCGCTGCAACCGCAGCTCGCGTCCTACATCGCGACGTCCTCGCAGGGCTTCCTGCCGGTGCCGGGTGATGCCTGCATGTGGATCGAGGTCGCTCCCGGCATGGCGGTGCACAACCTCTCGGACATCGCGTTGAAGAAAACCAACGTGCGCATGGGCGAACAGGTCGTCGAGCGTGCCTTCGGCTCGATGGAGCTTCACTTCCGCAACCAGAGCGAGGTGCTCGCCGCCGGCGAACTGATCCTCAGGCAGCTCAACACGACGATGGATTCACGGTTGCGCTGTAAGATTGCGTGGAACGAGATCATCCGCGCCATCACGCCTGACCACGCCACGCTGATCAACCGCCAACTGCGGAAGGGCTCGATGATCCTGCCCGGCAAGAGCATGTTCATCCTGGAGGTCGAGCCGGCGGGCTATATCATGTATGCCGCCAATGAGGCCGAGAAGGCCGCGCACATTACCCTGGTGGACGTCAAGGCTTTCGGTTCTTTCGGCCGCCTGACCATGATGGGCAACGAGGCCGAGGCCGAGGAGGCGCAACGCGCGGCGGTGGCCGCGATCGAGCGCCTGAACCAACGCGCTATGGCGCACGCGTGAGCTCCATGGAAATCGACTCGATTGCAAAGAAGCTGCTGTTCTCAACCGTGCGGGTGGACACCGAACTCGAGGACGGCAGCGCCGGCTCCGGCACGGCCTTCATCCTCAGCCACGCTCACGCGAAGGGCAATACGCCGTTCATCGTCACCAACCGGCATCTGGTCGAGGGCGTTCGCCGCGGCGGCCTGGTGTTCACCCAGACGAGCGAAGGCAGGCCGGCATTCGGCCAGCGTTTTCAGCTCAACATCGACGACTTCCCCGCGGCGTGGTTTCTCCATCCCGATCCCGCGGTCGATCTCGCCATCGTGCCGCTGCGGCCGCTCGAACGAGCGGCGCGCGATCTGGGCGTGCAACTGTATTATCATGCGATCGACAGCCAGCGCATTCCCGACGCGGCTGCGGTGCGGGGATTCGACGCGCTCGAGGACGTGCTGTTCGTCGGCTATCCCAGCGGGGTGTGGGATCAGGTCAACCTCATGCCCATCCTTCGCCGCGGCACCACCGCAACGCCGCTGGAACTTGACTTCGAGGGGCACAAGCAATTCCTGATCGACGCCGCGGTCTATCCCGGATCGAGCGGCAGCCCGGTATTCGTGGTGCGCGACGATCCGCTGCGCCCGCGCGGCGATGCGGCGCGCACGATATGGTTCGCCGGAGTGGTGGCGGAGGTGTTCTTCCGCGAGGAGGCCAACCAGCTCGTGCCCGGGCCGGTGCCGGCGCAGAACGACAACCGGCTCATCGGTTCGGAAATGATCGACCTCGGCCTGGTGATCAAGTCTGAATCCGTGCGCGAGCTTATCGACGCATATGTGCGCAAATGGCTATCTGACTGAAAAGCCTCGCGCCTGTCGCCGGGGTCCTTCCGCTTCCGAGGGGATCAGAAGCGGGGTGGGTTCTTCATGCGAACAGGTCACCCGCTTCGCTCGAAAACGCTATAGGCCAACGCTGTTTCAGGGCGCCGCTTTCAGATGATCGAGCAAGAGTCTCCCAGGATGATGTCGTCCCAGGATAAACCTAGCTCGACCCGCTTGGCTTCCGCTCTTTTCGCGGCCGCCAGAACCTCACCGTCCTGAGACGATCCGAGCATTCCAAGAATCTTCGAGATCAGTTTCAACCGTTCGTTTCTCTGCTGCACAGGCGACTCAGGTTGTTGTCTGTACCTGTAGCTTCGAGCTTCCCTTTGTCGCGACGCGAGTGCCCACCTTCCATCGAGGCGGACGACTTTGCCAGCGGCTTCCAAGGTTCGAAGTGCGCGATGAACCGATGCGATCATAGATCTGCTGCGCACCCCGCCGTTGACGATGTGAGCGAGGTCGAGTGTCGACAGAGTGATGATCAGTTTGTCCGATAACGCGTCAAGCACCGCGCGTTGAATCGCACCAAAGCCCCGGGACATATAAAATCTCCACAGTCGAGCAACCTAAACGCTATGTCGATGCAACGCTTAAATCAAGGAACAAGTGTGGAAAATCCGGATCGCCGCCACGTGAGGCGATCACCTTTCTGCGTTCTCCTCGCAGGCCTGCCAGCCGGGAACTCATGACAGGATGTCCAGAATGGCTGGTGTGCGAGCCTGGCCTGAAACGGGTGCGGGCTTGCTCTTGCAAGGTCAATCGATGGCGGGGTGGGTGTGCGGTGCTCGGCGACAATATCGCAATATGGAGAACAATCGCGGTGTGTGGCGGACATAGATGTAGAAACATCGAACGCCATCTTCCAAACGATTGAGGAATGGAACACTCTTCTACAATCTGAAAAGACAAGGATTTTCGATCCACCAAGGTCACCCGTCGGCCCGACACGCCGGGGGCTGTCTCCATGAGGCCGGAACAGGACACGGTCAGCATCCGGTTTGACTTCAACTGCGCAGCGGCAGGAGAGCGAAAGAGCGGGGTTCCAAAGCGCCATCGCCGCTTGCGGCGGCTTGGCTCCGACAACACGGGAGATTGCGGCGCGGTCGAATGGAGCGGGCCGGAGGAACTGGCGCTATTGGGCAAGCCCTGCTCGTCGGTGCAAGCTGGAAAAGGGGTCCAGCGCGCGGAGGCGTGCGCAACACAAAGTGGCGATCGGGATTAGATGCCGCCGTATTATTTCCTGTCAGGGATCGTCACCCGGATGGGCCGAAACCGCAACTGGCGGGTTCGGTGGAGGCAGCAACAGACGCCGGAATAGAGCCCGGCGCACTACGGTGCGGACAGCCTCATATAGATGACGTGAAGATCGCTGCAGGATCGGCGCCGCATCTGGCACGCACGCCCCAGCTTGTCACTGCTACTGATCGGCACGACGTGGTTGGAAATCGACGCGAAATAGCTACCAGTGTACAGTTTGCGGCGCGCCCTGCTGGCTATCTGCCGCCTGCCATTGAACCCGTTTCGCGGCCCCGCTGAAGCTGCCGTAGCGGGCGGCGACGTCGACGAAATAGCGAAGGTGGCGCAGGGTCCATCCTTGATCTCCTTGGCGGTAATCTGACGTCGAGCAGTGTGCTTCCCGTTACATCACCATACAACATCAAGCCAAAGTCCCGATGAGGATCGGTCCTGTCAGAACCGGTACCTCAGGGCGATCGACATCCGGCGCGGCTCACCGAAGGGGGAGTAGTACTTCCACTCCATTGCCGACCGGTAAGTGCGGTCAAACAGGTTGCTCACCGTCATCACCAGTTCGGCGTTCGGGTTGATCTGGTACTTCGCCATCAGTCCCACCAGCAACAGCGCACCGCTGCGGATCCTTGCGGTCTCACCCGTGAACCAGCTCACATCGTCGCGATAGAGCTGGCTGCGCGCCAGGTTGCCGCCCAGCGTCCAGTCCGTGCCGGGCACCTTGTAGGCGGTGGTCAGCCGCATGTTGTGGCGCGGCAACCAGGTGCCGTAACGCAGGCCATTCATTTCGCCGGTCACGTATTTGCTGTCCACGAAGGTATAGCCCGCCATCATTTGCCAGCCGGGCGACAGTTCTCCGCTGAGGCCCAGATCGACGCCCTGGCTCACCACCTTGTCGGCGGCGATGTAGCAGACCCCGCCGCAGGCATTGCTGGGGTCGGGAAGGACGGAATTGTCCGGCCGCGCTAGATTGGTCTGGTCCAGGCGGAACAGGGCGGCCGACACATTCAGGCGCTTGTCCAGCAGTTCGCCCTTGACGCCCACCTCGTAATTGGACGTCCCCCGTCCTCAACATGCGGGCAGGGGATCGGCCACGACGGCGCGATCCCATCCCTATTCTGAAGACGACAGGATCGGGAAAAGTAGTTAGTCGCCCGTGGGAGTTTTTCGGCGCTGTCGTTCGGAATGATGACAGTCAGCAGGCCGGCGGCTCGATAGATGCGCAGCGACAGGGATTCGGCGATCGTATCGAGGGCCTGCTCCGTCTTGGCTGCATCGAACACTGCGGTGACTCGCCGCTGGCCCAACGTTCCGCCGATCAGAACAATGCGGCCAAAACGGTAGCGCTGAAGCTCGGTGAGCACGGTATCGAGCGGGACGTCGCGGAAAACGAGCTGGCCGTGCCGCCACGCTTGAATGGACTCCAGGTCCGCCGCACCGACGGCGGAAATGCCGGCGAAATCGTAGCGAACGATCTGGCCTTGTCTGACAACGACCGGAGCGTCCGGGACGACATCGGGGCGGTCCGGGGCTTGAGTGGAGGCTTGAGCAGAAACTTGGACCGCGTTATGCGCGACCGCCACCGCGACCCCGTCGGCGATCTTGACGTCGAACGCCGTACCCAGCACCTTCACCTCGCCGTTCTCGGCCGCCACGATGAATGGCCGGGCGGCGTCCTTCGTTACGGTGAAGAATGCCTCGCCGGTCAGCAGCCTGACCCTGCGTTCGCCCGTGCCGAATGACACATCAAGCGCGCTTGCCGCGCCGAGGTCGACCTGGGAGCCGTCTTGCAGCACGATCATCCGGCGTTCGCCGATCGCCGTCCGGTAATCGGCGAATAGCCCTGTTGGAGCCATCTGCCAGCCGATGCCGATCGCAGCGAGCAAAAGGGCCACGGCGGCGCCTCTCTTTAACCGGCTGTTTCTTCGAGGTTTGCGCCGTTGCCTGACCACCTCCGGCGCCAATGCGTCGAGGCCACCCCACATCCGTTCGACCGATTGCCACGCGGTTTCATGTGTCTGGTCAAACGCAAGCCAGTGCGCGAATGCGCGCCGATCTTCCGCTGTCGCGTCTTCGTCGCGCAACAGAACGAACCATTGGACAGCCTGGTCGTCGACTGACTGCGTGCCATTCTGTTCCATACAATCCCCGGAGCAGGCTGTGATCTGGATCTGGCCGATCGTTTGGTCCCGTATCGGAGTCCGAAGGTTGATCAGCTTATAAGACTAAGACGCTATTGTGCGAAAAACCAACTAGAGCATGATCCGATCAAGCTCAATCGAACCATGCTCTGGAAATTATTGTCGGGTCGCGTTTTCCTGCGGCGAACATGTCACCACTTTGCCGAAAGATGCTCTAGAGTATGATGAGTTTAGATTTGGTTGTATCCTGCATTGACGAAGTAGTTGGCGCATTCAGCCGGTGCAACGGTTTCGAGGATCGGAGCGATAGCATTGTAGACGGCCTCGGTGGTCCGCTGCGCGGCTTTGCGTAGCCAGTGTTTGAACTTGGCAAAGAACTGCTCGATCGGGTTCAGATCAGGCGAGTATTTCGGCAGGTAGAAGAGCCGGGCACCGGCGGCACGGATGACGCGACGCACGGCGCTGGCCTTGTGCGAGCCGAGGTTGTCCATAATGACGATGTCGCCGTGCCGCAGGGTCGGGACCAGAACCTTCTCGATGTAGAGAAGGAAGGCTTCGCCGTTGATCGGCCCCTCGATGAACCACGGCGCGGTGATGCGATCGTGGCGCAGAGCGGCCATAAAGGTCATGGTCTGCCAGCGGCCATGCGGCACCTTGGCTCTGATGCGTTGACCGCGCGGCGCCCAGCCCCGCAGCGGCGCCATATTGGTTTTGGTCCAGGTCTCATCGATGAACACCAGCCGAGTGGGATCAATCCGATCTCGATACTTGGTCCATTGCGCTCGCCGACGGGCGACATCGGGACGATCCTGCTCTGCAGCAATCAGCGTCTTTTTTTGTAACTGAGCTTCACAGCGTGAACGAACTCCCACATCGTGCGGTAATCGACCTTAAGGCCACGCTCGGCAAGTTCGGCCACCAGCCCGCGCACGGTAAAGTCCTTTCGGCACCGTTGCAGCAGCCATTCGCGGTGCGGCCCCGCAATCTTCTTTGGCCTATAGCCGCCGATCTGGCTTGGCGCGACGCTGCCGGTCTCGTGGAAGCGTTGTACCCAGTTGATCGCCGTGCTGATGCCCACCCCAAACTGGGCCGCAGCCTGATGCCGCGACAGGCCGCCTTTAACGACAGCACGCACTACCCGCTCACGAAGGTCGTTCGAATAGGCTCGTCCCATCCATGCTGGCCTCCTTCCCAGTCAGCATGTTGAATCAGATGAATTCTGATTTGGGAATCTCAATCGATTCAAAATAAACCCATCCCGCTCTAGGTGCTTCTATGCGGAAGCCTCGCGGAATCGGGACCGGAGGTGGGATATCGCCTTCACCATGTGGGCGGCGACCGAGTTCTTTGCGATGCCCAGACGGTCTGCAATCTGCGCGTAGCTCAGGCTCTCGAACTTATGGAGGATGAGCACTTCGCGGCAACGCGGCGGCAAATCCGCGAGCGCGGCGTGAAGCGCCTGAAACTCCTGCCGCGAGATCAGCGCCGCATCGGCCAGCGGCGCTGGATCGACGATAGATTCGTCAAGTTCGACGGCGTTGCCGAGCGCGCTCCGCTGCCGCTGTCGCGCACGATCGACCGTCAGGTTTCGTGTGGTACTAAAGAGATAGCTTCGGAGGTCGCGTACGTCTTCGCGTGGAGCGCCGAGCAGCCGCAGGAATGCATCCTGAACGATGTCGGCAGCGGTGGCCGGGGATACCCTGCCGTATCAGAAAGCGCTGGAGCCTTCCTTGCTCGTCGGCATAAAGCGCCGCCAGATTGCTCGTCAGGTCGCTCATCAAGCGCAAACCAATGATAACTGCTCTTGGAGCCTTCCGCTCCTGATGGGATCGGAAACAGGACTCTATGATTTGATTTGACGCGTTCTCTTTATGCGAACCGACATCCACTCGAAACCGCTGTAGCAGAATACGTTCATTCCGCGCTATCGAGTACCGTTTCCATAGCGGGCCAATGATCTTCCGGCAAACACAATGATTTAGATCCGGTCCAAAGTGTAGGATCGCGAACTGTTTCGTTCCGCCCGAGGCGTCCGGCCCGAAGGGGGGAACGTAATAGGCTACCGCAATTATCCTTCGGCTTGCCGCGCGTAAAACCATACGAGATTGCCGCTGGGTCGAGCATTTCCAATGTATTGTCCGACGTCCGGTAAACCGAACGGCCCTTAAGCTGTCCGCCGTCAGGGCTCTTGAGACAGTTTAGGGGTTTTCGGGAAGGGAGGATTTCTGGATCATCGCAGCCAATTTGGAGCGCAGATGAGACAGAAATCCGGGCCGGAGAAAGCACCGGCAGAGCAGGTCGTGAAGGACATCCGCCGGGCAACGCGCCGGCAGTTCTCGGCTGAAGAGAAGATCCGCATCGTGCTGGAAGGCGTGCGCGGCGAGGAGAGCATCGCCGAGCTGTGTCGGCGCGAGGGGATCGCCTCGTCGATGTATTACGGCTGGTCGAAGGAGTTCCTCGACGCCGGCAAGCGCCGTCTCGCTGGTGACACGGCCCGCGCCGCGACGTCGGACGAGGTGAAAGAGCTGCGCCGTGAGGCGCAGGCCCTGAAGGAGGCCGTGGCCGATCTCACCCTGGAAAACCGCCTGCTGAAAAAAAGCATGCTCGCGGATGGGGAGGACGACACATGAGGTATCCTGCATCCGAAAAGGCCGAGATCATTCGCCTGGTCGAGGCCTCGCATCTGCCGGCACGGCGAACCCTGGACAAGCTCGGCATCCCGCGCGCCACGTTCTATCGCTGGTACGATCGCTATCTCACCGGTGGGATCGAGGCTCTGGCCGATCATCGCTCGCGGCCGGATCGTGTCTGGAACCGGATTCCTGACCCAATCCGGGCCGAGATCGTCGAGCTGGCGCTGCGCGAAACGGAGCTGAGCCCGCGCGAGCTGGCGGTGCGCTTCACCGACGAGAAGCGCTACTTTGTCTCGGAGGCGTCGGTATATCGGCTGCTGAAGGCTCATGATCTCATCACCAGCCCAGCCTATATCGTCATCAAGGCGGCGTCTGAGTTCAAGGACAAGACGACAGCGCCCAACCAGCTCTGGCAAACCGACTTCACCTACCTGAAGATCACGGGTTGGGGCTGGTATTATCTCTCGACCGTGCTCGACGACTTCTCCCGCTTCATCGTCGCCTGGAAGCTCTGCGCCACGATGCGGGCGGATGACGTCACCGCCACGCTCGATCTGGCTCTGGCGGCATCGGGGCTCGACCAGATCACGGTCGCGCATCGGCCGAGGCTGTTGAGCGACAACGGCGCCTCATACATCTCGGCCGAACTCGCTACCTGGCTCGACGGCAAGGGCATGAAACACGTTCGCGGCGCGCCGTATCATCCCCAGACGCAGGGCAAGATCGAGCGCTGGCATCAGACCCTGAAGAACCGCATCCTGCTGGAAAACTACTATCTGCCCGGCGACCTTGAACGGCAGGTCGCGGCCTTCGTCGAGCACTACAATCACGGCCGCTATCACGAGAGCATCGATAATCTCACGCCCGCTGACGTCTACTTCGGCCGCGGGCAGACCATCCTCACCGAACGCGAAAGGATCAAACGCCAGACCATCCACCAAAGACGCTTGCAGCATCACCTGCAGGCCGCCTAACCTCAAACCCAGATGAGCCAGAACCTCCGTTCCCGTGACCCCGGAACAGTCTCAATTCATCTGACGACGGACACTTCGCCCGCGTGTGCTGGAGATGGGTGAGCCACGCGATCATCTCGCGGCCGTGCAGACCGTAGGCGCCGCGGACATCGGGCTTGCCGGTCTTCTCCGAGAACGCCTCGGGCTGCCCCTTGCACCATTGGAAGCAGAGCCGCCCGGCGACGGTGATCGAGTCGATGAAGACCGTGTGGTAGCGGTCGAGCGCCGCCGGATCGCCGAAGCGCTCGCACACCGCGGCGTAGTGGGCGTCACTGTAGACCTGGTCATCCCGCAGCGCCGGATTGGGGCCGCCGATGAAGACCGCGAAGTCGCGGCATTCGGCCCAGGTGCGCGGCCGGACGCTGTCGCCGGACCAGCCCTCGATGGCGAGGTCTCCCGCCTCCAGATCGATGAACAGTGTGGTGGCGGGGTCGAGCGTCCAGAGCAGCGAGGTCTTGCCGATCCCGGATTTGCCGAAGATCGTGCCCTTGACGCCGCGTTGCTCGGCGAGCCGCTGATCGGCGGAAATGATCGGGAGAGCCATCACTTGCCTCCCTTCGCCGCGATCAGGGCGTCGATCGCGATGTCCGCACCCAGCGCTCCGGCCTTGCGGGCCTCGTCGTGGAGGGTGCGTACCGCGTCGATCTCGCGGTAGAGCGCCGATGCCCGCTCGTTCAGCCCGATGAGGGCGAACGCCAGGTCGTCGATCGAGGCCGCCCCGACCGGCTTGACGGTCTCGTCGCGACGCTCGCCAAGGGCCGGCACCCGGATGGTCTCGGGCAGCTTGTCCAGCCCGTAATGCTGCTCGCGGAGCACCGCGAGCTTCTTCGTGATGCTCATGACGTCACCTCGGTGTTCAGGGACAGACGGAAGCTGGGCTTGCCGGTGCGGACGGTGCGCGCGTCCTCGAAGGCGGAGCGGATGTGGCTCGGCCAGGCCGCGAACTTGCGCTCGGGCACCTTGATCGCGACATCGACGTATTCGGTGGGGTCGTCTCCCTCGGCCCGGATGCGTTCGACGAGAGCGGCGAGCTTGTCCTGGTCCCAGTCGACGCGCTTCGGCAGATCGGCGATCACGGTGACCGCGCCGTCATCGAAGCGGATGGTCCCGGTGTCCTTGCCGGCGGCTTGGCGCGTTGCGCGGGCACGATCGCCGTACTTCAGCGCCACGGCCCCATCGAGCCAGTCGCAGACGGTCCTGGCGCGGCGCAGGGCGTCGGCGGCCGCGTCCTGCAGGAGGGCGAGCTGCTCGGCGGGCAGAGCGACGATATCGCCGACGGCCATGTGCCGGAGTTCATCGAGCGAGATGCGGTTGGAGATCGTCATCACCGCCCCCTCACGCCGCAGGCTTGGTGGGGATGTCGGCGGTGCTCGCGCGGATCTGCTCGCGCTCGTACTCCTCGACGTCTTCGAGGCGATACACGACGCGACCGCCGAGTTTGACGAAGCGCGGGCCTTCGCCCGTCCAGCGCCAGCGCTCAAGCGTGCGGTGGCTGATGTTCCAGCGCGCAGCCAGGTCGATCTGGTTGAGGTGTTTCGTAGCCATCTGTTTCTCCTTCGGTTTTGGTCGAAAACCTGCGGAGAGGATGGCGTGCGGGCGGGTAGGAACCGGGGAGGAGCCAGGTAGGGCTCAAGGTAGGAGTCGTTAAATCGGCGTCAGAAACAAAAAAAGCCGTCCCATCGGGCGGCCGGTCGTTGAAGAAATTCAGGACTTCAGAGGAACATCCAACAGCGACCATGCTCCTCGTTGAGGAATTCACGCCAGTCAGATCTTCCGGAGAAAGCCTTCCCGAGCGTGTTGACGCTGGTGCTGAATCCGGCGCTCTCCAGAACCTCGGCGGTTAAAAGTTCCGGATGTCCCGATTTCCAAGCGTCATACAGCTGCCGGATGATTGCGCGCTGTTTCGATCCAGAGAATGCATATCGTGTTCCCCGAACGGTGAGGGACGCGCCGTCGGCCGCCATGGTGATCGGGTCGTCGTTCAGCTGTGAGCCAGCCGCGACACGGGCGGCTAATAGATCGGGAACGACAGCAAGACCGTAGTGATCGGCGACATCTCGAACGGCAATCAGCGTATGACCGAGGTGCACGTCAGTCGGCAGGCAATTGCCAGGCGTGAAGCTCAGGACGATTCGCAAGCCGGGGGCCGGACGCTTGCGGGCTGTATCGATGAAACGTTTCCATATCGCTGGATCGCCGAGCCGACGGCCAATCCATACGGGAGTACGTTTGCTGCGTCCTGGCAGTCGTGCGTCACCGACCTCCCACAGAAGATCGGGCACGAGTTCGACCGGGGCAGATCGCGGCGATAGATCCAGCCGCTCCACCAGCTGGTCGAGAAGCCTGCTGAAGTTGACGCGGAACGTCGCCAACTGATCACCGGGAACACTCACCCACCCAGCTGTCGGGCTGAAATACCCGTAGGCCCGATGCTCAGGCGACCAGGTCAGATTGATGGGCTCGTCCTCGTGATCGGCGAGCGAAACGGCTGCCCGCAGATGATCTTTCGGCTGAAGGATCCCAGCCTCCTTAAGCGCCGGCGCGACTCGCCCATAGTAGCCGTCGAGGACCGAGCCTCTGATGGCCGCATCCGGCGTCTCGATCACAGACAGCAACAGGTCTGCCGCCTTCCGATCAATCGACGACGGCACCGTCAGCCCCGGAAAGAATGCCCCAGCGCCGGAGATACTTTTCGCCGATCAGCTGCTCCTCTTCGGTCTGGTCCTTGAGATTGCAGCCATGCGGCATCGTGATCGTCAACGGCAGCGTCCGACCGCGTTTGGCATCGCCTTTGGGCTGGAACTTGATGGAGAGTTTGGCCTGCGTCGCCACCCATCCGCCGGCTAGGGGATCGTTGGCGCCGAACCGCTCTGCCGACATGCTCCAGATGGTGCGGTCGGTCTTCCGCAGGCATTCCAGGGTGACGCGCTCGCCGACATTGTCGATGGGCATCAGCCGCAGCTGCTTGACCTCGACGGATTCGACCCCGTCTTCCGGCTCCGTCGGGAAGTCGAAAGGGTGTAGGAGAACATCGAGGTCGTAATTGCGGAACGGAACCTTTTCACTCTGGAACTCGATTCCGAGCAGGTCCCGCGCCATGAAGCGCACCATCTCCTCACGGCTCTCGCGGTCGTTGGCGACCACCTCGATGACCCCGGTCGCCGGCTCGTAGGTCATGGCCGCTTCAAACACGGGACGGCGGGCGCGGCGGACGAGCGTCCCCGCGTCATCGAACGCCAGGAAATCATCCAGCAGGCCCTCGCGGTAGATTGCGATCTGGACAAGCTCGCAATCCTCGCCGTCGAAGGTCGGCCGGTAGCGCCCGAAGATGTCGATGTGGATGTTGTTGGAAGCGAACCGTTCGCGCAGCGCCACCTTGAAGGCATCGATGGATTCCTCGTCCCGGCGTAGATCGAGATTCGGCTCGCCGATGAACCCGTCCCAGCTCCGACCACGGCGCCGCTCATCGGTGTAGCGGACCTCTTCGGCATGGCGGAACCGAATCGGTTCGTTCAGGAACATCCAGAGCGAACGCGCATGGCCATTTGCCAGATCATCGAGCACCGTGCGGTCGTCGATCACGCTGTAGAGTGCGGTCTGGCCCGCATCATCGGCCAAGGCGCTCACACGCTCGGCGTCATTCACGATGCGGGCGCGGGCTTCGTCGTCCAATTCGTCGACGGCCCGCAAGGTGACGCGGGCGACTTCCGGCTCGGGCGCCTCCCAATCAACCTCGGTCGGAAGCTCGATGCCGGTGTGGTGGAAATAGGCCTGCAGCGACGAGGCAGGCATGTTGCGGATGAAACTCGTCACTGAGGCCATCGGCATCCGCTCCATCTGTTTGGTGAGCACACGAGTGTGATTTCAACCGATACTACCTGTCCGAATATCATTCTTACAAGTACGAAATTGACATTTTCTGTCCGATCTGCCATGATCGTTCAGGATCCGCCTTCCGGCCTTCGCTGTCGGCCCAAACGGATTCGTCATGAAAGGGCAGAAAACGATGATCGACGCCGCACAGCTTGGGGATCGGCTGCGGGCCGCGCGCGAGCGCCGCGGCTTGAGCCAGCAGGCCGTGGCGGAGGCTCTCGGCCTTCCGCGGACGGCTGTCACCAACATGGAATCCGGAACCCGGTCGGTATCGACGCTGGAGCTGACGAGGCTTGCGGATCTCTATGGCCAACAAGCGACGTTCTTCTTATCCATGCATGAGGAGGCGGAGGATCTTTCCATCGTTCTACACCGCGCATTGCCTGAGATGGCGGGCTCGCCCCACCTTGACGGGGAAGTGCGGCGCATCCTCGATCTCTATCAGGAGGGCGCAGGTCTGCGCGCCCTGCTCGGTCGAACTGTCGAACTCAGCATCCCTGACTACGCTGCAAAGCTCTTCTCGGTGGGCGACGCCATTCGCCAGGGCGAAGATGCGGCGCTTGAAGAGCGGCGGCGCCTGGACCTGGGGGCTGCGCCCATCGTCAATATGGCCGCGCTGATCAGCGAACAAGGGATTTGGACGGCCGCGACCGATCTGCCGGACGGCATGTCCGGCCTCTTCATCAACCATGCCGCGATCGGCCCCTCCATCCTGGTCAACGCGGGCCATTGGCCGGTGCGGCGGCGATTTTCCTATGCGCATGAATACGCCCATGCGCTCTTCGACCGCGTAGTAACGGTTACGACGACGCGGCGAGAAAACGCCTCGGAGTTGGTTGAGAAACGAGCAAACGCCTTCGCCGCTGCGTTTCTCATGCCGCCCGACGGAGTCGCAGATGCTCTGCGGCAGCTTGACAAGGGGCAGCCGAGCCGACTTACGCAGATCATCTTCGATGTGGCCGGCAATACTGGTCTCGAAGCCGAAATCCGTGCCCGTCCCGGTTCACAGGCAATCACCTATCAGGATGCTGCCACGCTGGCGCGCCATTTCGGCGTCAGTTACGAGGCGATGGTCTGGCGCCTCAAGAGCCTCAACCACATCGGCGGGCCGGACACCGACGCTCTGATGGCGCGCAAGGACACGGCTCGTCGAGCGATCCGCCTCCTCGGTTTTCTTGATCTTCTCGATGAAGGCGACGTCCCGCCACCGCCCGAACCGGAATTGCGCAGCCAACTGATGCGGCTCAGCGTCGAGGCCTATCGTCAGGAAGAAATTTCGCGCGGACGCCTTCTCGAACTGGCGCGGAAACTTGCAATCGACGGCTCTGAACTCATCGAACTCGCCGATGCGACGCGGGCGGATTGACGGCGAGGGGGCGTCATGGGGACGGGAATCGTCATCGCCGATACATCCGTGCTCGTCAATTTCCTGCGCGTCGACCGGATGGATCTGATCGGCGCGCATCCCAATCCATTCATCGTCACGGATCACGTGGCGGAGGAGATCACCAGTTCCTATCCTCAGCAGCAGGCGTGTTTCCAGGCCGCGCTGACAGTCGGTTACGTGGCGCAGCACCGCATTGACGACCCCGCGGAGCTGGACATGTTTGCGCGCCTGTCCGCAAAGGGACGCCTGGGCGCGGGCGAGCGCTCAGCCATCTCCGTGGCACTCAACCGCGGCTACTCGCTGGCCATGGACGACTCCCGGGCCATTCGTCGGGCCGTCCAGGAAGCGGGTATGATTGGCACGGCGCTGACGATCATTCGTACACAAGACCTGATGGTCCAGCTCATTCAAGCTGGGCTCATCACCGTTGGTGCGGCTGACGTCATCCTAAACGATTGGAGCAAAAACCATCGTTTCAAACTGAAAATCGGCTCATTCTCGGAGGTTTGTTAGTATTTTACTTGAACAATCTCAATATTATGTTCGGCAGCGATGGACGGGGGTCGGGAGAGTGGTGGAGCATGCTTGAACCGGCAAGCCAAACGGCGCTGCGAGACGAGATCGCGCGCCAGATCAAAGAGGACCAAGCGGTCCTCACTCAGCTGCGTGCCGAGGTTCGCCCCTTGGTGTCTCAGACGCGACGGATTTCGCCGCGATCGGCAACTTCGATCTCGCTGGTTGCCGCCGATGGCGGCAACAATCAGCTGCGCTTCGATCCGTTTCTGGTTCAGCTTGTACGCGTCGTCGACAGCAGCAACAACGAGTATTGCCTGGAAGCCGTTTCGCCGACAATGAGCGTGTCGGCCCTTTCAGCTCGACAATTTTCTGATCCCGAACGTCCAACGGCGCTCGGACGCATGATGCAATACCTCGGCGTCGAGGAGCTCTCCAAACTCAGTCACATGATCCGTCCTGACGACAGCGGTCGGCCGAACTCTCCGAGCTGGGTCCAAGTCTATCGTGAGCTGGTCGAGTGGGCGATCCTGTTTGCGATTGTTCGCGAGAAGGATTTCGCGACCGATACGCTGATCGTCTTTGATGGCTTCCTGCGCAGCAAGGTATTCGCGAAGGACCTGTTCCAACGCTACCGCGAGGGAATTCAGGAAGGCATCGATCGTCACCTCAAGTCCAATCGACGCCGTGTCTACCTCGTCGGCGTCGCAAAGCACAGCAAAGTCCTCTCTCGCTACCGCTTGTCGATGGCCCTCGAAGGCGTCATGCGATCCCCTTTTCCTTGCTACGTCGAGATTCCGCGGGAACTCGAGGAGAAGGCCTACCTGTGGTCCGAATATGCTCGTGGCGATGACAGCGTCACAGAAGGTGGCGAGATCAACAAGTTCGTCGGCGGCAAAATGTTCTTCGTCAAGTTCGGCAGTGGGCCGAGAGATCCTGTCTGGCCGATCGACATCTTCCTGTCCCAATCGACGGATCACGCCACGATCTTTGGCTATTTGCTCAACGATGCCGTCGAAGGCTTCCCCGTACCTCTCTACCCGAGATCGCTACAGAAGGCGCACGAAAATGCGGCCCTTGTCGATTTCGATATGGACATTCTCCAGGACATGATCTTCAGCGGTTTGCGTACCACGCTCGGGACGGAAGCTCCCGCGCTTGACGTGTTTCGGCTTCAAGATGCCGACCCTGCATCTCGCAGATACGAATAGGCAGAGGACGGTATGGAGCTTTTCCCCAGACAACAAGTGGTCGGCATCTTCCGCGGCTTTCGCGAAGGAGGAATGGAATTCCATGCCGACCTGGCACTGCCTTACCGGAACGACTTTCAGCGCATTCCCATGCACGGGCATTTCGTGCTGGTGCAACTCGAGACCCCCGACGAAGCTGTTTTGGGACGCATCGCATCGTTCTCCTCCGAAGGTAAACTCTCCTTCGGCAGCGGCGAAGAGTTCAATATCCGCGCTGTCCAAGAACAACGCCCAATTCCGGAGGACCTCCGCGAACAGTATCTAAAATACCGTGTCAACATCCGCGTCCTCGGCGTCCTTCGGAACAACAGCAGCAACAGTCTCACCTTCGTGCCTTCCCACCGCCGCCTACCACATGTTGGCAGCGCAGTGGCATTTCCCTCTGGGGAGGTCTTGAAAGAAATCTGCGGGCACAACATTGAGGGTGCCGAGATCGGTCACTTCGCTCTTGGCGAATACATCTATGCCCAAGGCAGTCGTGCGACGCAGATCCAGTCCTGGATGCGCGTCGAATCGCCCGAGATCATGGTTCGCTTTCCGGTATCGAGCCTGGTGGCCCGCCGCAGCTTTGTCTTTGCGCGGGCCGGGTTTGGCAAATCAAACCTGAACAAGCTGCTGTTCAGCAAGCTCTATGAGACGACGCCGACGGTCAAGAAGCGCGGAGATCGCGAGGAACCTGTCGGCACGATCATATTTGATCCGGATGGAGAGTATTTTTGGCCGGATGACAAAGGCCGTCCCGGTTTGTGCGATGTTCCACATCTCCAGGACAAACTGGTTGTCTTCACCGCCCGGGCCGCCCCCAGCGCGTTCTACGGCTCCTTCACGGCCGGCGGTATCAAGCTCGACATCCGGCAGCTGCGTCCGAGCGATGTCATCTCGATCGCCCTCCCACCCGAGCGCCAAGACCAGCAGAACGTCGCCAAACTCCGCGCGCTGTCACCGTCGAACTGGTCGCGCCTGAAGCCCGCGAACTTACGGCCCCAAGCCAGCATACGCTGTTAAATTCTGGACCGAGCGAGAGCTCTCGCCTCCACGCGTAGACACCCTCGATGTTATCGCGGACCGGGCGCAGCGCTATTACGGCAGCTCCTCGACGAGGGTGGAGGGCGCGGCCATTCAAGGAGACAGTCGCGACAATCTCATCATCCAAAAAGCGTGTGAGTTGGTCGGCAAGTTCGACTGGATCATTACATCGCCACCCTACTACGGACTGAGAACGTATCTGCCCGATCAGTGGATTCGGAACTGGTTCCTTGGTGGGCCTTCCGTGGTCGACTACACCTCCGAGGGTCAGCTCTCTCATAACGGGCGGGACAGGTTCATCGCAGATCTCCGCCAGGTATGGGCTAACGTCGGGGCGCGTTGCAGACCAGGAGCAACATTGGTCATCCGCTTCGGATCAATAGGTGACAGATTGGTCGAGGATCCCGCGCAGCTTGTCTCAGCATCTCTCGAAGAAACAGGCTGGGTGACAACCGAAATCCTGCATGCCGACAATGCGGCCCGCGGCAGGCGCCAAGCTGACACCTTCCATCGAAAGCGTAGCGCGCCGTATGACGAGGTCGACGTTTGGGCAAAATGGCGGCCGTGAGCAAGTGTTGGTTGCGCAGGATTTCGTTCTCCGTTGCCTCCACAGTGCGTCCGCGGACTCGGTTTGAGCGCTCTGCCAACGCCGGTTGCTTGCGACGGGCCTCGAATGATCGCGAAGCAATGCGATAACACATTGATTTTGCTTGATTATTTTAGGTTGGTGACTACCGTTTCGCCAGTCATCCTCTGTTGCGAACGGTCTCATGCAAGACGCTCGATCCGGCCCCAATCCATTACTGCCCCTCCGCTTGTCGGCGGAGGAACGCCTCTATGAACTCGCGAGCATTATTGCTGCGGGGCTGAGGCGTATTCTGCCGGAACAGTCCAGTCCTTTATTTGCAACCGGCGAAGACAGTTCATTCGACATTCTCGTCCTCAAACGCCGTGTTGGTCGTCGCAAACCGAGCAACCGAGTTGGAGGGCAATGATGCAAGAAGCGACGAAACGGACTGAAACCATACCGCGGCGGCCACGCGAGAGCACCGCGGCGGATGAGAACGTGGTGGCGCAGCTTGCGGCGCTCAAGCGGATGACGGTGGTCGAATTGAAGGCGAAGTGGGAGAGCCTCTTAGGGACGCCCGCCCCGAACAACAGTCGCAGCTACCTCGAGCTCAGGCTCGGCTATCGGATTCAGGAACTGACCCTCAGCGGTCTGTCCCGCGAGACGCGGCGGACGCTGGACCTGCTAGCGGACGAGATCGAAGGCCGGATCGGGCGCAAGACGATCATCGCAGATCCTCGCAACCCGGTGGTCGGCACCCGCCTCATGCGTGAATGGGACGGGGTGGAGCACACCGTCACGGTGATGAAGGACGGCTTCGACTGGCAGGGGCGCAAGTTCAAGTCGCTGTCGGCGGTGGCACGGGCGATCACCGGCACGCAGTGGAACGGCTATCGCTTCTTCGGCCTGCGCGAGGCCCGGAGGGACGACCGATGATCCGTCATCAGGAAGCCGTCGCGGTCATGTCGCGCCGCCAGCGCTGCGCCATCTATACCCGCAAGTCGAGCGAGGAAGGGCTCGACATGGAGTTCAACAGCCTCGACGCCCAGCGAGAGGCTTGCGAGTCCTTCGTGACGAGCCAGAAGGCGGAAGGCTGGGCCACCATCCGCGAACGCTATGACGACGGCGGCTTCTCAGGCGGCACGTTGGAGCGCCCCGGCCTGAAGCGACTCATTCAGGACGTCGAGGCCGGCCTGATCGACGTGATCGTGGTCTACAAGATCGACCGGCTTTCGCGCTCCCTGATGGACTTCGCCAGGCTGGTCGAGATTTTCGACCGCAGTCAGGTGACCTTCGTGTCGGTCACGCAGTCGTTCAACACCACGACGTCGATGGGCCGCCTGACACTGAACATCCTCCTCAGCTTCGCCCAGTTCGAGCGGGAGGTGATCGGCGAGCGCATCCGCGACAAAGTCGCAGCATCCCGCAAGCGCGGCATGTGGATGGGCGGCCACGTCCCGCTGGGCTACGACGTGCGCGACCGCAAGCTGGTGGTCAACGAAGCCGAGGCCGCGACGGTCAGGATGATCTTCGAGCGGTTCGTTGCCATCGGCTCCGCCACGACGCTGGCGAAAGCGCTCGCGGCAGAGGGCGTGCTGAACAAGCGCGGCAAGCAAATCGACAAGGGCTTCCTCTACAAGCTGATAAACAACCGGCTCTACCTCGGCGAAGCCGTCCACAAGGGCACGGCCTATCCCGGCGAGCACGAGGCCATCCTTGATCAGGCCCTGTGGGACAAGGTGCACGGCATCCTGCAGGAGAGCCCGCGCCGGCGCGCGAAGAACACGCGCCGCCAGGCGCCAGCGCTGCTGAAGGGGATCATCTTCACCGACACCGGCACGGCCATGACGCCGACGGCGACGAAGAAGGGCACGCGCCTCTACCGCTACTACGCGTCCATGGACCTGATCCGAAACCGCCCGACCGGCGACGCCTCGGGTCCGCTGCGCTTGCCCGCAGGCATGGTCGAGGACGCCGTCGTCGGCGAAATCCGTCGCATGATCCGCGCGCCCGAAATTGCAGCGCGGACGATCAAGGCTCTTCGCGAAGAGAGCTCGATCGTCGATGAGAAGGCGGTCGTCAAGGCGCTCGGAGAGTTCGATCAGCTCTGGGCGGCGCTCTATCCGGCGGAGCAGACCCGCATCGTCCAGCTTCTGGTGGAGCGGGTAACTGTCGGCGAAGATGGCATCGCCGTTGATCTTCGCCATGAGGGGCTGGGCTCGGTCCTTCGGGACATGATGGCGCCCCGCCGGACGGAGGCCTGCGCATGACCGGCTCGTCGGACACCATCCGCGTCGTCATTCCCCTGACGATCCGCAAACGCAACGGGCGGCCCAAGATCCTGCCGCCCGACGATGTGACGGCCCGGGACGGCCGGTCACAAGACCCTCATGTGCTGCGCGCCATCGCCCGTGCATGGAGCTGGCGTCGGCAGCTGGAATCCGGTGCCGCTTCCACCATTCAGGACATCGCAGCGGCCGAGAAGATCTCCGACCGGTTCATCAGCCGGATGATGCGGTTGGCCTATCTGTCGCCGGAGGTGCTCGATCACCTCGTCATCAGGCGCGTGTCGCCGGCGCTTTCCCTGAACAATCTCGTTGCGGTTGCCGATCGGCCCTGGGCCGAGCAGATGGACATGGTTTTCGAGGGAAACGTCGAAGCCCGCTGACGGCAGCGCAAGCACGATTCGGAATACGGTCCATTGCGGGCTACTGCCCGTAAGTCCGCCATGAGACGCCTACCTCGCGTTCTCTGGACGGCGATGCCAGCCGGAAGAACGACCACAGAAGCCGCAGTCGAGCAACCTCTGGAAGTGGCTGAAAATGCGGGCTTTCGCGAAGCCGAACCAGATCAGATGAGGTTCGCTCGGTTAGAGACGAAAGCCGCTCAGAGACCGAAATTCGGCGCTTCGCCAGTCTCCGAGGTTCGGGCAGTTCTCACAAACCCCTTTGAAACTTGGGAGAAATCCAGCGCTCAAAGAGCGGTGATCAGAGTTCGCTACAGGATGATGGCGGAGCGGAGGGGCCTGGCGTCTAACCTTCTCCATGCCAAGTTCTATCAATTTGCTCGCCTCGGCACCTTTCTCCTATAGGCCTGTCGCGGAATTGGCTGGCTCGAACTCGCATGAACAGATCTCTTTGGCGCTGGTTTCGTTTCGCCGCGGCGAATGGGGTCCCTCAGTAAGCGTAAGCCGTTGAGTACGACCAGAACCGTTCCACCTTCGTGGCCAATTACTGCAAGCGGAAGCGGCAGTTCGAAGAACAGCCCGCCGGTTACGAGGATCGCCATGACGCCCATGGCAAAGACGAGATTTTGCCGGATAATTGTTGCTGCGCGGCGGGCAAGTCGATGCGCATCCGCAAGCCTTCCCATATCCTCCGACAACAGTGCCACGTCGGCCGCTTGCAGCGCGACGTCCGATCCGGCTGCGCCCATAGCAATCCCTACATCAGCACGAGCGAGCGCTGCTGCGTCGTTGACGCCATCTCCGACGAACGCAACCATACCTCTAGTTGTAGTTGCCAGCTCGCCCGCCATCCGAACCTTGTCCTCCGGCAGCATGTCGGCGTAGATTTCTTCAGGCTTCAGCCCTAGCTCCGCGCCTATTCGCAACGCGACGGGACGACGGTCGCCGGTCATCATGACGATCTGGCTTACTCCACTCTCCCGTAAAGCGGCGAGAGCCGGCGCGGAGGTCGGGCGAGCCTGATCTGCGATGGTGACGGCCCCCATCACGCGCGAATCCCGCCCCACGTAGACGACTGTCTGCGTGTCAGCGGCCAGCGCTTTCAGCATCGGGTGGTCGATGGGTGCGCCCATCTGGACGGCAAGACGCGGATTGCCGGCCCATAATTGCCCTTTATCGTCATCGCCCACGATGCCGGCACTCGGCCGCGTTATCACGTTCATCACTCTGATGGGGGCAATGCCTCGGCTGGCGGCTTCCTGCCGAATGGCCGCCGCGCTGTGGTGTTCGGAATGTGCCTCGAGCCCCGCAAGCAAAGACAGGAAGAGCCGCTCATCGCCGTCGAGCGCCACAACCCCGGTTACCGATGCTTTGCCAGTCGTCAGTGTTCCGGTCTTGTCGAAGGCAAAAATGTCGACTGCTGCCAGTGTCTCAAGCGCCGCCCCGCCCTTGAACAACACACCGCCCCGCGCTGCTGCCGATAGCGCCGACAGGATCGCCGCCGGCACCGAGATGACGATCGCGCACGGGCTCGCGGCCACCAGCAGTGTCGCGGATCGATAAAGCGCTTCCTCCCAGTCCCGCCCCAGCCAGTAGAAGACAGCAAAGGCCAGGACGGCGCCGGCCATCACCGCAACCGTATAGCGCTGTCCGAACCATGCGCTGAACCGCTCCGAGGGCGCCTTGGCGGCCTGCGCCTCCGTCACCAGCGCGATCATGCGGGCGACCGTGCTCTCCTCCACGGTTTTCGTCACCGCCACCTCAAGCACGCCGTCGAGGTTGACCGTCGCCTCGAAGACCTGGGCGCCCGGCTGCTTGGCGACCGGCATCGACTCGCCCGTGATGTTCGCCTCGTCGAGCGAGCCCCGGCCGCCGACGATCACGCCGTCGGCCGGAACGCGCGCGCCTGGCCGCAGCACCACGGTATCGTCGACCTTGAGGTCGGCGGCAGGGACCTCGGAGACCGAGCCATCCGGCGCCTTGCGCAATGCCGTCTCGGGGCGGAGTTCCATCAATGCCTCGATGGCGCGGCGCGCCCGCCCGAGCGCCCGTTCCTCCAGCGTGGTCGAGATGCTGAACAGCGTCAGCAAGACGGCGCCCTCGAAGGGCGCCCCGACCGCTGCGGCCGCGACCGCGGCGACGACCATTAGCAGGTCGATGTCGAGGATCCGCTCCTCCCACAAGGCGACCGCTGCCCGCCATGCGGCTGGCAGTCCGCCCGCGAGGTAAACGAGCGACAGACCTGTGCGGGAGAAGAATCCGGCGGCGGGGCCCTGCAGCGGCAATAATCCGAGGATGGCCAGAAGCATTCCGGCGACCGTGAGGGCCGTCAGTATCATCGCGCGATCAAGATTAAATAGTTTGCTCACTTCGTCTCCTGGTCAGCCGCACACTGGAATTTGCGCGGCAGGTCACAGCAACGCTACCGCGGGTGTCGTGCGCCCAGCGACAACGGGTAATCGTCGGTGAGCTGACGATGACCTCCGTCGACGGCATTGGTAAAAAATGAGCTACTCTTCGGCCGTCTTGCGGTCGAAGTGTTGGTGTGAAGCGTCGGTACGGCTCTTGGTTCGGTGGACAACGCATCGACATGCTTCGGAGGACTGCAGGGTGTATAAAGTTTGAGCGGTTCGTCGCTGTGATTTTCAGGTGTGGTGCGCCTCAGCTCATTGCCGTGGCCGAGCTGACCTCGTTCACGACGCCGTCAATTCCGATTTCGCCACGTCTTTCCCGATACGGCAGACCTGATCTTCCCTCGTCATGCACTTCTTCGCAGATCCCCTTGCCGTGCTGGTATTAGCGGTCTCGCTCTAGGCAATCGGCACCTTATACAACAAGATCAGGTTGGCGAGCTATGGTTGCCGGTGACACGGATGAGACTTCGTTGAAACCACCAACGGACAAGAGAACAACGCATGCAGGTACTCGTCTTCAACGCCGGCAGTTCCAGCCTCAAGTTCGGCATCTTCAGCGTGGCGACGGAAACACGCGAGGTGTTCAAGGGTTGTTATGAGCGCTTTCGGGCTGGAGGATGCGAGTACCGTTTCCGGCATGGAGAAACCGACGAGCGGGGTGCGGCCGAATTCGATAGTCCCGGCGAAGCGCTGAAAGGGGTTCCGGCCGCGCTGAAGCGGTTCGGACTCGACGCAATCGACGCTGTCGGGCACAGGATCGTCCATGGCGGCGCAAGGTTTTCCTCGCCGACACTACTGGATGACGAAACGGTCGAGGCCATCGAGGCGCTGACGCCGCTGGCTCCGCTGCACAATCCGACCAATCTCGAGGCAGTCAGGCTCTGCCGCGGCCTTTGGCCGGACATACGTCAGGTGGCAGTGTTCGACACAGCCTTCCACCTCAGCAACCCGGCGTTCGTGACAACCTATGCGGTGCCCTTGAAATGGCGGGAGGCCGGCCTTCGCCGCTATGGGTTCCATGGGACTTCCCACAAATACGTGGCCGAGAGGGCAGCCCAAGAGATCGGCCGGCCGCTTTCCGACCTCCAATTGGTGAGCATTCATCTCGGCAACGGCGCCAGCATCTGCGCCGTCAACCGCGGGTACAGCATGGACAGTTCGATGGGCATGACGCCGCTCGAGGGGCTGGTGATGGGTACCCGCTCCGGTGACGTGGACCCAGGCGCGTTTGGCTTTCTGTCGCGCGAACTTCAGCTTTCGGTGCAGGAGATCGAGGATGCGCTCTATGACGAGAGCGGACTGAAGGGGCTGGCAGGCTCGTCCGACATGCGCGACATTGAAGACAGGGCGGCTAAGGGCGACCCCCAGGCCCAACTCACGATCGAGATCTACGCATACCGCGCCAAAAAATATGTCGGGGCTTTTGCTGCAGCGATGGGAGGACTGGACGCGATTGTCTTCACCGGCGGCATCGGCGAGAATTCTCCCTCCATGCGCCGGCGCATCTGCGACGGGCTGGACTTCATGGGTTTGCAGCTTGACCACGACCGCAACATGGCCGTGAACCTATCAGGCCGCGCGGCGCCGCAGATCCAGGCTTACGGTTCGCGCGTCCGCGTCTTCGTTACGGAGACGGCCGAGCAGCTCATGATCGCCCGCGAGACGGCTGCGGCGCTCGCGGTCGTCCCGCCCGGGGGTCAACTGCGCCTGCCGGTTGCGGTCTCGGCCAGGCACGTCCACCTGTCGCGCGAGGCTGTGGATGGGCTGTTTGGCAAGGGCTACGTTCTCGATCAGGCGACACCGTTGCGACAGCCGGGCCACTGGGCGGCAAGGGAAAGGGTCACGCTCGTCGGACCGAAGGGCAGACTTGAGCGTGTCGCTATACTCGGACCGCTGCGCGAACGCACGCAGATCGAAGTATCGCGCACCGACAGCTTCGCGCTCGGCATCGACGTGCCGGTGCGGGACAGCGGCAGGCTCGAAGCTACGCCGCAGGTCACGATCGAGGGGCCTGCCGGAAGCTTCACCACTGACGGCCTCATCATCGCGGCAAGGCACATCCATACCAATCCCGCCGATGCTGCTCGACAGGGGATTGAGGACGGCGAATATGTCGACGTCCGCGTCAACGACGACGATCGCACGCTGACCTTCGGCCGGACGCTGGTCCGGGTGGGTAAGGACTCCTTCACGGAAGTGCACATCGACACCGATGAGGCCAACGCGGCAGGGATCGAAGTGGCTGCAACGGGCGAACTGGTACAGGTCTGACGCGACAGAATGGCTGTCGCCCGGCGCCATCAGTCTCCCGCCTCGGCGGCAGTCTTGTAGGGCCAGCTCCATTCCCGGATTTCAGGCATGTCTTCACCATATTGCCGGGCATACGAGGCATGCTCGGCCAGCGCTTGCTCGCACCGTCCGATCACTCGTTCGCCGCCCATGCCAAGATTCGGCAGCCGCCTGACGGCGGCTATGACCAGATGGAAGCGGTCGAGTTCGTTCATGACCGCCATATCGAATGGCGTGGTGGTCGTACCTTCTTCCTGGAAACCATGGACATGGAAATTGGCGTGGTTGGTTCGCTTATAGGTCAGGCGGTGAATGAGGTAGGGATAGCCGTGGTAGGCAAAGATCACGGGCTTCTCCTTCGTGAAGAGAGCGTCGAATTCATCGTCGGTGAACCCGTGCGGATGGGTCGTGTGAGATTGCAGCGTCATCAGGTCGACGACATTGACCACCCTAATACGAAGATCAGGCAACTCGCGGCGCAGCAGGCCGACGGCGGCGAGAATTTCCAGTGTCGGCACGTCGCCGCAGCAGGCCATCACCACGTCAGGCTCCTCGTCAGCCGGGCATGTGCACGCCCATTCCCAAATCCCGGCGCCCGCCTCGCAATGGCGTTCCGCCTGCTCGGCTGTGAGCCACTGCGGCTGAGGCTGCTTGCCGGCCGTGATCACGTTGATGCGATTCCATGTTCTCAGGCAGTGGTCCGTGACCCAGAGCAGCGTGTTGGCATCCGGCGGAAAATAAAGGCGGACGATGTCGGCCTTCTTGTTGGCGACGAAGTCGGCGAAGCCCGGATCCTGGTGGCTGAAGCCGTTGTGGTCCTGCCTCCAGACGTGGGAGGTCAGGAGATAGTTGAGTGAGGCGATTGGCTTGCGCCATGGCAGTTCGGCCGAGACCTTCAGCCACTTGGCATGCTGATTGACCATAGAATCCACGATGTGGATGAAGGCCTCGTAGCAGGAGAACACGCCATGTCGTCCAGTCAGCAGGTAACCCTCCAGCCACCCTTGGCAAAGATGCTCTGACAGAACCTCCATTACCCGGCCCTCGCACGCGAGGTGCACATCATAGGATTCAATCTTCTCCATCCAGACGCGGTTCGTCACCTCGAAGACGGCGTCGAGCCTGTTCGAGGCGGTCTCGTCCGGACCCATGAGGCGGAAATTCCTTGCCTCGGCATTAAGGCGGATGACCTCACGCAGATAAGCTCCCATCAAGCGGGTAGCCTCGGCGATCGTTTCTCCCGGTTGCCCGATGTCGAGCGCGAGGCTCTTCCAGTCCGGCAGGATAAGGTCCTTCTTCAGCAGACCGCCATTGGCATGCGGCAGCGCGCCCATGCGTTTCGCACCTTCGGGCGCTAGGGCGGCGATCTCCGGCAGGAAGCGACCCTTCCCGTCGAACAGCTCCTGCGGCCGATAGCTACGCAGCCACTCCTCGAGGATCTTGCGGTGTGTGGCATCACCGCGGGCGTTGGAAACCGGGACCTGATGCGAGCGCCAGAAGTCCTCCACCTTCTTCCCGTCGACCTCCTTCGGTCCTGTCCATCCTTTCGGGCTGCGCAAGATGATCATCGGCCAACGCGGGCGCTCGCCCGACCAGCCCTCCTTCCGCGCCTCTCGCTGGATGTCACGAATACGATCCATGGCCAGGTCCAGGGACTCAGCCATGGTGCGGTGCATTGGGATCGGCTCGTGCCCCTCGACAAAGAGCGGCTCATAGCCGTAGCCCCTGAAGAGATCGCTGAGTTCGGCTTCAGACATGCGCGCCAACAGGGCGGGATTGGCGATCTTGTAGCCGTTAAGATGCAGGATCGGCAGGACCGCGCCATCGACCTGCGGATTCAGAAACCTGTTGGAATGCCACGCAGCGGCCAGCGGACCCGTCTCGGCTTCCCCGTCCCCAACGACACAGGCGACCGTGAGGTCGGGATTGTCGAAAGCGGCGCCGAAGGCATGGACAAGGGCGTAGCCGAGTTCTCCTCCCTCGTGGATGGAGCCGGGCGTCTCTGGGGCGACGTGGCTGGGCACACCACCCGGGAATGAAAACTGCCGGAAAAGTTTCTGCAAGCCTGCTTCATCCTGCGTGATCCCCGGATAGATCTCGCTGTACGAGCCCTCCAGGTAGGTGTTGGCGACCATTGCAGGCCCGCCGTGACCGGGACCGCAGATGTAGAGGACGTCTGTGCCACGCTCCCTGATGACCCGATTCAGATGCACGTAGATGAAATTCAGCCCGGGCGTCGTACCCCAGTGACCGAGCAGCCGCGGCTTCACGTCTTCCGCCTTCAACGGCTTTCGCAGCAGCGGATTATCCATCAGGTAGATTTGCCCGACCGACACGTAGTTAGCCGCGCGCCAGTAGAGGTTCATCAAGCCCAGTTGCGTATCGTCCAGTTCCGCCATCCCGATCTCCGGTTCCAGATATCTGCCACGAACCGGCGCCGCGGGTGGTCTCGCCAGCCGGTCATGCTCACTAAGCCTCGGCGCGCAGATCAGAATTCTCTTACGAGTATCGCACAGCCAAGAGCTTATCGAAATCAAACGTGTGCGTCTGTTCGCGAGGCGCTACCCTCCATGGTATCAAGCCTTTCCCGAAGGTAGGCATATCTACGAGACACCCTGACGTGCCAGAGTTCGTAGCGACATCCGGCCAGATCGGCGCAATCCTTGACTATATTAGCAGCCTCAATGATTAGATCACGACCCCGATCGCAAGGCTGGGCCGGCGTGCGGCCTACGGGCTACCGCCGAAGATCTTCAGCTTGATGGCGATGCCAGCCATCAGCGCGATCAGTATGCCGGTAGTGATGATCCGGACTGTTGTCTGCACTGCGGTGCGCTTGGCTAAGCGGAAACCGGCCAGCAGCGAGCGCAGGTCGCGGATATCTTCGGCGGCATCCTTGCCCTCGAGACCGACTTCCTGCAGGGCACGACGCGCACCAGTTTCGGCGGCGCGTGCCAGCAGCGCCTCGAACTCGGTTTCTGACATGTAGAACTGCTCGTTCGCTTCCGGCGGCGTCATGGCGGTTCTCCCGGTGATTTTGACATCCGGTTGTGTCCGTCGTCAGATGAATTGAGACTGTTCCGGGGTCACGGGAACGGAGGTTCTGGCTCATCTGGGTTTGAGGTTAGGCGGCCTGCAGGTGATGCTGCAAGCGTCTTTGGTGGATGGTCTGGCGTTTGATCCTTTCGCGTTCGGTGAGGATGGTCTGCCCGCGGCCGAAGTAGACGTCAGCGGGCGTGAGATTATCGATGCTCTCGTGATAGCGGCCGTGATTGTAGTGCTCGACGAAGGCCGCGACCTGCCGTTCAAGGTCGCCGGGCAGATAGTAGTTTTCCAGCAGGATGCGGTTCTTCAGGGTCTGATGCCAGCGCTCGATCTTGCCCTGCGTCTGGGGATGATACGGCGCGCCGCGAACGTGTTTCATGCCCTTGCCGTCGAGCCAGGTAGCGAGTTCGGCCGAGATGTATGAGGCGCCGTTGTCGCTCAACAGCCTCGGCCGATGCGCGACCGTGATCTGGTCGAGCCCCGATGCCGCCAGAGCCAGATCGAGCGTGGCGGTGACGTCATCCGCCCGCATCGTGGCGCAGAGCTTCCAGGCGACGATGAAGCGGGAGAAGTCGTCGAGCACGGTCGAGAGATAATACCAGCCCCAACCCGTGATCTTCAGGTAGGTGAAGTCGGTTTGCCAGAGCTGGTTGGGCGCTGTCGTCTTGTCCTTGAACTCAGACGCCGCCTTGATGACGATATAGGCTGGGCTGGTGATGAGATCATGAGCCTTCAGCAGCCGATATACCGACGCCTCCGAGACAAAGTAGCGCTTCTCGTCGGTGAAGCGCACCGCCAGCTCGCGCGGGCTCAGCTCCGTTTCGCGCAGCGCCAGCTCGACGATCTCGGCCCGGATTGGGTCAGGAATCCGGTTCCAGACACGATCCGGCCGCGAGCGATGATCGGCCAGAGCCTCGATCCCACCGGTGAGATAGCGATCGTACCAGCGATAGAACGTGGCGCGCGGGATGCCGAGCTTGTCCAGGGTTCGCCGTGCCGGCAGATGCGAGGCCTCGACCAGGCGAATGATCTCGGCCTTTTCGGATGCAGGATACCTCATGTGTCGTCCTCCCCATCCGCGAGCATGCTTTTTTTCAGCAGGCGGTTTTCCAGGGTGAGATCGGCCACGGCCTCCTTCAGGGCCTGCGCCTCACGGCGCAGCTCTTTCACCTCGTCCGACGTCGCGGCGCGGGCCGTGTCACCAGCGAGACGGCGCTTGCCGGCGTCGAGGAACTCCTTCGACCAGCCGTAATACATCGACGAGGCGATCCCCTCGCGCCGACACAGCTCGGCGATGCTCTCCTCGCCGCGCACGCCTTCCAGCACGATGCGGATCTTCTCTTCAGCCGAGAACTGCCGGCGCGTTGCCCGGCGGATGTCCTTCACGACCTGCTCTGCCGGTGCTTTCTCCGGCCCGGATTTCTGTCTCATCTGCGCTCCAAATTGGCTGCGATGATCCAGAAATCCTCCCTTCCCGAAAACCCCTAAACTGTCTCAAGAGCCCTGACGGCGGACAGGGCTGAAGAACCACAGGGGGCGGAGATGACGAAGCCGCCCGAAAAATCGAAGGTCGTCCGCAAGCTACGCTGCGCGGTCTACACCCGCAAATCCTCCGAGGAAGGGCTGGAGCAGGAATTCAACAGCCTGCATGCGCAGCGTGAAGCCTGCGAGGCCTATATTGCCAGCCAGCGGTCCGAGGGCTGGGTCCTCGTGCGCGATCAGTATGATGACGGCGGCATCTCCGGCGGCACGCTGGAGCGGCCGGCGCTCAAACAGTTGCTCGCCGACATCGAGGATGGGCTGGTCGACGTTGTGGTGGTCTACAAGATCGACCGTCTGTCGCGCTCGCTGATGGATTTTGCCAAGCTGGTCGAGGTGTTCGACAGGAACGGCGTCACCTTCGTTTCCGTGACGCAGTCCTTCAACACCACCACGTCAATGGGCAGGCTGACGCTGAACATCCTGTTGTCGTTCGCTCAGTTTGAGCGCGAGGTCACCGCCGAGCGCATCCGCGACAAGATTCGTGCATCCCGGCAAAAGGGCATGTGGATGGGCGGCATCGTGCCGCTCGGTTACCGGGTCGAAAACCGCAAGCTGGTGATCGAGAAGTCCGAGGCCGCCACGGTGCGCATGATCTTTGAACGCTTCGTCACCATTGGCTCGGCCACCGTGCTGGCGAAGTCCCTTGCAGCAGCGAGCGTGCGCACCCGTCGCGGAAAACTGGTCGACAAGGGCTATCTCTACAAGCTCTTGAACAATCGGGTGTATGTCGGCGAAGCCGTGCACAAGGGCGAAAGCTACCCTGGTGAGCACCAGCCGATCATTGACCGAGCACTTTGGGACAAGGTGCATGCCATCCTGCAAGAGAGCCCGCGCAAGCGCGCCAGCAATACGCGGGCGCAGACACCGGCTCTGCTGAAAGGCCTGATCTTCGGTCCTGACGGCGCCGCGTTCTCGCCGACCCATACGAAAAAGGGTGACAGGCTTTATCGCTATTATGTCAGCCAGTCGGTGCTGAAACGTGGTGCCGATGCCTGTCCCATCGCCCGCGTGCCGGCCGCCGAGGTGGAGATGGCCGTCATCGACCAGCTTCGGGGATTGTTGCATGCGCCCGAAATCATCATCGGCACCTGGCGTGCGGCCCGGTCCGAAATCGAAGGCCTGCCGGAAGCGGACGTCCGTGATGCGCTGGAGCGGCTCGACCCGATCTGGGACGAGCTGTTTCCGGCCGAGCAGGCCCGCATTGTTCAGTTGCTGGTCGAGCGGGTCGATGTTGCGGTCAACGGTCTATCCATCCGCCTGCGCACGAACGGATTGACGAGCCTTGCATCTGAACTCGGCGCCATCGGCTCGGACCAGAAGAAGGCTGCGTGATCATGGATAGCAGCGCCGCCAAGGTTCAGGACGCTATTACCGTGCATGTTCCGCTGACCTTCGCGAAGCGCGGCGGCCGCAAGCAGGTTGTTTTGCCCGACGGCACATCTTCATGGGAGCCACCACGCGCCCGCATCGACAATACCGCCGTCAAAGCGATCGCCCGGGCCTTCCGCTGGCGCAACATGCTGGAGACTGGTGTTCATGCCACCATTGCAGACATCGCGATGGCCGAGAAGATCAATGACTCCTACGCCAGCCGAGTGTTGCGTCTGACCTTGCTTGCTCCCGATATCATCGAGGCGATCCTCAACGGGCGCCAAGGGCCGGAGGTCACGCTCGCGGCATTGATGAAGCCGTTTCCGGTGGAGTGGGAAAGACAACGATCACTGTTTGCTGCTCCAATCGGCTAGCCGAGCGATTCGCGCGAGTTGGACAATACTTAGCAGCAGGTTATTGCCTCCTAAGTTCTATGTTGTTGACGCGACGGACGGGAACCTGAAATGACTTATCACGCTCATTCGGGCAAGCTGACGGATGAGAGCGACTGGCAGATCCTGTCGCATCACTTAACACGGGTTGCGGCTCGCGCTGGTATTTACGGCTCCCCCATAGGCTTGGAAGGGCTGGCGAAGATCGCCGGCCTTTTTCACGACTTGGGTAAGTACACAGCGGACTTCCAAAGACGGCTGCACGGCATAAATTTGCGGGTCGATCATTCGACGGCAGGCGCCGCCGTGCTGATGAAGATGGTGCCGAGGCCGGTTCGGGAAATCGCGGAACTTGTTGCCTACACGATACTGGGACATCACGCCGGCCTGCCCGACAAGTTCAACGAGTTCGGCCATTGCTTCCTGCGTCGGGTTAGGGAGTTCGAGGACCGCCTCGACCCGGTGTGGAAGGACCAGCTGTCGTTCGATCTCGGCGACCTGCAGATGCGCGAGTTGATGGGCAAGTTGTCGCCGGAGAAGAGGATCGCCGAGTTTGAGCTTTCGGTCGTGACGCGCATGCTCTTCTCCTGCCTGGTGGATGCCGATTTCAAGGACACGGAAGCGTTCTACGACGCGCTCGAAGGTCGGCAGTCGAACCGGGAATGGCCGCTACTGCAGGACGTCCTGCCGGCCTTCCTCGCCGCATTCGATGCTCACATGGCGGCGAAGTCGAAGGATGGCGAGGTCAACCGGTTGCGAGGCGACATCCTGGCGCATGTGCGGGCGGGAGCATTGAACGAGCCGGGACTGTTCACGCTCAACGTTCCGACCGGCGGTGGCAAGACGCTGGCCTCGCTCGGCTTTGCTTTGGCTCACGCTAGGAAGTGGGATCACCGCCGCATCATCTATGCGATTCCGTTTACTTCGATCGTCGACCAGACGGCCGCAATATTCCGGGACATTCTCGGCGAGGATAACGTGCTCGAGCACCATTCCGCGATCGACGAAGAACACATCGAGGAGCGGTGGGGCCGTGACAAGCTGAAGCTCGCCATGCAGGACTGGGCCGCGCCAGTGGTCGTGACCACCAATGTCCAGTTCTTCGAAAGCCTGTTCGCTGCGAGAACTTCGCGGGCGCGCAAGCTGCACAACATCGCCGGCTCGATCATCATCCTGGACGAGGCGCAGACCATCCCGCGGCCGCTGCTGAAGCCGTGCGTACGGATGCTCGATGCGCTGGCGAGGCTGTTCGGCTGCACCATCGTGCTGTGCACGGCCACGCAGCCGGCCCTCGACGCCTCGAACTTCCCCGATGGGCTGAAACTTGACGGCCGCGAGCTGGCGCCCGATCCTGGGAAGCTTTCAGCCAGGCTGAAGCGAGCGCGGATCGTGCGCGTCGGAGCGATGAACAATCCGGAGCTAATTGAGGCGATCCGCGCCGAGCCGCAGGCGCTGTTCATCGTCAATAGCCGCAAGCATGCGCTGGACCTCTACAAGGAAGGGAAGAACGCCGGAGTTGACGGACTTGTCCATCTCACCACCCGCCAGTGCGCCGCTCACCGGCGTCTGATCCTCGGCGACGTCAAGGCGCGGCTGAAGAACGGGGAGACGTGCCGGCTGGTCGCGACCAGCCTCATCGAAGCTGGCGTCGACGTGGATTTTCCAGGAGTCTGGCGGGCCGAGGCAGGGCTCGATCAGATCGTCCAGGCGGCCGGCCGATGCAACCGTGAGGGCAGGCATCCGGTGGAGGACAGCATCGTCAGCGTCTTCTCGGCGCCCGACTACCCGCCACCGCGCGAGATTGCCGGCCTGATCGGCGACATGGGCCGGGTGATCCCCAAGCATGAGGACCTGCTGTCGCTCGGGGCGATCGCCGATTATTTCGGCGAGGTCTATTGGCGGGCAGGCCCCGAACTGGATGCGAAGAAGATATTGGAGGGCTTCAAGATCAACCGCGACGGCACCGATTTCGCTTTCCGCTGCGTGGCGGAAAAGTTCCGGATGATCGAGAGCGGCATGGAGCCGGTCATCGTGGAGTTCGATAACGACGCCGAGGAAACCGTAACGGAGCTGGAATTCGAGCGGATATCTTCTGGCGTGCTTGCGCGAAAGCTGCAATCATACATTGTGCAGGTGCCGCCCAAGGCACGTCGATTGCTGATCGACAATGGCCACGTGGCTTTCGTACGGCCGGATATAAGGGGGGATCAGTTCGCGGTGCTCAAGAACGCATCACTCTATCGCCAGGAGGTTGGCCTGATGTGGGAGGACGCGGCGTACCTTGCGGCCGAGAGTTGGCAGATTTGATGAACTGATTGACTGCGGTGATCTGCGTCGGGAGAGCGCAGGCGTCAGAAAGGGAGGGGGAGCTTGACCTACGGCATCAGACTGAAGGTCTGGGGCGACTATGCCTGTTTTACGAGACCCGAGATGAAGGTCGAGCGCGTCTCCTATGACGTGATTACCCCGTCTGCGGCCCGCGGCATCCTCGAAGCGATCCACTGGAAGCCGGCGATCCGCTGGGTGATCGACGCCATCCATGTTCTGGAGAGACCGCGATTCCAGTCGATTCGCCGCAACGAGGTGGGTAGCAAGGCGCCGGCGGGCAAGATCAAGAGCGCCATGAAACGTGGCGACCTCGAAGGGCTGCAGCTCCTGGTCGACGAGGGTCGGCAGCAGCGCGCCTCGACCGTTCTGGTGAAGCCCGCCTATGTCATCGTCGCCCGTTTCGAACTGACCGGCAGGGGCGAGGAAGGCGACAACGAAGGCAAGCACCTCGACATCTTCAACCGCCGCGCACGGCGCGGGCAGTGCTTCCATCAGCCCTGTCTCGGCACGCGGGAATTCGCCGCCAGCTTCACGCTTCTCGATGCCGGAGAGCCGACGCCGGAGCCGCGTGAGCAGGTGGGCGATCTCGGCTTCGGCAACCCGCGCGATCTCGGCTTCATGCTGTGGGACATCGACCACGAGGCCGGGGGCAAGCCGTCCATGTTCTTCCGCGCCGAGCTTCGCGACGGTGTGATGAAGGTGCCGCAGCCGGGGTCGCCGGAGATCCGCCGATGAGCATTCTCGCTTCGCTGGTCCGCGCCTACGATCACCTACCGGACGCGCCGCCGTTCGGGTATTCGATGCAGAACATCGGTGTAATTGTCAGCCTGAACGAGGACGGCTCGGTTGCAAATGTCATCGACTGGCGGGATGGCGAGGGAAAGAGGAAGAAGCCCCGCCCGATGCTCGTACCTCAGCCCGTAAAGCGGACGGCCGGCATCGCTCCGAACTTCCTCTGGGACAAGACCTCGTATGTGCTCGGAGTGACCTCCGGTGATGGCAGGCGCACGGCCGATGAGCACGCTGCGTTCAAGGAACGTCACGAGAGGGAACTCGCGGGGTCGGACGATGCAGGGCTGAACGCCTTGCTCAAGTTCCTACGGCAGTGGACGCCGGACCAGTTCCTTGCGCCGGTCTGGCCCGACGAGATGCGAGACCAGAACGTCGGATTTGTTCTCGAGTCGGACCGACGTGAGAATCTCTGGCTTCACCAGCGCGACGCTGCGAAGGCGCTGTGGGAGCGGATTTCGCAGGAGGCGAGCGGCGGCGCGCAGATATGCCTCGTCACCGGGGAAGCCAATCCGGTTGCGCGGCTGCACCCGTCGATCAAGGGGGTGTGGGGCGGGCAGACCGCCGGTGCATCCATTGTCTCCTTCAATCTCGACGCCTTCACCTCTTACGGCCATGAACAGGGTGACAACGCGCCTGTCTCCGAACTGGCTGCGGCGAAATATACCACCGCCCTCAACCGTTTCCTCGAACGCGGCAGCGGCCACCGCATCCAGATCGGCGACGCATCGACGGTGTTCTGGGCCGACTCGGCCGATGCGGAGGCGGCGAAAATCGCCGAGTCCGCCTTCAGCCAGTTCTTCGATCCGGCTGACGATGCGGCTGCCGGCGACGCGGCTGAAACCAGGAAGATTGCAATCCTGCTGGAGCGTATCCGCAAGGGCGAGCAGATCGAGAAGATCGACGCTGGCCTCGCTAAAGACGTCCGCTTTTATGTGCTCGGTCTTGCGCCGAACGCCGCCCGCATCTCGATTCGCTTCTATTTCGAAGACGATTTTTCGGTGCTCGGGCGAAACTATCAGCGCTTTGTGGAAGACATGCGCATCGAACCCGCCTGGCGCCAGCCCTATCCGCCCCTGTGGCGCTATCTGCGCGAAACAGCGGTGCTCGGCAAAGGGGAGAACGTGCCGCCGAATCTTGCAGGCGAATGGATGCGCTCGATTCTGAGCGGCACGAACTATCCACTGACTCTGCTCGCCGCCGTCCTGTCGCGCATCCGCGCCGACGGCGAGATCAATGCGCTGCGCGTCGGCATGCTGCGCGCGCTTCTCGTGCGCAACTACCGCATGAAGCCGGAAAATAGGAATAAGAGGAGGGAGGCACCTGTGGCGCTCGACCCGGAGAACAGGAACAAGGGCTATCTGCTCGGGCGGCTTTTCGCCGTTTACGAGCAGGCTCAAACAGCGGCACTCGGCCGCAACGTAAACGCGACCATCAAGGACAAATTCTACGGTTCGGCCTCGGCCACTCCCAGGCGCGTCTTCTCGCTGCTCGATCGGAACTCGGCCAACCATCTGTCCAAGGTTGGTAAGGAGAGACCCGGCCAGCGCGTAAACATCGAGAAGACCATCGGCGCCATCATGGACATGATGATGCCGGGGGAGGACCCGTTCCCCGCGTCGCTCAGCGCGGCCGAACAGGCCCTGTTCGGTCTCGGCTATTATCACCAGCGCGGAGAGTTTTTCCGCAAGCGCGAAACGGTAGCCGCGGAGGAGGCCGCTTAATGACCATGCTCACGAACCGCTACGATTTCGTCCTGCTCTTCGACGTAACCAAAGGCAATCCGAATGGCGATCCTGACGCCGGAAACCTGCCGAGGCTCGATCCCGAAACCAACCACGGGCTGGTGTCGGACGTCAGCCTGAAACGCAAGGTGCGTAACTACGTCGATCTCGTCCGATCCGGAACCGATGGCCACCACATCTATGTCGAGGAGGCCGCGATCCTCAACGACAAGCACCGCCAAGCCTACAAGGCACTACGGCCGGACGATCCGAAGGTTGATAAAGAAGCCAAGCTCAACCCGAGGGATGATGTCGAGGCGAAGAAGCTGCGGGAGTTCATGTGCAAGAACTTCTTCGACGTGCGTACCTTTGGCGCAGTCATGTCGACCGGCATCAATGCCGGTCAGGTCAGAGGCCCCGTGCAGATGACCTTCGCCAACTCGGTCGAGCCCATCGTGCCGCAGGAAATTTCGATTACCCGCATGGCCGCCACCAACGAGGCGGAGAAGAAGCAACGGGCCGAAGGCGGTGAGGAAGGCAACGACCGGGTCGACAATAGGACGATGGGACGCAAGTACATTGTGCCCTATGGGCTCTACCGCGCGCATGGTTTCGTCTCGGCTAAGCTCGCCGAGCGCACCGGTTTCTCCGAGGCCGACCTCGAACTGACGTTCGAGGCGCTGACCAGTATGTTCGAGCACGATCGCTCCGCCGCGCGCGGCGAGATGACGACGCGCAAGCTCGTCGTCTTCAAGCACGGCAACGCGCTTGGCAGTGCGCCAGCGCATGCGCTGTTCGAGCGCGTCAGAATCGGCCGCAACATCGACGGGCAGTTCCGAAGGATCGACCGGTCGGACAACTATCCGCCGGCACGTGCCTTTTCGGATTACGCCGTGGAGATCGACCGCGACAATCCGCCAGACGGCGTGGAAATCATTGAAAGGATCTGATCCCGTGCCGGATGGGGGCGAACCCATCCCGCTCTCTGCGCTCCAGCACGCCGTCTACTGCATGCGGCAGGCAGCGCTGATCCATCTTGAGCGTGTCTGGGCCGAGAACCGCTTCACGGCGGAGGGGCAGGTGCTGCACGCCGTCGCCGACAAGGGCGGCGGGCGGAAGGCACGGGGGCTGCGCCGTGTCATGGCGCTGCCGGTCGCCTGCGTTCGGCTCAACATTGCCGGTGTCGTCGACATGGTCGAGTTCCATCCCGCAGGGAACGGCACTGAGGTGGCCTACCCGGTGGAATACAAGGGCGGCAAGCCGAAGCTGCATCGCGCCGACGAGGTGCAGCTCTGCGCCCAGGCACTCTGCCTTGAGGAGATGACGGGAACTGCCGTGCCTGAAGGGGCGCTTTTCTATGCCGAGACCCGGCGCCGCGTCGCTGTTCCATTCGATCACGGTCTGCGGAACCTGACCGAGACGACTGCGGCCGAGCTTGCCGTCGTCTTCTCCTCCGGGGCGACGCCGCCGCCAACGCACAAGCGCGAGCGCTGCCGCGCCTGCTCGCTGCGCGAGCTGTGCCGGCCGGAGGCGGTGACGAAACCGGTGCTCGCCTGGCGAAGCCGGATGGTCTCGTGTCTCCTTGCCGAGGGCCCGGGCGCGTGAAGAAGCTCCTCAACACGGTCTATGTCACGACTGAGGGAGTGGCGCTGCGCAAGGACGGAGAGAACCTCGTGGCGGAGGTGGAAGGCGAGGAGCGGGCCCGCGTGCCGCTCCACATGCTTGCCTCGTTGGTTGTTTTCGGACCGATCCACATTTCGCCTGCATTGATGGCGGCCTGCGCCGGCGCCGGCATCGCGATCGCGCTGCTCGACCGCAACGGCCGCTTTCGGGCCCGCGTCGAAGGACCGGTGACTGGCAATGTGTTGTTGAGGCGGGCACAATACCGGGTCTCGGAGGCTCCGGAGCCCGTCGTGCGGTCGATCCTCGTCGGCAAGGTGGCCAACCAGCGCTCCGTCTTGATGCGCGCCTTGCGTGATCACCGCGAGGAGCTCGAGCCCGGCGATCGCGACGCGATAACCGCCGTGACGGAGCGCCTTGCCTTCATCCTGCGCCGGGTGGAGCGCTCCGATGGCGGTCTCGATGTGCTACGCGGCGCGGAGGGAGAGGCGGCGAACCTCTATTTCTCGGTCTTCGACAATCTCCTGCGCGTGCCCGACCCGGACTTGCGCTGGAAGGGGCGCTCGCGTCGGCCGCCGCTCGATCCCATCAACGCGCTGCTCTCCTTTCTCTACACGCTGCTCACCCATGACTGCCGCAGCGCCTGCGAAAGCGTTGGCCTTGATCCCGCCGTCGGCTTCCTGCACCGCGACCGGCCGGGGCGGCCGAGCCTCGCGCTGGATCTGATGGAGGAGTTGCGTCCCGTGCTCACCGACCGGCTGGCCCTGTCACTGATCAACCGCCGCCAGCTCCGAGCAGGCGACTTCGAGAAGCGCGACGGCGGCGCCGTGGTCATGAGCGACGACGCGCGCCGCACCGTCCTCACCGCCTGGCAGGAACGCAAGAAGGAGGAGCGGCTTCACCCCTTCCTGCAAGAGAAGGCGCCGCTTGGCCTCGTCCCCTACCTGCAGGCGCAGATGCTGGCGCGGCATTTGCGGGGCGACCTCGACGCCTATCCGCCCTGGTTCTGGAAGTAGAGTGCTATGCTTGTGCTGGTGACCTACGACGTTGCGACGCGCGAGGAGAAAGGAGCAGCGCGCCTGCGTGCCGTCGCCAAAGCCTGCCGCGACTACGGCCAGCGGGTGCAGTATTCGGTGTTCGAGATCGAGGTCGACCCGGCGCAATGGACCCGGCTGAAGGCGCGGCTGGAAGCCATCATCAAGCCGGAATTCGACAGCCTGCGCTACTATTATCTTGGCGCGAACTGGCAGCGGAAGGTGGAGCATGTCGGAGCCAAGCCGGCCGCCGACCTCGGCGGCCCGCTGATCGTGTGAATTGCGCGCTACTCTACGCCTAGGTCGGATCGACATTCAGGATTCCCAGGCGGTCTGATCGCTGATTCATAGGGTTCCGTGATTCTGACACGGAGCTGCACGATGGGGATCAAGCGGTATGAGCTGAGCGATCATCAGTGGGCGAAGATTGCACCGTTGCTGCCAGGCAAGGCCTCTGATCCGGGACGGACGGGATCGGATAATCGGTTGTTTGTGAACGGCTGCCTGTGGGTGCTGCGATCCGGCGCGCACGGGTGTGACCTGCCGGAGCGCTATGGTCGCTGGAAGACGGTGCATCGGCGGTTCAGCAGGTGGTGCCATGCCGGTGTGTGGGAACGGGTGTTCTCCACCCTGACAGCCGATCGCGACAACCAGTATCTGATGCTCGACTCAACCATCGTTCGAGCCCATCAGCAGGCGGCTACCGGAAAAGGGGGGCCAAGGATCAGGCGCTGGGGCGTTCCCGAGGTGGACTGACCACCAAGGTCCACATGCTCGCCGATGCGCTGGGCCGACCCTTGCGTTTCATCGTCACCGCCGGGCAGGTCGGAGACATCACACAAGCCCCCGCGCTGCTCGAAGCCCAGGCCGGGGACGCCGTGATGGCCGACAAGGCTTATGACAGCAACGCCTTGCGTGCACTCATCGCCGGCATGGGCGCCGAAGCGGTGATCCCCTCAAACAGGACGCGCAAAATCATCATCCCGCATGACGCCGGTCTCTACAAGCACCGCAACCGCATCGAGCGCTGCTTCAACCGTCTCAAGCACTTCCGCCGTTTCGCCACACGCTACGACAGGCGCACCGTTCACTTCACGGGCTTCGTTCACCTGGCCGCAGCCCTGATCTGGCTGCCGTGAATGTCGATCCGGCCTAGACTAGGCCGGCGGGTGCGGCCGCCGCCGGCGCGAACCTGGAGCGTGCCGGCAAAGCCCGGGAGGTTCGCACTGAGCCTTGTTCTTTGAAATCGTGAAGAAATCTTTCTGCGGCAGCCGCGCGCGAGCGCATGGCCGACGCGTTTTTTCTATCCCTCGCGCACGGCCTTCCATTCCGCCTGGGGAACCAATCGGTTATTGAGGGTAAGTCGCCCCCTTCGCGGGGGCGTGGGTCGAAACGCCGTTTCCGCCGTGTGCTTTTGGGCGTCGAGTTGGGTCGCCCCCTTCGCGGGGGCGTGGGTCGAAACCTGTCATTGGGGCAACGTAGAGCCAGACTCGGCAGTCGCCCCCTTCGCGGGGGCGTGGGTCGAAACATCCAGTTGCTGTTTGGTAGCGACGCATTCGGAGTCGCCCCCTTCGCGGGGGCGTGGGTCGAAACAGCTACGGGTGCGCGCCTTCGGTTGCAGATATGGTCGCCCCCTTCGCGGGGGCGTGGGTCGAAACAATTATAATGATAGAAATCATACGCCAGATAGGTGTCGCCCCCTTCGCGGGGGCGTGGGTCGAAACCCATCCGGCGAGGTCCGACTCGTGCCAGCGAGTCTGGTCGCCCCCTTCGCGGGGGCGTGGGTCGAAACCGGCACAATCAAGACACTCGCGACAAGATCAAGGCGTCGCCCCCTTCGCGGGGGCGTGGGTCGAAACACATCGGCTAGCTTCATGCGGTCGCGATCGTATTGTCGCCCCCTTCGCGGGGGCGTGGGTCGAAACATCACCATGGCCGCGCTGATCGCGCGGGTCATCGTCGCCCCCTTCGCGGGGGCGTGGGTCGAAACAGGTATGGCGCATACCGTTTCCGCAGCCCACTAAGTCGCCCCCTTCGCGGGGGCGTGGGTCGAAACCCGACATGATGCCTTCATTTGTGTGGGGCGCTGGGTCGCCCCCTTCGCGGGGGCGTGGGTCGAAACTACAAATACGGGACGCCACCCATCCCGATCGGCGGTCGCCCCCTTCGCGGGGGCGTGGGTCGAAACAATTCCAGTGTCAGATACCCGCACCATCCCGGTTGTCGCCCCCTTCGCGGGGGCGTGGGTCGAAACCACTTCTTGACGAGATCGCAAAAAGCATCAACCCGTCGCCCCCTTCGCGGGGGCGTGGGTCGAAACTCAATCATGGCGACTAAAGGGACACGCCAAAGAGTCGCCCCCTTCGCGGGGGCGTGGGTCGAAACCAGCACAAGCTGGCCACTCCACACGATGCCCTGCGTCGCCCCCTTCGCGGGGGCGTGGGTCGAAACACGCCGTCGGGCGGGCCTTACGTGAGGCTGACAAGTCGCCCCCTTCGCGGGGGCGTGGGTCGAAACAGGAAGTCGAACGTGACGTGCTTCACTCCGAGCAATGGTCAGAAGCCAAGATCGGTGGGCTCAGGACGAATTCATGCTGGGAGAGGTTGCTCAGGATACGTAACGGCGGCGGGAAAGTTCGATCTGTAATTCCTTCTCCCGCCGCTGTGCTTAACAAAAGTACGGATCGGACGAGGAAAATAATGCGGTATTTACAGCAACTTGCAACTCCGTACCAAAATCCACGCAGTCAGGAGGTTTGGAGAATATTGGCCAGGAGAGAACGAAACTGGCGTTCCGGCCCGATAGCGCAGTCAACAGCTTTGGCCCGAAAACCCGCAATTCCGCGCCGTTCCGGCTTCGAAAGTGGAAACGGAGAATGATTCCAATAATTTGACTGGCGGAGCCGGAGGGATTCGAACCCTCGATAGGGCTTTACAACCCTATAACGGTTTAGCAAACCGCCGCCTTCAGCCACTCGGCCACAGCTCCGTTGATGACCGATATGCCTGACACGGTCGCCAGCCGCAAGCGCCGGATCTCTAAATAAGGGGTCGCATATGGAATCCGGGGGTCTGTGACCCGGATCGGTGATGCCGATAGCGGCAAGCTCGGCCCATTCCGCCTTCGCAGGCGCTGCGGAATAGATCTTCCGCATTGCAGCGCCGGCTCTTCGGTATCTGAATCCGACGGCTGCTTCAGGCGTGATGATTCGCGCGTGTTTGAAGAGCGGAGACGGACCGCTCGCCCATGGTTCTACCCTTCGGGACCGCTCGGGGGCGTTTGATGCGCGCGTAGTAGGAGAATTTGCTCTGCTGCGACCATTTGCGCGTGCCATTTGTGCAACATGCAGCGAAAATCGTTAGACGTATTCCATTTGGCAGCTTCTCGGCAGCTTCCTTCATTGCGTGTGCAAGTCGGTTCGGTAATTCTGACCGTGCGACGGAGGGGGGCATCCCAAAGTCGTTCCGTTTTAGAAAGCTCGCCCGTTCGCATCCGCTTCCATTGAGCGGGGGTTTTAAAGAAAGCACGCTGGCGGTTGGTCCGGGACCGAGGGAACGTTTCTTCGAGTGTTGCGCTCAGCGGATCCGAACCCGCTCTGACAGAGCAACTTGGAGGTTTGACGATGAATAATTTGATGAAGGGCCTTTTCCTCGGCTCGGCGGCGGGGTTGGTCGTCATAAGTGGGGCGCAGGCTGCTGATCTTCCGTTGAAGGCAAAGGCGGTCGAGTACGTGAGGGTTTGCTCCATGTATGGCGCAGGCTTCTATTATATTCCGGGCACCGACACCTGCATCAAGCTTGGCGGCTATGCGCGCGTCGACTTTGGCGTCAACACGAACGCTCCGCTCTTCTTCGGCAACACCGCCACCCAGGCCGGTGCGCAGAACCGTTATTCCAACGCTTTCACCTGGCGCTCGCGCGCGGATCTGACCATCGACACCCGGACCGCGACGGATTACGGCGTGGTTCGCACCTACTTCGATGGAGGCTTCACCTGGACTTCGGGCGGCTACGGCGGCGTGCGCGTCGGCGGAACGGCGTATGACGCGTCTCCGGCCGGGGCGAGCGGCAATGGCGCCGTCGTCGGCGGCCAGCTTGGCGTGTACTTCTCCTTCATCCAGTTCGCCGGCTTCACGGTCGGTAAAGCGGTTTCTCAGTTCACCGCTCCCTGGGGGAACTACCCCGGCATGAACATCTCCGACGCGCTTGTGGGCGGCGGCGGCGCGTTCTCCGGCGTGAACCAGCTCACCTACACCGCGGAATTCGGCAACGGCGTATCAGCCGCGATCAGCGCGCAGGATCCGAGCGCGTATTATCAGGCCGGCATTTTCAATCTCGGGGTCGCGTCGCCGGGCAGAACACCCATATGGACTGGCGTCCCGCCGTTCTTCGGTCCTGTCTTCCTCCCCCCGGTCATGCTCGGCTACGGCCTCAGCGCCTATGGCGGAACCACCATGCCGGATTTCGTCGGCCAAGTCCGCGTCGATCAGGCCTGGGGCCTGGTCCAGGCGTCAGTCGCGGCGCATCATAACAACCCCGCCTACTACGGGGGCGTTGAAACCACCGGCGGTCCCGCAAACAAGTGGGGTTGGGCCGGTCAGCTCGCTCTGACGATCAGGAACCTTCCGACGGGTCCGGGTGACGTGATCAACATCTCGGGCGTCTATACCCACGGCGCGACCCGCTACAACATCCAGGACATGACCGCTCAGGCGGGTGGCAGCACGATCTATTCCGGCACGGACAGCATCGGCTTCGGCTTTGCGCCCGATTCCGTGTATGCGCCCAACGGCGATCTTCAACTGGTCACGACCTGGGGCATGCGCGGCGGCTATGTCCATAACTGGAGTCCGCACTGGAGCAGCTCGATATTCGGCGCCTACGCATCGATCAGGTATACCGACGGGGCCAAGGCCTATATGTGCGGCGTATCAATTCCCTTTGCCCTTCTCGGGGGGCTCACCACCTGCAACCCGGATTACAACATCGCGCAGGTCGGTGCGAACGTTCGCTGGACGCCGGTCAAGAACCTGACGTTCACGACGGAAGCGGCTTACAGCATGTTGGACCAGAAGTTCGCCGGCGTCGCGAATGTTCCTAACAACTGGGCTGTCGGCAAGCCGGAAGGCAATTATACGGTGAAGGATCAGGATATGTGGTCCGTCATGTTCCGCGCTCAGCGCACCTGGTAAGGCACATCGTCTGACGTCACTCTGGTGCCTCCGGCGGTTTCCTGCCGGAGGCACAGATGGCGGTGAGCGACGTCTGCGCTTATAGCGTTTTCGAGCGAAGTGGAATCCGGTTCGCGTAAAGAAAACGCGTCAAAACATAATGATAGAATCTTTACACCATTTCCATGAAGCGGTGAAAGACTCTAGCGCGTAGGCGCCGCGTTTGGCGCCGTGCAGGGCAGGCGGGGACTTGTTTCTTTCGTAGAAGAAGAGAGACGTTCCGTCGATCTCTTTCGGATTAAGCGAACCCGCAATTTCATCCTTGGGTCAAGTTCAGGGATCATTCGGCCGAAAAGCTATGGAAAGATAACGCGGATCGATTGAACGTGGCTGCGCGCAGATCCCGTTTTCTACTCCACGCGTCTTCTACTCTACGGCGTTGCTTCAAGCTTGATCCCAGAACGAAGTTTAAGCTTGGCCGGACTGTCCGTCGTCAGATGAATTGAGACTGTTCCGGGGTCACGGGAACGGAGGTTCTGGCTCATCTGGGTTTGAGGTTAGGCGGCCTGCAGGTGATGCTGCAAGCGTCTTTGGTGGATGGTCTGGCGTTTGATCCTTTCGCGTTCGGTGAGGATGGTCTGCCCGCGGCCGAAGTAGACGTCAGCGGGCGTGAGATTATCGATGCTCTCGTGATAGCGGCCGTGATTGTAGTGCTCGACGAAGGCCGCGACCTGCCGTTCAAGGTCGCCGGGCAGATAGTAGTTTTCCAGCAGGATGCGGTTCTTCAGGGTCTGATGCCAGCGCTCGATCTTGCCCTGCGTCTGGGGATGATACGGCGCGCCGCGAACGTGTTTCATGCCCTTGCCGTCGAGCCAGGTAGCGAGTTCGGCCGAGATGTATGAGGCGCCGTTGTCGCTCAACAGCCTCGGCCGATGCGCGACCGTGATCTGGTCGAGCCCCGATGCCGCCAGAGCCAGATCGAGCGTGGCGGTGACGTCATCCGCCCGCATCGTGGCGCAGAGCTTCCAGGCGACGATGAAGCGGGAGAAGTCGTCGAGCACGGTCGAGAGATAATACCAGCCCCAACCCGTGATCTTCAGGTAGGTGAAGTCGGTTTGCCAGAGCTGGTTGGGCGCTGTCGTCTTGTCCTTGAACTCAGACGCCGCCTTGATGACGATATAGGCTGGGCTGGTGATGAGATCATGAGCCTTCAGCAGCCGATATACCGACGCCTCCGAGACAAAGTAGCGCTTCTCGTCGGTGAAGCGCACCGCCAGCTCGCGCGGGCTCAGCTCCGTTTCGCGCAGCGCCAGCTCGACGATCTCGGCCCGGATTGGGTCAGGAATCCGGTTCCAGACACGATCCGGCCGCGAGCGATGATCGGCCAGAGCCTCGATCCCACCGGTGAGATAGCGATCGTACCAGCGATAGAACGTGGCGCGCGGGATGCCGAGCTTGTCCAGGGTTCGCCGTGCCGGCAGATGCGAGGCCTCGACCAGGCGAATGATCTCGGCCTTTTCGGATGCAGGATACCTCATGTGTCGTCCTCCCCATCCGCGAGCATGCTTTTTTTCAGCAGGCGGTTTTCCAGGGTGAGATCGGCCACGGCCTCCTTCAGGGCCTGCGCCTCACGGCGCAGCTCTTTCACCTCGTCCGACGTCGCGGCGCGGGCCGTGTCACCAGCGAGACGGCGCTTGCCGGCGTCGAGGAACTCCTTCGACCAGCCGTAATACATCGACGAGGCGATCCCCTCGCGCCGACACAGCTCGGCGATGCTCTCCTCGCCGCGCACGCCTTCCAGCACGATGCGGATCTTCTCTTCAGCCGAGAACTGCCGGCGCGTTGCCCGGCGGATGTCCTTCACGACCTGCTCTGCCGGTGCTTTCTCCGGCCCGGATTTCTGTCTCATCTGCGCTCCAAATTGGCTGCGATGATCCAGAAATCCTCCCTTCCCGAAAACCCCTAAACTGTCTCAAGAGCCCTGACGGCGGACAGGCCGGACAAGCGGAAAGAATAACCAGGACCGTTTCCTCCACTATAGCATGATCCGATCAAGTTGAATCGGACCATGCTCTGGAAATGGTTGTCTGGTCGCGTTTTCTTGCGGCGAACCGGTATCCACTTCGCCGGAAAATGCTCTATCGCTTTCGAGCGGAATGGATGAACCTGTTCGCGTGAAGAGAACGCGTCAGCACAAGAATCTCAAGCTTCGCTTCTGACGCAACAGAAGCCAACATGCTTTGAGGTGCGGACCGCGCGAGGCGTTATCCGCCGCTTCCCACGTTACTGGATCGCGCCTCGATGCAGGTCGGCCTCGATCTGCAGCTTCGAGCCGCCGCCGAAGCGGGCGCGGTAGACCTGCAGGTTCTCCATGATGCGCTGCACGTAGTTGCGGGTTTCCGAGAACGGGATCAGTTCGACCCAATCCACCGCATCGACTCCCGGATCTCGCGGGTCACCGTAACGCGCGATCCATTTCCTGACGCTGCCGCGCCCGGCATTGTAGGCGGCGAAGGTCAGGATATAGGAGCCGCGATAGTCGTCGAGCAGTCCGCCGAGTTCCGCCGCGCCGAGGGCGGCGTTATAGGCGGGCTCGGTCTTCAGGCGGCGAAGGTCGAAACTGGCGCCGTATTTCTTGCAGACGTATCGTCCGGCATCCGGCGTCACCTGCATCAGCCCGTAGGCGTTGGCCGGCGACACCACCGACGGATTGAACGCGCTTTCCTGTCGGGCGATCGCGTAAATGATGCTGCGTTCCACATCAGGTCCGATTGATCTGAATGGCGGAATGCCGCTGACCGGATAGGCATAGAAGTCGAATGGCAGTCCGCGGTTCAACGCGGCCTTGCCGGCGAGCAGCATTCCCCTCGCGTCGCCATGACGTGCGGCGAGTTCGCCAAGCCCCAACACGGCGTCGGGGTCGCCGTTCGCGCCCATATCGGCAAGGATCGGAATCGCGATGTCGCCTTTGCCGAGAGCGTAGAGTAGCTGTGTGGCGCGTACGATCTCGAGCCGCTCGATTCCGCGTGACCGGCTGCCTGGAACGTTGCGCAGTTCGATTTGCGGCAGCCCGAGCTTGGCGCGTGCGAGCTGGCCATAGTAGCTGGTGGACTGCTCCGCGGCGGCGGCATAGGCGCGACGAGCCTCCTGGGTCCGGCCTGCCGCTTCGGCCGCGCGGCCCTGCCAGTAGCCAGCCCGCGCGAGCGCCGTCGGATTGACGCTGCCGACTCCGATGCGTGCAAAATGCCGGGCGGCCGTGTTGGGATCGTTCAAAAAGCGAAGAGCGATCCAGCCGGCGGTGAACTCCTGTTCGGTCTTGTAGATATCGCGCGCGGGGAGTGCCGCGTCGCGGGCGATGAGATAGGCGGTGCGGTATTGTCCGACGTCGATCATCTTGCGCGCGAGCAGCCGCCGCTCGATCCACCATTGATCGACATTATAAAGCCGGTTGGGATCGCGGGGCGCGCTCTGCATCAGCCGCGCGGCTTCCGCGAACTTCTCTTCGCGACGCAGGAGCTGGATGTAGGCCAGCATATAGCCGGGATCGCGGTGAAGCTCGCTCGGCACTCTTTCGAGCAGCGCGCGCAGGCTGGACGATCTGCGGTCGGCTGCGATCCGCGCCTTGGCAAGGGCCTCGTGCGATCTTCCCAGCCGCTGGGCCGCGCGCATTCCGGCATCACGGTCCTCGCCGTAAAGCATGTAATCCATGCGCGCTTTGTGGTCGCTCGGCGTGATCAGCGCCCCGAACATCTCCAGCGCTTTCCTCTCGACCGCCGCCGACATCGTATCGGTCCGCCAGGCCTCTCGGACCAACTGTTCGGCGCGGGCGCGGTCTCCGCGCGCGAGCAGCGCGCTTGCCAGAGCGAACCGTCCCTTGGCCGATTGCGGCCGCTCGTTTTCGAACCAGGCCAGCACCGCGGCGGCGTCGCGATGGTCGTCCCACAGCGCAGCTTCCGCGCGACGGCGCAGGAATGACTGTGAGGGCCAACTCGGATTGGCGTCGATGAAGGCGCGATAGCGCTCGGTCGGCGCGCCGTTGTCGTTGCTGCGCAGGATAAGCCACTCGGCGAGCTTGCGCGCCACAGGATCCGTCATGCCGGCCTGGACCTGCGTCGCCTCGGACGATCGCTGCCTGCGGGTCAGGTCAATGATCGTGTCGAGCGCGGCGAGATCGGCGCGCGGGGTTGATGATGTCGCAGCCATAGCCGCTTTCGGAACGGGCATGCGAGCCGATGGCGCGGGAAGGGTGGCGTGTCTGCGGGTGGCGGGCTGGATGATCGGAGCCGCGGTGGCTTTGTCCTTGCGAGGCGCGGCGGTTTTGCCATGGCCGGGAGCGGGCTTGGGAACGGCGTTGCCGGAGGGGCGGGACTTAGGCGCGGGAACTTTGGCGGTTTTTTCCGCCTGGGCGCTTCCGGCCCATAGCGCGGCCGCCACCAGGCTCGCCCCTAAAGCCGCCGTTCGTAGCTTTGATGCGCGGGCAGGCAATGTCACGGCAAATCCCTTTATCAGTGAACTAAGCGGACCCCTAAAATCTGATAACTATTTCATTGAATGTGTGGACAAAATACTAAAACCGCCGACATCGGGCTCTTATGTCGCGACAACGGCGAAATCGCGGCCGTTGCTTCAGGACGCGGACCTTTCGGAGCAGCGTCAGACTCGATATGACTGATGTAACAACTATAGCGTTTTCGAGCGAAGCATGTCCTTGGGCTTTGACCCGAGGATGGAATCCGGTTCACGAGAAGAAAACGCGTCAAAACAGTAAACCAGAGCTTCGCTTCTGATTCAATCAGAAGCGAATGCTCGAATCGGCAAACGGCGAAGCCGCGCAACGTGTTGGAGCGGACTATGGTAAGCAGGGCGAAGTTCCAGGGATCATACACAGCCCTGGTGACGCCATTCAAAAACGGCTCCGTCGACGAGGCCGCTTTTCGCAGTCTGGTGAGTTGGCAGATCGGCGAAGGAGTTCACGGGCTGGTGCCGGTCGGCACAACGGGCGAGAGTCCGACGCTCAGCCACGATGAACACCGCAAGGTCGTGGAATGGTGCATCGAGGAGGCCGGGGGCCGGGTGCCGGTGATCGCGGGCGCGGGCTCGAATTCGACCCGCGAGGCGGTCGATCTGGCCTTGCACGCCGAGAAGGCCGGCGCTGACGCGGTGCTGGTGGTGACGCCGTATTACAACAAGCCGACCCAGGAAGGCTTGTACCAGCACTTCAAGACGGTGAACGACGCGGTCGGAATTCCCATCATCATCTACAACATTCCGTCGCGCTCGGTCGTCGATCTCTCCGTGGAGACGATGGCGAGGCTGTTCGAACTGAAGAACATCGCCGGCGTCAAGGACGCCACCGGCAATCTGGCTCGGGTCTCATTGCAGCGCCGGGCGATGGGCCCCGACTTCATCCAACTGTCCGGCGAGGACATGACGGCGCTCGCCTTCATGGCGGCGGGCGGACGCGGCTGCATCTCCGTCGTCGCGAATGTCGCGCCGAAATTATGCGCGAGCCTGATGTCGGCTGTCCTGAAGGGCGATTATGCCGCCGGGCTCGAAATTCAGGATCGCCTGGTGCCGCTGCATGACGCTATTTTCAAGGAACCTGGCCTCGCCGGAGCAAAGCATGCGCTCAAGCTGCTCGGCCGGATCGACGAAGTCGTGCGGCTGCCGCTGATACCGGTGACCCCGCCGACCGGAAAGCTCATCCGTGAGGCCATGGTCCATGCCGGTTTGATAAACTGACTTGAGGCCGGAGCCTTTCCGCCTGATGAAACGGAAGCGGGGCTCCCGGATTTTCATGTGACGCGTTTTCTTCACGAACCGGGTAATTCATCCACCGGCTCCGGCCGGGAAACATGTTCCGCTCGAAAACTATAACTGCCGCCGCGCGCGCGTCGGTGAAATGATGTCGGAGATTGGCGATGTGGAAGGAGTTTCGTGAGTTCGCGATGAAGGGGAATGTCGTCGACCTCGCTGTCGGCGTCATCATCGGTGCGGCCTTCGGAGGCATCGTTTCCTCGATGGTGGCCGACATCATCATGCCGATCGTCGGCGCTGTTACCGGCGGTCTCGATTTCTCGAATTACTTCCTGCCGCTTTCTGAATCCGTCAACGCCTCGAATCTCTCCGACGCCAAGAAGCAGGGCGCGGTGCTGGCATGGGGAAACTTCCTGACGCTGACGTTGAACTTCCTGATCGTCGCCTTTGTGCTATTCATGGTCATCAAGGGCATGAACAGGCTGAAGCGCAAGGACGAGGCGGCATCCGCGGAGCCGCCGAAGCCCACGCGCGAGGAAGAGTTGCTGACCGAGATTCGCGATCTCCTGAAAGCGAAGGTCTAGGACGGCGACGCCGTAGGATCGGCGTGGCCGCCCTCGAAAGATAACGCCCGGAGGTTTCAGGGATATGGCCGACAAAGGTGAGCGCGCCATCAAGGTCGTCGCGGAAAATCGCAAGGCGCGGTTCAACTATGCGATCGAGGATACCGTCGAGGCCGGCATCGCGCTGACCGGCACGGAGGTCAAGTCGATCCGCAACGGCAAGACCACGATCGCCGAGTCCTATGCCGATTCAAAGAACGGTGAAATCTGGCTTATTAATTCCAACATCCCAGAATATCTGCAAGCCAACCGCTTCAATCACGAGCCCAAGCGGCCGCGCAAGCTGTTGCTGCACAGAAAGCAGATCAACAAGCTGATGGGCGCGGTCGATCGTGAAGGGATGACGCTGATTCCGCTGAAACTCTATTTCAACGAGCGCGGCCGGGCCAAGTTGTTGCTGGCGATCGCGAAGGGCAAGAAACTGCACGACAAGCGCGAGAGCGAGAAGAAGCGAGACTGGGGCCGCGAAAAAGGCCGGTTGCTGCGGGCGAGGGGATAAGCCGCAAGACCTGACCGCCGCGGGTCCGGTCGTTAAACTTTGAACGATCAGTTTAACGCAATTTCAGGGTTGAAGTGATCTGCTCCCGGCATGCGCGTCAAACAGAAACGTGCCATACGGCGGATGCGTCGCCGGCATCAGCGAGCGTGGCTTGTCCTCGACCAGGTCGATGGCCGATCCAGGTCGGAATGCGAGGTGATGGACATCTCCAGCGACGGCGCGCGCCTGGTGATCGCCTCCAGCCTGAGCGTGCCGAAGCGTTTCGGGGTCGCGCTGGTGCCGAACGCGACGCCGAAGGAATGCGAGCGTGTCTGGCGCAACGGCGAGATGATGGGAATCCGCTTCACGGAGCAGGGATAGCCGAGAAAGCCCTTTCGCTTCCGATGGGATCAGGAGCGGAGTTCTATAGCGCTTTCGAGCGAAGTGGGTACCGGTTCGCCATAGCCCGCGCTTCAGCGACAGGTCAGATCGGCGCGCACTTTTGCGAAGACGCTCTCGAACATTTCGGGCGTCAGGACACGCGTGTTGGTGTTGTAGCGGGAGCAGTGGTAGCTGTCATAGAGCGTGACCGCGCCGATATGATGCACCGCGCCGTGAGCGAAGGGGGCGGCAGCGGCGCGAACGCCGAGCGCTTTCACCGCGGAATCGTGCGCGACACGGCCGAGTGCGACAACCGCTTGTAATCGGGGCATGGCCGCGAGCGTGGCGCTAAGGAACGCGCGGCAGGTGTTGATCTCGGCCGGCAGAGGCTTGTTCTGCGGTGGCACGCAACGCACCGCGTTGCTGATGCGGCAATCGATCAGTTTGAGTCCGTCGTCGGGTCGGGCCTGATAGCGTCCGGCGGCGAATCCGTATTTGAGAAGCGTCGCGTAAAGCAGGTCGCCGGCGTAGTCGCCGGTGAAGGGTCGCCCGGTGCGGTTGGCGCCTTGCACGCCCGGCGCCAGGCCGACGATCAGAACCGCCGAGTCGGGTTCGCCGAAAGAAGGCACGGGTGCGTTGAACCATTCCGGCTCGCGCGTCCGAACCGCAAGGCGATAGTCGACCAGCCGTGGGCACAGCGGGCAATCGCGGCCTGGCTCGGGGGGAGTCGCGCCGGATCGGCGCGTTTCAGTCCTCAAAGTCGTCGTCATCGCTCCGGGGCGCCACGGCGGTGGCGCGCTGCAGGAACTGCGGTGCGTGGTGGCGGGACTGGCGTTCCGACGGGTCGCGGCCGAGCTTCGGCTGCAATTCGACGAGATCGGTGAAAACGTCGGCCTGGCGGCGCAACTCGTCCGCGATCATCGGCGGCTGGCTTGCGATGGTGGAAACAACGGTCACGCGAACGCCGCGGCGCTGCACCGCTTCGACGAGGGAGCGGAAATCGCCGTCGCCCGAAAACAGCACGATCTGGTCGACGTGCTCTGCCAACTCCATCGCATCGACCGCAAGTTCGATATCCATGTTTCCCTTGACCTTGCGGCGGCCGCTGGCGTCGATGAACTCCTTGGTGGCTTTGGTGACCACCGTGTAGCCGTTGTAGTCGAGCCAGTCGATCAGCGGCCTTATCGAGGAGTATTCCTGATCCTCGATGATCGCCGTGTAATAGAAGGCGCGGACAAGGGTGCCTCTGGACTGAAATTCCTTCAGGAGGCGCTTGTAGTCGATGTCAAAGCCGAGCGTCTTGGCGGTTGCGTAAAGATTGGCGCCATCGATGAAAAGCGCGATCTTGTTGGAGGCAGATGGCATCGAGCGTTCTCGTGATCGTTGTGCGCGCTATTGGTGCGGCTGAAGCCCAGCCCCACGGTTCAATGATGCAAATCGCGTTTCGCGAATCAGACTGAAGAGGACAACAGGCGCAATGAGGTTGAGGCAAGGGCAGCGTTAAGGATACAATGGAGAAGCAATGAAGCGAATTCTTGTCCGATCGGGGACTCTGTTCCGCTTCTCCGGACGCCGGCCTTCTGGCTCCAGTAACGGGTATCAGAGACCGGCCTTCACGCCAAATGTTAAATTCCCTGTTGCGAAACCCTCAGACGCTCTATACCTAGCGCGTATATTCACCAGTTTCAGCCTCAACGGAGCGACAGGCGATGGCGCGCGTCACCGTAGAAGATTGCATTGATAAGGTCGACAACCGGTTTGACCTGGTTCTTTTGGCCGCACATCGCGCCCGGATGATTTCGTCGGGTTCGCAGCTGACGATCGACCGCGATAACGACAAGAATCCCGTCGTTGCGCTTCGCGAGATCGCCGAGCAGACCATCTCCCCGGAGGATATGCGCGAAGAGCTGGTTCATTCCTTGCAGAAGTTTGTCGAGGTCGACGAGCCCGAGTCCGACACCGTGCCCTTGATCGGTTCGGCCGGGGCAAGCGTCGATGCGGACGATACCGAGGTCGCGGTCGAGCGCATGACCGAGGAAGAACTGTTGAAGGGCCTGGAGGGGCTGGCGCCTCCCGAGGAACAGCCCGAAGAGGATGAATGATCGGCTTCTTGCCGACGGAAGGTCTATAGCGTTTTCGAGCGAAGCGGCTACCGATTCGCGTGAAGAAAACGCGTCAAATCAGGATTATGGAGCCTCGCTTCTGATTCCGTCAGATCTGATTCCGTCAGAAGCGAAAAAACTCTAAGCCCGGACCCTGGTCCGGGCTTTTGCGTGCGGCCCACGGAGTTGATCGCCGCACCGGCTGTGCGGGTGTGTGCATCCGGCTTCGAAACGAAACTGGCGCGCCTGAACGTCGGATTCGACCTTCGGCCGGGGCAACCCGGAGCCTTTCCGTTTCCGACGAAATCAGAACCGGGGCTATGATTTTGATTTGACGCGTTTTCTTCGCGCGAATCGGTATCCCCTTCGCTGGAAAACGCTATAGGTGTAGATACTGGGGGTGAAGGGCGGTTTCCGCGCGATGAAGACACTCGGTTCGATGACAGGCTGGCCTGGCAAAAGGCGGCAGATGGAGGCCGCGACCGATCCGGTCGTGACGGCGCCGCCGCCGGCTGCTCCTGTCAAGCCGACGCGCCCGCGTATGATGCGTCAATACGACCTGGTCGAACGCGTGCGCTCCTACAACCCCGACACCAACGAGGATATGCTCAACCGGGCGTACGTCTATGCCATGAAAGCTCATGGCGAACAGATACGGGCGTCGGGCGATCCCTATTTCTCTCATCCGCTTGAAGTGGCGGCCATCCTGACCGGTCTCAAGCTCGACGACGCCACCATCGTCGCGGCGCTGCTGCACGACACCATTGAGGACACCGAGGCCACCCGCGCCGAGATCGACAACATGTTCGGGCCGGAGATCGGCGCGCTGGTCGAGGGCCTGACCAAGCTGAAGCGGCTGGAACTGGTCTCGCGCGAGGCCAAGCAGGCCGAAAATCTGCGCAAGCTGCTGCTGGCGATTGCCGATGATGTCCGCGTGCTGCTGGTCAAGCTGGCGGATCGGCTGCACAACATGCGCACGCTGGAGTTCGTGCCGCCGGCGTCGCGTCAGCGCATCGCCGAGGAAACCCTCGACATCTACGCGCCGCTCGCGGGCCGCATGGGCATGCAGGAAATGCGCGAGGAGCTTGAGGATCTGGCGTTCCAGACCCTCGATCCGGAAGCCCACGGGGTGGTGGCGCAGCGGCTCGACGCGCTGGCCGAGCGTAACCGCAACCTGATCGGTGAGATCGAAAGCCAGCTCACGACCAGTCTCGCCAACAAGGGTATCGCCGCGCGCGTAGCCGGCCGCCGCAAACAGCCGTTTTCGATCTGGACCAAGATGGAACGAAAATCGGTCGGTTTCGAGCAGCTTTCCGATATTTTCGGATTTCGCGTCGTGGTGCCCGATGTCGAAGCCTGTTATCGCGCCCTCGGGGTGGTCCACATGACGTGGCCGGTCGTGCCGGGCCGTTTCAAGGACTATATCTCGACGCCGAAGCAGAATGACTATCGCTCGATCCACACCACGGTGATCGGACCGGGCAATCAGCGCGTGGAATTGCAACTCCGGACCGAGGAGATGGATCGCATCGCGGAGCACGGCATCGCCGCCCATGCCTTTTACAAGGACGGGGCGGGCTCGCCGACGGAATTGCTCAATCGGGAATCCAATGCGTTCGCCTGGCTGCGTCATACCATCGAAGTGCTGTCGGAAAGCGCCAATCCGGAGGAGTTCCTCGAACACACCAAGCTCGAACTGTTTCACGATCAGGTCTTCTGCTTCACGCCGAAGGGGAAGCTGATCGCGCTGCCGCGGCACGCCAATGTCATCGACTTCGCTTATGCCGTGCATACCGACGTCGGCAACAGCACGGTGGGTTGCAAGATCAACGGCAAGTTTGCGCCGCTGTCGTCACGATTGCAGAATGGAGACGAGGTCGAGGTTCTGACGTCGGCCGCCCAGTCAGCGCCGCCCTCCGCCTGGGAATCGCTCGCCGTCACCGGCAAGGCGCGGGCGGCGATCCGGCGCGCCACGCGAGCCGCCGTGCGCGGTCAGTATGTCAGCCTTGGCCGGCGGATCGTTGAGCGCCTGTTCATCCGCGCTAAGATCGAATACGCCGACGACAAGCTTACCGGCGCGTTGCCCCGGCTGGCGCGGGCCACGATCGAGGACGTCATGGCTTCGGTGGGGCGGGGCGAGATGCGCGCCGCCGATGTCGCGCGCGCGATGTACCCGGACTACAAGGAGGAGCGGGTTGGCGGCCCGGGCGTCAAGAAGAGCCTGACGGCGAAACTCAAACTGAAAACGCCGCTGGATCCCGCTCGCAGCCCGTCGGTGATTCCGATAGGCGGCATCAATTCGGACCTGCCGATCAAATTCGCGCCCAATGGCGGCGCGGTGCCCGGCGACCGTATCGTCGGCATCGTCACTCCCGGTGAAGGCATCACGATCTATCCGATTCAATCGCCGGCGTTGACGGATTTCGAGGAAGAGCCCGAGCGCTGGCTCGACGTTCGTTGGGATGTCGATGACACGACGCCGCAGCGATTCCCCGCGCGCATCGTGCTGGATAGCCTCAACGAGCCCGGCAGCCTCGCACAGGTCGCGACCGTGATCGCCGAGCACGACGGCAATATCGACAATATCAGCATGACCAGGCGTTCGCCCGACTTCACCGAAATGACCATCGATCTCGAAGTGTATGACCTCAAGCATCTCAGCGCCATCATCGCCCAGTTGCGCGCCAAGGACGTCGTGGCGCGGATCGAGCGGGTCAACGGCTAACTGGAGTTCGCTGCCGATTCAATCAGACGCAGAAAGGCTCTAGTGGAGTAAATTTGACATTCGCGACCCATTCGGCCGCGCATCGCGGATGCGAATGTTAGAATCGGACCACTAGATGCTATGAAGGGCGTCGCAATCGATCGTCCTTGACACTACATCCAATCCTTCATTCGAAAGAGCACGTTCTTAACGTCGCGATGCCGAGTTCCCGCGATGCGGAGCAGATCAAGAGTCATTCGATGTCCAGTTCTCAATCCCTGCGCCTTGGAGTTAATGTCGATCACGTCGCCACCATCCGCAATGCGCGCGGTGGCGATCGGCCGGATGTGGTGCGAATAGCGCTTGCTGCGATCGCGGCCGGCGCCGACGGCATCACCGCGCATTTGCGCGAGGATCGCCGTCATATTCGCGATTCCGACATGGCGCGGCTCAAGGCCGAGATTGAGAAGCCTCTGAATTTCGAGATGGCGGCGACGGCGGAGATGCAGGGGATCGCGCTGGCCACCCAACCGCACGCCGTCTGTCTGGTCCCCGAGCGGCGGGAGGAACTGACCACTGAAGGCGGTCTCGACGCGGCCGGCCAATACAACGCGCTGGCGCCTTTCATCGCGAAGCTGAACGACGCCGGCATCCGGGTCTCGCTGTTCATCGCCGCCGATCCCAGGCAGATCGAGGCGGCGGCGAAACTGCGCGCGCCGGTGATCGAGATTCACACCGGCGGCTGGTGCGATGCTGTCGTCGAGGGTGACAGCGGGAAGGCGGATGCGGAGTGGCGTCGGATTGTCGAAGGCGCCGCATTGGCCAGGTCGGTGGGTCTTGAGGTTCATGCCGGTCATGGCCTCGATTACGCGACGGCGGAGACGATCGCGGCGCTGCCCGAGATCACCGAACTGAACATCGGATACTTCATGATGGGCGAGGCGCTGCTCGTCGGCATCGCCGAGACCGTTCGCACCATGCGAGCGGCCATGGATCGTGGACGCGCGACACTGAAGACGCGGACGGCATGATCATTGGCATCGGCTCCGATCTGATCGATATCCGTCGGGTGGCGAAAGTCATCGAGCGTCACGGCGATCGGTTTCTCAACCGGGTCTTCACGGAGATCGAGCGGGCGAAGGCGGAGCGTCGCGCCACTAATGAGAAAATGGTGGTTTCCACCTATGCGAAGCGGTTCGCCGCGAAGGAGGCGTGCGCCAAGGCGCTCGGGACCGGAATCCGTCAGGGCGTATGGTGGCGGGACATGGGCGTCGTCAATCTTCAGGCGGGGCAACCCTCCATGATGCTTACGGGCGGCGCGCTGAAGCGGCTGCAACTGCTCACGCCCCCCGGCCTTGAGGTCCGCATTGACGTGAGCCTTACAGATGACTGGCCGCTGGCGCAGGCTTTCGTCATAATTTCGGCCGCCGCAGCGGGGAAACTTTGAACCGGTTCCAGACAGCTTAAACTAAAATATGTTATTTATCAGTTGGTTATCTGATTTTCGCGACGCGGTTGATTGCGTGGCCGCCAACAACCGTCTAAAACGCCGCAGGCTATCTAGATCAGGATGAATCAGCTCAAATCGTGACGAATTGCCTGCGGATTCGTCCACTACCAGAATTCACTGCGTTGTGTGCGGAGCGGGCGCGTTTCGCGTAGAGGCGCTTTGCCATCGCTTCCAGGCGGCGGCCACCGACATAGGGAAGAGATGAGCGTGACATCCGGAACCAAAACTGAAAACGGCGTCGGCGAGACCATCCGTGTCGTAATCCACGCTCTTATCATCGCGCTCGTGATCCGGACCTTCCTGTTTCAGCCGTTCAACATCCCTTCGGGATCGATGAAGGCGACCCTGCTGGTCGGCGACTATCTGTTCGTTTCGAAGTACTCATACGGCTACAGTCATTATTCCATCCCGTTCTCGCCGCCGCTGTTTTCGGGGCGGGTGTTCGGCTCCGAGCCGAGCAGGGGCGATGTCGTGGTGTTTCGTCTGCCGAAGGACAACGCCACCGACTACATCAAGCGGGTGATCGGACTGCCCGGTGACCGCATCCAGATGAAAGAGGGCCTGCTCTACATCAACGACGCCCCGGTGCAGCGTGAAAGGCTGCCGGATTTCGTCGGTGAGGATCCTTGCGGCTCTGATGCGACGGCGCGCGTCAAGCAATGGCAGGAAACGCTGCCGAACGGCGTCACCTACAAAACGCTCGATTGCGTCGACAACGGATTCTACGACAACACCAATGTCTACGTCGTTCCGCCCGGTCATTTCTTCATGATGGGCGACAACCGCGACAACTCGACCGACAGCCGCGTGCTTTCCGCGGTCGGCTATGTGCCGCTGGAGAATCTGGTCGGTCGCGCGCAAATGATCTTCTTTTCGATCGCGGAGGGAGAGCATGCCTGGCAGGTCTGGCGCTGGCCGGCCGCCGTCCGCTGGAATCGCATGTTCTCCATCGTACGATGATGGATGAATCGGCTGACATTAAGCCCGTTCCGACCTCCGAAGACGTAGCCGCGCCGTCGGGCACGGAGCCGGTGGCGCCTGCCCCGAAGAAGAAGCGCGCCCGGACCAGCACCAAGGCGATCATGGCCGCGATCGAACAGCGGCTCGGCCATACGTTCGCTGATATCTCGCTGCTGACGACGGCTTTCACCCATGTCTCGGCGCTGAAGTCGTCGCGCGGACGCTGCGATAGCTATCAGCGCCTCGAATTTCTCGGCGATCATGTGCTTGGTCTCGTGGTCTCCGACATGCTCTACCGCGCCTTTCCCAAGGCGGACGAGGGCGAGTTGTCGAAGCGCCTGGCCGATCTCGTGCGCAAGGAGACATGTATCGATGTCGCCAAGTCGCTCGATCTACAAGAGGGCGTCAAGCTCGGCGCGGTCGGCGCCGGCGCGGGAGCGCGGCTGCGCCGGTCCGTGCTCGGCGATATCTGCGAGGCGGTCATTGGCGCGGTCTATCTCGATGGCGGCTATGCGGCGGCCGCCGCCTTCGTCGAGCGCAACTGGCTCGAGCGGATGCGCAAGCCGGTGCGGCCGCTGCGCGACCCCAAGACCGTGCTGCAGGAGTGGGCGCAGGGCAAGGGGCTGCCGACGCCGGTTTACCGCGAAGTGGAGCGTACCGGGCCGCATCACGACCCGCGCTTCCGCGTTGCGGTCGAATTGCCGGGGCTGGAGTCCTCGGAAGGTATCGGCGGCAGCAAGCGCGCGGCCGAGAAGGCCGCCGCATCCGCCATGATCGTTCGCGAAGGTGTCAAGTGAGCGAGACCGGCCCGACCTCGCGATGCGGTTTCGTTGCCTTGATCGGGGCGCCGAATGTCGGCAAGTCGACGCTGGTGAACGCGCTGGTCGGCTCAAAGGTTACGATCGTCTCGCGCAAGGTGCAGACCACGCGCGCGCTGATCCGCGGCATCGTTATCGAGAACAACGCCCAGATCATTCTCGTCGACACCCCCGGTATCTTCGTCCCGAAGCGGCGGCTCGATCGCGCCATGGTTTCGACCGCATGGAGCGGGGCCCACGACGCCGATCTCGTCTGCGTGCTTCTCGACGCGCGCGCGGGCATTGACGAAGAAGCCGACGCCATCCTGACGAAGCTCGCCGGAGTGGCGCATCCGAAGATTCTGGTGCTGAACAAGATCGACCTCGTCCGCCGCGAAAAGCTGCTGGCGCTTGCCGGCTCGGCCAATGAGCGTCTTGGGTTCGAGGAAACGTTCATGGTGTCGGCGCTGTCGGGCGATGGCGTCGATGATCTCCGCCTCGCGCTGGCCGGGCGCGTGCCGGAAGGGCCGTTTCACTATCCGGAAGACCAGATGTCGGACGCCCCGCTGCGTCATCTCGCCGCCGAAATCACCCGCGAGAAAATCTACCGGCATCTGCATCAGGAACTGCCGTATCAATCGACGGTCGAGACCGACACCTGGACCGAGCGCAACGACAAGTCGGTTCGCATCGAGCAGACCATCTTTGTCGAACGCGACAGTCAGCGTAAGATCGTCCTGGGAAAGAACGGCGCGACGATAAAGTCGATCGGCGCCTCCTCCCGCAAGGAGATCGGCGAGATCATCGGCCAGCCGGTGCACCTGTTTCTGTTCGTGAAGGTGCGTGAGAAGTGGGGCGACGATCCAAACCGTTATCGGGAAATGGGACTGGAGTTTCCCAAGGAATAAGCGGGGGCTACGGCATGACGATCCCGAGAAACGTGCTGCGGTTTGAAGTTCTGCTATATCTTTCGCTCTTGATCGATACGTTGTCGGCTGCGTTCATCGCGCGCCCGTCCGCCCGTGTCGATCGGGCAGCTGCGGCGAGCGCCGATACGTTCGTCGTCATGGTGTTCATCTTCTTTCTGCTGCTGGTGTGGCTCGCAGCAAGGCAACGGAAGAACTGGGCGCGGTGGGCGCTGGTCGTTGCGCTGGCGCTTTCGGTGCTTTCGCTGCTCGGTTCATTGAACAGCGGGCTGACTCCGGCGTTTGTGATCGATTTCTTTTCAACCGGTCTGGCGGGGGCCGGCCTGTATTTTTCATTCTCCGACGACGCGGAAGACTGGTTCGAATGACTGCTTCGAGTGACGCGGTAATCCGGTGCAATCGGATTGCTGCGAAAGCGAACGATACCGTAGACTGAGCGCCATGGAATGGACTGACGATGGCATCGTGCTTGGAGTGCGGCGGCATGGCGAGTCCTCGGCCATCGTCGAGTTGTTGACCCGCACCCATGGGCGTCATCTCGGCCTTGTGCGTGGCGGGGCCGGATCACGGATGCGTCCGCTACTGCAACCCGGAAACTCGGTCAGCGCGCTGTGGCGGGCGCGGCTCGACGAGCATCTCGGTACCTACGCGCTGGAAGGAACGCGGATGCGCGCGGCGAGCCTGCTCGCCTCGTCACATGCAACCTATGGCGTGACCCACCTGGCGGCGTTGGCGCGCCTGTTGCCCGAGCGCGATCCGCATGAAGTCATCTTTGCGATGCTGGAACGGACGCTGGACGATTTTGATCGCGCGGGCGGGGCGGCGATCCATCTGATCCGGTTTGAACTGGCGATGCTGAGCGAACTTGGTTTCGGCCTCGATCTCTCGGCCTGCGCGGCCACCGGCGCCACCGGTGACCTTATCTACGTTTCCCCGAAATCGGGTGGGGCGGTGTCTCGGCAGGCCGGCGAGCCCTGGCGTGACCGGCTCTTGCCGCTGCCGCCGTTTCTGCGCGTCACCCATGACGAGCAAGACGGCTGGTCGGAACAAGACCTGCTGGACGGCTTCGAACTGACCGGGCGCTTCCTGCTGCGCCATGTGCTGGAGCCGCGCGGGCAGGGGCATTCCGACGCGCGCGCCGGGTTCATCAACGCGGTGGTGCGAAAGCGGACAGCGGCAATTGCGGACGGCGCGCGCGTCATGGCTGAGTTGAACCCTCCCTCGACATGAGAGGTCATTCACGCCTTGTCGCCGGACTCGGCAGGCGTTAACCCGTCCCCATGGGAAAAAGATTGATTCCGGCCGAGCCGGCCGAAATTGCCGAGGTGCAGCTTCGGGAGGCGCTGGAAGAGCGCTATCTCGCCTACGCGCTGTCCACCATCATGCACCGCGCTTTGCCGGATGCGCGGGACGGCTTGAAGCCCGTGCATCGGCGTATCCTCTACGGGATGCGGCTGCTGCGGCTCGATCCAGGCTCGGCCTTCAAGAAGTCCGCCAAGATCGTCGGCGATGTGATGGGCTCATTCCATCCTCATGGCGATCAGGCGATCTACGACGCCATGGTGCGGCTGGCGCAGGATTTCGCCTCGCGATATCCGCTGGTCGACGGCCAGGGCAACTTCGGCAACATCGACGGCGATAATCCCGCGGCCTATCGTTACACCGAAGCGCGCATGACCGACGTGGCGCGGCTGCTGCTCGACGGCATCGACGAGGACGCCGTCGAGTTCCGCCCCAATTATGACGGCCAGAGCCGCGAGCCGGTGGTGCTGCCCGGCGGGTTTCCGAACCTGCTCGCCAATGGCGCGCAGGGTATCGCCGTCGGGATGGCCACCGCGATCCCGCCGCACAATGCAGCCGAGCTTTGCGACGCCGCGCTGCACCTGATCGACAAGCCGGACGCGAAGTCGACGTCGCTGCTGAAATGGGTCAAGGGGCCGGACTTTCCGACCGGCGGCATCATCATCGATTCCAAGGAGAGCATCGCCGAGGCCTACGCGACCGGAAGGGGCGCTTTCCGTACCCGCGCCAAGTGGCATCGCGAGGAGGGCGCGCGCGGCACATGGGTGATCGTCGTCACCGAGATTCCGTGGCTGGTGCAGAAGTCGCGGCTGATCGAGAAGATCGCCGAACTGCTCAACGAGAAGAAGCTGCCGCTGGTCGGCGACATCAGGGACGAGTCGGCCGAAGACATCCGCGTCGTCATCGAGCCGAAGTCGCGCAACGTCGATCCTGAACTGGTAATGGAATCGCTGTTCAGGCTCACCGAGCTTGAGAGCCGCATTTCATTGAACCTCAACGTTCTGATCAAGGGCAAGATTCCGAAGGTCGTCGGCCTCGCGGAATGCCTTCGCGAATGGCTCGACCATCTGCGCGACGTGCTGTTGCGCCGTTCGGCCCATCGCAAGGCGCAGATCGAGCATCGGCTCGAAGTGCTTGGCGGCTACCTGATCGCCTATCTGAACATCGACGAGGTCATCAGGATCATCCGCACCGAGGACGAGCCGAAGCCGGCCTTGATAAAGGCGTTCAAGCTGACGGAAGTCCAGGCGGAGGCTATCCTCAATATGCGCCTGCGCAGCCTGCGCAAGCTCGAGGAAATGGAGATACGCACCGAGGACAAGGACCTTCGGGCGGAACTCAAGGGCATCAACGCCGTGCTTGGCTCCGAAGCCAGGCAGTGGGAGAAGGTCGGCGAACAGGTGCGCAACGTGCGCGACATGTTCGGCCCCAGGACGCCGCTCGGCAAGCGCCGCACCGTTTTTGCGGACGCGCCCGAGCATGACCTCGCCGCGCTTGAAGAATCGCTGGTCGAGCGTGAGCCGGTCACGGTCGTCGTATCCGACAAGGGATGGGTGCGGACGCTGAAAGGCCACGTCGAGGATCTTTCGAACCTGTCCTTCAAGACCGACGACAAGCTGGGCTTCGCGTTCTTTGCTGAAACCACGTCGAAGCTGTTGCTGTTCGCCACCAACGGAAAATTCTATTCGCTTGACGTCGCGAAGCTGCCGGGCGGACGCGGCCATGGCGAACCGATCCGCCTGTTCATCGATCTGGAACAGGACGCGGCGATCGTGTCGCTGTTCGTCCACACCGGCGGGCGCAAGTTCCTGATCGCGAGCCATGAAGGGCAGGGGTTCGTCGTCAATGAGGACGATTGCGTCAGCACGACGCGCAAGGGCAAGCAGGTGCTCAACGTCGAGATGCCGAACGAAGCGAAAGCGATCACGACGGTCGCGGGCGATCAGGTCGCGGTCATCGGCACCAACCACAAGATGGTGGTCTTCCCGCTCGATCAGGTGCCGGAGATGGCGCGCGGCCGCGGCGTGCGGCTGCAGAAATACAAGGATGCGGGCCTGTCCGACGTCGCGGTGTTCAATTCGAAGATCGGCCTGACGTGGAAGGACTCCGCGGGCCGCGAGCAGAGCTTGAGCTGGAAGGATCTGTCCGACTGGCGCGGCAACCGCGCCGACGCCGGACGCCTCGCGCACGGCCTGCCGAAGTCGAACAAGTTCGGCCGGGCGATTTGATCTCGTTAACAGATATAGCGTTTTCGAGCGAAGCATATCCTCGGGCTTGACCCGAGGATGGATACCGGTTCGCATGAAGAAAACGCGTCAAATCAGAATACTGGACATCTGAGCGGATGCCGACGATGACCGTGACGATCTATCACAATCCGTCCTGCAGCAAGTCCCGCGATACGCTGGCGATGATCCGGCAAGGCGGCGAAGAGCCGGTGATTATCGAGTATCTCAAGCATCCGCCGGACCGCTCACGGCTTCGCGCGCTGGCTGACGCCATGGGACTGCCCATACGCGGGCTGCTGCGGGAGAACGGCTCACCCTACGAGGAACTTGATCTCGGCAATCCCAAATGGACCGATGACCAGCTTCTCGATTTCATCCTGGCCCATCCGATCCTGCTTCAGCGTCCCATCGTGGAAACGCCGAAGGGCGTGCGGATTTGCCGTCCTCCCGAAAGGGTGCTCGATCTGCTGACTTCTCCCGCCGCCGGGGAAGGCGGCGAGAACACCCAGCGTTAGTTGCGGGGCGTGCACGCTTCGCGAGCGCAGAAGCCATGACCAGACGACAAGTTGAGCGCGACCGGCGCGTCGCGCTGAATAGGTAGTCGCGAATCCGCCCGCGCCTTGGCGCTAAATGCATTTGCAAATGAGTTGCAATAAAGTTATAGTTGGTCCATACGGGGTCAATGGATGTGAAAACACCTGCATTGACGCCCGAACCGGTACCGGAGCCGTCGCAGGGACCCCTTTCGACGAAGGCTGGCTGGCATTCGGAAGCGTCAGCCCGCCCAAGTCTTGAGGAGGTCCATGCGACGGTGCTGGTTCCCGCGGACGGGCACTGGCTGCGCCGCCTTTTTGCCTTTGCGGGGCCGGGGTATATGGTCTCGGTGGGGTACATGGACCCCGGCAACTGGGCCACGGACATCGCTGGCGGCTCGCAATTCGGCTACACGCTGTTATCCGTCATCCTGTTGTCGAACCTCATGGCGATCCTGTTGCAGGCGCTGGCGGCGCGGCTCGGGATCGCCGTCGGCCTTGATCTCGCGCAGGCATGCCGCGCCAGCTACTCGCGGCCCGTCAACTTCATGCTCTGGCTGGCCTGTGAGGCCGCAATCATCGCCTGCGATCTGGCCGAGGTGATCGGCACGGCGATTGCTTTGCAGCTGCTGTTCGGCATTCCGCTGATCGGCGGCGCGCTGATCGCCGCGCTGGATGCTTTTTTGCTGTTGCTATTGATGAACCGAGGCTTCCGCTTCCTCGAGGCTTTCGTGGTCGCGCTGTTGATCGTGATCGCGGTTTGCTTTGCGATCCAGATTGTCGCCGCCGCGCCGCCGGTCGCCGAGATTTTGCGCGGCTTCGCGCCGTCGCGCGAGATCGTCACCAATCCTGAGATGCTCTACATCGCCATCGGCATCATCGGCGCGACGGTCATGCCGCATAATCTCTATCTGCATTCGTCGATCGTGCAGACCAGGGCTTATCCGCGCACCAACGAGGGCCGGCGGACCGCGATCCGATGGGCGACCGCCGACAGTACGATAGCGTTGATGCTGGCCCTGTTCGTCAACGCCGCCATCCTGATCGTGGCCGCAGCGGTGTTTCACGGCAGCGGCCACACCGAGGTGGCCGAAATCGGCGACGCGTTCAAGCTGCTGTCGCCGCTGCTCGGTCTCGGCATTGCCTCGACATTGTTCGCAGTCGCTCTTCTCGCCTCCGGCATCAACTCCACGGTGACGGCGACGCTCGCGGGCCAGATCGTGATGGAAGGCTTTCTGCATTTGCGGATGCCGATGTGGGCGCGGCGGCTCGTCACGCGCGGCATAGCCATTGTGCCCGTTATCGTCGTCACGGCCATCTATGGCGACAGCGGCACCGCGCAGCTTCTGGTTCTCAGCCAGGTCGTGCTGTCGATGCAGTTGCCGTTCGCGGTGATCCCGCTGGTCCGCTTCGTCTCGGACCGGCGCAAGATGGGTCAGTTCGCGATTTCAACCGGAACTGCCGCCACAGCATGGATCGTTGCCGGCCTGATCGTGATCCTGAATGTGAAGCTGCTGGCGGACACGTTCGCCGGATAGACCGCAGCATTGGACGCAGGCTGATCTGCTCTATTCTGTCGTCTCGTGCTTCGTTTCGCCGTCAGCATCGACACGCAGCCAGCCCGTGGGCGCAAGGCGCTGCTGTGGCAGGAAGCGGCCCTTGTAATCCATCTTCCGCGATCCCTCGATCCAGTAGCCAAGATACACATAGGGCAGGCCCAGTTGCCGCGCGCGGGATATGTGATCGAGGATCATGAAGGTGCCGAACGAACGGTTCTGCTCTGAAGGATCGAAGAACGAATAGACCATGGAGAGTCCGTCGCTCAACACATCGGTGAGCGCCACTCCCACAAGATCGCCGCGTTTGTTATCGACGCGATCCGCGCCGCGCCGGCGATATTCGATGATGCGGGTCTCGACGTGGCTGTCTTCCACCATCATCGCGTAATCCAGCACCGTCATATCGGCCATGCCGCCGTGGCGATGTCTCTGGTCCAGATAGGCGCGGAATATCGAATATTGCTCTGACGTCGGCGTTGCGGCACGCAGGCTGCCGGTGATGTCGGCGTTGCGCGCCAGCACCCTGCGAGCCCCGCGCGACAACTGAAACTCATCAGCGATGACCCGTACGGAAACGCAGGCGCGGCACTGGTCGCACGCCGGACGGTAGGCGATCGACTGGCTGCGGCGAAAACCGCCATGGGTGAGCAGATCGTTGAGTTCGCCCGCCTTTTCGCCGACCAGATGGGTAAATACCTTGCGTTCGCTGCGATCGGGCAGATACGGACACGGCGAAGGCGCCGTCAGATAGAATTGCGGTGTGTCACGCGAGTGCTGGGTCACGGCGCCTTGTCAGTCTCCGAAACAGATTGAGTTCCAGCATCGCGCTCCCGAGGCTGACCGTCAATCCGGGTTGCCGCCATATCAATAGCTTCCAGATGGTTGCGCGGCGGTCGCAAGATCTGAATTGATGATGACGGTTCCCAGCAACATGTCATGCAGCATGCGGCGCCGGTTGTTGAACAGGCCGACCAGCAGAATCAGCGGCGTAAATATCGACACCGAGATCCAGAACAGGATCGCGTGCATGGCGCCGAGCACAAAGTAACTCCGCTCCCCGGACCAGGTTCGCATTTCCAGACCCATGGCCCGCATCCCGATCGTCGCCGAATGCCGGCCGCCGAGTGATGCGCCGTAATAGAAGACGGCCCAGATCAGGGAGGCGGGCGAGACCAGCCAGAACAGCGCCCATCCGAAGCCGAGCGTGATGATCCCAAGCATCGCGATGAAGATCACGCCGATGATCACGGGTATCGAAAGCACCAGCAGATCGATCAGGAACGCAAAAAAACGTCGGACCAGAACACCGCGAAACAGCTCGGGCTGCATCCAGGGGTCAAACGAGCCACGCTGGAACCCGGCGGAGTCGCCGCCGGGGGCGTTGTCGAAGTCACCATCGGGCATGTCCCATCCTCCACGGCGCTCAGCCAAGAGACCTTCCGCTTCTGATAAAGTATGAAGCGCCCTTCGAGATGGCGACGTGCTGTCGGGGTTGCAACCCCCAGGCAGGCTCAGAGGAGCGGACGGAGATCGCCGGGGAGGAGGGGACGTCAGCGGTTCTGTTTCAGCTTCTCCGCCGCCTCCGCCGCAAAATAGGTGAGCACGCCATCGGCGCCGGCGCGCTTGAAGGCGACGAGGCTTTCCATCATCGCCCGGTCGCGATCGATCCAGCCGTTGCCGGCGGCGGCCGCGATCATCGCGTACTCGCCCGACACCTGGTAGGCGAAGGTCGGCATTCCGAACGTGTCCTTTACGCGCCGCACGATGTCGAGATAGGGCATTCCCGGCTTCACCAGCACCATGTCGGCGCCCTCCGCGATATCGAGTTCGACTTCGCGCAGAGCTTCATCGGAGTTGGCGCTGTCCATCTGGTATGTGCGTTTATCTCCCGTGAGCGCCTTGGCCGAGCCGATGGCGTCGCGGAACGGGCCGTAAAACGCGGATGCATACTTCGCGGCATAGGCCATGATCTGCACATCGACGAACCCGGCCTCGTCCAGGGCTCTTCGAATTGCACCGACGCGGCCGTCCATCATGTCGGACGGCGCGACGATGTCGCAACCGGCTTCCGCCTGCACCAGCGCCTGCTGGACCAGCACCGCGACGGTCTCGTCGTTGAGGATCCTGCCGTCCTCGACCAGACCGTCATGGCCATGACTGGTGAAGGGATCGAGCGCCACATCGCAAAGTACGCCGAGGTCCGGAAACTCCCGCTTGATGGCCCTGACCGACTTGCAGACCAGATTCTTGGCGTTGAGGGCTTCGCTGCCGGAGAGGTCCCGCAAGGCGGGATCGGTATAGGGGAAAAGCGCGATGCAAGGGATGTTCAGCTCGAGCGCCCGTTCCGCGTCCCGCACGCATTCGTCCACGCTGAGACGGTCGACACCGGGCATGGAGGGGACGGGCGTCCGCCTGTCGGCGCCATCGGCGACGAACAGCGGCCAGATGAGATCGTCGGTGGTCAGAACGCTTTCGCGGACCAGGCGGCGCGCCCATTCCGCCTTGCGGTTACGGCGGAGGCGGGCGACGAGATCGAGCGGAGCGGCTGTTGCGGCATCGCGGCGGGGTCCATCCCGCATTTCAATGGGACGCCCGTATTTTATCGCCATGTTGCCGACACTCCTGAAGGCCAGAACCGAACCGGTTTTATGTAGCACCAGGAACCGGCTTCGTCACCGCGCTCATGCCCCTCGACGCAATGCAATTGATTTTATGGTTCCGGAACGCCATGAAGCGAGTTCGCACGGCTGTGTGGGTTCCGGTTATGAGCATCCTGATGTCTAAAACCTCATCGCGCGAGCAGGTCTCGCGAGATCAAGCCATGCTGGTGGCGGGAAGTCCGACGGCCCGGACGGAGACCGATGACAATCTCTGGACCGGGCGACTGGTGGTGTTTCTGCGGGTCATGGCGATGCTGTCGCTGGCCGTCGGGCTCTATCATTGGGCTCAGGTGACCGGATTCATCGGCGGCGAGGATGACGCCTTCGAAAACCAGACGGTGGCCTGGCAGGCGGCGACGGTCTACTTCGCCGTGATCGAACTCGTGGCCGCCGTGGGTCTTTGGCTGGCCACGCCGTGGGGCGCTGTCGTGTGGCTGACCACGGTGGTCTCGATGGCCGTCGTCGAACTCATGTTTCCGGTGATCTACGGCGGCAATCTGGTCATCGTCGCGTTGGAAACGGCAATGCTCATGGCCTATCTGGGGCTGGCATGGATGGCGGCGCGGGAACGGCCGCCATAGCGCGCCTATAAATGAGAAGGGCGATGAGCATCTGAGGGTACGGCAACGGACGTCGTGTTTCCTGATAGCGGCCCCCTAAAGTTTTCCGAGAATTTTTCACGGTAAGAGTTCGGTGACCCTAACGGCCCGGTTATCTGTATTGACCGAATGTTTCTAATTTGAACGACGCTGTTTCTGAATGCGACAGGAGCGGCACACGAAGCATGAACAGGGCCGCGGAAGCGTCAATGAAAGGTTGCTAAATGCCTTGATATGACAGCTTAATCGGCGATTCACTCTCTTAAATTCATGATGTCTTTATTGTCTTATTTAAGCTGATCTTCAAACGCCTCCCCTAAGGTCATGGCTATCAGGCGGGACACAAGTTTCGTCGAACAAGTCGAAAAAAACGACAACAGGGGATGTCATCATGAAAGCCGTTGCGAAGGCTCACGAGCCCGCGGAACAGGTCGCCGGTCAGGCGCCGGTGCAGTCGCTCTATCTCGAGGCGTTGACCTTGGTCGAGCGGCTGCACCGCAGACTGCTCGATGTCATCAAGGATGAATTCGATCGTCGCGGTCGGGCCGACATCAATTCGGTGCAGGCGCTTCTTCTCTACAACATCGGCGACAAGGAGCTGACGGCCGGCGAGCTGCGGACCCGCGGCTACTATCTCGGCTCCAACGTTTCCTACAATCTGAAGAAGCTCGTCGAGCTTGGATTTCTCGATCATCAGCGTTCGCGCGTGGACCGCCGCTCGGTGAGAATTCGCCTGACCGCGCAGGGGCAGGAGATCCGACGTATCGTCGATGCGCTCTATCAGAAGCACGTCAAGACCGTCGAGCAGGTCGGCGGCATTTCGAACGAGGAGTTCGCAACGCTGAACAAGTCGTTGCATCGCCTCGAGCGCTTCTGGACCGACCAGATTCTGTATCGGCTCTGAGTTTCTTCCGGAACAGGGCGAAGCTGGCGGCAAGATCGGCCGCCCGTTTCCGGAACCTCCTGACGCGACATTCCTTCCGCATCCGCACCATCGGCCCGGCGCGAGTCTTTCAACGTTTCATGGAAACGATGAAAGACTCTGGCTTTTGGTCTGACGCGTTCTCTTTACGCGAACAGGTCGTCCAATCCTCGGATCAAGCCCGAGGACATGCTTCGCTCGAAAACGCTATGGGGGCGGCCTGAGGTTATTGCTGTTTCGCTTCACGGTTACGGTCCGTTGCGGTACAGACGGAAGGCATATGAAGGGTCCGCCCACATGATCACCGAAATCGCGCAAATCGAGATCAAGCCGGGCAGCGAGGAAGATTTCGAGGCGGCTGTGTCGCAGGCCCAGACAATCTTCAAGCGCTGCAAGGGCTGGAGAAGCTGTGAACTGCACAGGTCTGTCGAGAGGCCGTCACGCTATAGACTGCTGATCAAATGGGAAACGCTTGAGAACCACGTCGTCGATTTTCGCGAATCCTCGGATTTTACCGAATGGCGCGAGTTGGTCGGGCCATTCTTCGCGTCGTCCCCCGAGGTCGAGCATACTGAAACGGTGACGGCTTTCAGCGTTTAGACGGCCGCGGTTTGATCCGGCCAGACGTGGTTCAGCACCACCTTGATGACCGCGATCAACGGCAGCGCCAGCGCCAGACCCCACACTCCGAACAGCACGCCAAGGAAAATCTGCGCCGCGAACAACGTCGCCGGCGGAATGCTGATGGCGTGGCGCTGGATCAGCGGCGTCAGCACGTTGCCTTCCAGAAACTGCACGGCGAGATAGAGCATGAAGGCGCTGATGATCGCGGTGAGTCCGGAGCCGAGGCTCGCCAGCACGATGAGCGCACCCGCGAGAATGGCTCCGATATTGGGGATGAAAGTCAGGAGGCCGGTAATGAAGCCCAGCACGAGGGCGCCGGGAATGCCGATCAGGGTCAACCCGATCCATGTCAGAAGGAACAGCGACGCCATCGTGGCCATCTGGCCCAGTAACCATCGGCGCAGCGTTTCGCTGACGTCGTCGATGAGACTTGCTGCTTCGGGGAGCCGTTGTCGCGGCACGAAACGCAGGATGCCGTCTCGATAGACCTTGGGCTGTGCCGCCAGCAGCAGCCCAAGGAATATGACGATGAAGAAGTTGCCGACGCCCTCAAAAACACGCGCCAGAATTTTGATGGTCTGGCTGACGATCGCGCCGGTTCCGGAAGCGATGGTGCTGGCATCGGGAAGTTTCGGGCCGCGCGATGGCGATGCTGATGGGGCGGGGATCGGCGTGACGCCGTTGTCGGTTGACGGCGTCCTGGCGCCTACGTTGAGGAAGCTGGTGTCGACCCCTTGCTTCTCCAGAAAATCCCTGGCGTTGCCCAACTGCGCGCGAAGCGTCGAACTCAAGGCCGTGGCCTGTTGAGCGATGGTCGCGCCGCCGAGGACAACCACTCCGGACAACAGGCCGGTGAACAGGATACAGACGATCACCAGCCGGAGGGTTTGATTGCCGCCGAACACCCGGCGCAGCAGATCGGCCATGGCCGTAAGGAACACGCCGAACAGGACGCCAGCGAACAGCATCAACAGCGTCGCCGACGAATACCAGGCCAATGCGAGGGCCGCGCCGAAGGCGATAATGCCGATCCCGCCGGCCGCGATGGAGCGGGCAAGTGACTGCCGTTCGAAGCCCTGACTTTCAGGCAAACCGTCCACGCTGAACCTCACCGATTCCCAAGTCAGGCACTCTTTCCGCAAACGCGGCGAGGATCAAGCGGGCCGCGACCCTTGCGGACCACGACCATCAACAAAAAGGGCGCCTTGTAATGGGCGCCCTTCAGATTCTCGAAAGCTGTGGAGAGGCAGCGCGGGTCGCAGCCTACAGCGAGTAATACATATCGAATTCGACCGGGTGCGGCGTCATCTCGAAGCGCTCCACCTCGATCATCTTCAATTCGATGAAGGCGTTGATGAAGTCGTCGTCGAACACGCCGCCGGCCTTGAGGAAGGCGCGATCCTTATCGAGGCTTTCCAGCGCCTCGCGCAATGAACCGCAGACCGTGGGAATCTGCTTCAGTTCTTCCTTCGGCAGGTCATAGAGGTCCTTGTCCATGGCGGGGCCGGGATCGATCTTGTTCTTGATCCCGTCCAGGCCCGCCATCAGCATCGCCGCGAAGGCGAGATACGGATTGGCCATCGGGTCGGGGAAGCGAACCTCGACGCGCTTGGCCTTCGGCGAGGTGGTGTAGGGGATGCGGCAGGAGGCGGAGCGGTTGCGCGCCGAATAGGCGAGCAGCACCGGCGCCTCGTATCCCGGCACCAGCCGCTTGTAGGAGTTGGTGGACGGGTTGGTGAAGGCGTTGATGGCCTTGGCGTGCTTGATGATGCCGCCGATGTAGTACAGGCAGGTTTCCGACAGGTCGGCGTATTTGCTGCCGGCGAAGGTCGGCTTGCCGTCCTTCCAGATCGATTGGTGAACGTGCATGCCCGAGCCGTTGTCGCCGTAGACCGGCTTCGGCATGAAGGTGGCGGTCTTGCCGTAGATGTGCGCGACCTGGTGAATGCAGTATTTGTATACCTGCATCTGGTCGGCCATGTAGGTCAGCGTATCGAACTTCATGCCGAGTTCGTGCTGGGCGGACGCCACCTCGTGATGATGCTTCTCGACCTTCACGCCCATGCGGGCCATGGCGCCGAGCATCTCGGAACGCATGTCCTGGATCGAGTCCTGTGGTGGAACCGGGAAGTAGCCGCCCTTGGTGCGGATGCGATGACCGAGATTGCCGCCCTCATACTCGGTATCGGAGTTGGTCGGCAGCTCGGAGGAATCGAGCTTGAAGCCGGTGTTGTAAGGCGTGGTCTGAAAGCGCACGTCGTCGAACACGAAGAATTCGGCTTCCGGGCCGACATAGACCGTATCGCCGATGCCCATCGACTTCACCATCGCCTCGGCCTTCTTGGCGATCCCGCGAGGGTCACGGTTATAGGGCTCGCCCGTGGACGGCTCCAGGATGTCGCAGGTGAGCACCATGGTGGTTTCCGCGAAGAACGGATCGATTGTCGCCGTCGCCGGATCGGGCATCAGCGTCATGTCGGACTCGTTGATCACCTTCCAGCCGGCAATCGATGAGCCGTCGAACATCGTACCCTCGGCGAAAAACTCTTCGTCGATCATGCTGATGTCGAAGGTGACATGCTGCCACTTGCCGCGCGGATCGGTGAAACGCAGATCGACGTATTTTACGTCGTTGTCCTTGATCGATTTCAGGACGTCATTGGCGGTCTTCATAAACACCCCTTGTCTCTGCTGGTCGTCGTAATCGCCGGCGCGAAGCGGCCGTCGGGATGGCTTAATGAGTGATGTCCGTTCTCAAAGGATTTAGATGGCGTCGAGGCCGGATTCTCCCGTTCGGATCCGAATGGCCTCTTCGATATTGGATACGAAGATCTTGCCGTCGCCGATGCGGCCCGTCTGGGCGGCGCGCCTGATGGCTTCGATGGCTTTTTCGACCAGATCATCGCCGATCACAATCTCGATTTTGACCTTGGGCAGGAAGTCCACCACGTACTCCGCGCCGCGATAAAGCTCGGCGTGCCCCTTCTGCCGGCCGAAGCCTTTTGCCTCGATCACGGTGATGCCTTGCAATCCGATCTCCTGAAGAGCTTCCTTTACTTCGTCGAGCTTGAACGGTTTGATGATGGCTTCGATCTTCTTCATTGAACGTCTCCTGGCGCTTCCAATGTCCAGCCAGTGGCTGATGCGCGCTCACACTGCCGCCTGCAGCAGCGGTCATGCACTGGATTTCGGACGAACACAAAGTCGCGGGACACGCTTCATTGCCTGCCAGTGGACACACTGGTCGAATTTACTCTCTCAAAGCAGGGTTCGTGCCAACACGAAAATCTACAAGAATATGCATGGTATCATACGATCAAGAGGATCCTGGCAGACAGGGAGTTGGGCGTCCGCGCGCCCGTTCGACTGTAAAATAGGCAATCTGTTCAATTTTTGTGCGGCGGTGAGACTGCCAGACGGGCAGCTTGCCCGATCGGGTTCAAGGCCATGGAGATTCTGACGACGGGCGAAATGGAGCAGGCCGACCGGCTCTCGATCGCGGGAGGCGTGTCGGGCTTCGCCTTGATGCTGCGCGCCGGGCAGGCGGTCGCGAACGCGGCCGCCGACCTCGCGGAGAAAGGACCGATCCTGGTCGTCGTCGGATGCGGCAACAACGGTGGCGACGGGTTCGTTGCGGCGACGGAACTGGCGGCGCGCGGCCACGAGGTTTCGGTCATCCTGCTGGGCGAGCGAGACAGTCTCAAGGGTGACGCCGCGCTCGCGGCCAAGGGCTGGAAAGCGCCTGTGCTGCCTTGCGACCTCTCCGCGCTCGGTTCGCCCGCGCTGATCATCGACGCGCTGTTCGGCGCGGGCCTCAACCGGCCGGTCAAGGGCGACGCTCTCGCGACGATCGAGGCCATCATGGCCAACGGCGCGCCGGTGCTCAGCATCGATCTGCCGAGCGGCATCAACGGCACCACCGGCGCGGTCATGGGCGCTGCGATCCGCGCGACCGAGACGGTCACGTTCTTTCGCAAGAAGCCCGCGCATCTGCTGCTGCCGGGCCGCATTCATTGCGGCCGGGTGCGCGTGGCCGATATCGGTATCGCCGATGCCGTGCTGGACGAGATTCGTCCCGTAACCTTCGAGAATACCCCGGATTATTGGAACGGTGCGTTTCCCGCGCCGCATATCGACGGACACAAGTATAAGCGCGGCCATGCCGTTGTCGTGTCCGGTCATCTGACATCAACGGGCGCGGCACGACTGTCCGCGCGGGGCGCGTTGCGGGCTGGAGCCGGTCTCGTCACCGTGCTCTCACCCGACGATGCGCTGGGCGCGAACGCCGCGGCGCTGACCGCCGTGATGGTGCGCCGCATGAACGGCGCGGCCGGCTTCGCGGAAGTTCTGGCGGATCGGCGTCTCAATGCCTGCGTCATCGGACCCGGCGCCGGGATCGGCGAGGAAACACGCGCCCTTGTCTCCACGGCCCTCGCAGCGGGGCGGGCGCTGGTGCTCGACGCCGACGCGTTGACAAGCTTCGCCGATACCCCGGATCGTCTGTTCGAGACCGTCAGGCAGTCCGGAGGCTCCGACATTATCCTGACGCCGCACGAAGGCGAGTTCCATCGTCTTTTCAGTGAGATGAGTAACAAACATCCATTTCGATCAAAACTTGAACGGGTGCGGGACGCGGCGCGGCGTTCGGGATGTGTTGTCCTGCTCAAGGGGGCTGACACGGTGGTGGCCTCGCCGGACGGGCGCGCGACCATCGCGGCCAACGCCCCGCCATGGCTCGCGACGGCAGGCTCGGGCGACGTGCTGTCCGGCATCATCGGCGGCCTGCTGGCGCAAAGCGTTCCGGCCTTCGAGGCGGCTTGCATGGGGGTCTGGATGCACGGCGAGACCGGACGCGAGGCGGGGCCGGGACTGATCGCCGAGGATTTGCCGGAGGTTCTGCCCGCGGTCCTGCGGCGGCTCTATGATCGGTTCGGGATTGACTATTAAGATTATGATAATTCTGGTTATTCCACCGCGAACCAGCCGACCTGCCGCGGCGCGCTCCACTCCACCGCCATGGTCTCGATCAGCCAGGCTCCGGCTACGTCGGCGACAAAGGCGATACGCTGGGTCTGCCCTGCATCGACCAGTACCGTATCCAGCCAGAACGGTTTCCACCCGTCGTCGAGCCGGTCCAGCAGGCGGGCGTGATGACCATGCAGATGAAACACCATGGGCGTTGTTGTCGTGTTCTTCAGCGCGAGCACGGCGGTCCGGCCACGTTTGACGCGGAAGGCAGGTGCCCTGCGCTTGCTGAAAAGCGCCGGTCGATCCCATGACGAAGTTCCTGCAAGGGAGATCAGCGGCACGTCGGTACGCAATGCGTTCCTGAGATCGAGCCGCGCCGGCAGGTTGGCGGACGGCAACGCCGGCGGCGCGGGCAGCGGAGCGGATCGCGCCGGCCCATCGGAAACCTTCAGGCGGGCGATCTGACGCGGGGTGCCGCCGCCGTCATGCAGGGTGATGGCAGATGCCGTCCCCGCCGGGAGCGTGGCGTCTATGATGGCGTCGATCCGGGTTCCCGGAGCAAGCACCAGCCTCCCGTTGCGCGCCAGAAACGGCTCCGCGGGCTGGCTGTCGATCGCCATGATCCGCACATCCAGATTTTGGATTGCAATTGCAATCGCATTGCGTTGACAGCCATTGATGACCCTCAGCCTGAGCCGCTCGTTGACGTGAAGGTTGAGGTCGAGCGACGGCTTGCCGTTCACCAGGTAGAGAGGCGGTCCGGCCTTTCTTTGATTTTCGGTTGGGCCGGGCGCGACAGGCCGTCCTTCGGCATCGAACCGCCAGTCCTCGATCAGCATGACCTCGTCACGGTCGGCCTCGATCGGCTCCCGTTCCTCGACGATCAGAGCCTGCGCGGGCGAGGGCTGGGCCAGACCGTCTCCCAGCAGGCGGGCGTCGCACATGAAGGTCCCGGCTTGCCGTAACGGGAATGCGTAGCGGTCGGTCCCGCCCGGCGGGATGGGGGAGCGGTCGGTCAAGGGCTCGATGGCGGCTGCGCCGTCTACTCCGCGCCAGTTTAAAACCAATGGCGCCGGCAGGCCGTTGGTCACGACAGCGTCCATGCTCTCGCCTTGACGAAAGCGCGGAATCCGGGAGGAGCCGCCGGTCCTCAGGGACCAGACCGTGGTTTCGTGATGATCCGGCCCGAGTGAAAGGGGGGCGGGCGTCGCGTCGATGGCGAGCCTTTGCGGGTCTTGCGATCGGGCATAAATCGGAGCCGCGGGGCCTGCCACGGCGGTCGCCCCGAAACCGGCCAGAAGATGCCGCCGGGTTAATCGAACAGGACGAAGCATCATAAGCCAATGCGGACCATGTTCTTCGGACTATGTCCAGCGGGCGGCGGTGGGCCGAACAGCCATTTTTTTGCTGCGAACCAGTCTCCTCATGTTATAAGCCCGCCGCATCGAGCGCGTCGATGACGGCGGGTGATGAAAGCCCGGCTCCGTCGGCACGCCAGATTTCAACTCGTTGGAGCATGACGTCTACCGAAAGCCGCTTCGCATTTTTCGGCATCATGCTCGGCATCGCAGGCCGGATTGATGCGCCTCGTTTCACTGGCGGGCGTGGCGGAATTGGTAGACGCGCTGGATTTAGGTTCCAGTGACGAAAGTTGTGGGGGTTCGAGTCCCTCCGCCCGCACCAAGCGCTAAAGCGTTTGAGCAGTAACCATTCAGGCAGCTATCCAGATCGGATATATGCCGGCCGTACACCGATGCAGGCGTTTCGCCGCGCATCGACCGATTGACAATGATCCGGCCGTTTCCGCCGGATCGAGCGGAAGAAGATTGACGCCATGCAGGTGAACGAAACCCTCGCCGAGGGACTGAGGCACGAGTTCCAGGTCAGCATCCCCGCCGCCGAGATCGCGGCCAAGGCGGATGAGCGGCTCGACGACCTCAAGGACAAGGTGAAGATCAACGGCTTTCGCCCGGGGAAGGTGCCGGTCAGTCATCTCAAGAAGCTTTATGGCCGCTCCGTGATGGTCGAGACCATCGAAGACACGATCCGCGACACGAACATGCAGATCGTCAACGACCGCGGCCTCAAGCTTGCAGGCAATCCCAAGGTCACGATGCCTTCGGAACCGAAGGAAATCGAGGACATCCTCGCGGGCAATTCCGATCTCAGCTACAGCGTGGCGATCGAGGTCGTGCCGCCGATCGAACTGGCTGACTTCAAGTCCTTCACCATCGAGAAGCCGGTGGTCGACGTAAGCGACGCCGATGTCGATGAAGCCGTCGAACGGATCGCCGAACAGAACCGCACCTACACCACCAGGGCGGAAGGTGCGAAAGCCGAGAATGGCGATCGCATCACCATTTCGTTCAAGGGCACCATCGACGGCGAGCTGTTCGAGGGCGGAAGCAGCGAGGATATCCTGGTCGTGCTGGGATCGAATGCCCTCATTCCGGGGTTCGAGGAGCAGCTGGTCGGAGCCGGGGTCGGGGAGACGCGCACGGTGAAGGCATCGTTCCCCGGTAACTACGCTGACTCGGAGCTTGCCGGGAAGGATGCCGAGTTCGAGACCACGGTGAGCCTGATCGAGGCGCCGGAGGAACTCAAGATCGACGATGAATTCGCCAAGCTGCTCGGCCTGGAGGAACTCGATCAGTTGAGGCAGGTCGTCCGCGAGCAGCTCAGCGCCGAATTTGCCCGCGCGATGAGGCAGCACGTCAAGCGGGCCTTGTTCGATCGACTCGACGAGACCCACAAGTTCGATGCGCCCCCGACCCTGGTCGAGGAGGAGTTCGAGCAGGTTTGGAAAACGATCATGGCGGAGATGGAAAAAGAGAAAAAGACCTTCGCCGACGAGAACACCACCGAAGAAGAGGCCAGGGCCGAGTACCGCCGAATTGCCGACCGCCGGGTACGGCTTAGCCTGGTGCTCTCGGAGATCGGCGAAAAGAACGGAATCACGGTCGCGGACGATGAAATCAACCGTGCGTTGATCAGTCGCGCCCGCCAGACGCCGGGCCGCGAAAAGGAGATCTGGGATTACTATCAGCGAAACCCGCAAGCGCTGGCTCAGATTCGCGCGCCCCTGTTCGAGAACAAGGTCGTGGATTTCATCCTTGAGCTCGCCACGATCACGGAAAAGAGCGTGACGCGCGAGGACCTTTTCAAGGAGCACGAGGCGCATAGCGCCGAGATGTGAGCGGCGCCGGGTCCGATGACTCTGATTGGCGTCGCATCGCAACCGGGGCCGCCAGCGCCGGGCGAGCTTCGGAGCGAATCCGAATCGAAAGGCTGCCGGTGAACGAACGTGCGATCAAAGCACGGCCTGTATCATTTTCGAGCTAGGCATGTCCTCGGGACTCCTGACCCAAGGATGGGTACTGGTCAGCCCGAAGAAAAGCGTATCAAATCAAAATCATAGATGTCCGCTTCTGAATCCTGTCAGAAGCGAAAGGCTCCCGGTTCAGTCTTGTCGCCTGAGCGATGAGCTTATATCTGTGGGCGGTGCTTGCCGAATCCTGCATCATGGACATTCATCCGCACCGGGAGGAATTGAAGTCTCCCGGTTTCGTTCCGGATGTTCGTCGCCAACCGCTGACACAAACTTTTGGGTGATCAATGCGCGATCCAGTGGAAACCTACATGAACCTCGTGCCGATGGTGGTCGAGCAGACCAACCGCGGCGAGAGGGCTTACGACATCTTTTCCCGGCTGCTGAAGGAGCGCATCATTTTCGTGACCGGCGGGGTCGAAGACAATATGTCGATGCTGGTCGTCGCGCAGCTTTTGTTTCTGGAGGCGGAGAATCCGAAGAAGGAAATCTCGATGTACATCAATTCGCCGGGTGGCGTGGTGACTTCGGGTCTGGCGATCTACGACACGATGCAGTTCATTCGTCCGCCGGTCGCAACGCTGTGCACTGGACAAGCCGCCTCAATGGGTTCGTTGCTGCTGGCGGCGGGCGAGAAGGATATGCGGCACGCGCTGCCGAACGCGCGCATCATGGTTCACCAGCCCTCCGGCGGTTTCCAGGGGCAGGCGACGGATATCATGCTTCACGCGCAGGAGATCCTGAGCCTCAAGAAGCGGCTCAACGAGATCTACGTCAAGCACACGGGACAAACCTATCAGGCGATCGAGGATGCGCTGGAGCGCGACAAGTTCCTTACGGCTGACATGGCTCGCGACTTTGGCATCGTCGATAAGGTGATCGACAAGCGCGCTGAAGATCCGGCCGCACCGAAAGCTTCGTCGTAACGTCTCAAGGTAGGGTCCAGCGACAACGGAAGGGCCGGTTGATTCGATCCGGTCCAGGCCATCGCGATGCGCGGCGTTGGTTTCCGGAAGGTTTCTCTCTGTCGCGGCGTATTCGCGTGATAATGGCGCGATGCCGGATAAAATCCGGGAGGGAGTTTGCTTTCTTGAGTGAGATCAGGCTATCGGCGGGTGGAGGATGGCTGGCCGGTTAGCGAATTCTTGAGAGTCGGGGCACCATGGTGCGGTTGCCGAGTTTCAACTGGTGGTACGCACGGGAGAAACGGGTAAGCCTGCGATCCACGCGCGGGGTTGAGGGCGCAGGGTCTTTTCTGGTACGGACTCTGGTCATATGTAATCTCATTGAGCCGGATGTGCCGGATCGGAGCGGGTGAGCAGGCGGGATCGAACGTCGGACGGAGACAGGAATGAGTAAGGTCGGTACGGGCGACTCCAAGAATACGCTGTATTGTTCGTTCTGCGGCAAGAGTCAGCACGAGGTTCGCAAACTGATCGCGGGCCCGACCGTATTCATTTGTGACGAATGCGTCGAACTCTGCATGGACATCATTCGCGAGGAGAACAAGTCCTCGCTGGTGAAGTCGCGCGACGGCATTCCGACGCCGAAGGAGATCTGCAAGGTCCTGGACGATTACGTCATCGGGCAGGGCCACGCCAAGAAGGTGCTTTCGGTCGCCGTCCACAATCACTACAAGCGGCTAAATCATCAGACCAAGCACAACGACGTCGAACTCGCGAAGTCGAACATCCTACTGATCGGTCCGACCGGATCGGGCAAGACGCTGCTTGCGCAGACGCTCGCGCGCATCCTCGACGTTCCCTTTACCATGGCGGATGCAACGACCCTGACCGAGGCCGGTTATGTCGGCGAGGATGTCGAGAACATCATCCTGAAGCTGTTGCAGTCCGCGGACTACAATGTCGAGCGTGCTCAGCGCGGCATCGTCTACATCGACGAGATCGACAAGATCTCGCGCAAGTCCGACAATCCCTCGATCACGCGCGACGTATCGGGTGAGGGCGTGCAGCAGGCCTTGTTGAAGATCATGGAAGGCACGGTCGCGTCCGTTCCGCCGCAGGGCGGCCGGAAGCATCCGCAGCAGGAGTTCCTGCAGGTCGATACGACGAATATCCTGTTCATCTGCGGCGGCGCGTTCTCCGGCCTGGAGAAGATCATCTCCGCGCGAGGACGCACCACGTCGATCGGTTTCGCGGCGCAGGTGCTTGCGCCGGAAGACCGCCGCACCGGCGAAATCTTCAGGCATGTCGAGCCGGAGGATCTGCTCAAGTACGGCCTGATTCCGGAATTCGTCGGGCGTCTGCCTGTCGTGGCCACGCTGGAGGATCTCGACGAGGCGTCGCTGAAAAAGATCCTGACCGATCCCAAGAATGCGCTGGTGAAACAATATCAGCGGCTGTTCGAGATGGAGAACATCGAACTGACGTTCGCCGACGAGGCGCTGGGCGCGGTGGCGCGCAAGGCGATCGAGCGCAAGACCGGCGCGCGGGGCCTGCGTTCGATTCTCGAAAGCATCCTGCTGGAGACCATGTTCGATCTTCCGGGCCTGGAAGGGGTCGAGGAGGTCGTGATCTCGCGCGAAGTGGTCGAAGGAACCGCGCGGCCGCTGTACATTTACGCGGACCGCGCCGATCGCGCGAGCGAAACCAGCGCCAGCGCCTGATCAGGACATATTGGCGCAGTCCGTCGCCAGATCGACTCGCGGGCGGTTTAACCGCGAGTTCGTTGTGCTTTGTCGGCGGGCGGTCTCTCCCGGCCTGCAAGCCGCTGATTTCCTTCACTTGACACGTCGGTGGTGGATGGCCACCTAATGCTGTCGGCGGCGACGCAGTGCGTTTGCTGCTCACGACCTCGGGCAGGTGAGGCCTCGGTTCGCAAGGGCCCATTCGTCTCAGGAAACTAGGCACCTTGTGGCGGTTGCGCATGATATGCGGCTGCGAACAGGGGGGCGCAACAAAAGGAACAAGGCTATGACCGCCTCAAAACCCCGGCCAGCTATAGTCCACGGCGAAATCCATGCCTATCCCGTGCTTCCGCTTCGCGACATCGTTGTCTTCCCGCACATGATCGTGCCGCTGTTCGTAGGCCGCGAGAAATCGATCAGGGCGCTGGAAGAGGTGATGAAGAACGATGGGCTCATCATGCTCGCGACGCAGAAGAATGCGTCGGATGATGATCCTGCGCCAGATTCAATTTATAAGATCGGAACGCTCGCCAGCGTGCTGCAACTGCTGAAACTCCCCGACGGCACGGTGAAGGTGCTGGTGGAAGGTCTTGAGCGCGCGCGCGTGGAGGCCTATTCCGACCGCACCGACTATTATGAGGCGACAGCGGTTGCGCTGGCTGATACCGACACCAACAGCGTCGAAGCCGAAGCGCTGTCGCGTTCGGTCGTGTCGGATTTCGAAAGCTATGTGAAGCTGAACAAGAAGATCTCGCCCGAAGTGGTGGGCGTCGTGCAGGCGATCACGGATTTCGCCAAGCTCGGTGATACCGTCGCGTCGCATCTCGCCGCCAAGATCGCGGATCGTCAGGGCATCCTTGAGACGCTGTCGGTCACCGCGCGTCTGGAAAAGGTGCTCGGTCTGATGGAGAGCGAGATCTCCGTCCTGCAGGTCGAGAAGCGCATTCGCTCGCGGGTCAAGCGCCAGATGGAGAAGACCCAGCGCGAGTACTACCTCAACGAGCAGATGAAGGCGATCCAGAAGGAACTCGGCGACGACGAGGGCCGTGATGAACTCGCCGACCTCGAAGAGAAGATCGCCAAGACCAAGCTCTCGAAGGAGGCTCGCGAGAAGGCGCAGCACGAACTGAAGAAGCTGCGGCAGATGTCTCCGATGTCCGCCGAAGCCACGGTGGTGCGCAACTATCTCGATTGGCTGCTGTCGATTCCGTGGGCGAAGAAGTCCAAGGTGAAGAAGGATCTCAACGCCGCCCAGGAGGTGCTGGACGCCGATCACTACGGGCTTGAGAAGGTCAAGGATCGCATCGTCGAGTACCTTGCGGTGCAGTCGCGCGCCAACAAGCTGACCGGGCCGATCCTGTGCCTTGTCGGTCCGCCCGGCGTCGGCAAGACATCGCTCGGGAAGTCGATCGCGCGGGCGACGGGCCGCGAATTCGTGCGCGTCTCGCTTGGCGGCGTGCGCGACGAAGCGGAGATCCGTGGTCACCGCCGGACCTATATCGGCTCGATGCCCGGCAAGATCATCCAGTCGATGCGCAAGGCCAAGACCTCGAACCCGCTGTTCCTGCTGGACGAGATCGACAAGATGGGCGCGGATTTCCGCGGCGATCCGTCGTCGGCCCTGCTTGAGGTCCTCGACCCCGAGCAGAACTCGACGTTCAACGACCACTATCTGGAGGTCGATTACGATCTCTCCAACGTGATGTTCCTCACGACGGCGAATACGCTGAATATTCCCGGTCCGTTGATGGACCGCATGGAGATCATCCGGATCGCCGGCTACACCGAGAACGAGAAGGTCGAGATTGCTCGCAAGCATCTCATTCCGAACGCGCTCAGCAAGCACGGTCTGGATTCGAAGGAGTGGTCGATCAATGACGAGGCGCTTCTGCTGATCATTCGCCGCTACACCCGCGAGGCGGGCGTGCGCAATCTGGAGCGTGAGCTGTCCACACTCGCCCGCAAGGCGGTGAAGGAGCTGATGCTCTCGAAGAAGAAGTCGGTCGAAGTCACTGAGAAGGTCGTCGAGGACTTCCTCGGAGTGCCGAAGTATCGCTTCGGTGAGATCGAAACCGACGATCAGGTCGGCGTCGTGACCGGTCTGGCATGGACTGACGTCGGCGGCGAGTTGCTGACGATCGAAAGCGTGATGATGCCCGGCAAGGGACGCATGACGGTGACCGGCAATCTTCGCGACGTGATGAAGGAATCGATCTCGGCGGCTGCTTCCTACGTCCGTTCGCGCGCGATCACCTTCGGGATCGAGCCGCCGTTGTTCGAGCGGCGCGATATCCACGTTCACGTTCCCGAGGGTGCGACCCCGAAGGATGGTCCGTCGGCCGGTGTTGCGATGGCGACGACCATCGTGTCGGTGCTGACCGGAATTCCGATCCGGCGCGACATCGCGATGACGGGCGAGATCACGCTGCGGGGCAGGGTGTTGCCGATCGGCGGCCTCAAGGAGAAGTTGCTGGCGGCGGCGCGAGGCGGCATCAAGACGGTGCTCATCCCGGACGAGAATGCCAAGGACCTCACGGAGATTTCCGAAGCTATCAAAGGCGGGCTGGAGATTATTCCGGTCGCCCGGATGGACGAGGTGATCGCCAAGGCGTTGGTGCGGCAGCCCAAGCCGATCGTCTGGGAGGAGGATACCAAGCTCCCGGTCAATCCCGATGCAGCCGACGAGGCGGCCGGTGGCCTGACCGCTCACTGAACGCCATGGACCATGATTGATGAAACGGCGCCCCTTTGAGGGCGCCGTTTTTGCGTTATGCTATGGTGCGACCGTGTCCGCCCGTCGATGGTCATGAATATGGAAAGCGGTGGATGGCGGTGCTTTATTGAAGCGCCACAGGCAGAAAAACTCAGGGAACTATCAAGCCGGGCCAAAACAGCTGAATATTGGTAGGCGGCGAGAGATTCGAACTCCCGACCCTCTCGGTGTAAACGAGATGCTCTAACCAGCTGAGCTAGCCGCCCTCGGCTCCTTGTTTAGCCCCGACGCATCCCTGCATGCAAGCTGCTGCCGCAGCCTATCGGATACGGCTCGCCTGTCGATCCCGGTGCAAACCAGAAGCCACAGACGCGTCGCCCACACGCGCGTCGATCATGACGAGGCTCTGCGATAGATCAGACCGGGTGCGATAAGGCATTCGTTACGGGCCAGTTGTGATGGTTCGAGGCCGCCATCGCCTTCAAGGGCGATGCGATCAAAATCAAAACGGGCGCCGCTCGAATCGATAATGTATTCCGGAATTGACTCCCGGCGGTACTCGCCAATGGAAGGGCCTTGCTCGACGATCGTCTTGTCTTCCTCATCAGCCATCTCGTCTCCTCCATTCGGGTGCGAACTGCGGGCAGCCTCGCTTCTGTCGCGTATGCGAGATGCGTGCTTTTTACGCGATCCGAATTCTCGGTCCAGCCTTTGCTTACCCGCCTGCGCCGGACTTCACGCGGCCACATCGCGGAATATCCCCGACTGCCTGGGTATGATAGGTTGTGTTCTGGTTTTGCTCCGGGCTGGTCCGGCGGACATGCCGCGCTTGAAAACGCTATGGATGACGTGGTTACCTTCATAATCGGGCTTAAGTCACGGATTTTGTGAAGGGCGACCGCCCGAATTTCGTGGGAGCGGCGATGGCAGGGGTTCCTGAGACACAGAACGCGGACCAGATCGCTTACTGGAATGGACCGGGCGGTCAGCGCTGGGCCGATCGTCAGCGTGTGCAGGATGAATTGCTGGAGCCGGTTTCCACCATTCTGCTGGACCGGGCCAGAGCCATGCCCGGCGAACGCATCATAGACGTCGGCTGCGGCTGTGGTGCGACCACCCGTGCCTTCGCGGAGCAGGTCGGCGTTTCCGGCTACGTCCTGGGAATCGATGTGTCGGCGCCGATGCTGGAGCGGGCCGGGCAGATCGCGCCGCAAGCGGGCCGGGTGGAGTTCCGGCTGGCCGATGCTGCCGAGCACCCATTCCGGCCGGCGCGGTTCGATTTGATCGCTTCGCGGTTTGGCGTGATGTTCTTCGCCGAACCAGCCTCAGCGTTTGCGAACCTGCGCAAGGCGTTGCGACCCCTCGGCCGCCTGGCGTTCATTTGCTGGCGGGAGCCTCGCTTCAATCCCTGGCTGATGGCTCCGCTCCAGGCTGCCTACAAGCATGTCCCGAAGCTGCCGGATCTCGGGCCGGAAGATCCCGGACCCTTCTCGTTCGCCTCAGAAGAGCGTGTTCATCGCATTCTCGGCCAAGCCGGCTTTTCCGAAATAGCGATGGAAGCTTGTGAGCTTGCGCTGGACATTTCGGTCGGCGGCGGACTGGATGCCGCGGTCAGGTCTGCGCTTCAGATCGGTCCCGCCAGCCGCGCGCTTGATGGACAGCCTGCTGAAGTCATCGCCGCTGCGGAGAACTCGATCCGGGAAGCTCTTGCTCCGTTCGCCCAGAAGCAGACAGTGGTGCTTCCCGCCTCGATCTGGATCGTGACCGCGCGCAACCTGTAATCGCGGCGCCTTGTTTGACTGAAAACCGGTTCCGGCTTTCGGGTGGCGGCTCTAACAATATCCGTACAGACCGCAAGCGTAGGGCAATCGGTCGAAATAGAGCGAGATCACCGGCCGGCCCTCATAATACGGGCGATAGTAGAAATCGTTCGGCCTTCCGTAATAGCCCGGCACCGGCGGCGGAACCCGAAAACGGTAGAGTACGCTTTCGGGATAATCTTTCTCCTGCGCGACGCGTGCTGGGGGAGGCGTCGGCTCCGCGAAGATTTTTCCGATGCGGCTATGCGCCGGCAGGTCGGCGGCTGATCCCGTCGCTCCCATCATGGCGACTCCGATAGCCGCAAGCGAAATGGCGCGTAGCATTCTTGAATCCTCGATGATTCGAGGATCATATCACCCGGCATTTAGGAAAGATTAACGATGATCGCGCCGCCGTTCGGCTCATTCGCACCCAGTTGGGCGCAGAAAAAACTTCTCCATGCCGTGAGACGGTCGCGCCTCAGGCGGGGCGCATTTCGTCCTGCGATGTCGCGGCTTCTCAATCTGCTCCGGCCCGGCCCGATCGACGATACCTATCAGGGAGCGTCTTTCAGGTTCTATCATCAGTACAGCGGCACGGAGCGCGGCGCTCTGCTGAATCCCGATTACAACCTCGAGGAACTGCGTTTCTTGCGTAAACACACGCCGGTTGGCGGATGCTTCGTCGATATCGGAGCCAATGTCGGGACATATGCACTGGCGATGGCGCGGCACGTTGGCGCTGAAGGGATTGTTCTCGCCATTGAGCCTCATCCGGTCGCCTATGAGAGACTGTCGTTCAACCGCGAAGCATCCGGGTCCCGTAACGTCCACCTGATGCAGGCGGCGGCAGGAGAGAGCGAAGGTGATCTGCTGATCGCGACGGATGGCAACAATCTCGGGGCCAGCCACGTTGTCAGCGCCGGCGCGTCGAGGGATGCGATCACGGTGCGCTCGGTTCGGTTGCGGCAGGCTCTGGAGAGTGCAGGCATCGGGCATGTCCATGCGCTGAAGATCGACGTCGAGGGTTACGAAGACCGGGTTCTTGTCGGGTTTTTCAAGGACGCGCCGCGATCGATGTGGCCTCAGGCCATTGTTATCGAGCACTTGTCGCGCTCGGAATGGTCGACGGATTGCATCGCATTGATGCTGGAGTGCGGGTACGTGGTCGCCGGGACGACGAGGAGCAATACGATGCTCACGTTGTAGCATTTTCGGGCAGAAGCAAGCCTGCGTCGTCGGCGTCTGCCGTTACGTGCGACAACCGCACCATAGAGCATCGCTTCTGAGGGAATCAGAAGCGATGCTCTATGATATTTACCTGACGCGTTTTCTTCACGCGAACCGGATTCCATCCTCGGGTCAAGCCCGAGGACATGCTTCGTTCGAAAACGATCTAGGCGCGTTCTTCCCAGATCGCGGCGAGGTGCACGATGGTTCGCACGGCAGCTTCCATGTCTTGCACGCTGACCCACTCGGTGCGCGAGTGGAAGGCGTGTTCGCCGGCGAAGATGTTGGGACAGGGAAGTCCCATGAATGACAGTCGCGAGCCGTCCGTGCCGCCGCGAACGCTGCCTTTGACCGGTTCGAGACCGGCGCGGCGGATCGCCTCCATCGCGTTATCGACAACCTCGGGGTGACGATCCACAACCTCTTTCATGTTGCGATACTGCGGCTGAATTTCCAGCCGACAGGTCGAGTGTGGGAAGTCCGCCATGATGTCGCGGATGATGTCCTCCAGCAGCATCTTCTTCTCAGTCAGGCCCGTTTCCGTGAAATCGCGCACGATGAGGCTCAGCGTCGCGCTTTCGAGCGTGCCGCTGATGTCGGTCGGGTGCAGAAAGCCTTCGCGGCCGTCGGTCGTCTCGGGCGAGCAGGCATTCCTGGGGAGCCGTTCCACGATGCGGGACGCGATCTTGATCGCATGTTCCATCTTTCCCTTGGCGAAGCCGGGATGGGCGCTGACTCCCTTGATGGTAATAAGCGCGGCATCGGCCGAGAACGTCTCGTCCTCGATATAACCCGCGGTCTCGCCGTCGACCGTGTAGGCGAAGTCCGCGCCGAGTTTTTTCAGGTCGACCTTATCGACACCGCGTCCGATTTCCTCATCGGGCGTGAACAGGATTTTGATCGTGCCATGCCTGACCTCCGGATTGGCGAGCAGGACCTGAACCGCATCCATGATTTCGGCAACGCCGGCTTTGTTGTCGGCGCCGAGCAGCGTGGTGCCGTCCGACGTGATGATATCGTTGCCGACCTGATCAGCCAGCGCCGGATGATCCGCCGCGCGGATGATCTGCGACGGATCGCCGCGGAGATGGATGTCGCCGCCTCGATAGTTCCGGACGATCTGCGGTTTGACGTTTGCTCCTGAACAATCCGGCGAGGTGTCCATATGCGAACAGAAGCAGATAACCGGAACCTGCTTCGAGCTGTTCGCCGGAAGCGTCGCATACACGTAGCCGTGCGAGTCGAGATGAGCATCCGCGATGCCGAGTTCCTGTAACTCGCTCACCAGCAGACGCCCGAGATCCTTCTGCTTCTCGGTGGAGGGATAACTCGAAGACGCCGGATCGGACTGGGTATCAATGACGACATAGCGAAGGAAGCGCTCCGTTACCGTGTGATGGAACGTCATGGGAGCGGTCATCGGGAATCCAGGGGGACCGTAAAGCAGGGAATCAACATCGGCAATGGAATCAACCTCGCCAGGTGAGTGATCCCGGCCTTGCGTGGGCTATCGGTTGAATGCGGGCCAATCCTCCAGCGATTGAACGGAGTGTTTTAGACCCGGCATTCTGGTCAGATGGCTTCCTTGAGTTCTTTGGCGGCGCGGAACGCGACCTTCTTGGAAGCCTTGATCTGGATTTCCTCGCCAGTGGCCGGATTACGCCCCTTGCGGGCGGCGCGCTTGCGGACCTGGAGAATGCCGAGGCCGACAATGCGGATACGATCACCCTTCTTGAGATGCTTGGTGATGCGCGTGACCATGTCGCTCAGGATCGCCTCGGCGGCCTTCTTCGACAATTCATGGTCCTCGGCCAGGGCCGCCGCGAGATGCTTGAGCGTCACGGTGCTCGGGGTCGCTGCCTTCTTCGCCATGATATGGCTCTCCTCGTCGTTGCCGTTTTACGGAAAGCAAGGCGTATCAGCCCTTGTTTGATTCGGGGAGGTGCCGACCCCGCCATTTTGCCTGTAAACAAGCTGTTTCTTACATCGTCCTCTCAGAAAGACCTGCCAGTGAAGGAGATCCGCAACCGCCTTGACTTGGAAAGGTCTCGCCTTTAAGCCCTCTCCACTATTGCGGATACACGGCGTCCGCGGGAGTAGCTCAGTTGGTTAGAGCGCCGCCCTGTCACGGCGGAGGCCGCGGGTTCGAGTCCCGTCTCTCGCGCCAGTTTCCGGGCCGGTTTCTTAGGCTTATCGTCTCCCTTCAGTTCCCGGTCCGACTCTTTGGTTTCGGAGCAGTTCGAGGAAATGGTTGTCTGGTCGCATTTTCTTGCGGCGAACCGGTATCCACTTCGCCGGAAAATGCTCTAGGCGCGCGAAGCGTTCGATAGCGAGCAGCCTCGCCTGCTGGAATTGGCGCGATTCTGAACAGTCCGTGCTTGGAGGCTGAAAATGCTGGGAATCCCGCGGCGATATTGCCATTTCGTCTTTGGGGTTATTCAGGCCGGACTCACGAGCTTTATCGCTGCCGCTATCGCAAGCATTTCCCTCTGGGGAAGCGGGCGGTTCCTGTACAACTGGCTGATTTCCTGGGTCGTGTCCTGGGCGATTATGCTACCCGCGGTTTTGTTCGCCGCGCCGGTGATTCAATTTATCGCTGTCCATCTTACGCGTGATGATTGCGCTGGCTGAATGCTCGATCTATCCTTTGTCCCCACATCCTCGCTGCCGTTGCTGCTGATTTCCGCTTTCATCCTGATGGGCGTTGCATGGCGGCGCGGCGTGACGGCCTTCAAGCAAAAATATCCAGTCTACTGGGTCCTGGCGGGAGGCGTCGCGTTTGCGATCGCCGTTGCGACGGCGGTCGAGTTCTGGCTGGTGCGCGCGTAGAGAGGCCGGGCGGGGAATGGTCCTCGGGCGGCCAGGAAGGCCGTCCTGCCGGCTGTGGCGTGGCATTGATGGGGAGCGGCGACTTCTCGAACCGTGCGCTGAGAAAAGCCCGGCCAAAGGCCGGGCTCCATAACCTACCAGCGTCGCCAATACCGAGGGGGAGGCCACGGTCGCCAATAAGGTCGTGGCGCAAAGAAGCGGGGTGGGCCCCAGTAACCTCCCCAATAGCCCCATGGCCGATAGAATGGCCGGTTCGGGGCGCAATTGCCCCATGGGGTGAGATGCCATCCCGGGCCGCAGGCCCAACCGACCTGCGTGATGGCGCCTGGAACTTTCGGCGCTGGTGGAACTGGCAGCGCGCTTGCCGCAGACGTCATCGTACCCGCGGCAAGAAGGATTGATGCAAAGAGCTTCATGTCGTCCTCCTTTCCTTTTCGGATAGGGGACGATTTAGAAGCGCGGGCGCTGAACGCAAGACAGCGGGAGCCGCGCGCAATGAGATGCGGCGAGAACGTTCTCGAGCGAGCATGTCGTCGACGTCACTCGAAAACGCTTTGGAAGCTTAACCAAATCAAACGCTTATGATGGATGATCCCGCCAGACGCCGGATCATCTCACGACCGACGCTCCCGAGCTGGAGACCATCGTCGGCTGCCCGGCCTTGACCACCTGAACGGTCTGGACGAAGTCGGTGCTCGGGCGAAGGGAAGTCCCGAAAGCTGTCAGCACGGCGCCTGCGACAAGCGCGACAATCACGATCTTCACATGGGTGGCGCGGTCTGCGCTTTGGATCGAATGGTTCATTGTTTGCCTCCGCTTCGCGGCGTTTCTTGGTTTGCAGGCAAGAGCAATACAGCCGGTTTGTTTCAGCACGGCTTCGCGGGACTTCTGAAATGGTTTCATCGGACCGGATTTTTCAGGCTTGTGGGTCAATGGACGAGGGGCAGCGAGGCGGCCCGCCCGGCGCTGTTCCAGGCTTCGATGTCAAGCCGCAAAGTCTCCGTTTCGGGTGCGTCAAAATAGGCTATCTTGCCACCCCTGTTTTGCTAGGCTAAAGCCTCTCAAAAGTTCCAATATCCAAAAATCTGCGAGCAAAGAATCGCAGCGAGGGGAAGCGCGCCGATGAGCGGCATTTTGCAGAACTATCTTCCGCTTGTGGTGTTTATCGGCATAGCGGCTGCGATTGGCGTTGCGCTGCTGGTCGCTCCCTTCATCGTCGCATACAAGCAGCCGGATCCGGAGAAGCTTTCGGCTTACGAATGCGGGTTCAACGCATTCGACGATGCGAGGATGAAATTCGACGTCAGATTTTATCTGGTCGCGATTCTTTTCATCATTTTTGACCTTGAAGTTGCGTTCCTCTTTCCTTGGGCGGTCACGTTCGGCAAGCTCGGTGTGGCAGGCTTCTGGTCGATGATGGTGTTTCTAGGGGTGCTGACGGTCGGTTTCGCCTACGAATGGAAGAAAGGCGCTCTCGAATGGGATTGAACTCTCCCACGTCAAAGGTCGCTTACGCCGGCGGCACCGTCACGGGCGCGGCGGGAACCTCGATTCTGGATCCCGCCACCGGCCGGCCGGTCGGCGCTAGCGATCCGTACTTTCTCGAGGTCAATCACGAACTGTCCGACAAGGGTTTCTTCGTCGCCGCCGCCGACGATCTCATCACCTGGGCGCGCACCGGTTCGCTGATGTGGATGACCTTCGGCCTCGCCTGCTGCGCGGTCGAGATGATGCAGGTTTCGATGCCGCGTTATGACGTCGAGCGTTTTGGCTTTGCGCCGCGGGCATCGCCGCGCCAGTCGGATGTGATGATCGTCGCCGGAACGCTGACCAACAAGATGGCCCCCGCGCTGCGCAAGGTCTACGACCAGATGCCGGAACCGCGTTACGTGATCTCGATGGGATCGTGCGCCAACGGCGGCGGCTACTATCATTACTCATATTCGGTTGTACGAGGTTGCGATCGAATCGTGCCGGTCGATATCTACGTGCCGGGCTGTCCGCCGACGGCGGAAGCGCTGCTCTACGGAATTCTGCTTCTGCAGAAGAAGATCCGGCGAGTTGGGACCATCGAACGCTGAGGTTGATGAGGATGGACGAGAGCAGGCTCGATGCCTTGGGCCAGATGATCGTCGCCACGCTTCCGGGCGCGGCCACGGGGCATTCGGTGTCGTTCGGTCAACTGACCGTGACGGTCGAGGCCGCGAAGATTGTCGAGGTCGCCCGCTTCCTCCGCGACGACCGGCGCTGCCGCTTCGTCAACTTCATCGACGCGACCGCGGTCGATTATCCCGGCCGCGAGAAGCGTTTCGATGTGGTGTATCATTTTCTGTCGCCGACGCTGAACGCGCGCATCCGCCTGCGTGCTCACGCGTCGGAGACCACGCAGGTGCCATCGTTGATCGACGTGTTTCCCGGCGCGGACTGGTTCGAACGGGAGGCCTATGACCTCTATGGCGTGATCTTCACCGGGCACCCCGACATGCGGCGTTTGTTGACCGACTATGGATTCGACGGGCATCCGCTGCGGAAGGATTTTCCGCTCACGGGTTTCGTCGAGGTGCGTTACGACGACGCCGAGAAGCGGGTGGTGTACGAACCGGTGCGTCTCAACCAGGAATTTCGCAAGTTCGACTTCATGTCACCGTGGGAGGGCGCCGATTATCCGCTGCCGGGTGACGAGAAGGCGACCGGCGGCAAGGCGGGTAGCTGATGACCGAAGCACTTGGCACCGTAACTCCCGGTATGCGGAACTTCACCATCAATTTCGGCCCGCAGCATCCGGCGGCGCACGGCGTGTTGCGCCTGGTGCTGGAACTGGACGGCGAGGTGGTCGAGCGCGTCGATCCGCACATCGGCCTGCTTCACCGCGGCACCGAGAAGCTGATCGAGCAAAAGACCTATCTTCAAGCGATCCCGTATTTCGATCGGCTCGATTACGTCGCGCCGATGAATCAGGAGCACGCCTTCTGCCTCGCCGCCGAAAGGCTGCTTGGGATCGCCGTGCCGCGGCGCGGCCAGTTGATCCGGGTGCTCTATTGCGAGATCGGACGCATCCTTTCTCACCTTCTCAATGTCACCACGCAGGCCATGGATGTCGGCGCGCTCACGCCGCCGCTGTGGGGTTTCGAGGAACGCGAGAAGCTGATGATGTTTTACGAGCGCGCCTCCGGTTCGCGGATGCACGCGGCGTATTTCCGCATCGGCGGCGTGCATCAGGATCTTCCGCCCAGGCTGATCGATGACATCGAGGCCTGGTGCGATCCGTTCCTTCAGGTCGTCGCCGACCTTGACAGGCTGCTGACCGCCAATCGCATCTTCAAGCAACGCAACGTCGATATCGGCGTGGTCACGCTGGAGCAGGCGTGGGAATGGGGTTTCTCCGGCGTCATGGTCCGGGGCTCGGGCGCGGCATGGGATTTGCGCAAGGCGCAACCTTACGAATGCTACGCAGAGATGGACTTCGATATTCCGATCGGCAAGAACGGCGACTGCTACGACCGCTATCTCATCCGCATGGAAGAGATGCGACAGTCGGTTCGCATCATGAAACAGTGCATCGCCAAGCTGCGCGCGCCGGACGGGCAGGGGCCGGTGGCGGTCGAGGACAACAAGATTTTTCCACCCCGCCGCGGCGAGATGAAGCGCTCGATGGAGGCTTTGATCCATCACTTCAAGCTCTACACCGAGGGCTTTCACGTTCCGGCGGGTGAGATCTACGCGGCCGTGGAAGCGCCGAAGGGGGAATTCGGCGTCTATCTGGTCTCCGACGGCAGCAACAAGCCCTATAAGTGCAAGATCCGCGCGCCGGGCTTCGCGCATCTGCAAGCGATGGACTTCATCTGTCGGGGGCACCTGCTGGCTGACGTCTCTGCCATTCTCGGCTCGCTCGACATCGTGTTTGGAGAGGTCGACCGGTGATTGCACAGCCGCCGATACAGTTCGACCGGACCTCCGGCGTCCTTGAGGGGGCGAACGCCTGGGAACGCGCGGCGTCGCTGGCGCTGGTGGCGGGTTCCAAGGTGTCGTCGCTGTTTGCGCATCGTGGCTACAACTGGTGCGCCAACCTGCTGCGCAAGACGTTGCCGGAGCGGGATATCGCCGTCCGGCTCAATCCCGATGCGACGTTCGCGTTTCCCTATGGCGATGGCTACTGGAGCAAGCTGCTGAATCGTTCGTTCAGGTACGAAGAGGAGCTTGAGCTGCTGTTTCGCGCGTCGGCCGACGTCGACTATACGTTGCTCGATTGCGGCGCCAATTATGGCTATTGGTCGGTTCTGGTCACCAGCAGGCCGTTCGGGTCGCGCAAGGCGATCGCGATCGAGCCGTCGTCGAAGAATTTCGCCAGACTCGCTCACAACGCGGTCATCAACGGCAATCGCTTCGAGGTGATGCAGAGCGCGATCGGTGCGACGCGTGGCGTCGCACGCCTGTCCGGCACCAAGCACGAGGCGTTCAGCATCGCGGGCGCCGCCGGTGCGGGCGGTGAAAGCGTGCCCGTGCTTTCGCTCGACGATCTGCTCGACGACGGCCGGATTTCCCCGAACGGCAAGCACCTCATCAAGCTCGACGTCGAAGGCGTCGAGATCGAAGCCATCAAGGGTGGCGCTCGCGTGCTTCAGGGTGATGCCGTGATCCTTTGCGAGGAACACGGTAATGACCGCAACCACACCGTATCGCGCTACATTCTCGAACAGACGCCGCTGACGCTGATCGTGCACGATCCGGCCAGCGGCCGCTTCGAGACGTTGACCGAACTCTCCATTCTGGACCGCATCAAGGTCGCCTCTCACGTTGGATACAACGTGTTCGGAACCTCGAGCGCATTCTGGCAGGATCGTTTTCACCGCATGAACGCGACCGCGTCGCAACGTGTTCATTGAGAGACTAGAGTACGATGTCCGTTCGCCGCCTGGCACCGAAAGAACAGCAGCCCGAGAGTTTCGCGTTCAGCGAGGAGAACCTCGCTTGGGCCAAGAAGCAGATCGCGCAATATCCAGCAGGCCGGCAAGCGTCGGCCGCGATCGCAATCTTGTGGCGCGCGCAGGAACAGAACGGCGGCTGGATCTCCGAGGCCGCGATCCGCACCGTGGCCGACATGCTCGACATGCCCTACATCAGGATGCTGGAGATCGCGACCTTCTACACCATGTTCCAGCTTCAGCCGGTCGGCAGGAAGGCGCACATCCAGGTCTGCGGCACCACGCCTTGCCGGCTGCGGGGCGCGGAGGACATTCTCGCCGTCTGCAAGAGCCGTATTCATCATGAGCCGTTTCATCTCTCAAAAGACGGCGACTTCTCGTGGGAGGAAGTCGAGTGCCTCGGCTCCTGCGTCAACGCGCCGATGGTGCTGATCTGGAAAGACACCTATGAGGACTTGACGAAGGAGAACTTCGGCAAGGTGCTTGACGGGTTTGCCTCGGGCCAGCCGCCGAAGCCCGGTCCCCAGATCGACCGCCAGTTTTCCGCGCCGGTCGGCGGCCCGACCACATTGAATACGGCGGCGAAAGGCGACGGGGGACGGCGTTCCGCCGCTCAGCCGGCCTTGACGGATGCGGACGCCAAGAAACCGACCGATACCGCAAGCCGGCGGGAAAGCCCCATGCCGAAGCCGCCCGCCGATGACGCGACCAGGAAGGGCAAGACCTGATGCTCGACGACAAGGATCGCATCTTCCGAAATCTCTACGGTCTCGATGACTGGCGGCTCGCCGGCGCGCGCCGGCGTGGCGCGTGGGACGGCACCAAGGCGATCGTCGGCAAGGGCCGCGACTGGATCGTCAGCGAGATGAAGGCGTCGGGACTGCGCGGCCGGGGCGGGGCAGGATTTCCGACCGGCATGAAATGGTCCTTCATGCCTAAGGACAACGCCGACGGCCGTCCGAGCTACCTCGTCGTCAACGCCGACGAGTCCGAGCCGGGCACCTGCAAGGATCGCGAGATCATGCGGCACGATCCGCATCTGCTGATCGAGGGGTGCCTGCTGGCCGGCGTCGGCATGGGCGCCCACGCCGGCTACATCTACATACGCGGCGAATTCATCCGCGAGCGCGAGCGTTTGCAGGCCGCCATCGACGAGGCCTATGAGGCCAGGCTGATCGGCAAGGACAACATCCACGGCTTCCCTTTCGATCTATACGTCGCCCATGGCGCGGGAGCGTATATCTGCGGCGAGGAGACGGCGCTGCTGGAAAGCCTGGAAGGCAAGAAGGGCCAGCCGCGGCTGAAGCCGCCGTTCCCGGCCAATGTCGGTCTTTATGGCTGCCCGACGACCGTGAACAACGTCGAGTCGATTGCGGTCGCGCCGGACATTCTGCGGCGCGGCGCGGCGTGGTTCGCGGGGATCGGCCGTCCCAACAATGTCGGCACCAAGCTGTTTTGCGTTTCGGGTCACGTCGAGCGTCCCTGCAATGTCGAAGAGGCGATGGGGATCACGTTCCGTGAATTGATCGACACCCATTGCGGCGGGATCCGCGGCGGCTGGGGCAATCTCAAGGCGGTCATTCCGGGCGGCTCGTCGGTGCGCATGGTGCCGGCCGAGCAGATCATCGATACGCCGATGGATTTCGACAGCCTGAGCAAGCTGCGCTCCGGCCTCGGCACCGCGGCCGTGATCGTCATGGATAAATCGACCGACCTGATCCGGGCGATTGCGCGCATTTCCTATTTCTACAAGCACGAGAGTTGCGGCCAGTGTACGCCGTGCCGCGAGGGGACCGGCTGGATGTGGCGGGTGCTCACCCGGATGGCCGAAGGCCGCGCCCATAAGCGCGAGATCGATATGCTTTTGGAAGTCACCAAGCAGGTCGAGGGCCACACCATCTGCGCGCTCGGCGATGCCGCGGCCTGGCCTATCCAGGGCTTGATCGCGCATTTCCGGCACGAGATCGAGGAGCGCATCGACCAGTATTCGCATAAGGCCGACCGCGACGATCAGGGCATCCTCGATCCCGCGCACATGGTGGCGGCGGAGTAGGGCCATGACGAAACTCATCATCGACGGCAAAGAGATCGAGGTGCCCGCCGAGTATACGCTGCTGCAGGCGTGCGAGGCCGCGGGCGCCGAGATTCCGCGCTTCTGCTACCATGAGCGGCTCTCGATCGCCGGCAACTGCCGGATGTGCCTTGTCGAGGTGAAGGGCGGTCCGAAGCCGGTCGCGAGTTGCGCCTGGGGCGTGCGCGATTGCCGTCCGGGTCCCAACGGAGAGCCGCCGCAAATCTCCACGCGGTCGCCGATGGTGAAGAAGGCGCGCGAAGGCGTGATGGAGTTTCTGCTGATCAACCATCCGCTCGATTGCCCGATCTGCGATCAGGGCGGCGAGTGCGATTTGCAGGATCAGGCGATGGGTTACGGCGTCGATACGTCGCGTTTCGCCGAGAACAAGCGCGCGGTCGAGGACAAGTATCTCGGCGCGCTGGTCAAGACTTCCATGAACCGCTGCATTCAGTGCACGCGCTGCGTGCGCTTCTCCGCCGAGATCTGCGGCGCGCCGGAAATGGGCGCGACCGGCCGCGGCGAGGACATGGAGATCACCACCTACCTCGAAAGCGCGCTCACGTCGGAGTTGCAGGGCAACCTCGTCGATATCTGTCCGGTGGGCGCGTTGACGTCGAAGCCCTACGCATTCGCCGCGCGGCCGTGGGAGCTTGGAAAAACTCAATCCATCGACGTGATGGATGCGGTCGGATCGGCCATCCGCGTCGATACGCGCGGACGCGAGGTGATGCGCATCCTGCCGCGCGTCAACGAGGCCGTGAACGAGGAGTGGATCTCGGACAAGACCCGCCACATCGTCGACGGGCTCCGCACTCAGCGGCTCGATCGCCCCTACATTCGCCAGGACGGCGCGTTGCGCCCGGCCTCGTGGCGGGACGCTTTCGCGGCGATCACGGCGAAGGTGAAGCAGGCCGACGGCAAGCGGATCGGCGCGATCGCGGGCGACCTTGCCGCGGTCGAGGAATTGTTCGCGCTCAAGGACCTGCTGTCGAAACTCGGCTCGGTCAACATGGCGGTGCAGGGCGGCGACGCCTTCAATCCGGCGCGGGGGCGGGCCTCCTACATCTTCAACCCGACCATCGCCGGCATCGAGCAGGCCGACGCGCTGCTGATCGTGGGGTCGAACCCGCGCAAGGAAGCGGCGATCCTCAATGCGCGCATCCGCAAGCGCTGGCGGACAGGACAGCTCAGGATCGGCGTGATCGGAGAGAACGCCGATCTGACCTACGAGTATGACTATCTCGGCGCTGGCGGAGAGTCGCTTGCGGATCTCGCGGCGGGCAGGAACAACTTCCGCGACGTGCTGAAGAATGCCAGCAATCCGATCGTGCTGGTCGGCGCGGCCGCGACGTCCCGTCCCGACGGCGCGGCCATTCTTGCGGCCGCGGCCAAGCTCGCGATGGATATCGGCGGGCTGAAAGACGGCTGGAACGGATTTGCCGTGCTTCACGACGCGGCGTCGCGGGTCGGCGCGCTGGACCTCGGCTTCGCGCCGGGGAAGGGTGGCCTGAACGCAGCGCGAATGACCGCGCCGGGCGGGCTCGATGTTCTGTTTTCGCTCGGCGCGGACGAGATCAAGGCGCCGGACGGCATTTTCCTCGTTTATATCGGCACCCATGGCGATGCCGGCGCTCACCGCGCCGACGTCATTTTGCCGGGAGCCGCCTACACCGAAAAGACCGGCCTCTATGTCAACACGGAAGGCCGGGTCCAGATGGCGAACCGGGCCGGCTTCCCGCCCGGAGAGGCGCGGGAGGACTGGGCGATCATTCGCGCGCTGTCCGAAGTGTTGGGCAAGACCCTGGGTTACGACTCGCTGCCTGCCTTGCGTCAGGCGATGTTCAGGACGGCGCCGCATTTGATGCGGATCGACCAGATTGAGGCCGGTGATAGCCGCGCGATCAGGGAACTGGCGGGCAGCGGCGGCGGCATCGAGAAGTCACCGTTCAAGGCCGCGATTGACGACTATTATCTGACCAACCCGATCGCGAGGGCCTCGGCCGTGATGGCCGAATGCTCGCGTCTTGCGTCGGGTCGCATGCTGACGGCAGCGGAGTAAGCGTGATGGCCGATTTCTTCGCAATGCCGTTGTGGACGGACTTTCTATGGCCTCTGATCGTGATGGTGGCGCAGAGCGTGCTGCTGCTCGTCGTTCTGCTGATCGCGATCGCCTACATCCTCCTCGCCGACCGGAAAATCTGGGCCGCGGTGCAGATCCGGCGCGGTCCAAACGTGGTCGGACCGTGGGGGCTGTTTCAGTCGTTCGCCGATCTTCTGAAGTTCGTGCTGAAGGAGCCGATCATCCCCTCCGGCGCCAACAAGGGCGTGTTCCTTCTGGCGCCGCTGGTCTCCTGCGTGCTGGCGCTGGCGGCGTGGGCGGTGATCCCCGTCAATCTGAACTGGGTCATTGCCGACATCAATGTCGGGATTCTCTACATCTTCGCGATCTCGTCGCTGTCGATCTACGGCATCATCATGGGCGGCTGGGCGTCCAACTCGAAGTATCCTTTTCTTGCTGCCTTGCGTTCGGCGGCGCAGATGGTCTCCTACGAGGTGTCGATCGGTTTCGTCATCATCACGGTATTGCTCTGCGCAGGTTCACTGAACCTCTCCGCCATCGTCGAGGCGCAGCATACCAGCGGGCTGGCCACCCTGATCGGCCTGCCGTGGCTGACCTTCCTGAACTGGTACTGGCTGCCGCTTCTGCCGATGTTCGTGGTGTTTTACGTTTCGGCCCTGGCTGAGACCAATCGCCCGCCGTTCGACCTCGTCGAGGCGGAATCCGAACTCGTCGCGGGCTTCATGGTCGAGTACGGGTCGACGCCGTACCTGTTGTTCATGCTCGGCGAGTATGTCGCGATCACCACCATGTGCGCGATGGGCGCGATCCTTTTCATGGGCGGCTGGCTGCCGCCGGTGGACCTGCCGCCGTTCAACTGGGTGCCCGGCGTCATCTGGTTCTCGCTGAAACTGTTCTTCATGTTCTTCCTGATCGCGATGGCGAAGGCGATCGTCCCGCGCTACCGCTATGATCAACTGATGCGGCTCGGCTGGAAGGTGTTCCTGCCGCTGTCGCTGGCGATGGTGGTGATCGTGGCGGCCGTATTGCAGTTCGCCGGCATCGCGCCGAAGTGAGGAATTGAGGTTGTCATGAGTATCAACGCAACAGCCCGTTCGCTCCTGCTGACCGAGTTCATCTCGGCGTTCTTCCTCACCATGAGGTATTTTTTCAAGCCGAAGCCGACGATCAACTACCCATTCGAGAAGAATCCGATTTCGCCGCGCTTCCGCGGCGAGCACGCGCTACGCCGTTACCCGAACGGCGAGGAGCGCTGCATCGCGTGCAAGCTGTGCGAGGCGGTCTGTCCGGCGCAGGCCATCACCATCGAGGCCGGGCCGCGCCGCAACGACGGCACCCGCCGCACGGTGCGCTATGACATCGACATGGTGAAATGCATCTATTGCGGATTGTGCCAGGAGGCCTGTCCGGTCGACGCCATCGTCGAGGGGCCGAACTTCGAATTCGCGACCGAGACCCGCGAGGAGCTTTATTATGACAAGGCCAAGCTGCTCGCCAACGGCGACCGTTGGGAACGCGAGATCGCGAAGGCGATCGAACTCGACGCGCCGTATCGGTGAGGTAGGGGCATGATCCTTCCCGCGCTGTTCTTCTATCTGTTCGCCGGCGTGTGCGTTGCATCGGCCGCGATGGTCATCTCGTCGCGCAATCCGGTGCACTCGGTGCTGTTTCTCATTCTCGCATTCGTCAACGCGGCCGGTCTGTTCATCCTGATGGGGGCGGAATTCCTCGCGATGATCCTCATCGTGGTCTATGTCGGCGCGGTCGCGGTGCTGTTCCTCTTCGTGATCATGATGCTGGACGTGGACTTCGCTGAACTACGCGAGGGCTTTCTCGAATACCTGCCGTTCGGCCTGGTGATCGCGGCGATCTTCCTGCTGGAACTGCTGCTCGTCGTCGGCGGCTGGACCCTCAATCCGGCCGTCACGAAATCGATCACGGCGGCCATTCCGGGCGACGTCAGCAATACCGAGGCGCTCGGCCTCGTGCTCTACACGAAGTACATTCATTACTTCCAGCTCGCCGGCATGGTGCTGCTGGTGGCCATGATCGGCGCCATCGTGCTGACGCTGCGCCACAGGGCCGGCGTCAAGCGTCAGGATATCAACGTCCAGAACGCCCGGACGCCCGAGATGGCCATGAGCGTGCGCCAGGTCGCCTCGGGGCAGGGATTGCAGGACGCCGACCAGGCGGAGTGGGTGAAATGACAATCGGCCTCGGACACTACCTGGCGGTTGGCGCGATCCTGTTCACGCTGGGGACGCTCGGCATATTTCTGAACCGCAAGAACATCATCATCATCCTGATGTCGGTGGAGTTGATCCTGCTGGCGGTCAACATCAACCTGGTGGCGTTCTCGACGTTCCTGGGCGACATCGTCGGACAGGTGTTCACGCTGCTGGTGCTGACGGTCGCCGCGGCCGAGGCGGCGATCGGCCTTGCTATTCTCGTCGTGTATTTCCGCAACCGCGGCTCGATCGCGGTTGAGGACGTCAATCTGATGAAGGGCTGAAGCATGATCCGGAAAACTGGGGACCGGCTTTCTCCGGCCAATGGATGCATTGGCTGCGGGATCATGCTCCATGGGGTGGGTGAATGATCGAGGCAATCGTCTTTCTGCCGCTGATCGGCGCGATCCTCGCCGGGCTGATCGCGCTGCTCGGCGCGCATTGGCGCAATCCCAGCGGCGATACGGTCGATCATCATGACGGCCACGGTCATGCTCACGCGGCGGCGGCGCATGATGATCACGGGCATGGTGACTCCCGCGGCCACGACGATCATCACGTCAGCGAACCGCCGGCGGCGGGATCGCGCGCCGCCGAACTGATCACGACCACTTTGCTGATCGCGTCGGCGGTCCTGTCATGGATCACGCTGGTCGACGTGGGCTTCATGCATCACGACGCGCGGATCGCGCTGTTCTCGTGGATTTCCTCCGGCGATCTCCAGATCGGCTGGTCGTTAAGGGTCGATACGCTGACGGCGGTCATGCTGGTGGTCGTCACCACGGTATCGTCGCTCGTGCATTTCTATTCCATAGGCTACATGGACGAGGATCCCCACCGTCCGCGCTTCTTTGGGTATCTGTCGCTGTTCACCTTCGCGATGCTGATGCTGGTGACGTCGGACAACCTGGTCCAGCTTTTCTTCGGCTGGGAAGGCGTCGGCCTTGCAAGCTATCTGCTGATCGGATTCTGGTATCAGAAGCCGTCGGCGAATGCGGCGGCGATCAAGGCGTTCGTGGTCAACCGTGTCGGCGACTTCGGCTTCTCGCTCGGCATTTTTGCTGTGTTCATGCTGGTCGGCTCGACCGACTTCGATACCATTTTCAGCGCGGCGCCGGGGCTGACCGGGAAGACGATTCACTTCCTGGCCTGGGACGTCAACGCACTCACGTTGATCTGCCTGCTGTTGTTCATGGGGGCGATGGGCAAGTCGGCGCAGTTGCTGCTGCACACCTGGCTGCCCGACGCGATGGAGGGCCCGACGCCGGTGTCGGCGCTGATTCATGCGGCAACCATGGTGACCGCGGGCGTGTTCATGGTGGCGCGGCTGTCGCCGTTGTTCGAACTGTCGCCGGACGCGCAGGCGTTCGTGATGTTCATCGGCGCGACGACGGCGATCTTCGCGGCGACGGTCGGCCTCGTGCAGAACGACATCAAGCGGATCGTGGCGTATTCGACCTGCTCGCAGCTCGGCTACATGTTCGTGGCGATGGGAGCAGGGGCCTATACCGTCGGCATGTTCCACCTGTTCACTCATGCCTTCTTCAAGGCGCTGCTGTTCCTGGGCTCGGGATCGGTGATCTATGCGATGCATCACGAGCAGGACATCCGCAACATGGGCGGCCTGAAGGATCGCATTCCGTATACATACTTCGTCATGGTGATCGGAACGCTGGCGCTGACCGGTTTCCCCCTGACCGCCGGATATTTTTCGAAGGACGCGATCATCGAATCCGCTTACGTGTCTCACAATCCGTTCGCCTACTACGGCTTCCTCATGACCGTGGCGGCGGCCGGCCTCACGTCCTTCTATTCGTGGCGGCTGATCTTCAAGACCTTCCACGGCAAGCCACACGATCAGGCGCATTATAAGGCCGCGCATGAAAGCCCGATCTGGATGCTTATTCCGATCGGCGTTCTTGCGGCCGGCTCGATCCTCGCGGGCTTTCCCTTCAAGGAATTGTTCACCGGGCACGGGGTCGAGGAGTTCTTCCGGGAATCCGTGAAGATGCATCCGCACATCCTTGAGGAAATGCATCACATTCCGAAGACGATCGCCTTCCTGCCGACCGTGATGATGATTATGGGATTTGCGGTGGCGTGGCTCTTCTATATCCGCCGGCCCGATATCCCGGTCCAGCTCGCGCGCGAGCATCAGATGCTCTACAAGTTTCTGCTCAATAAATGGTACTTCGACGAACTCTATGAGGTGATCTTCGTGCGTCCGGCGAAGTGGCTCGGCCGCTTCCTGTGGAAGAAGGGCGACGGTTTGGTCATTGACGGCTTTGGTCCCGATGGCGTTTCGTCCGGGGTGCTCGACGTCACCCGTAATGTCGTCAGATTGCAGACGGGATACCTGTATCACTATGCGTTCGCGATGCTGATCGGCGTTGCCGGTCTGATCACCTGGTTCATGTTCTCGGGAGGCCAGTAAGAATGACGACCTGGCCCATTCTGTCCGTCACGACCTTTCTGCCGGCGGTCGGCGCGATCCTGATTTACGTCATGGCTCGTGGCAGCGACGAAGCCGCCAACCGAACCGCGCGCTGGATCGCGCTGTGGACCACGATCGTCACCTTCGCGGTGTCGCTGCTCCTGGTGACGCGCTTCGATCCGACCAATACGGGATTCCAGTTCGTCGAGCAGGCGACATGGCTCGCCACCGGCATTCGGTATCACATGGGAGTGGACGGTATTTCGCTGCCGTTCGTCATTCTCACCACGGCGTTGATGCCGCTGTGCATCATCGCGAGCTGGAAATCGATTACCCGTCGCGTGCCGGCTTACATGATGGCGTTTCTAGTTCTGGAAACGCTGATGATCGGCACGTTCTCGGCGCTCGATCTGCTGCTGTTCTACGTGTTCTTTGAAGGCGGTCTGATCCCGATGTTCCTGATCATCGGGATCTGGGGCGGTCCGCGCCGCGTCTATGCGACCTTCAAGTTCTTCCTCTATACGCTGCTCGGCTCGGTGCTGATGCTGCTTGCCATCATGGCGCTCTACTGGAATGCCGGGACCACCGACATCCCGACGCTGATGCAGACCTCCGTCCCGTACAATTTGCAGAAGTGGGCGTGGCTGGCCTTCTTTGCATCGTTCGCGGTCAAGATGCCGATGTGGCCGGTGCATACCTGGCTTCCGGATGCGCATGTGGAGGCGCCCACGGCGGGATCGGTGATCCTCGCTGCGATTATGCTGAAGATGGGAGGCTACGGCTTCCTGCGGTTCTCGCTGCCGATGTTTCCGCTTGCGTCGCATGACTTTGCGCCGCTGGTCTTCGTGCTCTCCGCCGTCGCGATCGTTTATACCTCGCTGGTCGCGCTGATGCAGGAGGACATGAAGAAGCTGATCGCCTATTCGTCGGTGGCGCACATGGGCTTCGTGACCATGGGAATCTTTGCCGGCACCATGCAAGGCATTCACGGCGGTGTGTTCCAGATGGTTTCGCACGGCATCGTCTCGGGCGCGCTTTTTCTGTGTGTCGGCGTCGTTTACGACCGAATGCACACGCGCGAAATCGCGGCCTATGGCGGGCTTGTCAATCGGATGCCGCTTTATGCGCTGGTGTTCCTCATTTTTACGATGGCTAATGTCGGGCTGCCCGGAACGTCCGGATTTGTCGGCGAGTTCCTGGCGCTGATCGGAACCTTCAAGGTCAGCATTCCCACGGCGGTGGCGGCGACGCTCGGCGTGATCCTGTCAGCGGCATACGCCCTGTGGCTCTATCGCAAGATCGTGTTCGGTGCGCTGGTCAAACCGTCGCTTGCGAGCATCAAGGATCTGACTTTCCGTGAGGGCTTGACGCTTGCGCCGCTTGTGGTGCTGACGATCCTGTTCGGCGTTTATCCGAAGCCGGTGCTCGATTTCTCGGCAGCTTCCGTACAAAATCTCGTCAACAATTATGCAAGCGCGACCGCCGCCATCAAGGCCGCGGCGCTGCAGTGACGGCAGGGCAGGGACGCCAGCTATGATGTTTGAGGCTGCCGGATATCAACTTCTTCCCGTCCTACCGGAGGTCGCTCTGGCGGTCGGCGCGATGGTTTTGCTGCTGATCGGGGCGTGGTGCGGCCAGCGCGCGGCCGGTCTCGTGACCGGCCTTGCGATCTGTCTCCTGATCGGGGCCGGCGTGATCGAGTATCTGTTGCCGAGCGGCAAGCTGGTTACGTTCGGCGGCAGCTTCATCGTCGATGACTTCGCTCGATTCTTGAAGATACTCGCCTTGCTCGGCTCCGCGGCGACGCTCGTTCTGTCGCGGGAGTTTCTTCAGGACCAGTCGCGCCGGATGTTCGAGTTCGCGATCCTCGTGATGCTTTCGACGGTCGGCATGATGGTGCTGATTTCGGCGGCCGACCTGATCATGCTGTATCTCGGGCTCGAATTAATGAGCCTTGCGCTTTACGTGGTGGCGGCGAGCAACCGCGACAATGTGAAGTCGACCGAGGCGGGCTTGAAATACTTCGTTCTCGGCGCGCTAGCGTCGGGGATGTTGCTCTACGGCGCGTCACTCATCTACGGTTTCACGGGAACCGTCAGCTTCGCCGGTATTGCCGCCGCCGCGAAGAGCGGCAGCATCGGCGTCGTCTTCGGCATCGTCTTTCTGCTGGCCGGCCTTTGTTTCAAGGTGTCGGTGGTGCCGTTCCATATGTGGACGCCGGATGTTTACGAGGGAGCGCCGACGCCGGTCACGGCCTTCTTCGCCTCGGCGCCGAAGATCGCGGCGATGGCGGTGTTCACCCGCGTGGTGCTGACGGCATTCTCCGGGGTCGTCGCCGAGTGGCAGCAGATCGTGGTTTTCGTGGCGATCGCGTCCATGGCGCTGGGCTCGTTCGGCGCGATCGGACAGCGCAACATCAAGCGCCTGATGGCTTATTCCTCGATCGGCCACATGGGTTTCGCTCTGGTCGGTCTCGCCGCCGGAACGGTTGAAGGCGCGCAGGGCGTCGTGCTGTATCTCGTCATCTATACCGTGATGACGTTCGGGGCCTTCACGGTCATCCTCGCCATGAGCCGTAACGGTCAGCCGCTCGAACAGATCAGCGACTTCGCGGGATTGTCGCGGACAAATCCGCTGCTGGCGTTTTGCTTCGCCATGCTGCTGTTCTCACTGGCCGGAATACCGCCGCTGGCCGGGTTCTTCGCCAAGTTTTATGTGTTCAGCGCCGCCATCAAGGCGGGGCTGTTCGCGCTGTCTGTGATCGGCGTCATCACCAGCGTGGTCGGCGCATTCTACTATCTCAACGTGATCAAGGTGATGTATTTCGACGAGCGGGCCGAGGCGACGGACGCTGTTCATCTCGAATTGCGTTCGATCGTGGCCGCGACCGCGCTTTTCAACATGCTGTTCTTCGCGTATCCCGGACCTCTGGTCAGCGCCGCCACGGCGGCTGCGAAGTCACTGTTCTGACGGCATTGTTCGAATGGCATTTTCGCTCGGTCCGCGAGCTGCATCGGCTGGTTACCGACTGGCGGTCTTCGATCGCATCGGCTCGACCAACGCCGAGGCGCTGGCGCGCGCACGCGCGGGCGAGACCGGTCCGATCTGGCTGGTTGCGGCGGAGCAGACGGCGGGACACGGTCGCCGGCAGCGAAGCTGGATATCTCCCCGCGGCAATCTGGCATGCAGCGTGCTTGAGGTGATCGATACCTCGCCCGCCGTCGCCGCGACCCTGAGCTTCGCGGCGGGGTTGGCGCTCGAAGCCGCGCTGCGAACCGTCAGCCTTGAAGCGCGCATGAGATCTCCGGGATCGGAGAACGTGACGTTTCATCTGAAATGGCCCAATGACGTGCTGGCGGGCGGGGGGAAGCTCGCGGGCGTCCTGCTGGAGGCGGAGACCGTCGCGCCCGACCGGTTGGCCGTTGTCGTCGGCACAGGCGCCAATGTCGCCGCCGCGCCTGAGGGAATGCCGTATCCGGCGGCCTCGCTGCGCGACATCGGGATCGATATCGGTGCGGAGGATCTGTTTGGCGCGCTGACTGATGCCTGGGCTGAATTCCGGATCGTCTGGGACAAGGGCCGTGGCTTTGGCGAGATCAGGCGCCTGTGGCTCGAGCGGGCGGCCGGGGTCGGTCAGCACGTTTCGATCCGGTCTGATTCATCGACGATATCCGGCCTGTTTGATACCATCGACAAGGACGGTTGTTTGATCGTCGTGACCTCCGACGGCAGGCGAGTGGCTGTCTCCGCCGGTGACGTATATTTCGGCGCGGCTGCCTCGGTCGGAGCAACATGATAGCGCGGCCTGATGAGTTGATGTTTGCCCCGCTCGGCGGTGTAGGCGAGATCGGCATGAACCTGTCGATCTACGGGCTCGGCAACCGTCACCAGCGAAGCTGGCTGGCGGTCGATCTCGGCGTCTCCTTCGGCGACGAGGAACATCTGCCGGGCATCGATCTGATCATGCCGGATATCCGGTTTCTCGAACAGGAACGAAAAAATCTCGTCGGCCTCGTGCTGACGCACGCGCATGAGGATCACTTCGGCGCCATCATCGATTTGTGGCCGCGCCTGAAATGCCCGATCTACGCGACGAAGTTCAGCGCGGCTTTATTCGAGGCCAAATGCGCGGCCGAACGCAATCCGCCGGACATCCCGGTGACTGTCGTGCCCTCGGGGGGACGCATTGAGGTTGGTCCCTTTGGCGTCGAATTCATCCCGGTGGCGCATTCGATTCCGGAGTCCCATGCCCTTGCGATCCATACGGCGGCTGGAATCGTCGTGCATACCGGCGACTGGAAGATCGATCCGACGCCCATCATCGGGCCGCCGACCGACGAACGGCGCTTGCGTGAACTCGGCGACGAGGGCGTGCTGGCGCTGATCGGAGATTCCACCAACGCGGTGCGGGACGGGCGCTCGCCGTCCGAAGCCGAGGTTGCGCGAACCATCGCGGATCTGGTGAAGGCGGCGAAGGGCCGGGTCGCGGTGACGACCTTCGCGTCCAATGTCGGGCGGCTGCGCGCCGTGGCTGACGCCGCGCGTGAAGCGGGGCGCGAGGTCGTGGTGGTCGGCCGCGCGATGGCGCGCGTGGTGCAGGTGGCGCGCGAGACCGGACATCTGAACGGGATGCAGGATTTTCGCAGTGCCGATGTCTATGGCCATCTTCCGCACGACAAGGTTCTGGCGCTGTGCACGGGCAGCCAGGGTGAGCCAAGGGCGGCGCTCGCCCGCATCGCGAGGGATGATCATCCGGAGGTCACTCTGAACCGTGGCGACACCGTGATCTTTTCCTCACGCACCATTCCGGGTAACGAGAAAGCCGTCGGCGCGATCATCAACGGTCTTGTGGCCCAGGGCATCGAGGTCATCACCGATCGCACCCAACTGGTTCATGTCTCCGGCCATCCACGCTGCGACGAACTGCGGGACATGATCTCCTGGGTTCGTCCAGGTCTGCTGATCCCGGTGCATGGCGAGGCGTTGCATCTTTCCGAACACGCGCGGCTGGCGCGCGCTTCCGGCGTGCCGAAAGTCCTGATCTGCAAGAACGGCGATCTGGTCCGGCTCGGGCCCGGAGAACCAGGCATCATCGATGAATTGCCGTCAGGACGGCTTTATAAGGATGGCGCCATCCTGGAGGATTCGAAGTCGCGCGCGGTCGTCGAGCGTCGGCGCATGGCGTTTGCCGGCTGCGTTTTCGTCGCGATCGCCGTCACGGCCAAGGGTGAACTGATCGAGGATCCCGAAGTCGATCTCGTCGGCATTCCGGAAAAGAACATGGCCGGCGAGGTGCTCGACGACATCGTTTTCGACACGGTGGTCTCGACGGCGAAAGGGTTCTCGCGGACGCTGCGGCGCGATCCCGATGCGATGGCTGAATCATTGCGCCGCGCTGTGCGGGCTGCCGTCGCGGAACAGTGGGGCAAGAAGCCACTCTGCTATGTTCACGTTCTGGTGATCTGAAGAATTTCGCTTCCGATTGAATCAGAAGTCAGGCCCTCTTCGATCGAAAGCGCTATAGTATCATGGATCAACGCCGTCCCTTCACGGCGATGCCGGGCTTTGTTCCGGACTTGGATTGGGTGCGGGCGCGGCAGAACCGAACCCGCTCATTGCGTTGCGGGATGACATGCTGGGTCGACTCAATCATGTGGCTATCGCCGTCAGGGATGCCGAAAAGGCGGCGAAGATCTACGGCGCCGCCTTCGGCGCGGAGATTTCAGCCCCCCTGCCGTTGCCCGAACATGGGGTGATCACCGTGTTTGCGATTCTGCCGAATACGAAGATCGAGTTTATTCAGCCGCTCGGCGAGACATCTCCGATCGCGAAGTTTGTCGAGCGCAATGCCGATGGCGGTATTCACCATGTCTGCTATGAGGTTCCTGACATCGTCGCGACTCGTGATATTCTGATTGCAGAGGGTGCGCGCGTTCTTGGTGACGGCGAGCCGAAGATTGGCGCGCACGGCAAGCCGGTGCTTTTCTTCCATCCGAAAGACTTTTCCGGCGCGCTTGTCGAGATCGAGCAATCCTGATGGCTTCAAAAATTTTCTCCGGTCTTGCCGTCTATTTTATCTTCTGGTGGATCACGCTGTTTCTGATGCTGCCGTTCGGCGTGCGAAGCCAGCATGAAGATGGCGAACTCATCGCGGGCACTGATCCGGGAGCTCCGGTGAAGGCCTTGATGCGCCGCAAGGTGATCTGGACAACGATTGTTTCGTCGGTGATCTATGGCGTCGCGGCCTTGGCGTATTATTCAGGCCTGCTGAATGTGGAGCGGCTGTCGCGGTTGATGGGCGCTTCGGGCTAAAGCGTTTTCAAGCGAAGCATGTCCTCGGGCTTGAGCCCTAAGGATAGAATCCGGTTCGCGTGAAGAAAACGCGTTAAATCAAAATCATAGAGCCCGCTTCTGCTTCTATCAGAAGCGGAAGGGCTCTGGTTCGCTCGAAGGCTAGGCAAACCGCCGGGAATGACGGCTCGACACCCCACTTCCGCCATGATAGCTCTCAGCGCGAAAGGCTGGGGGAAATGCGTCGGCGGCTGGGAAGGCTTCTTCCGATCGTCATGCTTGCGATGCTGGTGCAGATCTTTGCGCCAATCGCTGCTTGCCGCGCGCTGAGCGACACCGTTGGTGATCCCGCGGCGGGCGTCATATGCACCCACGCCGCCGATGACAGTGTTTCGCAGCAGGCAGACCATCAGGAGGCAAGTCGAGCCTGCTGTACTTTATGCTGTGTCGGCGCTAGCGCGACCCCGACGGCTGATCCGCAAGCCTCCATTGTCGACGTCGAGCGGGATACCAAAGCGGTCCGCTGGCGTGATCTCACCTTCATCCTGCCGCCACTAGCGGTCGGCTCCAACGCGCAGGCGCGCGGTCCTCCCGGCATTTCCTGATTCAGCAGATTTTGAGCGATCGCTGAGATTTCGCAGCGATCCGAATCCGTTCGAACGCTCCGGGCGATTGTCCGGCATCAGGATAGTGCAACCATCATGTTTAATCACCTCACCCGCGGTGGCGGTAGCGCGCTTTATGGTGCGCTCGCGGCTACAGTTGCGGTTCTATTACCTTATGACGTTTTCGCGCAGTCGGTGCCCGGAACCGCGCTGCCACCAGTGATGATAACGGCGCCGACACCGCATCGGCTTCAGTCGAGGCAGGCGGTACGAAGCGCGCCGCGGCCGGTTCCGGTCGCGCGCCAGGCACGCGTGCCATCGCAGGCCGCTGCTCCGGCGGCCGTCCCCGGATCGTTGACGGTCGCCACCGCGCAGCAGGCGTTGCAGGAGATCCAGCAGACGCCAGGAGGCGTCGCGCTGGTGACGGCCGACGCCTACAGGAATTCGACGGTCTCAAACACCATCAAGGATGTGCTGGATTATGTGCCTGGCGTGTTCGCACAGCCGAAATGGGGCGACGATACCCGGCTGTCGATCCGCGGCTCGGGCCTGTCGCGCAATTTCCACCTGCGCGGCGTGCAACTCTATATGGACGGGATCCCGATCAGCACGGCCGACGGCTACGGTGATTTTCAGGAGATCGATCCGACCGCCTACAAGTATGTCGAGGTCTTCAAGGGCGGCAATGCGCTCCGCCTCGGGGCCAATTCGCTCGGCGGCGCCATCAATTTCGTGACGCCGTCCGGCCGCGATCCCTTCATCAACGGCGTCAGCGTCGATGCCGGTGCGTTCGGCTTCCGGCGGCTACAGGCCAATACCGGAGGCAGCAACGGCCCGTGGGACGGTTTCGTCACCGCATCGACGCAGCGCAGCGACGGGTTTCGCGACCACAGTTCCGGCCAGTCGACCCGCCTGAGCGGTAACATCGGCTATCAGTTTTCGCCGGACTTCGAGACGCGGTTCTATCTCAACGCCAATCATGTCCGGCAACGGATCCCGGGCGCCGTCAGCAAATTCTCCGCGCTGACGTCTCCTCAAACTGCTTACGTGAACAATGTAGCTGGCGACTGGCAGCGCAATATCGACACCGTGCGCATAGGCAACAAGACCACGATGCGGTTCGATGACACGACGGTGGAATTCGGCCTCTTCGGAACCGATCGCCATCTGATGCATCCGATCTTCCAATGGCTTGACTATCACTACAAGGATTACGGCGCGTTTGTGCGGGCGGTCGATGACCGCGTGATCGGCGGCTACCGCAATCGGCTGGTGGCAGGCGTCAATGTGCTCAATGGACGGATCGACAATCAGCAATTCGCCAATCTCGCCGGGCAGAAGGGCGCGCTGCTGTCGTCGTCGATTGACCGTTCGAGGAACACCTCGGTTTACATCGAGGATTCGTTCTATTTCCTGCCGAACGTCGCCGCGATCGCCGGCACGCAATTTCTGTACGCGACGCGCGACAGGCAGGATCGCTTCCTGAGCGACGGCGATCAGTCGGGCCGGACGGAGTTCAGTCTGTGGAGTCCAAAGGGCGGATTGTTGTGGCAGATCGATCCGACCTGGCAGGCTTTCGCCAACGTGTCACGAAGCGCGGAGGTGCCGAGCTACGGTGAGAGCGCCAATGGCCCCGGCATTCCCAATATCCCTTTCACCAGCATTCGGCCGCAGCGCGCGACGACCTATGAGATCGGCACGCGCGCCCGGCGGCCTGACGCCACCTGGGAACTGACATACTATCGGGCGCAGATCGAAAACGAACTGCTGTGCCTGTTCAGCGCGTTTGGTAACTGCAACGTCACCAACGCCGATCGCACGATGCATCAGGGCATCGAGGCCGGCGCGGGCGCCGCGATCTTTCGTAATTTGTTCGAGCGCGGCGATCGGCCAGACCGGCTCTGGCTCAACGTTGCCTATACTTTCAACGATTTCCGCTTCGTCAATGATCCGGTGTTCGGCAACAATCTGCTGCCCGGGGCGCCGCGCCACTACGTCCGGGGCGAACTGCTCTACAAGCATCCCAACGGGTTCTATGCCGGCCCGAATATCGAGTGGGTGCCGCAGGGCTATTATGCGGACAGCGCCAATACGCTGAGCACGGACGCCTACGCGATCTATGGAATGAAGGCCGGTTTTGACGACGGCGGCAGATATTCCGGCTACATTGAGGCTCGCAATATCGGCAACAAGGCTTACATCGCTTCCGCCTCGATCCTTGACCGCGCCAACGCCAATTCACCATTGTTTGAACCCGGATTCGGACGTGCGGTCTATGCTGGATTCAAGGTGCGATGGTGAGGGCAGACAGAACCAAAAGGAGCATGTCATGAAATCATGGTTGACATCCCGCGGCATGATCGGCGCGGTGGCCGTTGCGACGCTTGGTCTGGTGACGCCGGTTCACGCCGAATCCGTCAGCGCGGGCGATCTGGTCGTTTCCCTGCCCTGGACCCGCGCCACGGCGGGCGGCGCCAAGGTCGCTGTCGGATACGTCACCATCGAGAATAAAGGCGGGGTCGCTGATAAGCTTGTCGGCGGATCGACCGATGCCGCCGGTAGGCTCGAGGTTCATGAAATGAGCATGAACAACGGCGTTATGAAAATGAATCAGGTCGAGGGTGGTCTCGCCGTCGAGCCGGGCAAGACGGTCAAGCTGGAGCCGGGCGGCTATCACCTGATGCTACTCGATCTCAAGCATCCCTTCAAAAAGGGCGAGAAGGTGCCGATCACGCTTAAGTTCGAAAAGGCCGGTGACGTCGCGGTCACGCTCGATGTGGAAGGCATGGGTACGCGAGCGCCCGGCGCGTCAGGCGGAGCGATGAAGAACCCGCCGGATCACTCACATGATGGAAGCCGGAAATGATGCGCGTCTCGGGATCGTGGATCGGTTCGGCCATCGCGGCGGCTGCCGTGGTGGCCTCATGGGAGGCGGCGCTGGCGCATGTCACGGTCCAGCCCGCGGATGCGCCCGCGGACAGCTACGCGCGTCTCACCTTCACCGTGCCGCACGGCTGCAATGGCAGCGCGACCACGGTGCTGCGGATCAGGCTGCCGGAAGGCATCCTGTCGGTGAAGCCGCAGATGAAGCCGGGCTGGAATGTCGATATCAAGAGCAGGAAACTCGAGGCGCCGGTGCAGGGGCCGCACGGAAAAACCGTCACGGATGTCGTGGAGGAGGTTATCTGGCGAGGTGGTCCGTTGCCGGACAACCTCTATGATACGTTCGGCCTGGTGGTTCGACTTCCGGACAAGGCGGGACAGAGCCTTTATTTCCCCGCCGAACAGGAGTGCGAGCAGGGGAGTCAACGCTGGACCGAAATCCCGCAAGCGGGGCAGGCTGACAAACCGCGCGCGCCTGCGCCGGTGGTCCGGCTGAAGGCCAAACCCTGAGACTCCGCCGATATATCGCTCCCGATTCTGCCCGGTTTGACGCCGGGGCGGAGATTCAGGTCGATAGTTAAACTTGGGCGGTCAGAGCATTTTCCGGCGAAGTGGATACCGGTTCGCCGCAAGAAAATGCGACCAGATAATCATTTCTAGAGCATGGTCCGATTCAACTTGATCGGATCATGCTCCAAAGCGTTTTCGAGCGAACCGGATTTCATTCTCGGGTCAGGCTCGAGGCTTCGCTCGAAAATGCTATAGGTGCTACCGCGCTTCACGTGCCTGAAATGTTTCAGGCGCGTGAAATTCGGCTGTTTTCGCGTGGCTTGTCGTCCCGCGGACCTTGTATTTTGCCGGCCGATCCGGTTTCACTGCCGGCATCCGATCCCCAAGCGATTCCAGGCCTGCTCATGCGACTGTCGCGGTTTTTCTTGCCGATTCTGAAAGAGACTCCGAAGGAGGCCGAGATCGTCTCGCACCGGCTGATGCTGCGGGCGGGCATGATACGTCAGGAGGCGGCCGGCATCTATGCCTGGCTTCCACTGGGTCTTCGGGTGCTGAAGAAGATCGAGGCCATCGTGCGCGAGGAGCAGAACCGCGCCGGCGCCATCGAACTGCTGATGCCGACGCTGCAACTCGCGGACCTCTGGCGCGAGAGCGGGCGTTACGATGCCTATGGGCCGGAGATGTTGCGGATTCAGGATCGCCACAAGCGCGAACTGCTGTATGGGCCGACCAACGAGGAGATGATCACTGAAATCTTCCGCGGCTATATCCGCTCCTACAAGAGCCTGCCGCTCAACCTCTATCATATCCAGTGGAAGTTCCGCGACGAGCAGCGCCCCCGTTTCGGCGTCATGCGCGGTCGCGAATTCCTCATGAAGGATGCTTATTCCTTCGATATCGATGAAGCCGGCGCTCGGCGCTCCTACAACAGGATGTTCGTCGCCTACCTGCGCACGTTCGCGCGCATGGGCTTAAAGGCGATTCCGATGCGGGCGGAAACCGGCCCGATCGGCGGCGATCTCAGCCATGAATTCATCGTCCTCGCCGAGACGGGCGAGTCGGGCGTCTATATCGACAAGGATGTTCTTGATCTTCCCATACCCGGCACGGAAGTGGATTACGACGGCGATCTGACGCCGATCGTCAGGCAATGGACTACAGCCTATGCCGCGACGGAGGACGTGCATGACGGGCCGCGCTATGAGCGCGAGGTTCCGGAAGAAAGGCGCGTTCATACGCGCGGCATCGAGGTCGGCCAGATCTTTTATTTCGGCACCAAGTATTCCGAGTCGATGAAGGCGCTGGTGACCGGCACCGACGGCGTCGAGCAGCCGATCCACGGCGGCTCCTACGGCGTAGGGGTCTCTCGACTGGTCGGCGCGATCATCGAGGCGTGCCATGATGAGGCGGGCATCAAATGGCCGGAGGCGGTGGCGCCATTCACGGTCGCGATCCTGAATCTGAAACAAGGCGCCAGTGATACCGATGAGGCATGTGAGCGGATTTACCGCGAACTGTCCGCCAGGGGCGTCGATGTGCTTTACGATGACACCGACCAGCGGGCCGGCGCGAAGTTCGCAACCGCCGACTTGATCGGGAGTCCCTGGCAGGTAATGGTGGGCCCGAAAGGACTCGCCGAAGGCAAGGTCGAGATCAAGCGGCGCGGCGACGGATCACGTGAGAATGTCGCGCTGGAGGATGCTGTTGCGCGGCTGATGGCGTAGCGATTATCCACCGCGCGCGTTTCTCAATGCCATTCCGGCCACAATTGGTCCGAATCATGGGATTATCGAACGATGGATGAGACCATGAACGAGCCGCTCCGGACCAAGCCTTTCGCTGCCTTCGAGTGGATGCTGTCCGGACGCTATCTGCGAGCACGGCGGAAGGAAGGGTTCATCTCCGTCATTGCCGGATTCTCGTTCCTCGGCATCATGCTCGGCGTGGCCACGCTGATCATCGTGATGGCCGTCATGAATGGGTTTCGTACCGAACTGCTCAGCAAGATCCTTGGCCTGAACGGGCATCTCCTGGTTCAGCCGCTGGAGTCGCCGCTCACCGACTGGAAGGAGGTCGCGGAACGCGTCAGCCAGGTGAAGGGGATACGGCTTGCCGCGCCTGTCGTCGACGGTCAGGCGCTCGGCTCTTCGCCCTATAATGCCGCTGGTGTTTTTGTCCGGGGCATCAGGGCCGATGACCTCAACAATCTCACCTCCATCGCCAGGAACATCAAACAGGGGACGCTCGACGGCTTCGACGAGGGGCAGGGCGTGGCCATCGGCCGGCGCCTGGCCGATCAACTCTCGCTGCACGCGGGCGACAGCGTGACGCTGGTCGCGCCGCGCGGGGCCGTGACTCCGATGGGCACGACTCCACGCATCAAGCCGTACAAGATCGCGGCGGTGTTCGAGATCGGGATGTCCGAATACGACTCCACCTTCGTATTCATGCCGCTGGCCGAGGCGCAGGCCTATTTCAATCGCGCCAACGATGTCACCTCGATCGAGGTCTACACGGACAATCCTGACAAGATCGATGACTTCCGCAAATCGGTGACGGAGGCCGCCGGCCGGCCAGTGTTTCTGGTTGACTGGCGGCAGCGCAATTCCACGTTCTTCAATGCGCTCCAGGTTGAACGCAATGTGATGTTCCTGATCCTGACGCTGATCGTCCTCGTCGCGGCGCTGAATATCGTGTCGGGGCTGATCATGCTGGTCAAGGACAAGGGGAGCGATATCGCCATCCTGCGGACCATGGGAGCTTCGCAGGGGGCGATCATGCGTATCTTCCTGATCACGGGGGCCGCGATCGGCGTTGTCGGCACGCTCACCGGCTTTGTCGTGGGGCTCGTGGTCTGCCTCAATATCGAGTCGATCCGGGCGTTCCTCTCGTGGCTCACCAGCACCGAACTGTTCTCGCCGGAGCTTTATTTCCTGTCCAAGCTGCCCGCCGAGATCGATGCGCGGGAGACAAGCGCCGTCGTGATCATGGCGCTGACGCTGTCGTTCCTCGCTACTCTTTATCCGTCATGGCGCGCGGCCCGCCTCGATCCCGTCGAAGCCTTGCGGTACGAGTGAGCATGGACATGGAGCAGGGGAAGAAGGAAACGCCGACTGTCTATCTTCACGACATCAAGCGGGAGTATACGCAGGGTGAAACACGGCTGACGATTCTGGACAGCACCAAGCTTGCCTTGTGGGCGGGGCAGTCCGTCGCACTGGTGGCTCCCTCGGGATCGGGTAAGTCAACCCTGCTGCATATTGCCGGGCTGCTTGAAAGCCCCGATGCGGGAGAGGTCTACATCGGAGGAATCGCGACGTCCGGTCTTTCGGATGTGGAGCGCACGCAGATAAGGCGCACCGATATCGGGTTCGTCTACCAGTCGCACCGCCTTCTTCCGGAATTCACAGCGCTCGAAAACGTCATGCTGCCGCAGATGATCCGTGGACTTAAGCGCGCGGAGACGGTCAAGCGCGCACAAGAAATTCTAGCCTATCTCGGCCTTGAGGATCGGGTCACACATCGTCCGGCCGAACTGTCCGGCGGTGAGCAGCAGCGGGTTGCGATCGCGCGAGCCGTCGCCAATGCACCGCGGGTGCTGCTTGCCGACGAACCGACCGGCAACCTGGATCCCCAAACGGCGGATCATGTGTTCAATGCGCTGATGCAGCTTGTGAAGGCGACGCGGGTGTCAATGCTGATCGCGACGCATAACATGGAGCTCGCAGACCGGATGGATCGGCGAGTATCACTTGAGAACGGTCACGTCGTCGAACTCGACTGACACGAAGCTGACGCCACGACGCAAGTCTTTCGTTTGACGTTAGAAAGCCTTTCGCTTGACGTTAGAGATTGTGCTGATGAAGCCGCTTTCGATCATTTGCGCCGGCGAAGTACGGGTTTCTCGCGCATTGGGCGGGCAAGCCTTTTGTTCGCGCGACGCACTGCTCCAGCGTTGCAAAGCTGCAGTCATTGTGCACGACCGGTGTGTAAAGCATCATGCAGAACGGATGCCGCCGGTCCCAGTCCGAGGCGTTGGCCGCGGCGCAGGAGGAGATTAGAGCGAGAGCGATGAGGGTTGTACGCATCAAATCACTCCTTATAAACGAGTAATGATTACGCGCTCGGCCTTTGTTTGTCGGCATCACAAATCACAGAGCCGTAAAGGAAGGCGGGTACGCGTAGCATATTGGTGTTCAATATATCATTGAACGGAGCATATTGCTGTAGCAAAATATACTAATTTTAGAAGGTTCATGCCGAGAGTTACAATTCCGTGAAGACCTCCGTGACAAGTGGTGAGAAGGCCCGCATGACAGGCTCACATGATTCCGATCTTGCTCGCGAGAAGCTGATCGTGGCCCTCGATTACTGGAATATCGAGGATGCAAGAAAGCTTGTCAGGGATCTGGGCGATGGAGTCTCTTTCTACAAGGTCGGCTTGGGGTTGCAGCTCGTCGGCGGAAACGAGTTTGCCAGGGAGCTGATCGCCGAAGGCAAGCGGGTATTCCTGGACTACAAGTATTACGACATTGAAGAGACCGTTCAGCGCGCGGTCGCCCAGGCGGCGGAATTGAAGATCGCCTTCCTGACGGTGCATGGCGTCACGAGCATCATGAAAGCCGCCGTCGCCGGTCGCGGGAATTCCGACATGAAGATACTTGGCGTCACCGTGCTCACGAGCATGGATGCCGAGGATATCAAGGAGATGGGATTCGAATGCAGCGTGGAAGACCTCGTCGTTGCACGCGCCAGGCGGGCGCTCGAGGTCGGGGTCGACGGCGTCGTCGCATCGGCGTTGGAAGCCGCCGAGCTTCGCAAGCACACGAACAACAAACTGATGATCGTGTCGCCCGGAATTCGCCCGAGCGGCGGCGCCCGGCATGACCAGAAAAGGGTGGCCACGCCGTTTGAGGCCATGCGCGCCGGAGCGGATTATCTGGTGTTGGGCAGGCCCATCTACGCCGCGGACAATCCAAAAGCTGCCGCGCAAGCGATCATCCGGGAAATGGCGGATGCGCTGCGCCCGGATTGAATCAAGCTGCCTGCGCGGGATTCTGCCGGGTCATTTCTTTTCAAGCGCGCCGCTTGTGAGCCGTTGGTCCTGATCCCTTCGGACAAGCGAACAAAACAACTTGCGGAATGGACCGGGGGGCGCTATCGGGCCGTTATGGCCCAAAAACTGAAACCTGGCGTACGAGCCCGCGACGGCGGTGAATATACCTGTCCTGGTTGCGGCGCTGTCTACAGCGTGACCGTCTATACCAGTCCGTTCAAGGATACGGGTCAGGCGGATTGTAAGGTCTGCAACCAGCCTATCAAAAGCTGGAACCACGCAACGGCCTGGTGGTCGTACAAGTTGATCAAGCGGCCGCGCAAGTGATCGCCGAACCGGCGATGTCCCGACGCGACTTCGTCCTCCGCTAGAAGCATGATTCGATCAAGCTGATTGGATTATGCTTGGAAAGGTCGCGTCGCATTTCTTGCGGTGAGGGGTCACCAGAAAACCTGTGAGTCCCGGCTGCCGCAGCCGTGTGTTTGCGAAAAACCCGAAAACATCTCGTTTCGGCCTTTCCAACTGGCCTTTCGTAGGGCGATTAACCAAGGGGATTATTTCCAGCTCCATCTTGCCTTGACTTAAGAACAAATAGGGAACAATATTCTCGTTATGTTTTAGTCGAAGGAGCGGAAGCCATGTTGAGAATGTTTGTCGAGGAGGCGTCGGCGCTGGCGTCGATCGTGCTGTTCGTCGGAATGGTCGCTGTCTGGGCGCAGCTTATTCCCCAGCTTTCGTAAACGGGCGACCCGGGCGGCTGGGGAAAACGAGAACAGCCGCGTAGGTGGGGGGATTTCGCGTGGACTCGCCCGGCGCAAGTCCCCACCCTTCTTTTGTGAGTCGGCCTTGGCCGACGCTGGCTGATGATTGCCTTAAACCATGACCCAGAAGACCCTCGCGGCTCCCGCAGGTTTCGTTCACCTGCATGTCCATTCGGCCTATTCCTTGTTGAAGGGCTCGATCAAGATCCAGAAGCTGGCGGAACTGGCCAGGGCGGACCACCAGCCGGCCCTGGCGCTCACTGACACCGACAACATGTTCGGAGCGCTGGAATTCTCCGACAAAGTCGCAGGCCTTGGCATCCAGCCGATCGTCGGCTGTGAACTGGCGGTGGACTTCACAGATCAGGATGCCAATGCCCGAAACGCGCTACCGCCTGCCCGAATCGTCCTGCTGGCGACGCGCGAAGCCGGCTATCGTAACTTGATGCGGTTGAACTCCCGCGCCTTCCTCGAAACACCGGAGCATTGCAGCCCTCACGTCAATTGGGAGTGGCTACGGGATGAAAACGAAGGTCTGATCGCCTTGACCGGAGGGCCCGAGGGTCCCGTGGCGCAGGCGTTCAACGCCGATCAGCCCGCGCTTGCGACGGCCCGCTGCGACCGGCTCGCCGGGATTTTCGGCGACCGGCTTTACGTGGAGTTGCAGCGCCATGGGCTCGACAAGGAGCGGCGGGTCGAAGGTGCATTGATCGACCTCGCCTATGCGAAGGGCCTTCCGCTGGTTGCGACCAACGAGCCGTATTTTGCGACCTCCGATGATTATGAAGCCCATGACGCCTTGCTATGCATCGCCGGCGGTCGCCTGGTTGCGGAGACCGATCGCGAGCAATTGACGCCGGATCACCGCTTCAAGACCCGCGCGGAAATGGCTGTCCTGTTTGCTGACATCCCGGAAGCGTTGTCGTCCACGATGGAAATCGCGGAACGTTGCGCGTTCCGGCCGCGGACGCGCAAGCCGATCCTTCCGCACTTTACGGTGGCCTCGGACGCCGCCGCGGCGGACGGGAAAAACGATGAAGCCGCCGAATTGCGGCGACAGGCGCAGGAGGGACTTGCGAAGCGGCTGGCGGTGCATGGCGTCTCGACCGGAATGACGGAGCAGGACTACAGCGCGCGCCTTGACTTCGAACTCGATGTCATCACGCGCATGAATTACGCGGGCTACTTCCTCATCGTCGCGGACTTCATCAAGCACGCCAAGTCCAAGGGAATTCCGGTTGGGCCGGGGCGGGGCTCCGGCGCCGGCTCATTGGTGGCCTATGCGCTCACGATCACCGATCTCGATCCGATCCGCTTCGGCCTGCTGTTCGAGCGCTTCCTCAATCCCGAACGGATATCGATGCCGGACTTCGATATCGACTTCTGCCAGGAGCGGCGCGGGGAGGTCATCGACTACGTGCAGAAGCGCTACGGCCGCGACCAGGTCGCGCAGATCATCACCTTTGGCACGTTGCAGGCGCGGGGCGTGCTGCGCGACGTCGGCCGCGTCCTGCAGATGCCTTACGGTCAGGTGGACAAGCTGACCAAGCTGGTGCCGCAAAATCCCGCGGCGCCGGTCTCGCTGAAGCAGGCCATCGAGGGAGAGCCGAAACTACAGGCGTTTCGTGATGAGGACCCGGTGGTGGCGCGCGCGTTCGATATCGCCCAGCGCCTCGAAGGCCTGACGCGTCACGCCTCGACCCATGCGGCGGGCATCGTGATCGGCGATCGGCCCTTGAGCGAACTCGTGCCGCTGTATCGCGATCCGAAGTCCGACATGCCGGTGACCCAGTTCAACATGAAGTGGGTGGAGCCGGCGGGCCTCGTGAAGTTCGACTTCCTCGGCCTGAAGACGCTGACCGTTCTTGACGTCGCGGTGAAGTTGCTGAAGCAGCGGGGGATCGACGTCGATCTTGCCACGCTGCCGCTTGACGACGCGGCCAGCTACCAGATGCTGACCCAGGGCGACGTGGTCGGCGTGTTTCAGGTTGAAAGCCAGGGCATGCGACGGGCGCTGGTGGACATGCGTCCGGACCGATTCGAGGACATCATCGCGCTGGTCGCGCTGTATCGACCGGGGCCGATGGCGAATATTCCGACCTATTGCGCGCGCAAGCATGGCGAGGAGGAAGCGGAATATCTTCATCCGATGCTCGAGCCGATCCTGAAGGAGACCTTCGGCGTTATCATCTATCAGGAACAGGTGATGCAGATCGCCCAGGTCATGGCCGGCTACTCGCTCGGAGACGCCGACCTGCTGCGGCGGGCGATGGGTAAGAAGATTCGCTCGGAGATGGAGAAGCAGCGCGCGATCTTCGTGGCGGGCTCCGTCAACAACGGCGTTCCCCGAGGCCAGGCGGAAACGATCTTTGAGCTGCTGGCGAAGTTCGCTGATTACGGTTTCAACAAAAGCCACGCCGCGGCCTATGCGCTGGTCTCCTATCAGACCGCGTACATGAAAGCGCACTTTCCCGTCGAGTTTCTGGCGGCATCGATGACGCTCGATATGAGCAACACCGACAAGCTTTCGGAGTTTCGCGCGGAGGCCCAGCGCCTGGGCATCAAGGTCGAAGCGCCGTCGATCAATCGCTCCGGTGCGACCTTCGAGGTGAAGGAAGGCGTCATCTGTTATGCGCTGGCCGCGCTGAAAGGGGTCGGCGCGCACGCGGTCGAGCAGATCGTCGAAGCTCGCAAGGCCGGCATGTTCACTTCGCTGGCGGATTTCGCCGCCAGGGTGCCGCCGCGCGCCATCAACAAGCGCGTCATCGAAAGTCTCGCGGCCGCCGGAGCGTTTGAGGCGCTCGAGCCGAACCGCGCCCGTGTGTTCGCCGGCGCCGAGGCGATCCTTGCTGCGTGCCAGCGCAGCCACGAGGCGACGATGATCGGCCAGAATGACATGTTCGGCGGTCTGGCGGACGCGCCAGACATCATGCTGCCTCGGGCGGAGCCCTGGCTGCCCGCCGATCGGCTGAGGCGCGAATATGAGGCGGTCGGATTTTTCCTGTCGGGACATCCGCTCGACGATTATGCGACAGCGCTCAAGCGGCTCCGCGTCCAGTCGTGGGTCGAATTTTCCCGCGCGGTGAAGTCAGGTGCGACCGCCGGCAAGGTGGCTGCGACGGTGGTTTCGCGGATGGAGCGGCGAACCAAGACGGGTAACAAGATGGGCATCATCGGCCTGTCCGATCCGAGCGGCCATTTCGAGGCGGTGCTGTTCTCGGAAGGTCTCGCGCAGTTTCGGGAGGTCCTTGAACCGGGGGCAGCGGTGCTGTTGCAACTCGATGCGGAATTGCAGGGAGAGGAGGTGCGGGCGCGGGTGTCCCGTGCCGAACCGCTCGACGATGCGGCGGCCAAGACGCAGAAGGGACTGCGGATTTTCCTGCGCGATTCCAGGCCGCTCGAGTCGATCGAAAAGCGTCTTCAGGCGAACGACAACGGGGATCCGGCTGGCGCCGCGAAAGTTCCCGCATCGAGGCAGGCTGGCGAGGGCGAGGTCTCGCTGGTGATGATGCTGGACCTTGAGACCGAGGTGGAAATAAAGCTTCCTGGCCGCTTTCGGGTTTCGCCTCAGATTGCCGGCGCGATCAAGGCGGTCACGGGGGTCGTGGATGTTCAGGCTATCTGACCGGCCCGGGAGGGGCAGCCCGGCGGGATCGGATTGCCTTGCGTATGGCGGGTACCCTCGCTATACAGGCCGCCATCTCACACGGAAACATGGCCTGAAAAGCCGTCCGGTGGCTGCCGGACCGCAATCCTTTTGGTTTGACGGTTCGCCTGCTCACACGTTTCCGGAGGAACCAACCGGAGAATCGAACCATGGCGATACCTGAATTCACCATGCGTCAGCTGCTTGAGGCTGGCGTTCATTTCGGCCACCAATCGCACCGCTGGAATCCGAAGATGGCGGAGTACATCTTCGGCGCCCGCAACAACATCCACATCATCGACCTCGCGCAGACCGTGCCGCTGCTGCACCATGCGTTGCAGGCCGTCAGCGATACCGTCGCCAGGGGCGGCCGCATCCTGTTCGTCGGCACCAAGCGGCAGGCGCAGGATGGTGTCGCCGATGCCGCGAAGCGCTCGGCGCAGTACTTCGTCAATTCGCGCTGGCTGGGCGGTACGCTGACCAACTGGAAAACGATTTCAGGTTCGATCAAGCGGTTGCGCCATCTCGACGAGGTGCTCAATTCCGGCGACGCCAATGCCTACACCAAGAAGGAGCGGCTGACGCTTCAACGCGAGCGCGACAAGCTTGATCGTTCGCTCGGCGGCATCAAGGACATGGGCGGTCTTCCCGATCTGATGTTCGTGATCGACACCAACAAGGAAGACATCGCGATCCAGGAAGCCCAGCGGCTGAACATTCCGGTCGCGGCGATCGTGGACACCAACTGCGATCCGAAAGGCATCACCTATATCGTGCCCGGTAACGACGATGCGGGCCGCGCCATCAGCCTGTATTGCGACCTCATTGCCCGCGCGGCGATCGACGGCATTTCACGGGCTCAGGGCGAATCCGGCATCGATGTGGGTGCTTCGGTCCAGCCGGTGCAGGAAGAGATTCCAGCCGCCGCGCAGCCTGCCGGCTTCCAGGGTCTCGCCGGTCCGCGAGGCGTTGCCGACGATCTCAAGAAGCTCACCGGCGTCTCCGGGGCGATCGAGAAGAAATTCAACGATCTCGGTATCTTCCACTATTGGCAGTTGGCCGAGCTCGATCACGATACCGCGCACAGGATCGGCGAGGAGGTTGGCCTTCCGAGCCGGGCCGACGGCTGGGTCGCTCAGGCCAAGGCGATGACAGCCGAAGCCGAGTAACGTGAGGCGCGGCGGTGTTGCAGCCGGCCGCGTCATGCCCGATTTTCTGATTGATCCCTGGGTAGAGGTGACGGCGGCCGGGGAATCCGTACCGTCATCTCCCGGCAGGCAAAGGACATACAGCAATGGCGACAATCACCGCGGCGATGGTCAAGGAGCTGCGCGAAATCACCGGCGTCGGCATGATGGATTGCAAGCAGGCGCTGACCGAAAACAACGGTGACATGCAAGCCGCGATTGACTGGCTGCGCAAGAAGGGACTTTCCAAAGCCGCCAAGAAGGCGGGGCGTGTCGCGGCCGAGGGCCTGATCGGCGTCGTCACCAGCGGCAACAAGGGCGTCGTCGTCGAAGTCAATTCGGAAACCGACTTTGTTGCGCGCAACGAGCAGTTTCAGGGACTGGTCAAGATGGTGGCTCAGGTCGCTCTCAGCGTCGGCGCCGACGTCGAGGTAATCAAGGCCGCCGAGGTTGGCAACGCCACTGTGGCGACGACGATCTCGGATGCGATCGCGACCATCGGCGAGAACATGACGTTGCGTCGCGCGAATTCGCTGGAGGTCCCCAAGGGAATCGTCGCGGGCTATGTCCACAATGCCGTGATCGACGGTGCGGGCAAGCTGGGTGTGATCGTCGCGCTGGAGTCTGCCGGCAATGCCGACGAGCTCGCGGCGCTTGGCCGTCAGGTCGCCATGCATATTGCGTCCGCTAATCCGGTGGCGGTCGATCCTTCGGGCGTCGACCCGGAGGTCGTCAAGCGCGAGAAGGACGTCCTCGCGGACAAATTCCGGCAGCAGGGCAAGCCGGAGGCGATGATCGAGAAGATCACCGAGTCCGGCCTGAAGACCTTTTTCAAGGAGCAGACGCTGCTGGAACAGCCGTTCATTTTCGACGACAAGAGAAGTGTTGGCCAGGCGCTCAAGGAAGCCGAGGGCCGGGTTGGCGCGCCCGTGAGGATTGCGGGCTTCGTGCGCTATGCTCTTGGAGAAGGAATTGAGAAGGCCGAGTCCGATTTCGCGGCCGAGGTCGCTGCGGCGGCCGGACAAGGGTAACCCCGGATCTGAGGCGGGACAATCTGACTCGCGACGGAGCGAACGCATCATGGATCGGCCGGCCTACCGTCGTGTTGTCGTCAAGCTGTCGGGAGAGTATCTGGCGGGTTCGCAGCCTTTTGGCATCGATCAGCCGACGATCGATCGGATCGCCGGCGATCTGGCGGAGGCTCGCGCGCTGGGAGTGGAAATCGCGGTCGTCGTCGGCGGCGGAAACATATTCCGCGGTGTCGAGGTATCATCCCGCGGCGTCTCGCGTCCGACCGGCGATACGATGGGCATGCTTGCCACCGTCATGAACTGCCTGGCCCTTGAGGCTGCCCTGGAACGCCGCGGGCAATCGGCGCGTGCCCTCTCTTCGTTTGTAATGCCTGAGGTCTGTGAGCTTTTCACCCGCCGTGCCGCGCACAAGTATCTCGCAGAGGACCGCATTGTCCTGCTCGCGGGCGGAACCGGTAATCCTTACTTCACGACCGACACGACGGCGGTTCTTCGCGCCGCCGAGATCGGCGCGCAGGCCGTTCTCAAGGCAACGAACGTGGATGGCGTTTATAGTTCCGATCCGAAGAAGGATCCGTCAGCGAAAAGGTTCGAACGGTTAAGTCATTCGCAGGCGCTCGAAGGCGGCTATAAGGTCATGGACGCGACGGCTTTCGCGCTTGCCCGCGAGACGGCGCTGCCTATCATTGTGTTCTCGATCGCCGAACCGGGTTCGATCGGCGCTATCCTGAAGGGGACCGGCCGCGGGACGATTGTCGCAAGTTGATCCGTCGCGGCGGATCGGATGTAGTTCAGGCAAGTTCCATATGGAGGGCGCATGGTGTCGGGAAGTTTCGATATTGGCGACTTGAAGCGACGAATGCAGGGAGCGACACAGTCCCTCAAGCATGAACTGGGGGGATTGCGAACCGGCCGGGCGTCCTCGTCGATGCTTGACCCGGTGCAGGTCGATGCCTATGGCAGCCACATGCCACTGAATCAGGTGGCGACGATCAGCGTTCCGGAGCCGCGTCTTTTGTCGGTGCAGGTTTGGGATAAGTCGATGGTCAAGGCGGTGGAGAAGGCGATCGTCGATTCGAATCTCGGACTGAGCCCGGCCACCGAGGGACAGGTATTGCGGTTGCGCATTCCCGAACTTAACGAAGAGCGGCGCAAGGAATTGGTAAAGGTCGCACACAAATATGCGGAGGCGGCGAAGGTGGCGGTTCGTCATGTGCGCCGTGATGGACTGGATACGCTGAAGAAGCTCGAAAAAAATCACGAGATTTCCGAGGACGACGAGAAGCGCCTGGCGAACGATGTTCAGAAGGCTACGGACAGCGTCATCTCCGAAATCGATCAGTTGCTGGCGGGCAAGGAAAAGGAAATCCTCACCGTTTAGCCGGATTGGACTGGCCTGATGTCGAATGCCGTTGCGCCTGCAATCGAGGGATCGGACCAAGCCGATGCGCCGCTGCATGTTGCGATCATCATGGATGGCAACGGCCGATGGGCGGCCGCTCGAGGACTGCCGCGCGCGGAAGGCCATCGCCGCGGTGTCGAGGCGTTGAGGCGCGTGGTCCGTGCCGCGGGCGAGTTGAACATCCTTTATCTGACCATTTTTTCCTTCAGTTCCGAGAACTGGTCGCGGCCTCCGAGCGAGATCAGCGATCTCTTCGGCTTGCTGCGGAGGTTCGTCCGCAATGATCTGGCGACGCTGCATCGCGACGGGGTGCGCGTGCGGGTTATCGGCGAGCGCGACGGGCTGGAGCCGGATATCTCTGCGCTGTTGACCGAGGCCGAGGAACTGACGAAGAACAACAACCGGCTTAATCTTGTCGTTGCGTTCAACTATGGTTCGCGACAAGAAATCGCGAAAGCCGCCCGGCGGCTTGCGCGCGAAGTCGCCGAGGGTAAGCGCGATCCGGCCACGATCGACGCCGATACGCTGGGTCGATATCTCGACGCCCCGGACATTCCCGATCCTGACCTGATCATTCGCACGAGCGGGGAGCAGCGGCTGTCGAATTTCCTGATGTGGCAGGCGGCTTACAGCGAGTTTGTGTTCGTCCCGATCCACTGGCCGGATTTCGACAGGACGGCGCTCGAAGGAGCGATCGCCGAATATGCAAGACGCGAACGCCGCTTCGGCGGGCTGGCCGCGAAAGCCGGATCATGACTGTCAATTTTCGAACGAAGGCGGTTGCCGGTCGCGTGATGAAACGCGCCGATCAAGATCATTGGCCAAAATCACAGCGTTTTCGAGCGAACCGGATGCCACTTCGCTCGAAAACGCTTTAGCTAAGAACGTTCGAACTTTGGACTCGGGATATTAGCTTGGATCAGGATCAACGCGCGCCGGCGGCCGCAAGCGGATCACAAAATCTCAGGACGCGTATCATGGCGGCGCTGGTTCTCGCGCCGGCCGCGATCGCGATCGCCTGGACCGGCGGACCGTTATGGATCGCGCTCGTCATGCTGGCTGGGATTGGCATGTACGTCGAATGGCTGACGATCGTCGGCGCCGCGCAGGAAAAGCAGACGGTCGCCGCGGGGATTGCGGCGCTCGTCGTGTCCGGCCTGTGCCTGGCGTTCGGATACGGCGCGCTTTCGTTGGCCGCGCTTCTGACCGGTGCCGTGGCGGTGGCTGCGGTGTCGCGCCGGTTGCGCCTTTGGTCGGTGGCCGGATTCTGTTATGCGGCGGCGGCCGCATTTGCATCGGCGCAGGTCCGCCTCGATGGCGACTATGGATTTGTCGCGCTGATGTTTGTGCTGTTCGTGGTGTGGGCTGCCGATATCGGGGGATACTTCGCGGGTCGTGGAATTGGTGGACCAAAATTGTGGCCTCGCGTCAGTCCCAAGAAAACCTGGGCAGGTGCTGTCGGCGGCTTTGCCGGCGGCCTCGCGGTCGCCGCGGGTTTTGCCGCTTTCGATCTCGGAAGATTGGCTCCATTAATGCTGCTCGCTGCTTTGCTGTCCATCGTGTCGCAATCGGGCGACCTGTTTGAATCGGCGGTCAAGAGGCGTTTCGGGGTCAAGGATTCCAGTCAGATCATTCCAGGGCACGGCGGCTTGCTCGACCGTCTCGACGGCTTTGTCGCGGCGATCGTTTTCGCCGCGCTTTTCGGATTTCTCCGTGGCGATGCCGATGGCATCGGCCACGCTTTGATGGTTTGGTGAAATATGAGTGCTGTTCCGTTGAAGAACGACAAGCCGGTCGAGGCTGGCGTCAGGACCGTGACGGTTCTGGGAGCGACCGGATCGATCGGCGACAGCACGATGGATTTGTTGCGCGGGGCGCGCGGCCGCTACCGGGTCGAGGCGCTGACCGCGAACTCCAATGTTGAGGGTCTCGTTAAACTGGCGCGCGAGTTTGACGCGCGATTTGTGGCGCTCGCGGATACTTCGTACTTTGATGAGTTGAAAAATGCGCTTGCCGGCACCGGCATCGAGTATGGCGTCGGCGAAAGCGCGATCATCGAGGCCGCTTCGCGGCCGGCCGACTGGCTGATGGCCGCGGTGAGCGGCGCCGCCGGACTGAAGCCCGCGCTTGCGGCGGTGGATCGCGGCGCGACGATCGCGCTTGCGAACAAGGAGTGCCTGGTCTGCGCGGGCGATTTTTTCATGCAGCGCGCCGCCAGGGCGGGAGCTTGCGTCCTGCCGGCGGACTCCGAACACAATGCCCTGTTTCAGGCCCTGAGTTCAGGAAATCGCGATGAACTCACCCGCGTCATCATCACCGCGTCGGGGGGGCCGTTTCGTACCTGGGCGGCGGCTGACATCGAGAATGCGACGCTGGCGCAGGCGCTGAAGCATCCCAACTGGAGCATGGGACGGAAGATCACCATCGATTCGGCGTCGATGATGAACAAGGGGCTGGAGGTTATCGAGGCCGCCTGTCTGTTTGCGCTTGAGCCCGAGGAGATCGACGTCCTGGTGCATCCGCAATCCATCGTCCACGGCATGGTCGAGTTCTCCGATCGGTCCGTCGTCGCCCAGCTTGGCGCCCCCGACATGCGGACGCCGATCGCGCATTGCCTCGGCTGGCCCGAACGCATCGCGGGGCCGGCGGCGAAGCTCGATCTCGTCAGTATTGGACAGTTGACCTTCGAGGCGCCGGATTTCGCGCGGTTTCCCGCCTTGCGGCTCGCCTACGATGCGCTGAGGACGGGGCAGGGCGCAACCACGGTCTATAATGCCGCGAACGAGATTGCCGTCGCGGCGTTCATCGCCGAGAAGATCAGGTTCGGCGCCATCGCCCGCCTGGTCGAAGCTACCCTGAACGGCTGGGTTCGGGCCGGAAATCTCGCGCCGCTGGCATCGGCTGACGACGCCATCGCCGTTGACCATAACGCGCGAAATATGGCCGCATCGCTCTTGCCTCAAATTGCCGCAAAGGCATCCTAGCGCGTATACGCGCAAGTTATTGATTTGAGTTTGAGCGTTTCCACGCTATCCGGATTCCACTTAGCCGGAGAATGCTTTAGGCGTGGTTGGGAACAGGGCCTTCGGCCCTGCACAAGGAAGCGGAATGGCCGATTTTTTTCTTAACAGTTTCAGTACGCTAAGCTCCGGCTTGATCGGCTATATCCTTCCGTTCCTGTTTGTCCTCACCATCGTCGTTTTCTTTCACGAGCTTGGCCACTTCCTCGTCGCGCGCTGGGCGGGCGTGAAGGTGCTGACGTTCTCCGTGGGCTTTGGCCCCGAACTGGCGGGCTTCAACGACAGGCACGGGACGCGCTGGAAGCTCTCCGCCATTCCCCTCGGCGGATACGTCAAGTTTTTTGGCGATGACTCCGAGGCCAGCACGCCATCGAGCTCAACCCTTGCCTCCATGACGGCGGAAGAGCGTGGGAGCAGCTTTCATCATAAGTCTGTTGGCCGGCGCGCCGCGATCGTTGCCGCTGGACCCATCGCCAACTTCATCCTTGCGATCGTTATTTTCGCCAGCTTGTTCATGTTTCTCGGCAAGCCCAGCACGACGGCGCGGGTTGACGGGGTGCAGGCCGGCAGCGCCGCCGAAGCGGCTGGTTTCAAGGCTGGCGATATCGTGACCGCTATTAACGGCGGCAGGATCGACAGCTTTTCCGACATGCAGCGGATCGTCGGCACCAAGGCCGGCGAGACGCTGACATTCGCCGTGAAGCGTGGCGATTCGATCGTTGATCTGAAAGGCGTGCCGGAACTCAAGGAGATCAAGGACCGGTTCGGAAACACGCACCGGATCGGCGTTCTCGGGATTACGCGCGCGACCTCGCCAGGAGACGTCACCACGGAATACGTGAACCCTGTGACGGCGCTCTGGATGGGAGTCGAGGAAACCTGGTTCGTTATCGATCGCACGATGGCTTATATCGGCGGGATCTTCTCCGGGCGCGAGGCGGCCGACCAGGTCGGCGGGCCGCTTCGAATCGCCCAGATCTCCGGGCAGGTGGCCACGATCGGCCCTGCCGCCTTAATCCATCTTGCCGCCGTTCTGTCCGTGTCGATCGGACTGTTGAACCTGTTTCCGGTTCCGTTGCTGGATGGTGGCCACCTTTTGTTCTATGCGGCGGAAGCTGTGCGAGGCCGTCCGATATCCGAGCGTGCTCAGGAAGTGGGGTTCCGAATCGGGCTGGGTCTGGTGCTGATGTTGATGGTTTTCGCCACCTACAACGATATTCTGCATCTGGCTCGATCGTGAGTCGTATGCCTGCGGACCGGAATCAGGAAGAATCGCTGGCGGCTTTGGCTCGCGGGCTGGCGGGAATTTCCTGGAACCGATCACATTCGATTTCCACCGGACCGTGAACCGAGAGTCGTCGTGATGAGCGTGTCTAATGGGCAACGTCTTGGAATTAAATTAGAATTATACTGCTAAAGGCCGTTTGCGACTGCGAGAAAATTGGCTACAAGCAGCGCGTAATGAGAATCTGCCGTCTGTGGGGAACAGGCGGCGTCAGAATTGATAAGGGCGCGTTGCGCATGAATGTTGGAATGCGGGTTTTAAGGGGGATATTGCTCTCCGCCCTGATCGCCATTGCCGTGCCGGCCGCCGTTGCTGTGACCGTTCCCCTGATATCGTCCCCCGCCGCCGCGCAGACGCTGTCGTCGATCTCCGTTCAGGGGAACCGCCGCGTCGAGCTGGAGACGATCCGCTCCTATTTCAAGCCGGACGCCAGCGGGCGCCTTGACCAGGCCAGCATTGACGACGCCTTGAAGGCGCTGATCGAGACCGGCCTGTTTCAGGACGTCAGAATCGACCGGGCGGGAAGTGGACTGGTGGTCTCGGTCATCGAGAATCCGGTGATCGGCCGGGTTGCCTTCGAGGGCAACAAAAAGGTCAAGGACGATCAGTTGAAGACGGAGATCCAGTCCAAGCCGCGCGGCACGTTTTCCCGGCCGATGGTCCAGTCCGACGTCCAGCGAATCGTCGAGATCTATCGCCGATCCGGCCGCTACGACGTGCGCGTCACCCCCGAGTTCATCGAACAGCCGAACAACCGCGTCGATCTCATTTTTTCGATCGTCGAGGGGGACAAGACCGGCGTCGCTTCGATCGAGTTTATCGGCAACCAGGCCTTTTCGTCCTACCGTCTGAAGGACGTCATCAAGACCCACGAATCGAATTTCCTCAGCTTTCTCGGTGGAGGGGATGTGTATGATCCCGACCGCGTCGAGGCTGATCGTGATTTGCTGCGTCGCTTTTACCTGAAGAACGGCTATGCCGATGTTCAGATCATTGCCGCTCTGACCGAGTACGATCCGGGACGCCACGGATTTCTTGTGACCTTCAAGATCGAGGAAGGTCAGCAGTACCGCGTTGGATCTGTGGCGATCGAGTCGTCGATTCCGACGTTCGATGGAAACTCACTGCGCAGCTTTTCGCATGTCCACGTCGGGTCGCTCTACAACGCTGAAGCGCTCGAGAAGTCCGTCGAGGAAATGCAGGTCGAGGCGTCGCGTCGCGGATATGCTTTTGCTGTCGTGCGTCCGCGCGGTGATCGCAACTTCGATGCGCACACCGTCTCGATCGTGTTCGCGATCGACGAGGGGCCGAGGACCTATATCGAGCGCATCAACATCAGAGGTAACACACGGACGCGGGACTATGTGATCCGGCGCGAGTTCGACCTTTCGGAAGGCGATGCCTACAACCGGTCGCTGGTGGATCGTGCGGAGCGCCGCCTGAAGAACCTCGATTTCTTCAAGACGGTCAAGATCACGACCGAACCCGGCTCATCCAGCGATCGCGTGATTCTCGACGTCGAGGTCGAAGACAAGTCGACCGGCGATTTCTCGGTGTCCGGCGGTTTCTCCACCACCCAGGGCGCACTTGCGGAAGTCAGTGTCTCCGAGCGCAACCTGCTCGGCCGTGGTCTGTATGCGAAGGCTTCGGTTCAGTACGGGCAATGGTCGAGGGGTTACTCGCTGTCGTTTGTCGAGCCGTTCCTGCTGGATTACCGCGTCGCGCTCGGGCTCGATCTTTACCAGCGCGAACAGCTCTCCAATCAGTGGATTTCCTACAACATGAAGACGCTCGGATTCAGTCCGCGGCTCGGTCTCGGCCTGCGTGAGGATCTGACGTTGCAACTGCGTTATTCGATCTTCCAGCAGGAGATCGGTCTGCCAAGCGCTCTGCGGAATTGTAACAACAGTCTCACCAATGGCTTGCCGTACAATCCCTCACCGGCGTTCATGAATGCCATGGGCGTATGGGATGGAGTCAATATGGGCTGCTATTCCGATGGCGAGGCGTCGCTGCCGATCCGTCAGGAGCTGGAGCGCGGGCGGACGCTGACGTCGATGCTCGGCTATACCCTGACCTACAATACCCTCGATAACAACAAGAACCCCACCGCTGGCCTGCTGATCGACTTCAGGCAGGATTTCGCCGGTATCGGCGGCGACGTCAAATACCTGAAGACGGCGCTCGACGCGAAGTATTATCAGCCGCTGGTCTCCGACATCGTCGGCCTGATCCATCTGCAAGGCGGTATCCTGAACAATGTCGGCGCCTATGCCGGACAGAACGGAATCCGCATGCTGGATAACTTCCAGATGGGGCCGAATCTGGTGCGCGGCTTCGCGCCGTACGGCATCGGTCCGCGCGATGTCAATTATCTGAGCACGATGGATGCCCTGGGCGGCACCAAGTACTGGGGGGCGTCGGTCGAGTTGCAGATGCCGTTCTGGTTCATGCCCAAGGAAGTGGGCTTGAAGGGCGCCGTTTATGCGGATGCCGGTTCGCTCTGGGGTTATCAGGGGCCGACGTCGTACGCGCTGACCAATGAATTCAATGCGCCGGGATGTTCGCCAAGTACGTCGAACGCCAATCCGGGCACCTGCGCCGGCCTTCAGTACGACGACACCAATGTGATCCGAAGCTCGGTCGGCGTCGGCCTGATCTGGCAGTCGCCGTTCGGACCGCTTCGCTTCGACTATGCGGTGCCGATCACGAAGGGCAGGTTCGACCGGGTGCAGGAGTTCAGGTTTGGCGGTGGAACCACGTTCTGAACGTGACCACGGCGCCAACTGCGACGGATGGAATGACGCAACCGGCATTCTTTAAGCGCCCGCTGCCGTCGACTTTGGCGGAGATCGCCGCATCGACGGGCGCGCAGTTGGTGGATGCCTCCCGGGGCGGCATTCGGATTATCGGCCTGGCCTCGCTCGATCAGGCCGGGCCCATGCATCTCGCGTTCTTTGACAACCATAAATATGCCGGGCAACTTGCGGCGACGAAGGCGGGCGCCTGTCTGGTCAGCCCGCGTTTCGAAGCCGACGTGCCGGCCCATGTGGCGGTCCTGCGTTCAAAGGCTCCGTTTCGCGCGTTCGTCAGCATCGCCCGGGATTTCCATGGCGATGCGTTGCGGCCGCAGTCCTGGTTCGACAATACGGCCGTCGCTGCGTCCGCCGTTATCCATCCATCGGCCTATCTCGAGGACGAGGTCGTGATCGATCCGCTGGCGGTGATCGGCCCTGACGTCCAGATCGGACGTGGTTCGGTTATCGGGTCCGGCGCCGTGATCGGGCCGGGCGTCCGGATCGGCAGAGACTGCAACGTCGGCGCCGGAACGACGATTCAAGCGACTCTCATCGGAAACAACGTCCTCATCCACCCCGGCTGCCATATCGGGCAGGATGGTTACGGGTTCATTTTCTTCGGCTCGGAAGGCCATGTGAAGGTCCCGCAGACCGGGCGGGTGCTGATCCAGAACGATGTCGAGATCGGCGCCGGCACGACCATCGATCGCGGCAGCCTGCGCGACACGGTTATCGGAGAAGGCACAAAGATCGACAATCAGGTTCAGATCGGACACAACGTGACGATCGGCCGGCGCTGTCTGCTGGCGGCGCAGATCGGCCTGGCGGGCAGCCTGACGATCGGTGACAACGTCGCGCTGGGCGCCAAGGTCGGGATCAACAATCATCTCCACATCGGCGATGGCGCGCAGGTCACGGCGATGAGCGGGGTCAAGGACGATATTCCTGCGAACGGCCGCTGGGGCGGGTACTTCGCGAAGCCGACCAGGCAGTGGTTTCGCGAGCTCCTCGCGGTGGAACGGCTCGTGCGCGACGGCGCTCCCGATGCCGGATCGCCCAAAGCCGCCCCGAAGGATCGGGTTATCGAATGAAGGATCGAGGTGCTGAGTGATGGAGTCGCCGGTCAGGTTCGAGCACGTGGACATTGCCACCATTCTCAAAACCCTTCCTCATCGTTATCCGTTTCTGCTGATCGATCGCGTCCTCAATATTCGGGCCGACCATAGCGGGATCGGCGTCAAGAACGTCACGTTCAATGAGCCCGCGTTTCAGGGGCACTTTCCGGAGCGGCCGGTTTATCCGGGAGTGCTTATGATCGAGGGGATGGCGCAGACGGCGGGCGTTATCGGCATCATGTCGGTGGAAGGCACGGAGAAGCCGCGCGCGGTCTATTTTCTGACGATCGACAAGTGCAAGTTCCGCAAGCCCGTCATGCCCGGCGATATTGTCGAGTATCACATGCGCAGCATCGGGCGTCGCAAGACGATGTGGTGGTTCCACGGCGATGCCAAGGTGAACGGCACGATCGTCGCCGAAGCCGACGTCGGCGCGATGCTGACCGACTGATGAGCAGAATCGATCCCACTGCCCGGATTGAAGATGGCGCCGTGATCGGCGAGTCGGTTGAGATCGGACCGTTCTGCACGGTCGGTCCTCATGTCGTCCTCGGCCCGAACTGCCGCCTCATCTCGCACGTATCCGTCGCCGGACACACGACCATCGGCGCGGGTTGCACGATCTATCCTTTCGCCGCGCTGGGTGGCGCGCCGCAGGATATGGGTTACGGCAACGAGCCGACGCGCCTGGAGATCGGCGAGGGCTGCACCATCCGTGAAAGCGTGACGATGAACGTCGGCTCGCCCAAGGATGTCGGCGTGACGCGCATCGGCGCGCGTGGATTCTTCATGAGCTACAGCCATGTCGGCCACGACTGCCAGGTCGGCGATGACGTGGTCTTCGCCAATTCGGCGACGCTGGGCGGACACTGCAAGATCGGAGATTTCGTCTATATCGGCGGCCTTTCCGCCGTGCATCAGTTCGCGCGGATCGGCAGGCAGGCGATGATCGGGGGCCTCACGGGCATCCGCGGCGATGTCATTCCGTACGGCTTCGTCAATGGCCAGCATGGGCATCTTGAGGGCCTCAACGTCGTCGGGATGAGACGCCGCAAGTTCACCCGTGAGCGTCTCGCCAGGGTCAGGACGTTCTATCAGGAACTGTTTTACGGGCCGGGTCTCTTTGCGGACCGTCTCCAGCGCGTCCAGTCACGTGCGTCGGACGATCCCGCCATCGCGGAGATCCTGACGTTCATTGGCGCTGATAAGCATCGTCCTCTCTGCTTGCCTGAGGGTGGCGCAAACAAATCCGCATAGCGGAGCCGGCGTGCCAGTCATGACTGATCGTGTTTCGGGTATGTCTTCGCCGATCGGCTTGATCGCCGGCGGCGGCGTGTTGCCGTTCGCAGTCGCCGATTCGCTGACCGCGCGAGGTCTCAAGCCCGTCTTTTTTGCGTTGAAGGGCGTGTGCGACCCGGAAAGAGTGTCGCGCTTTCCGCATCACTGGATCGCGGTCGGCCAGATCGGGAAGGTCATGCGGCTGTTGCGCGCTGAAAACTGTCGCGATCTAGTTTTCATCGGGACGCTGGTTCGCCCGGCGCTGTCGGAGATACGCCTGGACTGGGGGACCATTCGGGCCATGGGACAGGTCCTGGCGGCGTTTCGCGGCGGCGACGATCATCTGCTGTCGGGGGTCGGTCGCATTCTTGAGCGCGACGGTTTTCGAATGGTGGGGATCAAGGATATCGCGCCGGATCTGCTGATGCCGGCCGGATGCCTGACCCGGAAAGCGCCGGACCAATCCGCGGCCGCTGACATCGCCAAGGGGCTGGACGTGCTGCGCGCCCTCAGTCCCTTCGATGTGGGGCAGGCCGTGGTCGTGATTGACGCTCATGTGGTCGGCGTGGAAGGCATCGAAGGGACGGACGCGCTTCTGGCTCGCATCGCCCAGTTGCGCGCCGCGGGGCGAATCCGCGCCAAGGCTCCGCGTGGCGTGCTCGTGAAGGCGCCGAAGCACGGGCAGGATTTGCGCTACGATCTGCCGACGCTGGGTCCGCGGACCATCGCGAACGCGGCCGCCGCCGGTCTGGCCGGGCTGGCCGTTGTCGCCGGCAATACGCTCGTCGCGGAACCGCAGGCGCTGGTTGGCGAGGCGGACGCATCAAACTTGTTCGTTGTCGGGCTGCCTGAATAATGCCGGACGAGGCATCCGCAAATCCATCCCGAAAAATATTCCTCATCGCAACGGAGGAGTCCGGAGATCGCCTGGGCTCCAGCCTGATGAAAGCTCTGCGTCGGCGGCTTGGCTGCTCCGTGCGGTTCGAAGGCGTCGGCGGTCAGACGATGGCGCGGGAAGGCCTTGTGTCGTTGTTCCCGATCGAGGAACTATCGATCATGGGTTTCACAGCCGTCGTGAAGCAGCTTCCCATGATCGTGCGGCGGATTCGCGGGACGGCGGATGCCGTTATCGCGGCCGCGCCGGACGTGCTCGTCATCATCGACAGTCCGGACTTCACCCACCGCGTGGCGCGACGGGTGCGCGCCCGGTGCCGCGGCTTGCCGATCGTGGATTACGTCTCCCCCTCGGTGTGGGCGTGGAGGTCCGGCCGGGCGCGGGCCATGCGCAGCTATGTCGATCACGTCCTGGCGTTGCTGCCGTTCGAACCCGAAGCTTATCGCAGGCTTGGAGGCCCGCCCTGCACCTATGTCGGCCATCCGCTATTGGAGCAGATTGGAGTGCTGCGGCCGGACGCGCAGGAACGTCAGCGGCGCGATGCGGACCCCCCGACGCTTCTGGTATTGCCCGGAAGCCGGCGTAGTGAAATTCGCCATCACCTGTCCGTCTTCGGCGAGACCATCGGGATGTTGCAACAGAGCATCCCAGAGATCGAGGTGGTCTTGCCCACGACGCCGCATCTTGTCGATGAGATCACGCCGGCGGTCGCAACGTGGCCGCGTCGGCCAAGGGTTGTGATCGGCGAGGATGACAAGCGCGCCGCGTTTCGCGTGGCCCGCGCGGCGCTCGCCAAGTCAGGCACCGTGACGCTCGAACTCGCCCTGGCGGGCGTTCCGATGGTTGCCGCATACAAAGCGGGCAGCGTGGAGGCCTGGATCGCGCGACGCGTTATTCGCGTCTCATCGGTCATTCTGGCCAACCTCGTGATCCGCGAGAATGTGATTCCGGAATTCCTTCAGGAGGACTGCGTGCCCGGCAAGCTCGCGCCGGCGCTACAGGAAATTCTGACGGATTCACCGATGCGGCGGCGTCAGCTCAAAGCGTTTGACGGGCTCAATACCATCATGGCCACAGGGCAGCGCTCGCCGAGCGAGCTGGCAGCCGATATCGTGATCGAAGCCATGCGAGAGTCGCGGGCGCGAATGTAGGCGACCAGCTTCGCAAGAATAAACTACGCCCGCTGAGCCATGTCGACGTAATCGCGCCGGGTCTTGCCTGTGTAAAGCTGCCGGGGACGGCCGATCTTCTGCTGCGGGTCCTCGATCATCTCGCTCCACTGGCTGATCCAGCCCACAGTGCGCGCGACCGCGAACAGCACGGTGAACATCGAGGTCGGAAAGCCCATCGCTTTCAGGGTGAGGCCCGAATAGAAATCGACGTTGGGATACAGCTTGCGATTGATGAAATACTCGTCGTTCAGAGCGATCTTTTCCAGTTCCAGCGCCACCTTGAGCATCGGATCATTGCCGTGGCCCGTCTCGTTGAGCACCGCGTGACACATGTTCTGCATGATCTTCGCGCGCGGATCGTAGTTCTTGTAGACCCGATGTCCGAAACCCATCAGCCGGACATCGCTGTTCTTGTCCTTCACCTTGTCGATGAATTCTGGAATTCTGTCTACCG